>CAYLPH010000013.1:0-137612 GCA_964385495.1 uncultured Candidatus Solibacter sp.
TCCTTAGCGTCTATGCCTATGGCAGTGCCGGTGGGCGCCTTGCGTTGAGCGCGGCGCTGCTGCAAGGCTCCGTCGTGACCGGCGAGCGGATTCCTCTGCTCCAGCCCGGCTCGCTGCGTCATTCGGCCACGCTTGAGACCGGACTCCCCGTCGCGCCGGGTCAATTGATCACCGTGCTCGGCTCCGGTCTCGCCGACGGCGAAGGGTCGGCGCCCGATCCGCCGCTGCCCAACGAATTGAATCGCACCGAGGTGTTGCTGGGCGGCCGGCCGCTTCCCCTGCTATACACCAGCGACGGCCAGATTAATGCGCAGGTGCCGTACGGACTCCCCGCCAATACCCAGCATCAACTGCTGGTACGCCGCGGCGATACGATATCCGTGCCGGAGAACTTTGTCGTCGCCCCGGCGCAGCCCGGCATCTTCACCACCAGCGCGCAGGGCACCGGGCAGGCTTTCGCGTACGGTCCCGACGGCAGCACTCTGGCGGACACGGCGAACCCTGTGCAACGCGGAGCCGAAGCATCGTTGCTCGCCACCGGCCTGGGTGAAGTGGATCCGCCCTTCCCTGCCGGCGTCGGCGGCCCCGACCCCGCTCCCGGCGTGCTCGCTTCGCTGGAACTGACGATCGGCGGGCAACCCGCCGTTGTCCACGGGGCCGAGCTTATGGCTAACCGCACCGGTGTCTATCGGGTGCGCTTCCAAGTGCCCGCGGATGCCCCAGCGGGCGATGCCGTCGAGGTGGTGCTGCGCGCGGCGGGACGCGTTTCACGGCCAGTCACGATCGCGGTGCGCTAAACCTGCGGATTCGGCAACCGCACAAACCGCCGCCCCTTCACCGCCAGCAGCGGCGCCAGCTTCACGCCATCCCATTCGGCGAAGACATCCACCGGACGCCCGCCGGAAACCCCGAGGAGATGGCTATGTTCGAACGCCGGCAACGCGCCGCTGTCATCGCGCAGATACCACTGCGCTCCGTCCCGCACGGGCACTACGGCACGCAATGGCACGGGCTGCCGCTCCGTCCACGGATTCGCCGCGCACCGTGCCGCCAGTGCCTCCTGACAGACGGCGGCACTCGCCGCGCATGGCAGCTCGCCTGGCCTCTCCATCAAGCCGTAGTTCGCCTTTACCAAGGCCCGCAGCGGCGCGGCGCCCGGATAGAAACACAGTTCCGCGTCAATCACGCTGCCGGTCGCCAGCGCTGGCGGCAGGCTGCCTTCCTGCATGCCGAACTCCAGCAGCAAGGCGGCGCGCTGGGAGATCTGACCCAGGAGCCAGGTGCGGCGGGTTGCCATCCGCTCGCCGAAAACCTCCCGTTGCCCCGCCACCAGCCACGCATCGCGCACCGGTTCGGTTGCCAGCACGGTCTCCTGTGGCACCGTAAAGCCCACCACGGACCGCACATCCGCCTGCGCCGGCTCCGGCAGCTGATCGAGCCGCCGCCACGCCTGGATCAGTAGCGTCAGCCTGCCCAGGGCACGCACCATGCGTTCCTGCCACCCAACGCTCGCCATGGCGATCGCCCCCAGCTCGCGCACCATGCGCGCCGCCCCCGGCGCCTGGGCATCGACTAACCGCGCCGAGGCGTTATCCCAGAACGTGTAGGGCTTCGACGGCGCCTGGACCAGCCCCTGCTGCACCAGATCCCGCAGCCAAAGCTCCAATTCGTCCAGACCCTGGGTCACGCGCGCCTCCCGCTGCTCGACGCGCTTGGCACGGGCGGCCTCATCCACCACTCCCTGCGCCCGGCGGCTGGCCTTCGCCTCCCGGCCCGCCAGCCAATCGGCTACCCACTCCGGCGGCTCCTCCCTTGGGAAACGCTCGGGCGCCCCCTCCAGCATCGCCAGGAGTGCATCGCCATGCTTGCAGGGATAACGCCGGCTGGGACACGTGCAGTGCGTGATCCGCGGCGCCACGTCGGCCTGCACGCGATATGGCTCCGCCGCGCTGCCCGCGTAGAGGCCCCACGCCGCCCGGTCATCCCGTCCCAACTCCGACCACATATCCCTAAAGTAAACCGCCGCCCAAGCGTTGCACCACCCAAAATCGCTACAATCCCGTCATGCCGCGCATAGCTTTTGTTGCGCTTCTCGCTGTCACGCTGACGGCCACGGGGTCCGCCGCCGACCCCTGGCTGCGCATCCAGACCGATCACTTCGAACTCTATACCACCGCCGGCGAGCGCACCGGCCGCGACGCGATTCTCTATTTCGAGCAACTGCGCACCTTCTTCCGCCAGATCACCAACCAGCCCATCGACGCCCCGGCTGAACTCCCCGTCCGCATCTTCGCCTTCCGCAACGAGAAGGAGTTCGCCCCGTTCCGGACGAAGGAGGGCATCGCCGGCTACTTTCTGCCTGGCCCGGACCGCAACTCCATCGTCCTCATGCGCGCCAGCCAGGAGCATTATCCCACCGTCATCCACGAGTACATGCACCTGCTCATCAACTCGCTGGTCGGCACCTCCAAGATGCCGGTGTGGCTCAATGAAGGCTATGCCGAGTTGTTCACCACCCTCAAGCCCGCCGGAAAGCAGGTGCGCGTCGGCGAGTTCATTCCCGGCCGCCTGTATCAACTGCAACAGAGCAAGTTGATCGATCTGGCCGATCTTCTCCGCGCCGACCACCAGTCGCCCTACTACAACGAAAAAGATCGCATGGGCATGTTCTATGCACAGATCTGGCTGCTGGTCCACATGCTGATGCTCGGTGACGACTATCGCCCCAAGTTCAGCGATTTCCTCGCCAGGGTCTTCACCGGCGATCCCGTGCAAGCATTGCAAACCGTCTACGGCAGGGACCTCAAACGCATCTCCAATGATCTGCTGTCCTATGCCAAAAGCGACCGCATTAAGGTCGCCGTTTACGACGTAAAGCTTTCCAAGGCCGCCGAGGTCCCGAAGACGGAACCGGTCGACGCCGCGACGGTCGCGGTCGCTCTTGCCAACCTCGAGGTCGGCATCGGCAAGTACGCCGCGGCCAAGGCACGCCTGCAGTCCGTGGACACTACCGGCCGCTGGGATGCTCCGGAGACCCTGGCCTATCTGGAGTGGCGAAGTGGCAATGCCGAAGTGGCGATGGAGCATATGGCCAAGGCCATCGCCGCCGGATGCCCCAACGCCAAGCTCTACACCGACTACGCGCGCCTGATGGCCACCTCAAGCCAGCCGCGCCCCAAAGTGCTGATCGCCTTGGATCAAGCCCTCCAGCGTACTCCCGGCGACTTCGACCTGCGCATGGAAACCGCGCGTCTGCTGCTATTGGAGAAGCGCCAGTACCAGGCGCTGGCGGCACTCATCCAGATCAAGGCCGTGAAGGAAGAGCAGGCCGCGCGCTACTTCCGCCTGCTCTCCTGGGCGCAGTATCTCTGCAAGCAACCCGAAGACGCCTTGAAGAGCGCTACGCGCGCCCACGGGTACACCAAGGACCCCGCCGGGCAAAGCGAACTTGACCGGCTCATCGCCCACCTGAGAAGTCCGGATGCCGGGAAGACAGCCCTCACCGAAGTGGCGGCGGCGGAGCGTCCCCAATTGCGCAGAGAAGGCCCGCGCCCACCCGGCGACGTCGAACCTCTGCCGCCGCAGTTGCCCCAGGCCGAGGGGTCGCTGACGGCCATGGAATGCCTGGGAAAACAGGCGCGCCTGCATGTCACTACGGCGGATGGCCCGCGGATTTTTACTATCGACGACCCCAACCGCATCGTGATCCGTACGGGGGGCCAAGCCACCGTGGAGTTCACCTGTGGGCCGCAAAATCCTGCGAAGAAAGTTGTTGTTGAATACCAGCCGGAGGAAGGTGGGGGGCAATCCGCGGGCTTGGTGACGGCGCTGGAGTTCCCCTAAAGGTCAGGCGGCCGGAGCCGTCGGTTCGCTTTGCAATTTAATACTCGCGAGTTCCGACGGCGGCTGCGTTGCGGCGCCGGGGCAGACCGGACGGCGAACCGTGTCGATGGGCGTGACGTGGCGCGTTGGATCTCTGGGCCGATGATATCGATTTCCATACGGTTGCGCTTACTCACGGTGATGGCTCCTGGATCTCGGGAATGAATCGGCGGAGTGCCCGGCCGGGACGGTCGCGGCTTCCGTAAAGCGCTGTTCAGCCTTCCATCCGGTAAAGACTGCGATCTCCCCGCAGAAACAGAGCCTTGCCGTAAACCGCCAACGACGCCAGCGTGCGCTCGCCTATCTGACTCCGGCCAAGTTCCCGATACTGTTTGCCCGGCGCAATCACCGTGCACTCGCCTTCCTCACTCAGAAAGTAGATCCGGCCGTCCGCCAGCAGCGGCGACGCCGAATGATTCCCGCCAATTCGCTGCTGCCAGTGCGGCTTGCCGGAAGCCGCATCCAGACAAGTGGCGATCCCGTTATCGCTGACCATGTAGAACTCATCCCCGGCAATGACGGGTGAGGGCGTCAACGGCACCGCGCGCGAGTGGCTCCAGGCAATATGGCTCTTCGTCACATTGCCCCGCCCATCGGGCTTCACCGCAAATAGCACCGGCTGGAAAAAGCCGGAGCAGATATAGACCAGGCCGTGCGCGTAAACGGGGCGCGGCACATTCGAGAAGCCATCGCCATACTCGATGTACCAAAGCTCCTTGCCGGTGCGCGGGTCATAAGCATAGGCATGATGCGCGCCCGGGCTGATCACCTGAAGCTGGCCGCCCGCGTTGATCACCAGCGGCGTCGTGTAGGCCTGGTTTCCCTTACCTCGCGGCGTGCGCCAGCGGACCTTGCCGCTACGGGCATCCAGCGCGACGACGTACTGCGCGTCGAAGCCGTCGCAGCTAATGATCAGCGAATCTTCGAACAACGCCGGAGACCCGCCGGGGCCGTGCTGCGGCTCATACTTCAGCACCTGGCGCCATTGCACCTCGCCCTTTGTATTCAGGCAGGCCGTGCCATAGAACCCATAGTGAACATAGATGGAATCGCCGTCCAGGATCGCGGTGGGGGATGCAAAGCTGTTCTTCTTGTGAATGCCGGGGCCCGCGTCCTTCACGCGGAAGACCTCCACGTCAAGCTGCTGCTTTCCGCTCGCGGCATCGAAGCAGAGCAGCCGCAAGGAGCGGCCGTCGTCCGTCGCGGTGGTCAGCCAGATCCGGCCGTTGGCAATGGACGGGCTGGACCAGCCAGAGCCCGGAACCGGCACCTTCCAGCGCACGTTCTTCGAATCGCTCCAACTCACCGGAAGTCCCTGTTCCGTCGAGAAGCCCTGTCCGGAGGGCCCGCGGAATTGCGGCCAGTCTTCGGCGGCTAGCGGAGCGGTAAGCAGTCCCAGTAAAGCATCGCGGCGGCGCATTGCCCCCATTGGACCACAGGCGCGGGCCAAGCCGCCGGACTCAGCGGGGTCTGCCAAGCCAGCCGCGGCCCTGATACACAGCGATCTTGGCGGTTTCCGCCACCAGGTCCAGGAACGCCGGCCAGCGCCCGAAGTAGCTGGCGCCGCGCTTGCGGGCATCGGGAATGGGGCAGGGAATCACAGGCAGGCCCGCATGCTCGAAGACTCGCTGGGCGCGGAACATATGGTAGTCGCTGGTCAGCAGCAGGTAGGGCTCAGGCAGGCCCAGCCGGTCCGTTACTTTCCGCGCGAACAGAGCATTCTCGCGCGTATTGGCGGACTGGTCTTCCACGACGATAGCCGCCGCTGGAACACCACCCGCCAACAGTAACGAACGCATAGGCCCGCCCGTTTCCCGCCCGCAGAGCAGCACCTTGTCGAAATTGCCCTGCTGCCAGACCTGCACCGCGTAGATGCCGCGCCAATACGTGCTGTCGCCGGGCAGTTCGATTCCAAGGTGCGAGCCGCCCAGCACGATCAACGTCCGGCCCCGCGGGGCATTCCATTCCGGAGAGTAGAGATTAGCCCAGATGGAGACCAAAGGCGTCAGCGTGACAACCGCCACCAGCATGCCGATCAACGCAAAGCCAATCAACAACACGCGCCCAACGGTTCGCGCGATCCTGCGTTGGTTCAGCTTCGGCATGCGGCTGTTCCCATCGTATCTGTGTCAAAGGCGGGCGGCGCGGTGAATGCCGAAGGTCATGCCTTCCGGATCGCGTAGAATGGCCATCTTGTCGCCACCGGGAAGGGTTTGCGGTGGCAGCAGCACGGCGCCGCCGAGCGTAGCCGCCTGGGCAATTGTGGCGTCCATATCTTCCACTTCAATGAAGAGCTGCACGAACGCCTTGGCCTCCGGCGGCGCCGGCCAGAAACCGCCGGGGATACCGCGGTCACTACCGGGATCCGCCATGCGGTAGCCGAGCGGGTTATTCGATTGGATCGTCCAATCGAAGAGTTTGGCGTAGAAGCTGGAATGCGTTTCGGGGTTGCGGCTGAGAATCTGCCATTGAACGACGGGCTGGCCCATTGTTATTGGTCCTCCTGGGGATATACCTGGGTAACAGGTGAGAAGTCGATGTCGAGGCGGTAGACCGCATCCTTGCCGGAGGCCTGATCGAGCCAGGCCACCAGTTCCGACCGGAAGCGGGCGATGCGCGCCAGGGCTTCCCGGACGTGAGTGGACGGCACGGCAAGGGTGACGGTGCTGGCATTAACAGCGGCGCGCGCAAGGTTCCGCAGCGCTACGGATGCAAAGAGCGACAAATCGAGGATGGCATCGCCAAAGCAATCCTTCCATTCCGTGGGCGATTCCATGCGCAGGAAGCCCAGCCGGCACAGCCGCGTGAGCGTGAGATTAACTTCGTCGGGCGTAGCGCCCAGCATGCGCCCGATCCAGCGGCCGTCGGTTTGAAAGCCCGGCAGCCGCAGCAGTTCCAGGATGGCGAAGCCAAGTCCGTCCTCCAATAGTTCCGCGGTGTCCCTCGTCAGGGCGAGCAGCCGCGCGGAGGGTGCCGCGGCCGGCTGGTGGCGTTCGGACTCCATCCAATCCGCGGCCTGCTTCGGCGTCAGGCCAAGCTTGTCCGAAAACTTGGCGATGGCCTCCGGACTGAGCGCCCGTTTGCCACGCAGCATCTGCGAAAGCGTGGAGTGGTTAACCCCGAGATAGTTCGCAAAGGCTCGCAACGAGTACTGCGGATTGCGCGCACAGCGGGCCGCGAGTTGTTCGCGTAGGAAGTCGCGAAAGCTGGGCTGTGGCGTATAGGCGGCCTTCACGAGGGTGATGGTAACAGCGGGCGCCGGCGTTCCGAAAGAGGCTTCACGCCGAAAGCGGGGCAACGGGAGTGCCCCGCTCCAACCGGGCAATCACGGGAGCGGCCACGAAGTGGCCCAGCACGTTGACACTGGTGCGCACCGGGTCAATCAGCGCGTCGATGCCCAGCAGTACCGGTAGAACCTCGGCAGGCAAATGGAAGGTCGAGAACAGCCCTGCCAGGATCACCAGATTCGCGCGGGGAATGCCGGCCACGCCCTTGCTTGTAAGTTTGAGCACCGCCAGGATCGCCACCTGCTGCGAAAGGGCAAGCGCAATGCCCGCTGTCTGCGCGGCGAACAGCGCGCCCATGGCCAGGTGAACACAGCTTCCCGTCATGTTCAGCGAGAGGCTGAGCGGGGTCACCACGCCGGCAATGCGCGGCGGTACGCCCATCGCTTCCAGGCTTTCCAGGGTCTGCGGCAGCGCGGCGGCGCTCGATGTGGTCGCAAAGCCCACCAGCACCGGCGCCTTCGCGTGTTCGAGGAACAGCCGCAGTGGAGTTCGTGAAAACCAGACACTGCCGCCGAACACCAACAGCGCGAAGAACACCTGCGCGATCCACGCCGTAACCACGAACTTCGCCAAACCCCCAAGAGCCGTCGCGCCATTCTGAGCCACCGTATTGCTGATACCGGCGAATACCGCCAGCGGCGCCAGGTACATGATGTAACGCGTGTATTGAAAGGAGACGGCGGTCACAGCTTCGGCAAAGCGGGTGACGGCCCGCGAGCGCTCGCCAATGGCGGTGCAGGCAGCGGCGAACAGCGAGGTAAAGATGACGATCTGCAGGATATCGCCCCGCGCCATCGCGTCCAGAATGCTGGTGGGGAAGGCCGCGCTAAGAAGCTCGCCGGCCAGTGGCGCCTGCATCGCCTCGGCCTTCGATACGTAGTGGAACGAAGCGCCCGGCTGCGCGATAGCCACGGCGATCCACCCGGTAAGCAGCGCCAATGCCGTGACAAGCTCGAAGTAAATAACAGATCGCAGAGCCAGGCCACCGAACTCATTCGCGGAACGCGCGCGGGCCGCCGCCGACACCAGCACACCGAAGAGCACGGGCGCGATAACCGAGCGGATCAGGCGCAGAAAGATCGTGCCGGCAATCTCGAAATGCCGCGCGGCATGCGGAAACAGAAAGCCCACCAGCAACCCGGCCCCAATCGCGGCGAGCATCCAGGATGCCAGGGAAATTCGCCGCAACGCCATCTCGATAGCGTAAACGAGCGGCGGAGGAAGTCCCAAATCGCGTAAGCTCGATAGGATCGTGGCAAGCGCACCTACTCCGGCGACGCCTACGCCCTCGCGGCTATCCGCGGTCGGGCCCGCCATCCTGCTTACGGCCACCAGTGTGGGGGCAGGCGACATTCTCACCGGCAGCCTGGCCGGTGCGCATGCGGGTATGGCTGTGTTGTGGGCGGTGCCGGCTGGCGTGTTGTTGAAGTGGACCCTGACGGAAGGCATCGCCCGCTGGCAGATGGCCACCGGCATGACGTTACTGGAAGGCTGGGTGCTGCGGTTGGGGCGCTGGATCCAATGGGTATTCCTCGCCTACCTGCTGCTGTTCACGTTCGTCACCGGAGCGATGCTGGCCAGCGCCTGCGGCATTGCCGCCACCGCCGTCCTCCCCATCGGCAGCGTGGCCCAGGATTCGCGTTTCTTCTGGGCGGCCGTGCATGCACTAGGTGGCATGGCGTTGGTGTGGTTTGGCGGCTACGAAGCCCTCAAGCGCGTGCTGGCCCTGTGTGTCGGCGCGATGTTCTTCACCGTCGTGCTGACGGCCTTCCTGTTGGCCCCCGACTTTGCGGCCGTGGGCCGCGGGCTGATTCCATCGCTGCCCTCTACCCAGGCATCGGGCTGGGTAGTTGGGCTCATCGGCGCAATTGGCGGGACGATGGCCCTCATCAGCTACGGTTACTGGATCCGCGAGGAAGGACGCACGGGCGTGGAAGGCTTGAAAGCCTGCCGCTTCGACATCACACTGTCCTACATCGTCATCGGCATCTTCGGCATGGCCGTGGTCATCATCGGATCGCGCGTCCAGGTCAAGGGGCAAGGCACGGGGCTAGCTCTGCTGCTGGCCGATCAACTGGCGAAAAGCCTCGGCCCCGCGGGCAAATGGATTTTCCTGGCGGGTTTTTGGGCCGCCGTAGCGTCCGCATTGCTAGGTGTGTGGCAAAGCCTGCCTTATCTGTTCGCCGACTTCCTGGCCTTGCGCCGCGGCCGGAGCACGCGCGATGCGGCCCCAGGCGAAGTGGAGCGTTCCACGCCGTACCGCGGCTATCTGGCGCTGCTGGCCACACTGCCACTGGTGCTGGTGCGCTGGCCTGTCGAGCAACTGCAGCTGGCATTCGGCCTTACCGGTGCCATGCTGTTGCCCCTGCTGGCACTCACGCTGCTGATCATGAACAATCGCGTGGCCTGGGTGGGTAAAACATTTCAGGCCTCGCGCGTGCTAAACCTGATTCTTGCCGCCGCCCTGCTCTTCTTCGCCGGCGTCGGCATTCGCGAAATGCTCCAACTGCTGACAAGGAAGTGATCTCACCCGCATGCCTCACATTGTGATTCCCGACGATTTCCCCGCCGTGATGGGCGCCAGTGCCGCTTACAGGGCGCTGCTGGAGAAGACGCCGGTGAGCTATTACGACACGCTGCCGGGATCGGAAGAGGCGTTAATCGAGCGCATCCGCGACGCCGAGGCGGTCATCAACATCCGGTCGTCCTGCAAGTTCACCCCGCGCGTGTTCGATGCCTGCCCGAAGCTGAAGGTGCTGTCGCTGTGGGGCACCGGTACCGACAACGTGGACCTGGCCTCGGCGGCCGCGCACGGCGTGACGGTGACCAATACGCCAGGGGTGGCCGCGCCGTCCATCGCGGAGCATTGCCTGATGCTGACGCTGGCCGTGGCGCGGCGCATCATCCCCGTCCATGCGGGAGTCGTGGCGGGCCAGTGGCCGCGCGGGCAGAGCGTGCAGTTGCAGGGCAAGACCCTAGGCATCATCGGCCTTGGCGCCATTGGGCGGCAGTTCGCGAAGCTCGGACAGGGGATCGGGATGAAGGTGATTGCCTGGACCATGCATCCGAATCCGGCGCTGGGCTTCGAGCTTGTCGAGTTGGACCGCCTGCTGCGCACCAGTGACGTCGTCAGCCTGCACCTGCGCCAGTCCGATCAGACGCTGGGTTTCGTGGGAGCGGCGCAGTTCGCGATGATGAAGCCGGGCGCCATCTTCGTCAACACGGCGCGCGGTCCCATTGTGGACGAAAAGGCACTCACGGCGGCACTAGCCGAGCGCCGCATCGCCGGAGCGGGACTGGATGTGTTCGAAAGCGAACCTCTGCCCGCCGCCCATCCCTTGACCCTCCTGGATAATGTGGTTCTCACGCCGCACTGCGCGGGCATTACACCGGAGGTGCTGGAAGCAGGGCTGGCGCTGTCGATCGATAACCTTTGGAGCTATTACGCAGGCGATCCGCGAAACGTTGTCACGCCGCCGAAGCTCTAGCGGCGGCCAGCGGTTCACAGCGCGCCTCCGCTTCGGGCTCGCCGGCCAGGACACCTTCAATGACTTCATTCAAGGAGAGGAATTCCTCATAGCTGAAGCGCTTGCGGAAGTAGGCGCTGGCCCCGAGCCGTTCGGCGGCGCGGCGGTCGGCGTCCGCATCCGACGAGGTCACGACGATCACCGGCAGATTAACGAAAGCGGGGGTGGACCGCAGCCAGGCCAACACCTCATGCCCACTGCGCCGGGGCAGATTCAGATCCAGAAGCACGACGTCGGGGCGCGGCAACTCCGGATCCCGCTGCAGGCCGGCAAAGTGATCCAGCGCCTGCTCGCCATCGGTTAACACATCCAAATCGAGCGGAAGCCCGCTGTTACGCACGATCTCACCGATGATGAACACGTCGGCGAGGCTATCTTCGACAAGCACCGCACGGTGGCGGGCCGCAAAGGAAGCATTTATCTCACGATTCACGTACATCGCTTCCAATCCCTGAACCGGTTTGTTTGAGAGCCCTCCAAGTATATGAGGCCGCTTTGAAGTTGGCTATTGTACTTTCGCCGGCGACGTGCGAAAGCGCACACCGGAACCATGGAAGCCCGGCCCCTTACCCGCTGGGCTACACTAAAAGGTTAAACCCCAGCGGAAAGGTTTTCTCATGTTTCCTGTCTTCTCTACAGCGTTGGTCGGCCTCATTGTGGGCGCCATCGGCAACGTCATCATGCCCAGTCACGACACGGGCGGCCGCATCACGTCGGCGATTCTGGGTGTCTGCGGCGGCAGCCTGGTTACCAGCATTGCATGGCTCCAGGGCTGGTGGTTTCCCGGCGAACCGATCGGCTACGCTACCGCCGCGGCCGGGGCAGTCCTGCTTCTCCTCGTCTATCGCTTTATCGTTGGCCTGCGTATCGGCGAAACGGAGTAATCGCGAAGCCGAATGGATATCTCGCAACTTCCGAAGCACTTTGAATCCAAGCAGGCCGAAGAACGGTGGGATCGGGTCTGGGCGGCGGACGGCACCCACCGTTACGATCCCAGCCGCGGCCGGTCGGAGACATTCGTGGTGGATACGCCGCCGCCAACTGTTTCGGGCTCCCTTCACGTGGGACATGTGTTTTCCTATACCCACACCGACGTGATGGCGCGCTTCCAGCGCATGAACGGCCGCAACATCTTCTATCCCATGGGTTGGGACGACAACGGCCTGCCCACCGAGCGGCGCGTGCAGAATTACTTCAACGTGCGCTGCGATCCGGCGCTCCACTACGTGCCCAACTTCGATCCGGCCTCGGCGGCGAAGGAGAAGAACCCCGTCTCCATCTCGCGCGCCAACTTCATCGAGCTTTGCCTGAAGCTGACCGCGGAAGATGAAGAGGTCTTCAAGGCGTTGTGGCGCCGCATTGGGCTATCCGTGGATTGGGCGCAGGAATACTCCACCATCGACACGCGCTGCCGCAAAGCCGCGCAGTTAAGCTTCATCGACCTTTATCGCAAGGGCCACATCTACGCCGTGGATTCGCCCGCCATGTGGGATGTCGATTTCCAGACCGCCGTCGCGCAGGCCGAAGTAGAAGACCGCAACACCCCAGGCCACTTCCACGACATCCGCTTCGGCATCGAAGGCACGGATGCGAGTTTCGTCATCGCCACGACGCGTCCGGAACTGCTGGGCGCCTGCGTTGGCGTGACAGCGCACCCCGATGACCCGCGCTATAAGTCTTACTTCGGCAAGCGCGCGGTGACACCGATTTTCCACGCTCCGGTGCCGATCTTCCCCAGCGAACTGGCCGACCCCGAAAAGGGCACCGGCATCCTCATGGTTTGCACCTTCGGCGATGCCACCGACGTCCGCTGGTGGCGCGAGCAGGGCTTGCCGAACCGCCAGATCGTCGGGCGCAACGGGCGGCTGATGCCGGTCGCCTACGGCGAACCCAACTGGGACAGCTTGCATCCGGAAGCGGCCAACGCGGCCTACGCGCAGATCGCCGGCAAGACCACCAAACAAGCCCGCAAGATCATCGTCGAGCAGTTGCTGGGCGAAGCGCTGGTGGGCACGCCCAAGCCTATCGACCACGCCGTGAAGTACTTCGAAAAGGGCGAACAGCCGCTGGAGTTCATCTCCACGCGCCAGTGGTTCGTGCGGCTGCTGGACAAGAAAGAAGAGCTCATCGCCTGCGGCGACCGGATCACCTGGCATCCGGACTTCATGCGGCTGCGCTATCGCATCTGGACGGAGAACCTGCAGTTCGACTGGTGCATCTCGCGCCAGCGCTACTTCGGCGTCTCCTTCCCCGTCTGGTACAAGCTGGATGGCGAGGCTAACCCACTGTTCGAGGAGCCGATTCTGGCCACCGCGGACATGCTGCCGGTCGATCCCATGGATACGCCGCCGCCCGGCTTCAACGAGTCGCAGCGCAACCAGGCCAATGGATTCACGGCCGAATCGGACGTGTTCGATACCTGGTTCACCAGTTCCCTTACCCCGCAGATCTCCTCCGGCTGGCTGTTGGATGACGCCCGGCACGAAGCGCTCTTCCCGAACGACCTGCGTCCGCAGAGCCATGAGATCATCCGCACCTGGGCCTTCTACACCATCGTGAAGGCCTGGCTGCATTCGGGCACCATTCCCTGGCATCATGTGGGCATTTCCGGCTGGGTGCTCGATCCCGACCGCAAGAAAATGTCCAAGAGCAAGGGCAACGTCATCACGCCCATGCACCTGCTGGACGAGTATGGCGCCGATGCCGTGCGCTACTGGTCGGCGAACGCGAGGCTGGGCACCGATACCGCCTTCGACACAAACATCCTGAAGGTGGGCAAGCGCCTCGTCACGAAGCTGTTCAACGCGGGTAAGTTCGTGTTGATGCAGACCGCCGAAACGCAGCCGGTATCGCACCCGCTGGACCTGGCGTTCCTGGCGCAGTTGCGGGCGCTGGTCGAGAAGACCACGCAGCAAGTCGCCGCCTATGAGCACGCCTACGCGCTGGGCGAAGTCGAGCGCTTCTTCTGGCGCTGCTTCACCGACAATTACCTGGAACTGGTGAAGGTCCGCTCGCGTTCGGAGACGGACGTGGCTGGCCGCGCTTCCGCCGTGGCTACGTTGCGCATCGCATTGAACGTCCTGCTACGGCTGTTCGCGCCCTACGTTCCCTACATCACCGAGGAAGTCTGGAGTTGGGCCTTCGCCGCGGAGACCGGCCATCCCAGCATCCACCGCGCACCCTGGCCGAAGGCGGACGAACTGCCCGCCTCCGCTGGCCCCGGCGATGTCTTTGAGACCGCCATCGCGGCGCTCAGCGCGGTGAACAAGCGCAAAAGCGAATCCGGCGTTTCCGTAGGCCGGTCCATCAGCGAGTTACAACTCGCCGTGAATGAAGAGACGGCTAAGCTGCTGGAGCCGGTGCTCGGCGATGTGCTGGGCGCCGTTCGCTGCTCGGCCAATACCCTGACGCGCGATGCAAGCCTCGCCGATAACGAAGTGAAGGTGCTCGGCGTCGTATTTGAAGATTCAGAACCCAAGCAGGAGCCCAAGTCATGACCTTGTTTCGTCCCATACTGCTGATTTCCGCGGCGGCCGCCGTATTGGCGTTCGCCGCCGATAACGCCCCCAAGCCGGCGAAGATGGAGCCCGCGCCGAAGGCCGGCAAGAACGGCTGGGTATCGATGTTCGACGGCAAGACCCTCGATGGCTGGAAGCCGAGCGAGCGCCCGGAGAACTGGAAGGTCGAGGACGGCGCCATCGTCGGCCGCGGCGAGCGCAGCCACCTGTTCTGGATGAAGGAGCAGTGCGAAGACTGCGAGTTCTACGCCCAGGTCAAACTCAACAAGGGCGGCAACTCGGGCATGTACTTCCGCGCCGAGTTCATGGAAGGCTGGCCGAAAGGCTATGAAGCGCAGGTCAACAACTCCCATAAGGACCCGGTGAAGACCGGCTCCCTCTACAACATGGTGAAGGTGTTCGAGCAGTTGGTTCCGGACGACACCTGGTGGTCGCAGCGCATCGTCGCCAAGGGCAACGTCATCACCATCTACGTGAACGGCAAGCCCGCGGTGGACAAGTTCGTGGACGAGAAGAAATCCTTCATGAAGGGCCACCTCGCGCTCCAGCAGCACGATCCGGGCAGCATGGTGATGTACAAGAACCTGATGTACCGGAAGTTGCCATAAGCGATCGGCAGTCAGCGGTCGGCTTCTGTCATTTTCGCTTGGCGCCAATGGAGTGTCCGCGGGATGAGGTGTTGTTTTACAACTTCAAGCAGCGGCGCTCAGTGCAATTAGCTCGTTTCGAGCGGCCTTCGGCCAGCGCCATTCCCAGCTTCACTATCTCGCCCGACCTCCGCCATCTTGTCTACGCGCGTGCTGGACCGAGGCGGAGTGACTTAGTCGCGGTGCGAGGCTGGTACCGTGAATAATTAGTTGACCGGCCAACGCCTGGACCGATTTAGCGCTCGATGTCGCGCGAAGGCCGACAACTCCAACGTGCGCTTGTGCCGCTGGGTGAGACAACCAGTTAAGACACTGCTTACCGTCCGATGATAAATCGTCCCCCTTAGACGGGGGCCGGAGTAGGAGATGAGAATGCCGTAAACTGTTGAACGAGGTTGTATGGCTAAGGAATTCGTCGAACGCCGGCACGACAGCTTTTACCTGATCGGGAGCCGTGTACCATTGACGCACATCGTACGGCAGTTTCAGAACGGGGAACCGCCGGAATCCATCAGGTTGCACTATCCGACGCTGACCCTCGAGCAGGTTTACGGCGCGATCACTTTTTACTTGGGGAACAAGGACGACGTGGAGAAGGACATCGCCACGCGTGAGAGGGAGGAAGATGAGTTCGAGAGCAACCACCCTTTCCCCCCACATCTGAATGAGAAGCTGGAGCGAGTGCGCCAGGACCTGCTCGCGCGGAAAGACTGAAGGATGATCCGCTTTCTGGCGGATGCCGATCTTGACCAAGGTATCGTCAGCGGTTGTCGGCGCAGGGAGCCCACAATGGACTTCGTATCCGCCAACGACGCAAAACTGGAGGGCGTTCCCGACTCCGAAGTACTCCGAATAGCGGCCGAGCAGGAGCGTATTCTCGTTTCTCACGATTTCAGAACTATGCCGCACCACTTCGGGCAGTTTCTTCAGGCGAGTGGATCTAGTCCCGGCGTCTTGTTGGTTAAGCAGCATTCCCCGATCGCGCAGGTCATCGAAGAGCTGGTGTTGATCTGGAGCGCGACCGAGACCTCCGAATGGAAAAACCGCATACTGCGAATCCCGCGCGCTTCTGCCCGCCTCTAAAAGTATTGGCCGGTTGACCCATGCTCGGGAGTTGCAAAACTTCCAAGTAAGCAACCCTTCCTTCCACTATCCAACCCTCCCCCTTTCCCCAAGATCTCTCCCACCTCACCCGCTAGAGGCGGTGGCGGGCCACACCCACGGCGGCCAGATCACTCTCGAGTACCTGCACGCCTCGCTTAACCCCGCCCGCTTCTATACGCCGTTCACTTACGGCAAGTACCAAAGGGAAGGCCGCACGCTGTTCGTTACCAGCGGATTGGGCACGGTAGGCGTCCCGGCACGGCTGGGAACGCAGGCGGAGATCGCACTGCTACGGCTGACTCGCGCCTGAAGCGGCCGCGAAGGGAGCGGGCGCCCGAGCGGTTTCGGCAAATCCATGCTGCCTGAACGCCACTAAACACTGGCGGACATTCCGCGCAATTCCTACAGTGCATAGGCAGTCATGCCGCACGATATCATGCAGCGCCGCAGGTTTCTAACGCAAGGCGGTGTAGCTGCCTCCACGGCGATTACCAGTGGCCTGTGCCCGGCCAACGCGTAGACCAGCCGGTCTACGCTTACCGATCCCCACGCGTCCACTCGCGGATCTGGTTCTACTCGCGCCTGTTCTTCGACACATTCTCACAAATGCGCGCGAGGGCGCCTGGTGAAAGAGCGGTTCACCCGCCGCTTACCGATAGATAAAGCCGACGGGCCCCAGGCCGGTCATGGGCGGAACAGTGCCACAGGGTCAACTACGCCTGAATGGCTCCTTCGGTTGCAAGGGGATATCCACTTGGGCGTAGCTGCCCGGCGTGGCGGCATTCACGGCAGCATGCACACGCTCGATGTAATTACGCACTACGGGCCACCGCGGGGTGCTGAGTTCGACGATGGCGAGCTTGCGGCCTGTGAGATTTTGCTGATACCGAATGTTCTTGTCCGCCGTCACAAGAACATCGAAACCGGCCGCTTCGGCTTCCGCCAGCAACGCGCCGTTCTCAAGCTCCTCCCACCCGCGCTCAATGGCTTCCGTTACCAGATGTTCTTTCAGGTAACGACGCAACGGCGCGGGCGTGCTGTGGTCAAACAGGACGCGCATCGGAGGGCGATGTGGTCACGGAGGAAGGCCCCGGAGCCTCCAGGCTTCGGGCGGCGAACTGAAGCACGGGCGTGATCTGTTCGGGCGAGAGATGAAACCACTCCATGATCTCTTGGACAGTAGCGCCAGCTTCGAGGTTCTCGAACACGGCTGACACGGGCATCCGCGTGTTCTTGAACACCCACGCGCCGCTGAGCTTGCCGGGAACGCTCTCCACGGCCGGACACTGTGACCAATCAAGCTGCGCCATGACAATACACCTCTTCATCTTATCCCGTTTCTTCATAAGGTATCTGCTCGTTCCCCTGTCACGGGATTCACGCCACATACCAACGCCGGCATCTATAAATCCGGACACCTCAGACAGAAATCTCTGCCGCCAGAACAGCGGGACGAACTTACGCCCTTGCGTCGCTTACTGGACGCCGGGGTCAAAGTGGCGCTCGTGACAGATAATGTTCCCGTGTCGCTGTTCTGGCCAATCTGGCAGTCCATCGCGCGCCGTTCCATCACCAACGAACCGGTTGCCCCCAGCCAAGCCATTTCTCGCGAAGAAGCAATCCGGTGTTCCACCATTAACGGCGCTTACCTCGGTTTCGACGAGACCCGGAAGGGCTCTATTGAGCCTGGAAAGCTCGCGGATATCGCTGTACTGAGTGCCGATCCTCTGTCTGTCAAAGAAGAAGAGATCCGGGATATTTCGTCGTTGATGACATTCGTCGGCGGGCGCACCGTTTACCAATCACCAGACTGGAACCCTTGAAAGGGACTTCTCGCAGCAAGAATGACCCGATGGAGAGCCAGATCGAGCGTGCCCTCCGCCTGAGCGAGTTCATCCAGGAAGGCGCGTGTCGCGTCGGACATCCGGAAGCTGCTCCCAACGGAACCGGTGCGTTCGGTGGATCTTTGTGAAGCCTTTAGATCTCGATGTCGCGCAAAGGCCGAAGAACTCCACGACTCCAGTGGCAGTATAACGTTCCGCGCGGCTGGGGCGAATTGGATAACGGTGAATTGCTCGCTGAAGCGGAAGCGGACCTCATTGCCATCGTGAGGCAACGGGCGGGTAAGAAGCTGATTGATTGGCTTGTTCTCCGTTACTACGCTGTTCCGGAGCAGGAGATCAAAATGCCATAAACTATCCAACAAGGTTGAATGGCTAAGGAATTCGTCGAACGCCGGCAAAGCAGCTTTTACCTGATCGGGAGCCGAGTACCATTGACGCACATCGTACGGCTTCTGCCCGCCTCTAAAAGTATTGGCCGGTTGACCCATGCTCGGGAGTTGCAAAACTTCCAAGTAAGCAACCCCTTCCTTCCACTATCCAACCCTCCCCCTTTCCCCCAAGATCTCTCCCACCTCACCCGCTATAGCGCATGCCCTACCTGGTGGGCACGGACACCCTGCGGCGCCGCGGCGCGGTAAACCTTTTGCTCTCCCACAACCCCGGCGTGTTTCCCATCGCGGCCCAACAGGGCTGGGACCTCACGGTGGCCAGACACACCCATGGCGGCCAAGGCGGCAGTTATTGGGTCAAGGAAGTGAGCAGGAGTTGCGGCCCGGAAAAAAATGACCCCCGCCGTGGCGCTATTAGATCCGGCATCGAATGCGGCACTGTATGCCGCCTCGGTGCTCACGGTGTCGATGATAAATTAGGTGCTCGGTCAACCTGTCTCCGTCGAGGATCACGTTTGGCGAGCCTATCTGTCGTGGGCTTCAAAATTGTGTCCAACAGACGATCTTTCCAGCAAGTCTGTTCCTACGCGGTACCGCTCGGAGGCGGTCCATGACGGTGTACCTCCGGATGAAGCTGATCGCCGGATCCCGGCAATTGCCTATATACTGCGGCACGCGCCACAGGCAGTCTCCGCCAGCAGCAAGCGTGGGACCGTTCACTTGTCGAGGACCTGAAACCTGGGAAAGCAGTTCGGCCGCGGCTGACCTCGACCCTATCTGTGTAGTCAGTGCGCAGGCCGGTTAACGTCTAGTCTTGTCCTTTAGGTGACGCGTGGCTTCCTCGAGCACCCGGCCCCGTGCGTTCGGGATGCTGAGACCGAGAATTCTTGCCGCTGTTGGCGCAATGTCCAACACGCCCGCATTCACCAGCCCCACCTCGCAAGCATTCACGGAAGCCCCGGAGAGTACGAGCGATATCCGGGATGCCGGATTATCCAGGCCATAGCCATGCATGCCCTTGTAGTGACTCGCCGAGATCAGCGGCCCGTCGATATTGCTACCGGCGGTAAACCCAGGCCCCATCTCGACGGCTACGAATGCATCCGGAAATGAACCCAGAGCTGCGAGTTCCTCAGCCGTATAGATTTTGTGAAAGCCATTGTCCGCATCCGCTGCGAGCTCCTGCAATCGCCGGTAAACCGCCCGCGTAAGCTCTGCCCTCGCCTGGTCCTTGGCATTGTTCGCGACGAGCGCAAACATGCCGCCAGCGATTCGCGGGTAAACGCGCCACGACTTGACACGATCCTTCTCGAAGTCCAAAAGCCCCGCCTCTCGTAACATCACCATGGGATTAAACTGCTTCTGGATCGCCTGGAAGCCGTGGTCGGAGACAATCATCCATGTGACGTTGTTCTGGCCCGCGATCTCCTCCACTTCGCGCCTGAGCTCGGCAATGTGCCGGTCTATAGCGCTCAACATGGAGCGAGCCTCCGCACTGCCGGGACCAAAAACGTGCTGTTCGTGATCGGTCTCCTCCAGGTGGAGCAGCAACATCGAAGGCTGGTAGCGCCGGAAAATTTCAGTCGCAGCCTTGGTTCGCCAGGCATCGGTCAAAGGTACCGGAACCGCGCCGTGCTCCTTCTCCACTTGCGCCACCAAGCCAGGCGTCGATAACGCCCGCAGCAGCCGGACGTCTTCCTGCGACTTGATCGGGCGATATTCGGGGATGAGATAGTCGACCGGCGCGCTGACGCTTACCGGCCAACTTATTGCCGCGCTCTTCAATCCGGCTGCGCGCGTGAGATCCCAAAGCGCGGGCGCGGAGATCTGATCGGCAAAGTAGTACCATCCGCCGCCGGTCGCATCCATGGGATCGAATAATTGATTCGAGTAAACGCCGTGTTCGGCCGGCAGCACGCCAGTCAGCATGGTCGCGTGCGTGGGATATGTGACGGAGGGGAAAACACCGGTGGCCCCTTCAGAAGCGCAGCCATGTGCCGCCAGATCGTGAATCGCGGGTACAGGGCCGTTCGCTGATCCGTACTCCTCGGGGCGCATTCCGTCAACCGAGATGACGACGAGATGCTGCTTCGGTCTCTCCTGAGACTTCGTTGTCGCGCAACTGCACAAGAGTACTGCTAAAGCCACGCAAATGTGTGGCGCGCGGAGCGCCGGCCTGTAATGGATCATTGGATTCCTGGATGACATTGGAGCGATCCGCGGCTGCGCCGGAGACCGCTCCGCTACTTGGGTTTAGTACGTCAGCTTCAGACTGAATTGCAGGTCCCGCGCGGGACGAGCGGACTGAACGCGCAGGAAGGCCGGGGTGGTGACCGAACCGTTCGGCGCGTTAAACATCGTTCCGTTAAGTGCGTTGAACGCATCCGCTGCGAAACGAAGCTTCACACGTTCGGAGAGCTCAAAATCCTTCATCACGGTCAGGTCCAAGTTGCGTATACCGTCGGCGCGCAAGATGTTGCGGCCCAAATTGCCGAAGGTGTAGGGTGCGGGGACTCCGAACGCCGCTCTGTTGTACCACTCCTCCGGCGTGCGGCGGAATCCTGCTGGTTCCGCATCGCCGGTCAACTGCGCGCGTTGCACGCCGGCAGTCTGCGCAATGTTGGCGTTGTCGAACGGAAGTGTCACATTGAACGGAAGGCCGGTCAATAGGCTAACGATTCCGCTGACGCGCCAGCCGGCAAGTACCGCATTGCCAACTGGGCCAAGCCGCTGGCTCTCTCTGACCGGCAGATCCCAGGTGAAGTTCGTAGTGAACGCGTGCCGCACGTCCTGGTCGCAACTGCTGTAATCTGGCCGCCTATCATACGGGTTCTGGTTAGAAAAGTCCTGAGCGGCGTCCTGGTAAGAGAAGCAGTGCGACCAAGTATAGGAAGTCGCGAACTGCAAACCGGACTGGAAGCGGCGCTCGGCGAATAGCTGCAGCCCGTTGTAGTTGGCATTTCCCTCGTTGCGATCCAGTTGGAATTGATTGATCCAAGGATAGGGACTTCGCGGTGCGACCGGGCCCGGTCCCATCCTGTCGGGAGTTGGAGCGTTAAATTGGGTTTGAATGTAGAGGTGGCGGCTTCCCGATCCGACATAGGCCGCGCGCAAGAGGTATCGCTTTGCAAGCAGGTGCTCAACCTGCAGGTTCCACAGCATGGTGTAGGGAGTTTTATTGGTGTGAAGCGAGTTCCAAGTCCACTGGGGATTGAGCGCCTGCTGCCCAGGCTGTGGAAGGATCGATGAAGCTGGCGGCAATTGATCGAAGATCAGTTCCGGGACCGCGCGATTGAGCGGGCCCAGATTGATTCCAGCCCCCCAGGGCCAACTCAACCGCAGGATCAACTGCTGCTGAATGTAGCTGTTGTTGAAGTCGTTGAACTTGGCAAAACCGCTTCGGATTACCGTGTCCTCCGTGAGCTTGTAAGCGAAACTGAATCGCGGCTGAAAATTGAGCCGTTGCGGCTCGTACCACCTGCGGCTTGCGTTGGCCGTGGGATACGTCGGCGGAAACGGATCGGAGAGGCGTACGCAGGCGCAGCCTTCGTCGAACCCGGACACAGGCCTGCTATGGCGCAAAGGCTGGTAGTAGTCGTACCGCAGGCCGAAGCGGAGAGTCAGTCGAGACGTTGCTCGCCACGTATCGTCCACGAAGTAGCCCTGCTG
This sequence comes from uncultured Candidatus Solibacter sp., assembly GCA_964385495.1. Lineage (GTDB taxonomy): Bacteria > Acidobacteriota > Terriglobia > Bryobacterales > Bryobacteraceae > CADEFT01. The sequence goes on from CAYLPH010000013.1 coordinate 21,868, forward strand.
CCACCCGTCGGCCGCCGCATTGGTGGAACCAACTTGCCCAAGCGCCCGCGAAGGAAGTCCGATAAGCATACTCGCCAGCGAATTGCCGGTAGTCGTTACGTTGACTCCGGCGCCATAAACCGCGCTCGTCGGGAACTGATCGAAAGATAGAGTGAGCGAACGTCCGTCGGATTCCCCGTGTAGGTGTGAGGCCCGGAATCCGAGCGCCAGGCTATGGGATCCTAAGAGCTTTTCGAGATTGCCGGACACCGTGTGTTGGCGCTGCGGGCCGAAGCGCAAAATGGTCTGATTCGTGGCGGTCACGCCCGCGACGGAGACGGCTGGAACTCCAGCCAGACCGTATATTTCCGGGTAAATGCCTTCTGCGTTGATTTTGTTGAGCAGATCTCTCCCGGCGGGGGTCTGATGCCGGGCAAACTTCGTCTCCGTATAACCATAACGAAGGGTAAGCACCGACGTGCTGTCCAGGACGTTTGTGCTCACTAGCGAGGCAATCTTGCCGGGATTGGTCAACACCTGCGAGCCAAACTTTAAGCCGTCGGGCGCGAATCGGCCGGCGTCGGCTGCGTAGAATGCACCCATCAGCCGGTGATTCCCGGCTAGATCCTGGTCCAGCTTCAAACCGTATTGCCGGCTGTCCGTGGCTGTTGCGGCGTCTGCCGCGTAGTTTGCTCCCGGACCGGAAAGGTTCGGCGTGGGATACGCGGCGCGCAGGTACTCCAGCGCGGCCTGATTGATCCTAGACGCTGGGATGATGTTTCCTGGAAGAGGATCCCGCACGAGTTGTCCGTCGACGGTGCGAGTGGAGAAAGGGTTATATAGCTGGTTCACAAATACCGCCCGCCCCAAGGCGTCGGAGATAGGTCTTCCAGAGGGATCGACAGCGCCGCGTCCCGTCAGGAGCGAAGAGAAGTCGCCCCCGAGTAGTTCGGTTCGAGGAACATTGAGCAACACGGTTTGCCCCTGACGAGCTTTGAAGTCTTCCCAGTAGCCGAACACGTAAGTTTTCGACTTCCGGCCGTCGATCACGCCCGGAATCAGCACAGGCCCGCCAAAGGTTAGGCCGTACTGGTTCTGCTTGTAGGCATTCTTCCGGAGGCCGGTTGCATTGGTGAAGTAGTTCGCCGCCGCAAACTTGTCGTTTCGAAGGTACTCCCACAACGCGCCGTGAAAGGAGTTGGTTCCCGAAAGGATCGCAACGTTCACGTTCGCTCCAGGAGAATTGCCGAACTCAGCGTCCGTGATGTTGGTTTGCACCCGGAACTCGCGGATTGCGTCTGGCGGCGGACTTACGGCCCACGTATTCGTAAACATGGCATTGTTTGAAACGCCGTCTACTGTGAAGTTGTTCTGTTGCGGGCGTAGTCCGCTCACGGATGGGCTGATACCCGAAGCACCCAGGGGCACCACGAAGGCACTCTGTTGATTGGCTTGCTTGGGCACTGCGCCGGGTGTGAGCAAGATCAACTGCGTGAACTGGCGGCCATTTAGCGGTAGATCGCGAACTTGCTGCGCCGTGATGACAGTGCCCAACGTGCCGTTCGTCGTCTCAACCGCGAGGCCAGTCTCGCTCACTTGGATCTGTTGCACTACGGTTTCAAGGCTCATCCGAATTGGAAGTTCTAGATCCTGGTTGACCGAAAGCAGGATTGTCGGTAGCGTCGCGACCGCGAAGTTGGTCCGGGTCGCCGTCAGGTTGTAGTGACCGGGCGATAACTGAGGAGCGGCATAAAGACCTTGGCTGTTCGTTCGGACGTGACGTACCGTTTTGGTCTCCTCATGCTCGATCTTGATCGCGACATCCGCGACGGGTTGCCCGGCGGCATCAAGGGCAACGCCCCGAAGCGTTGCGTTAGCGGTCTGCGCGAGGACCACTCGCGGAAACGTTGCGCCCACCAGCAACATCACCAGCAGCGGGGACCAGAGACAGTATTGCATTCTGTTTACGACCCGGCGTTCCTGATTTCTATCCTTCATCACTATCCCTCCAAGTTGGAATCAACGAAAGCTCTTGAGCAGAATGCCCCGTACATGCCGGCAAGGGAAAGTATTCCGTGGAGTTCGCGAGGTATCGCGGGGGTACCGCGATGTACGTAAAGCACTTGGAGATTGACCGCTCCACGTATTCCCGCTACCATTGTGATTCCAGCGCTCAACCGGACGCCCGCGCTTGTTTCATCCATATGAATTTGATCGACGATGAAGCTGCCGCTAGATCTGGATCTGCTTCCCCTGAACTAATCCGCACTCACTTGAGCAAGGTTCTCGCGAGCCGCACATTTGCCCAAGCCAGCCGCGCTTGCCGGTTCCTCGAATTCATAGTCGATGCCGCTCTTACGGGTCGGAGCGATAGCTTGAAGGAAACCACGATTGGAGTTGCGGTCTTTGATCGCGATCCCGGTTACGATCCCAAGACAGACCCCGTGGTGCGGAACGCAGCGCGCCGCCTTCGCGATCTGCTGGAACGTTACTACGTCGACCATGACCCTGGCGAGCCGGTCAGGTTTTCGTTACCGAAGGGCGGTTATGCCCTTAGGGTGGAGATGTCCGCGGCGCCCGTTCTCAATGGCGTCGGGGACTCTGCGCTTGATAAGGCTTCGAATCCTGAATCGGCGCTGATTTCCGTCCCGCCGCGGACACCCCGCAACCGTCCCGCGGCTCTGATTGCTGTCACGTTGTGCCTGCTATTTGTAAGCGGCATTTTCGCTTGGCGCCAATGGACTGCCCGCGGACGGAGAAATCAGTTCCAGGTACTTCCGGTCACTTCGACAATAGGCGAATCTTTTCAGCCCTCCATTGCTCCGAACTCGCGCGACATTGCATATGTCTGGGATGGCGGCCCCGGAGGGCGGGCTAACTATGACGTCTACTTGCGCATCGGCGACAAGCCTCCTTTCCGGTTGACCGCCAACCCTGACCACGATCTCCATCCCGCTTGGTCGCCCTCGGGAGACCGCATCGCTTACGTTCGCGCCAGCCGCGGCTCAATGAACGTCTTCGTTAGGCGCGTCTCCCCAATGGATCAGGAAAGGAAAGTGGCTGCGATAACCGGGCTCTACTACGGGATCTGGCAGCCTGAGGCTTCGGAGATACTAGGCGGGCCGGGTCCAGCCTGGATGCCCGAGGGGCAATCGTTATTGATTACCAGCGCTTCTGAAGATGGGAGGTGTTGCGGGATCTTCGAGGTGGCGGTGGACGGATCTTTTCGACGGCAAGTCACGAATCCCATCGACGGGGCGCACGACTTCTATCCAACCGTCTCACCGGGCGGCCGCCTCATCGCCTTCGCGCGCTACAAGAGCCACTCCACCGCGGCGATTCATGTCTTCGATCGCCAGAGCCGCGAAACGAGGCAGGTGACCTTCGACTACTCCGATATTCGCGGACTGGCGTGGACACCGGATGCGCGCGCCGTCGTTTTCTCATCCAACCGTGGCGGCTCGTATGGACTGTGGACTGTGCCGCTTGCAACCGGAGTTGCACGGGTTGTCGTCGCTCCCGCCAGGAACGCCCGCGAGCCAGCCGTATCGAGCGACGGGCAACTCATCTTTGCCGACATCGGCGATCAAATGGACCTGATGAGCGCCGGACTGGCTGGCGCTTCAGGGCGTTCCCCGGTTTCTGGACTGCCCCTGGCCCCCTCCTCACGAAGAACGCACAGTCCCCGGTTCTCACCGGATGGACGGCAAGTGGCGTTCCTTTCAGACCGCGCTGGAACGCTCGAGATATGGGTGGCGAATGCGGACGGTTCTTCGGTGAGGAGAGTAAGTTACATGGGCGGCCCTTATGTTGGCTCGCCGCATTGGTCGCCGGACGCCAACTGGATTGTGTTTGATAGCAGGGTGGATGGGCATTCGGCAATCTTCGTTGTCGGCGCACAAGGCGGACAAGCCCGCCGGGTTTCGGTGAATTCATTCGAGGAGAAACGGCCGTCGTGGTCGCGGGATGGCCAATGGATTTACTTCACGTCGAACCGGAGCGGCGAAGCCAGGGTCTGGAAGATGTCTGTGGATGGAAAGGTAGCCAAACAGATAACAGACCGGCTGGCCTTCGAGAACTCTGAGTCAACCGATGGACGGTATCTTTACTTCTCCGATCGCAATATGGGCGTCTGGCGTGTGCCAACAGGCGGAGGCCCCTCCGAGGCGCTACCGGGACTGGAATCCAAGAGAGCCGACTTGGACTGGGTGGTGACGGACAGCGGCATCGCCTATGTCGATGATCTTAGCGCGCGGGATGAGGTGTTGTTTTACAACTTTAAGCAGCGGCGCTCAGTGCAATTAGCTCGTTTCGAGCGGCCTTTGGCCAGCGCCATTCCCAGCTTCACGATCTCGCCCGGCCTCCGCCATCTCATCTACGCGCAGGCTGGACCGAGGCAAAGTGACTTAGTCGCGGTGCGAGGCTGGTACCGGGAATAAATAGTTGACCGGCCAACGCTGATAGCCGGCGCTGGCCGGGAAGTTTTCCCGGCTATTGCTACGGGTGCGCGAAACGTAACCACCCGTGAAACCCCGGTTCACGCCAGTTGCAAATAAATTCTAAGTAAACAACCCCTTTCCCCCCAACATCTTCCATCCCTCCCCCGTCCCCACCCCACAAGATCTCCCCTCCCCCGCCCGCTATAACAAATCAGGAGTAATCCTCTATGCGCACACTCGCACAAATCGAGACATCCCGCCGCCGCGGCGCCAGGTCTCACGGGCCCGCCACGCCCCAAGGTAACGCCGCACCCTCGCACAACGCCCCGCGCGAAACTCGTCATCTACGGCAGCACGACCGCAATCGCCCGAAAAAAAGGCCCCATACAGCAAACGAACCTGACACTCTTCCCCAGCCGGAGGTGTCTCTCTAATGTCTCCCGATACCACGCTCCCTCTCCGGGACCGCTGCGCTCTCCGTTACCGCCGCGCGCCCGGAGTTCGCAACGCCATCACCTGCGCCTATGATGGCCATGGCAGGCGCTGCCAGTGCGGCGTCGCTTCGGCCAACACTGCGGCCACCACGCCGCCAACCCCCAATCAGGCCGCTCCGCCGCCGCGCCCCAAAACGGCCGCCGCCAACGCCAAGCCGCCCCATCCCGACATCATCTACGCCCCCGGTGACCTGCCCGATGAGCCGGCCACCCCCGACACGCCCAACGGCACGCCCGCCAGCCCCATCCATACAGGACCGGACGGCGAGCCGCTCATCTCGCTCCGCCTTGCCAACCGTTACTTCATGTTGCTCTGGGGTGCCATCCTGCGTGGTCTCGCGCCATTTCCCGAAGCCCGCAACTCTATCGCCGAGACCCTGGACGCCTACAGCCGCTACTATCCCGCGCCCTTTGCCATGGGCTGAACTCGTTTGCAATCGATCGCAGCATATCCACCACCGGGCTGGACGAAATACGCCAACCCTTGTAATGGAACAGTTATACTTTTCTTCATCGGGAAGTACTATGAGAAATCTTGCTCTGGCCCTAACTTGCGCTTTTTTGCTCCACACACCGGTGTGGTCGCAGAACGTTACTGGTAACATCGTTGGCTCCCTTCGCGACGCCTCTGGCGCCGCCGTGCCGGGAGCTTCGATTAGCGTCACCAACGAAGGTACCGGGATTGAGGTCAAAACCCAATCCACCACCGATGGCGACTACACCTTACCCGGCCTGCCCGGCGGCACTTACACGGTTCGCGTTGAGGCCCAGGGCTTCCGCACCAACGCCGTTAAGGGACTTACTCTGCTGGCGAACCGCTCCCTTCGCCAGGACTTCACCCTCGAAGTCGGAGCCGTCCAGCAGACCGTCGAGATCACCGGCGCGCCCCCGGTCCTGAACACCGAGAACGCCACCATTGGCAATGTCATGCAGGCGCAGCAAATCACCACCATGCCGCTCAACGGTCGCTTCCTCGACCGGCTGATCCGCATCTCGGCCGGCGTCACCACCGATAGCGCCTCCAATCCCCGCGTCGCCGGCAGCTCCTATTGGGGCGGCATGTCCTTTAATGTGGACGGCGTCGCTTTCAACGATCCGGGCAACGGCGGCGGCGCCTACTCGTTCCGTCACGGCATGTCCACCCTGCCCAGCGTCGACGCCGTCAGCGAGTTCAAGATGGACTCCAACAGCCAGAAGGCCGAGTTCGAAGGTGCCGCTTCCGTGACCATCGCCACCAAGTCCGGCACCAACGACTATCACGGCACCCTGTTCTACTTCAATCGAAACAAGGCCACCGCCGCACGCAACTTCTTCGCGTTGACCAATCCCCCGTTCAACCGCAATGAGTTCGGCGGCATGATCGGCGGCCCCATCGTCAAGAACCGTACCTTCTTCTTCGGCGGCTATGAAGGGCTGACGGAGCGCTCGCCCCGTACCTTCACCATGAGCGTTGCCACCGCCGCCATGCGCGCCGGCAACTTCTCCGGTCTCAACACGATCATCGATCCGCTCTCCGGCCAGCCGTTCCCCAACAACCAGATCCCGTCCAACCGCATCGATTCGCGGGCTTCGGCGCTGATCGGACGCGTGGCGCTACCCAATGCCCCCGGTCAGGGCGCGGCCGGCACCCTGAACAATCACATCACCAACATCAAGAACGATTCCGATATCAAGCGCTACTTCCTGCGCCTGGATCACAAGCTCACCCAGAACGACAGCCTCTCGTTCACCGGCAACATCTCGCTGGCGAATCCTTACTTCGTCGCCCAGGCCTATCCGGAAGGCTATGGCTCGTGGGATAACGGCGGCAACGATACGCGCGTCGGCAACTTCACCTGGACCCGCAACATCAAGCCCACGGTCCTGAACGAGTTCCGTCTCGGCTACACCTATCATGGGCCGGTGCGCCAGGGCATGAACCGCGATTTCGACCCGCGCAGCCTCTTCCCCACCCTGTACCAGGTGCCCATCGGTGGCCTGCCGACCGCCAACATTCTCGGGCACGTCTCCATCGGCGACTACGGTGGCAGCGAGCGCGGCAAGCAGTTTACCCGCCAGATCATCGATAACCTGACCTGGATCCGCGGACGTCATACCATCAAAACCGGCATCGACATCGGTAACTTCCGCATGTCGTCGCCCCCCGGCGCGTTCGGCCTCGGCACGGGCGTTGCCAACAACGCCGCTCTCGGCCGCTTCGACTTCAATGGCCGCTTCACCAACGACGGTACCGGCGCCGCACAGCCCGCGCACGGTTTCGCCGACTTCCTGCTGGGTTATGCGAACTTCACCTACCGCTCCACCCCCACCGCGGTGAATCTGTTCTACAACACGCGCTACAGCGCCTATGTCCAGGACGACTGGCAGGTGAACTCCAAACTCACCCTCAGCTACGGCGTTCGCTACATGCTCCAGACCACCTGGAAAGAACGCGACCGCGCCCAGGCGAACTTCGATTTCGCCACCGGCCAGCTTGTGATTCCGCGTTCCCAGGTGCCGCCTCAGGCCCAGCAGCGCCTGCTCCAGGCTTACCCCATCCGCCTGGATGAGAACTACTCCATCCTCAGCGCCGACACCAATAACATCGCGCCGCGCGTTGGCTTCGCCTTCCGCCCCTTCGCCGGGAACAAGACCGTTATTCGCGGCGGCTATGGCCTCTACTACAACTTCCTGCCGGTGTTCATCGGCTTCCGCCAGATGGGCTTCTCCAACCCGCCCTTCCAGCTTGCCGAGACCTTTGAATCCACGCCCGGCCGCACGCCGTCTCTCACGCTCGCCAACCCCTTCCCGGGCGGCGGCGCCATCTCTCCGAATCCCGGCATTACCATCGTCGAGAACAACATCCGCAACAGCGCTTCCCACCAGTGGAACTTCACTTTGGAGCGCGAGTTGGTGGCCAACTTCGGTATGCGCGTCTCCTACGTGGGCAACCACACCACGCACCTGCCGTTCTACAACTACAACGTCAATCTACCCGCCCAGCAGCGGCTCGGCACCATCCAGGGCAACCGCCCCTTCCAGCCCTGGGCCGACATTCTTATGCTCAAGGGCGCCGGCGATTCCACCCTCCACCAGTTGCAGATCGAAGGGATCAAGCGCTACTCCAATGGCATGAGCGTTCAGTTGGAGTACTCCTGGAATCGCTCGCTCGACAATACCCCCATCGTTGGTGGCCCACAGAACCCCTACAACACCGCTAACGATCGCGGCAACTCCGATCAGGTGCGCCGCCACATCTTCAGCGCTGCCTACAACTATGAACTGCCGTTCGGCCCCGGCAAGCGCTTCCTGAACGGCGGCGGCCTCTCCGGCAAGGTCTTCGGCGGTTGGGGCTTCGCCGGCATCACCTACCTGCGTACCGGGCAGCCCTTCTCGGTTACCTTCAACGCCACGCAGCCCGGCTGGTATGCCAACCGCGCCGATGTCAGCCGCGTCGGCAACCTGTCCCGCGGCGAGCGTTCCCTCACCCGCTGGTTCGACGCCTCGGGCTATACCGCCCCGGCGCCCTTCACCTTCGGCAACTCCGCCCGCAACCATCTGTTCGGCCCCGGTGACATCGTGTTCGACGTCAGCTTCATCAAGGACACCGCGATCAACGAACGGGTCCGCACGCAGTTCCGCGCCGAGTTCTTCAACTTCCCGAACCACGCCAACTTCGGCAACCCCGGTTCCAACATCTCCGTGGCCGCCAGCCTGGGCCGTATCACCAGCGCCGGCGACCCCCGCCAGATCCAGTTTGGCTTGAAGGTGCTCTTCTAAGCCGTAATACGCAACCTGAACCGCGAAACAGCGATCTAATAGCCGTATGGGGAAACTCCCGGCCGTTGGATTGCTGTTTTGCTTTTCTGGCGTAGTTACCGCCCAGCCGTCCTTTCATGTTTACGTTGGACATATCGAGACGAATGCCGTAGTCCTGGCCTGGGGCCACACCGATGGCGGCGGCAACACCATCGGGCGCGGTTCCAGATCGCACGGCAAAGCGCGCGTGCAGGTGGGCGACCGCCGCGCCGAAACCAACGAAAGCTGGGCCACCATCTCCGGCCTGAAACCCGACACCTCGTATCCTTATGAAGTCATTCTCAACGGCGCCACCATTGGCAAAGGTACCGTCCGTACCAATGCCGAGAAGGCCGACCGTGTCGCGTTCTTCGTAATCGGCGATTGGGGCACGGGCGAGCCGCCGCAATACAAGATCGCCGCCGAAATGAAGAAAGAATTGGAGCGGCGTGCTGGCACCGATAACCCCATCCGCTTCGTTCTAACCACCGGCGACAACATCTACTCGCCCGTGCCGCTCGGCCGGTTCAGCCGCAATTCGGGCGATTCAGACCGGGACTGGGGACCGAAGTTCTTCGAGCCGTACAAGGACGTACTGCGCCACGTGCCGTTCTACGCCACGCTGGGCAATCACGACGGCAATGAATCCGAACGCCGTGACGACCTCATGGTGTACCTGGATAATCTCTTCTTCCCGGGCGGCAAGCCGGCCCGCTACTACCAGCTCTCCTACGGCGGCTTGCTCGATTGCTTTGCCCTCGACAGCAGCATGAATTCCCAATCGGGCTCCACCAAGGCGATGTATGCGCCGGGTAGTGACCAGCACCGCTGGCTGGAACAGCAACTACGCGCATCGAAAGCGCCTTGGAAGATCCCCTTCTTTCATCACCCCATCTACAACGCCGGCCCCCGCCATGGCGCCTCGCGGGAGCCGCTCCGCCACTTCGTCAAGCTGTTCGAAGACAATGGCGTGCGCGTGGTGTTCACTGGCCATGAACACAACTTCCAGATCAGCGAAGCGAACGCCACCACCAAACAGATCCTCTATGTCATCACGGGATCGGGCGGGCAACTGCGCGAGGGCGACGTCCGGTCTTCCATGAAGGCGGCGCATATCGCCGCCTGGGCGCCGCAGCATCAGTTCGTAGTCGTAGAGATCTTCGGCGACACCATGAAGATCACCCCCATCTCCTATGAGCCGATGCGTATTATCGATGCGGCCGGCAAGCCCGTCAATCCGCCCTTCAACGTAGTGCTTCCCGCCAAGCCGCAGGTCGTGGCTCCAACTGGCGCCGCAAAGTAGCGTGAGTGTGATGCTGCTTTCCCTGGTCATGCTATGCGCGGTCGGCTGCTGGTTCTTTGCTATCTGGGAAAGTGCGCATGGCCGGTTGTTCGCCTTCCCGTTCCTCGGCGGCTGGGCCCTGCGTCTCTCCAAGCAGGTGGTGCGCTCGTAGCGCCTTCATTGCTTGGGACGCGGCGGGCTGATCATGATGTGAGCCCCGGCGGTGCCGGGATACATCAGCCACGGCGCATTGCCTGGCGTCGCGGTAATGCCCGTGCTCTCCGGCGTGGCATACGGTGTGTACACGACCCAGCGCAGATAGGAATCAATCACCTCGCCCTTGGCCGCGTCGAAGCCCTTGCCTTCCAGCACGTACAGCATCCGCGGTTCCCTCGGCATCTTCACCTTGCCCTCATCCACTTCTTTCCAGCGCTGCTCATGCCGGGCTTTGCCTTTGCTGCTCGCGTTCAACTCCCGCCCACGGGCCATGAACGGCTCCAGATCCTTGTGGTAGCAGGCGACGCTGAACCCTTTGGCCGCCGGGTCGTCGCCCAGGCAGATCAGGTCGTTGTTGCCTTCCCGCAAGGTGACGACTTTCCCGTCCGCGTCGTAGCCCAGCACCGTGGCGCCCGCGCGGCGCTCCTTCGGCGCCGCCAGAATCGACGCATTGATCTGGTCTTCCTTCGAGGGCACCTCGATGGCGAGCAGCGTGGAGACGATACACAGCAATAGAAACAGGCTATTCTTTCGCATGGCGTCTTCCAGTATATCCCCGCGACTGACTACTGCTTCGGGAACTTCCAGATCCGCAACGCGTTCTCGCCCAGCAGTAACTCCCGGTCACGGGCGGTGTAGAACTCCAGGTACTTGTCGATGAACTCCAACTCCTTATCCATCGGCAACTCCCACCGCGGGCGCGGATAGCCGGTTCCCCAGATCAGTTGCTTGCCGCCGAACTCCTCGTACGTCGCCTTGAAGTACGGCATCGTATCCTTATACGGATACTCCTTCGTCAGCGATAGCTCGTACGGCTCCGACGCGCTCACCCACACCTGCGGGAACTTCTTCAACGCGAACATCTTCCGGAACTCCGGCCACGGATCGGACTGTTTCAGGTCCGGCTTGCCCAGATGATCAATGACGATCTTCACACCCGGAAACCGCCCGGCCATCTCTTCCAGCATCGGCATCTGGTGCGGCAGGATGTAATAGTTGAACACCGCGCCCAGCTTCTCCGCTTCCTTCCACAGCGGATAGTGTTCCTTCGAGTTCAACCACGTCGACTTCGGATGATAAATGGGACTGAAGCGCATGCCCTGGAACCCATGCTCCTTCACCCAATACCGCAGCCGCTCGGCCACCTTCGGATCCTCCGGATTCACCAGCCCATGCGCTACGAACAGCTTTGGATACTTATGCAGGCTGTAACTGATGTAGCGGTTATCCCAGCCGAAGTATCGCGGATTGATCAGCACCGCGTACTTCAGGCCGAAGTCCTTCATCTGTGCCACCTGGTTCTCAATCGGCGCCGGCTCCTTCACCGTCAGGTTGGGACGCTCCGGATGGGCGAAGGGGAACTTGGGGTCAAGCGTCCACACTTCCAGATGCGTATCGATCAGTAACCGCTGCTTGGCGTTCGCCAGCCCCGCGGCCAGCGCGGGAAGAATGCTACGGCGCGTGAGCTTCATTCACTTACCTCCAAAGCTTTGCCGGGCAACCACGTACTTCGCCAGCTTCGCGTCATCCACCGTAAAGCCCAGCCCCGGTGCATCGGGCAGGTTCAGGATGCCGCCGCGCACCTCCAGGAACGGCGCGATGATGTCGTCCGTGAACCAGCGCGTGCTGGCCTCGACATCCGTGGGGAACTTGCAGTTGGGCAGCGTCGCCATATGCAACCCCTGCACGCAGCCGACGCCTAACTCCGGCATCGTGCCCATCCAAACCGGAATGCCAGCGGCCTGGCACATATCGTGCACCTTGAGCGCATTACCGAAGCCGCCCACCCGCTGGATCTTGATATTGCCGATCCGGAAGCTGCCCAGGCGTATGGCCTCCGCCGTGTCTTCCACGGACTCCAGGCTCTCGTCCAGACACACCGGCGTCCGCACCTGTGATTGCAGTACGGCCAGATCCCGCAAGTTCGCTCCCGCGAACGGCTGCTCGAACATCATGAGGTCGAATTCGTCCAGCCGGCGGAAAATTTCAAGGTCCGCGAGATCATAGGCGCAGTTGGCATCCACATAGAGCGGGATGCCGCCGAACTCCTGCCGTACGGCCTTCACGAGTTCTACATCGCGTCCGCGCTCGATCTTGATCTTGAACCGCTTGTAGCCGTCGGGCCGGTAGCGCTCGATCGCCCGCAGCAGATCCTTCACGTCGTCATAGAGGCCGACCGCAAGACCCGAAGGCACATCCACCTTGCTGCCGCCCAGCAGCTCGTACAACGGCTTGCCCTGGCGCTGCGCCTCGATATCCCAAAAGGCTGTCTCCAAGCCGGTGCGCGAGAAGTTGCTGGCGGCCAGTGTGCCCACGTGCGCGGCGGCGTCCAGAGGCTTCTCGAAGCTCCGGCCCACCATCGCCGGCGCCAGCGATTCGCTCAATTCCTTCCAACAGCTTTCCGGCGTATCGGCGCCATAGAATGCGCCCGCCATCGGCGACGATTCGCCATGGCCGATGCCTGTGTCGGTGACCACCCGAACGACAATGCCGTCCTTCTCCGCGACCGCGCCGGAACTGATGCGGAATGGCTCCACCAGCGGCACGCGGCAATGAATCAACTCGATCCGTTCGATCTTCAAGCGGTCACCTTCCTGCCTTTACAGATGGTGAGTTTGCTGACCACGCGCTGCCTGGCTTTTACCGTGTTGCGCTGCGAATCCACCAGCGGGAACTCTCCTTCTTCGATTCCCAAGATTGCCACATCCGCCGGCGATCCAACATGCAGAGTCCCCATTCCGTCCAGCCGGTTGATAATCTTTGCCGGAGCGATGGTGACCCGCGCCAGCACATCGTCGAAGGACATGCCCAGGTGCATCATCTTGCTCATCGTGGTCGGCATATCGAACACTGGCCCGGCGGTGTTGAGCGGATAGATGTCGGTGGAAATGGTGTCGCAGACGAAGCCATCGGCCAAGGCCTTGCGCGCCGCCTCGAAGTTGAAGCTGCCGAGGCCGTGACCCACATCGAACAGCACCCCGCGCTCGCGGGCCGCGCGTACGCTGGCGTGCACCTTACCATTGCCATCCAGGATGCCGAGGGTGTGCGTGTTATAGCAGTGCGTCACGATATCGCCCGGCCGCAGCAACTCCATCACCTGCTCGGTGGTGGGCGGGGCGAAGCTGATGTGCGCCATCAGCGGGAACTTGTAGGTGTCGCACAGTTCGCGGGCGATCTTAAGGAAATCCAGGCTGTAGCGGCCGTTCATGTTGCTGCCCACCTGCAGCTTCACGCCCAGCAGGATATCCCGATTGCCCACCACCGTCTCGCCCGTCTGCCGCATCATGGAGCGCACGTATTTCACGGGGTCCATGTCGGGGTTGCGGTTGTCGGGATAGAGATAGACGAAGCCGTAGATGCGCACCTGCGCGGGCTCGCTGATGAAGCGCCGGAAGCCGCGCGCCTGGTTCCAGCCGAAGCTGCCTGCATCCACCCAGGTGGTGACGCCGGAGCGCGCGGCGATGGGATCGGCTTCCGTGCCCAGGCCCGTCGCATCGTGGTAGCAGTGCGTGTGCAGGTCGACCAGACCGGGCGTGACGTACAGCCCCGTAGCGTCGATCACATCGCGGCTGTCGGCCCGCTGCAGGCTGTCCGCAATCGCTACCACGCGCCCGCCCGAAATGCCGACATCGGCCTTGCGTTTGAAGCCGCGCGCCGGGTCGCACACCGTGCCGTTGCGGATCAGCATCTCCAGGCGCAGGCCCTGCCCTTGATTCTGTCCCTGGGCCAATGCCGTGCCCGCCGCTGCCATCGATCCCAAGAAAGTCCGTCGCTTCACCGAGCCTCCAGCCAATAGGGGTTAGGGGTATATGATATCGAATCATGACCGTTCGACTGCCCTTTATGCTTCTTACCGCCTGGCTCACCTGTGGCCTGGCAGCCGACCCCGCCGTCACGATTGACACACCCATGGCGCCGCCCGAATGGGCCCTGCTGGAGCGCCAACTCATCAAGGCCAATTCCAAGGCCGCCGATCTGTTCGCCGACCGCTATCTGGATGACCGCGGCTTTCTCCTGCATACGCCCCGCTGGGGCACGCTCGATGGGCCGGACGATGCCATTGAAGTCTTCTTCAACTGGACGCTGTTCCACACGATCGGCGGTTCGGACTCCGTGCTCGCCAATTACAAGAAGGCGCTGGAAGGGCACTACCGCCAGTACGGGCAGATGCGCACGAAGCTCACGAAGCTCGCCGAGAACGGCGCCCACTACAAGGAATTCATCACGCAGTCCGACTGGTTCCACACCGGCGAAGGCATTCGCGGCTTCATGTTCCTGGGCCTGTCGGATCCCAAGGATCACCTGCTCCACGCGCGCATGACGCGCTTTGCCGGCATGTACATGAATGAGGACCCGGAGGCGCTCAACTACGATCCGGAGAAGAAGCTGATCAAGAGCATCTGGACCGGAAGCAAGGGCCCCATGCTGCACAAGGCCACCGAGTACGACTGGGTGGGCGACCCCGTTCCAGGCAGCTTCCACCTGCTGCACAACAAGGCCGGCCGCGGCAAGCTGCTCAACCTGAATGAGTACTATCCAAAGATGCTGGCGCACTGCAAGGATTACCTCGATAGCGTCGGCGATCATCCGCTGAACCTGGGCACCACCGGCCTGGGCGTGCAGTCGTTCGCGCTTACCGGACAGTCCAAGTATAAGGACTGGGTTGTGGAGTACGTGAACGCCTGGAAGAAGCGCACCGAAGAGTGCGGCGGCAACATTCCAACGAACGTTGGCTTGAACGGTAAGCCTGGCGGCGAGTACAACGGGCAGTGGTGGAAGGGCACCTATGGCTGGAACTTCACCATCTTCGATGGCGAGTTGGAGGAGATCGCGCACCGCAACACTGTTACCGCCGGCTCCTGGCCCGGCTTTGCGAACGCGCTGCTGCTGACTGGCGACCAGAGCTATGTCGCCGTCCTACGCAAGCAGATGGACAATATCTACGCGAACAAGAAAGTGGAGAAGGGCGTCACACTGCTGCCGCAGATGTACGGCGATCCGAACGGCTACTTCAAGAACGGCCCACCGAGCTGGTATCAGTACACGCCGAATCTGCATACCGACCGTTTGACGGAAATCTACTTCTGGTCCATGGACCGCAAGGACCTGGATCGCGTGCCCGTAAAGGGCTTCGTCGGATATCTCGAAGGCAAGGAGCCGGACTATCCGGTGCAGGCGTTGAAGAGCGATCTGGCGCGCGTGCGCAAGGTGGTTCAGGAGATCGAGGAAGACGTCACGACGGCCGACACGCGGTTAGCCGATTATCTGCAGGCCTTCAACCCGGTGCAGCACAATGCCCTCACGAATCTCACGATGGGCGCGTATCTGGCGGGCAACGTGTGGAGCCTGCATAGCCGCTTCCGCTACTTCGATGCCGAGCGCCGCCGTCCCGGGCTGCCTGAGGATGTCGCCGCGCTGGTGGAGAAGTTGGATGCGACGGGAGCCACGTTGAGCCTGGTGAATGTCGATCCGGTGCAGACGCGAACCATGTACATCCAGGCCGGCGGCTACGGGGAGCATCGGTTCGATACCGCCGTCGTTGGGGGGAAGACGCTGACAGTGAACGGGCCGCTGCTGAAGGTGACGTTGAAGCCGGGCACGGGAACGAAGGTCCAGTTCAAGATGGCTCGTTACGTCAATCCGCCCACGCTGGTGCAGCCGTGGGATCGGACCCAGTAGGGGAATCGCATGAGGTATCTCCTTCTCGTCGGGCTCTTGCCGGCTGCACAGGCGCAGCAGGTGACGGTGGAGTACTTCGAGAAGGAGGTGCGCCCGTTGTTGGTGGCGCAGTGCGGGGCCTGTCACGGGTCGCAGGCAAAGACGAAGTTCGCGGGTCTGACGTTGGACACGCCGGAGGGCCTGAGGCAAGCAGGTCCGGCGAAGGTGCTGGCGGCGGTGACGGGGAAGTTACCGCAGCCGATGCCGCCGTCGGGCCGGCTGCCAGAGGCGAAGATCGCGGTGCTGGCCCGATGGGTGGAAGGTGGCGCTCCCTTGCCGAGCGGCACGGCGGTTGCTGCCGAGGGCGCGGTGTTTGACCTGGAAGCTCGTAAGCGCGCGCATTGGGCCTGGCATGCGCCGAAGGCTTATGTTCCGGCTCGCACGATTGATCAGCACTTGAATCTAAAGCTGGCGGCGGAAGGGCTGAAAGCGGCGGCTCCGGCGGATAGGGCGACCCTGCTGCGGCGGCTTTCGTACGATCTGACCGGCCTGCCGCCCAGCGCTGACGAACTGGCTGGGTTCTTGCGGGATGGCTCGGCGCAGGCGTGGGAAAAGCAGGTGGACCGGCTGCTGGCATCGCCGCGGTTCGGCGAGCATTGGGCGCGGCACTGGATGGATTGGCTACGCTTTGCCGAATCGCATGGCAGTGAGGGCGATCCGGATGTCCCGCTGGCCTGGCGTTATCGCGATTACGTGATCCGGGCCTTCAACGCCGATGTTCCCTATGACCAAATGGTGCGGGAACATATCGCAGGCGATTTGTTGCCGTCGCCGAGGCGGAACGCCGAGTTGCAGTTGAACGAGTCGCTGTTGGCAGTGGCACATTGGCGCATGGTGGAGCATGGCTTCCAGCCAGTGGATCCCTGGGAAGACCGCATCAAGTTCACGGACAACCAGATCGATGTGGCGATGAAGGCGTTCCAGGGGCTGACGGTCTCCTGCGCGCGTTGTCACGATCACAAGTTCGATGCCATCAGCCAGCGCGATTACTACGCACTGTTCGGCATTGCCGCCAGCATGCGGCCGACGCAGGCCCCGGTGGATGTGGAGGATGTCCGCGACCGGCATAGCGAGGACTTAGCGCGCATCAAAGCGGGGATCGCCGCGCCTGCGTTCCCGCGGAGCGAGCCAAAGCTTGGCGCGGGCTATCGCCTGTTGTGGGACTTGGGCAAGAGCACCGACGGCTGGCTGGCGCGAGCGTCGGGACTGCGGCCGGCCGGGTCGCCGCGGGGGGAACTGATCATTGCGCCCACGGGGATACCGCGGCTGTATCCTCCGGGCGTTTACTCGAATCGCCTGTCGGCGAAGCATGATGCGGTCTGGCAATCGCCGCGATTCAAAGTGGATTCGGATTACATCTCGGTACGGATGGCGGGCGGGAACTACGGCCAGGCGCAGTTGATCATTGAGAACTACGCGGTACCGCGCGGCGGGATATACAATCTGCGGGCTCGGGCGAAGACGGACAAGCTGGAGTGGTACACAATTCCGACGGCCTTCTGGAAAGGCTTTAGCGCTTACATCGAATTCACTACTATCGACACCGCAACGATCTTCCAGGCCGAGCCCGGGGGGAAGGGGAAAACCCTGCAACCCGCGGAAGATGGCCGATCGTGGTTTGGCGCGGACCTGATCGTCGCCCATGATGCGAAAGAGAAGCCGGCGCTCGCGGCGGACGAGCCCATCGTGATCGAGGAACGTGACGAATGGAAGCCGCTGTTGACGCGTTATCGGGAACTGGAGAACGGCCTTCCAAAACTTACGTTCGCGCCGTCCGTGCTGCAGGAGCCGCCCGCGCCGCAACCGTTGCTGGTACGAGGCAATCTGAAGAACCCAGGCCCGTTGGTTCCGGCGCGGTATCTGGAAGCGATCGCCGGTCCCGCGCCGATGCCTGCCGGGGAAGCGAGGCTGCGCTTAGCGAATGCCATCGCGGATAAGAGCAATCCGTTGACCGCGCGCGTGATGGTGAATCGACTATGGCGGGCGATGTTCGGGGCGGGCTTGGTACGCACGGTTGACAACTTCGGCAAGCTGGGCGATAAGCCATCGCATCCGGAGTTGCTCGATGATCTGGCCGTGCGCTTCGTGGAGGACGGTTGGTCCATGAAGAAGATGCTGCGCGCGATGGCGATGTCGGAGGCCTATCGCCGCGGCAGCACGCCATCGGCGGAGGCGAAGGTCAAAGACCCCGCCAATCGCTGGCTGCAGCACATGAACCTACGGCGTTTGGAGGCCGAGGCCATTCGCGACTCCATTCTGCTGGCCTCCGGTGAACTGAAGCCGGAGATGTTCGGGCCTTCTATCGCCACCTATTACGATCACGACACGGGCAAGACGAAGGGCGACAAACCAAAGGGGCCGTTGGATGGCGCGGGGCGCCGCAGCATATACCTGGAAGTGCGCCGCAACGTGACGAATCCCATGCTGGAAGTATTCGATGTGCCGAAGGTATCGACGGCCCGCGGCGAGCGCGATCTGACGAACGTGCCGGCGCAGAGCCTGGCGATGCTGAATAATCCGTTCGTGTTGGAGCAGGCGGGTAAGTGGGCCCAACGGGCGATGCTGACGCCGGAGCCTGATCGTATCGCGGCGATGTTTCAGACCGCCTTCCAGCGCCCGCCCACCGCAGAGGAGCACGAGCAAAGCCGGGCCTACCTGAACGAACTGAAGGATCAACACACCGCGGCACCTGATCGCGAAGCCGCCGTCTGGCGCGACTTCGCTCACGCCCTGTTCAACCTGAAGGAGTTTCTGTATGTCCGGTAAGCTGACGCGGCGGCAGATGCTGCGGGACGCTTCGATGGGCTTCGGCACGCTGGCCTTGTCGGCGATGCTGCAGGCAGAGGAGCCGAAGCCTCACTTCCCGCCGCGCGCGAAGAACGTGATCTTCTGCTACATGTCGGGCGGGGTATCGCATATTGACTCCTTCGATCCGAAGCCGCGGCTGGCGAAGGAAGCCGGCAAGCCGATGCCGTTCGCCGTGGAACGCACCATGTTCAACGACAACGGCAACATCATGCCCAGCCCGTGGGCCTTCCATCGCTACGGCCAGTGCGGGCTGGAAGTAAGCGACCTATTCCCGCACATAGGTGGCATTGCCGACGACATCGCCGTGATCCGTTCCATGACGGTGAAGTTCATGGAGCATGCGCAGGCCAACTTCTACTTTCATTCGGGCCAGCCGTTCACCGGCTTTCCGAGCCTGGGTGCGTGGACTACGTATGGGCTGGGCAGCGAATCGAAGAACCTGCCGTCGTTCGTGGTGCTGGGCACGGGCGAGATCCCGCTCGGCGGCATCAACATTTGGGGCAATGGCTTTCTGCCCAATATCCACCAGCCCTCCATTCTGTACCCCGAACGGAGTGAGCCGCTGCAGGACATCACGCCGAAGGAGCCGGAGCGGAGCCAGCGGCGCAAGCTGAGTTTTCTGCGGTCGATGGATCGCGGGTTTCTGGCCGGTACCGGGAACGACTCTCGGATTGAAGCGGCGATCGCAAATTATGAGACGGCGTACCGGATGCAATCGACGGTGCCGGAATTGGTGGATATCCGGGGCGAATCGGAGGCAACGAAGAAGCTGTACGGCCTGGATTCGACGAACGCGGGCCGGCGTGCGTATGGGAAGCAATGCCTGCTGGCGCGGCGATTGGTGGAGCGCGGGGTACGGTTCATTGAGTTGTCGATGGTGGCTCCCGATGGCGGCAGCGGCGGAGGCAACGTCTGGGATCAGCACGGCAAACTGCGGGAAGGGCACAGCGGCAACGCGTTCGTGGTGGACCAGCCTATCGCCGGTTTAGTGAAGGATCTGAAGGCGCGCGGCATGCTGGAGGAGACGCTGGTGATCTGGGCCGGCGAGTTCGGGCGCGCGCCGTTTGTGCAGGGCAGCGATGGGCGCGATCACAATCCGTTTGGCTTCAGCCTGTGGATGGCGGGAGGTGGGATCAAGGGCGGCGTGCAGTTCGGCGCTACCGATGAGTATGGGTACCGCGCGATTGAGAATGTACTGACGATTCATGATTTCCATGCGACGATCCTGCATTTGCTGGGCATTGATCATGAGCGGCTGCGCTTTCGGTTTGGAGGACGGGATTTCCGGTTGACTGATGTGCACGGGCAGGTGATCCAGGGGATACTGGCTTAGGAGTGTTGCGCGAGAACGTTGTCGGTCCTGGGAAACCGGCCAGCTACATCCGGCACCCGGTAAACTAATAGATCGCCCATGGATCGCGCCACCGCCTGGAACATCGTCTGTGAATTCGTCCAATCCGATTCGCTCCGCCGCCACGCCCTCGCCGTGGAGACCTGCGTTGCCGCCTATGCCCGCAAGTTCGAAGAAGACGAGGCGCTCTGGTCCCTCACCGCCCTGCTGCACGACTTCGATTGGGAGATCCACCCACAGGCGCCGGACCATCCGATGAAGGGCGAGCCGATCCTGGCCGAACGCGGCGTGTCCGATGCCGTCCGCCGGGCCATCCTTTCCCATGCCAACTACAGCGGCGTGCCTCGCGCGTCGCTGCTTGAAAAGACGCTGTTCGCCTGCGATGAACTGGCCGGATTTCTCACCGCCATCTCCTACGTCAAACCCGGCCGCAGCATTCACGAGGTCGATGTTGCCAGTGTTCGAAAGAAGATGAAGGACAAAGGCTTTGCGCGCCAGGTCAGCCGCGATGACATCGTCAATGGGGCCGCCGAGATGGGGGTCGACCTCGACCAGCACATCGCCTTCTGCATCGAAGCCATGAAAGCCAATGCCGATGCCCTGGGCCTGGCGGGAATCGCGAAATAGCGGCATGCTACTCGCTATTTTCATCGGCATCGTCACGCTGGTGACTACCGCTGGCGCCGTCACCCGCCGCTTCTGGCTGCCCGCGGGCATCAACGAGCATGCCGCCGCATTCGATAGCTGGCTCGGTATCGTCATCGCGATCCTCGGCATGGCCTTTGTCGCCACGCAGATCGCTCTTGCGTGGGTCATCCTGAAGCATCGCGACCGTGGCCAGCGGGCCGTCTACTCCGAAGGCTCGCCCCGCTTCGAAGTCTTCTCCACCGCCATCGTCGCCATCCTGTTCGTGGGCGCCAGCGTGGGCGGCGCGCGTCTGTGGACCGGCGTCCATAGCAGCGATCAGCCCGCCGCACTCCGCATCGAAGTGCTCGCCAAGCAGTTTGCCTGGAACTTCCGCTATGCCGGTCCCGACGGCCGTTTCGCCCGCACCAAGCTCGGTCTTCGTAACGACGCCACCGGCAATCCCTTCGGCATCGACGCCACCGACCCCGCCGCGGCCGATGATGTCTCCAATGCCGCCCTCCGTGTCCCGGCTGGACAACTCATCGAACTGCGCCTGAACGCCCAGGACGTGATCCACAGCTTCTTCGTGCGCGAATTGCGGCTCAAGCAGGATGCCGTGCCGGGCATGGAGATCCCGCTGCGTTTTGTCGCCGCGAAGCCCGGCACCTATGAGATCGCCTGCGCCGAACTCTGCGGCCTGGGCCATCACCAGATGCGTAGCGTGCTCATCGTCATGCCTCCGGCTGAGTTCGCCGCCTGGCTTGTCCAACAAAAGAATCCCTGACCTATGCGGACTTTCCTGACCCGCTATCTTTTCTCCACCGATCACAAAACCATCGGCATCCAGTATTTCCTCCTGGCCCTGCTGGCGGGCTTTGTGGGCCTGGCGCTCTCGGTGGTGATGCGCATTCATCTCTCCTATCCCGAAGCGCGGATCCGGCTGTTCGAAATCCTCTGGCCGAACGGGGCGCCGGGCGGGGTCATGACGCCCGAGCTATACCTGGCCCTGCTCACCATGCACGGCACCATCATGGCCTTCTTTCTATTGACCACGGTGCCCCTCGGCGGCTTCGGCAATTACTTCCTGCCGATTCAGATCGGCGCCCATGATATGGCCCTGCCGCGCTTGAATATGCTGAGCTTCTGGACCACCTTCGTCAGCTTCCTGGTCCTGATGGCGGCCTTCTTTGTGGAAGGTGGCGCGCCGCTCTCCGGCTGGACCGCCTACCCGCCGCTCAGCGCCGCCGGACCCATCGCCGGGCCCGGCCAGGGTACCGGACAAAGTCTCTGGATCGTCAGCATCGGCCTGTTCTGCCTGGCGTCCTTATTCGGCTCGATCAACTTCATCACGACTACGCTGGAGATGCGTGTGAAGGGCATGTCCCTGTTCCGTATGCCGCTCACGGTGTGGGCCTGGTTCATCACCGCCATCATCAGCCTGTTCGCCTTCGCCGTCCTGATGGCCGCCGGCATCCTGCTCCTATTGGACCGCGAAGCCGGCACCAGTTTCTTCCTTCCTACCGGCCTGCTGATCAACGACCGCGCTCTGCCGAACCAGGGGGGCACGCCGCTGCTTTGGCAACACCTGTTCTGGTTCTTCGGACACCCCGAGGTCTACATCGCGATCCTGCCCGGCATGGGCGTCGTCTCCACGATCCTGGCCACCTTTGCGCGTAAGCCAGTCTTTGGCTATAAACCCATGGTGTGGGCGATGCTCGCCATCGCGGGCCTGGGCTTCCTCATTTGGGGCCATCACATGTTTATCAGCGGCATGAACCCGTACTCGTCGCTGGCGTTCAGCGTTCTGACCCTGACCATCGGCGTGCCCTCCGCGATCAAAACCTTTAACTGGCTCGGCACGCTATGGGGCGGACGGATTCAACTCACCACCGCCATGCTCTTTTCGCTGGGCTTCGTCTCCGTCTTCATCACTGGAGGCCTTACCGGCATCATCCTCGGCCAACCCTCGCTCGACCTTTATTTTCACGACACGTATTTCGTTGTCGGCCACTTCCACATGATCATGGGCGTTGCCAGCGTCTTCGCCATGTTCGCCGCCACTTTTTACTGGTTCCCGCGCATGTTCGGCCGCATGCTGAACGAAAAGCTCGGCCGGGTGCATTTCTACATCACCTTTCTGGGGGTTTACGGCATCTTTATACCGATGCACTTCGCGGGTTTGGCGGGCAATCCCCGCCGCTATGCCGACTTCACGCAATTCGAGTTCTTGCAGGACCTCACGATCCTGCACAAGTTCAGCAGCCACTGCGCGTTCACCACCGCCGCCGTGCAGTTGCTGTTCCTGTTCAATCTGGTTTACAGCTTCCGCCGCGGCCCGTTGGCGCCGGACAATCCCTGGAACGCGACGACCCTCGAATGGCTGGATGAAACTCCTGATGCCGTTCATCGCGGGGCCTATGAATACAGTGTGCCGGGCGATAGCAAGGACTTCCGCATGCAGCACGAGGAAGCGCGATGAGCCCCACCCCGCACGCCCATCCCCCGGCTCCACCCGGACAGCATCGCCGGGCTTCGTTCACGGCACTCTATGCGGGCATGGCGTCCATCATCATGCTGTTCGGCGCGTTCACCTCGGCCATGGTGGTGCGCCGCGGCGCGAGCAAGGATTGGCGTGGCACTCCCGCGCCGCAACTGCTGTGGGTGAATACCGGCATTTTAGCCGCCAGCAGCGTCGCGGCCGAACGCGCGCGCCGCCACCTGCGAAGTAACGACCGCCCCTGTTTCAACCGCTGGTGGACCGGCGCGACCGTGCTGGGCGCGGGCTTTATCGGCGCACAGGTGCTGCTCTGGCAGCGATTGGTGGACGCGGGCGTTTACGTAAACAGCAACCCCGGCAGCGCTTTCTTTTATGTCGGCACCGTCGCCCATGCCCTGCATTTGCTTGGGGTCTGGATCTGGATGTTCTACCTGTGGGCAAAGGCGATTCGACTTGAACTCGGCCCGTCCCGTAGAACTAGCGTCGATGTCTGCGCTGTCTTCTGGCACTTCCTGGGGGTGCTCTGGCTCTATCTGCTGTTCCTGTTCATCTACTGGGGGAACCGTTGAACACTCTCTGGGCGGTACGTCTGTTTGTCGCTTCCGATGCGTTCACGTTCGCCGCGTTGCTGCTTGCGTATGGGTACCTGCGCGCCCATTCCCCTTCGTGGCCCGCGCCGTTCGAATTAACGCCAGGCCTTCTGTTGACCGCCATTCTGATCGCGAGCAGCCTGTGCATGGCGAGGGCCGTGCGTACGCCGGAGTCGCGCAAGCCTTGGCTGCTGGCGACGATGGTTTGTGGCGTGGCCTTTTTGGTGCTACACGGCCTGGAATGGCGGCACCTTATCGCCGACCGGCAGGTGAGCCTGCGGCAGAACCCCTGGGGCGTACCTCTGTTCGGCGCCACCTTCTTCACGCTCACCGGACTCCATATGGCGCATGTTGCAGCCGGGATTGCGGTGATTGGGGGGCTCCTTCGCAGCAGCAACCCGCACGCTCTGCGGGCTGCCAATGTCTACTGGCAGTTCGTCGATGGCGTGTGGCTGTGCCTGTTCCCCGCCGTCTACCTCACGGCGCTCCGATGATGACGACGCTGCCCGTTTTCCTGATCGCCGCTAACGCCTGGGGCCAGTGCAGCATGTGTCTGCGTGGCGCCGCTGCCCAGAACGAAGCGGCACGGCAGGCGCTGCATAGCGGCATCCTGCTCCTGCTCCTGCCCGTGTTCTCCCTGCTGGCCGGTTTCGCCTGGATCGCGTGGCGCCGCCGCGATCCGTAGCTATCGTTCCAACTCCCGATTCAGCCAGGTTGATCCCCACTCGTCATCGGCGAAGGGGTTGATGGTCCGGCACGCCGGGCATTGAAATCGCCGCACCCCTAGTACCCCCTGCCTGACGCCATTCGCCTCGTCCAGCGACAACGCGGAATGCCCGGCACCGCACCCTATACAAACATTCAGCCACGTCTGCGAACCAACCGGCTCGGCGAGCTTGCCGAAGTAGAGCGCCCACCCATACACACTCGACCTCGTTCCCAAGACCCGGTCCAACCGCCGGGAAAGCCAGGCGTACAGAAACAACGACCGTTCACACCCTCCGCCGATCACCAGTGCGCGGCGTGGTTGGGCCGCATTCTTCCGGTTCAGGAACGACAGCGATGAACAGAGCACGCGCGTGGCGACATACGGCAGTCCCGTTTCCCTTTCTACTACCGCAGCAAGGGCTATCGGCGACCGAAACCCATTGACATGCCCTCCACCCCTTGCCAGCCATCGATAGAGCCGGTCGGTCACGGTACACACATCGGGAACGGCAATGTACAGCGCGCCATCGGGACGAAGCACACGGCCCACCTCCCGCAGTACCTCCTGCAGCCGGTCGACGTGCTCCATACTGTGATTGGCGATCACCGCAGCGAACTGGCCGGAGCGGAAGGGAAGCGCCGCGCCGTCGCCTTGCACAAAGTGGCAGCGACCGTGGCCGCCGGGCCGTCCAGCCAGGTCCAGACGGACAACGCACGCATTCGTGGCGCTGGGCGGGAAGCTGCCCGTGGCGCAACCGAAGTCCAGCACGAAGGAGTCCGCGGAAAGTGCCCTGAGAACTTCGTGCATTCAGCCACAACCCTCCCTTCGGCTCCTCCATACATTACCAGGGAGTAGACTGGCCTTGTGAGCTTCATTGCGCGGCTGTTGCCGCTTGTTCTGCTTTCTGCCCTCGCTGCGGCCGAAACGCTGGCCCCGCTGGCCAGAACCGTCCAGCAGGCGTCGCTCGATCCGACCCGCTGTTACCGCGTCCGCGACCTCCGTCTCGCCCGTGAAGAGGCCAAGATCTATTTCAACGAAGGCTTCCTGATGTTCGGTAAGCCCATCGAAGGCGTCGGCGTCACGGTCATCTTTTCCGCGGAGGAAGTCGAGGGCGGCGATGCCGAGGTACTGCTTCTGCCCCCCACCGAACGCGAACGCCGTTCACTGGCCGGCTTCACCGGTTCCCCTAATCTTAACGAGCACTTCCGCGCCGGCATTCTCATCTTCACCGACGACACCGCCGAAGAACTTCGCCGAGCCGTGGAAGAGCGGCAGTTTAAGCAGAACCCCGAGATGGGTAATCTATTGGCCGATCGCTGGAACTCCATTCTGCGCAACTTTGTCGCCAGCTTCGAAGTCCGCCTTGTCGAAGATCTGCTTTCCAAACGCCGCAAAGACACCGGCTTCTTCTACGCGGCTTTCAATGGCAACCAACTCGGCAACTTCGACATTATCCTGGATCCGCGCGGCAGCCAGCAGATCTCGGTCGGCCAGGTGGTCAATCGCGAGGACCGGCGCTTTTTCGATGTGTGGACGAACTTCGAAGGCCGCTCCTGGCGCAACGGACAGAAGAAGCCGCTCAGCTCTGAAGTCAAGCTGGAGAGCGTCAAGATCGAGGCGGATATCGCCCCGGACCTGACCATGAAGGTGGTCTCCAAACTGCGTGTCACGCCTTCGGTGGAAAGCGCCACGCTGGCCTTCGAACTCTCCCAGCGCATGAAGGTGACGGAACTCCGCATCGACAATGAGCCGGGCGAAGCCTACGCACCCGAATCGCTGCGCGCCAATCTCCTGCGCAGTTCGGATAACAACCTGCTGCTGGTGGCTGGGCCTAAGCCCTTCGCACCCGGGCGCACCGTCGAACTCACTTTCCATCACGAAGGCCAGGTGATCATGCCCGCCGGGGACGGCATCTATTTCGTCAACTCGCGTGGCATCTGGTATCCCAATCGCGCCCTGCAGTTCGCCCCCTACGATGTTACGTTCCGCTACCCCAAATCCGTCGACCTTGTCGCGACCGGCGACCTTGTCAGCGAAGCTGTTGAGGGCGACCAGAAGATCAGCCATCGCGTTACGAAGAGTCCGGTTCGCTTTTTCGGCTTTAACTTCGGCGAGTACAATCGCCGCAAGGTGAAACGCGGCGACTTGGAAGTGGAGGTTTGCGGCAACCTCAAGATGGAGCCAGCCCTGCAACGCCCGCCGCGCCCCATCGACGTTGCGCCAATCCCCACGCCTTTCCCACGGCGCCGCGGCAACACCACTCCTCCGGATATTGTCACTCTGCCGCCGCTTCCGCCCGACCCCCTGCGGCGTTTGGAGTCCATGGCCTCGGAGATCGCCGCCAGCTTCGAAGAGATGACGGCGCGGTTCGGGAAGCCGCCCCTGCCCATGCTTACCGTCTCCCCGATTCCCGGCCGCTTCGGGCAAGGCTTCCCCGGCCTGGTCTATCTCTCGACGCTTTCCTACCTCGACCCCGGCGACCGGACCCTCACGCGCGAGGGCAACATGCAGCAGATCTTTTTCTCCCAGGTGCTATCGGCGCATGAGGTGGCCCACCAGTGGTGGGGCAACGGCGTTACCTCCGCCAGCTACCAGGACGACTGGCTCATGGAAGGCCTCGCCAATTACTCAGCGATGTGGATTCTGGAAAAGAGCAAAGGCGGGCGCATAACGGACACGCTTCTCGATGGCTATCGCGACAGCCTGCTCAAGATGGAGGGCGAGCGGACGTTGGAATCCATCGGCCCGGTCACGCTAGGGCACCGGCTGTACACTTCGCAGTCGCCCCATGCGTGGTCCGTCATCACCTACCAGAAAGGCTCCTGGATCCTGCACATGCTGCGCCGCCGGCTGGGGGACGACGGCTTCCAAAAGCTGCTCGCCAACCTCTACCAGAGCCATCTGTACAAGCCCGTCACCACGGAGACCTTCCGCGACATGGCGGCGGCGCTGCTGCCACCCAAATCGCCCGATCCCAAACTGGAAAGCTTCTTTGAAAACTGGGTTTATGGAACCGGCGTGCCGCAATTGAAACTCACCACATCGGTAAAAGGCAAGGCGCCTCGCGTCACGCTTACCGCCACTCTCACCCAATCCGAAGTGAACGAGGACTTCTCCATTCTCGTGCCCATTGAGATCCAGGCCGGACGCGGCAAGCCCATCGTGCATTGGGTGCAGAGTTCGAATGAGCCCGTCAGCATCACCGTGCCGCTGCCGGCGGCGCCCAACAAGATAACGCTAAACCCCGGCCGCACGGTTCTTGCCCGCCAGTGATTCCAACTCGCGGTATCCCACCATGCGAATGCCGGCTTCCTTAACGGCCCGTAGCGTCTCCGGCGCCGTCAGGGCCTCCAGTTCACGCTGCCGGCTCTCCTTCAATCGCGTCCGTGCGGCGCGCAACTCATCGGTGCAAAACGCCGGATGCGTCATGAATTCCGTGCTGCCCGGCGGTAACTGCCGCAGTGTTTCGATCAGATCGCTGGTTTGCAGATAGCCTGTCATCTGGAAGCCCGCGAAGTAATCCGTGGTCAGGCAATTGTGCTTCGCGAGCACGGAATGAAATCGCCGCCGTACAAATTGCAGGGACCGGCTGACCATCCGCCGCGACCAGGGCACCCGGCCTTGCCGCAAGGGCAGATCGAACGGACGCCGCACCCAACGTATGCCGTAACGTTGCGACAGCCGGGCGACCACCTCCAATACCGGCGGCAGCAGATGCGTGTGTTTGTGCGTATCGAGATGCGTGGGCCGCAGACCCGCGTCCAGGATGCGCCGCACCTGCGCCTCCAACTCCGCGGCGTAATCCAACTGCCCGCGTAGGATGGCAGGAATCAGTTCGCTCACGGTGTCAGCCAGCGGACGCCCGGTGGTGAGCGCCTGCCCGCCGCATAACACCAAGTGCACGCCAATATCCAGCGACGGATGCTCTTTCGCCAACTCCACCGCATGGGCGAATTGGGCGCCGTTCGCCATCAGCGTAGTCGCGGTAAGAATGCCGCGCACATGCGCTTCCACGATGCCCTCGTTCACGTCGCGCGTGAAACCGAAGTCATCGGCGTTAACCACGACGTATCTCAAAACAGGCCCAGTTTGATACTCAGGAACTTCTTCGGATTGGCCCGGAAATCCTTCATCAGGCCATTCACTTCACGCGTGGTCGAGTTCAGCGATTCGTACAACTGCGGGTTCACGAGCAACTGCCCCAGCGTGCCCTGCCCCGTGTTCAACTTGTCGATGGTGACATCCACCTTGCGGATCACGCTTGCGATCTCGTTATGCAGTTGATCGCTCTTCAACAGTTTCCCCGCCGTTCCCTTACCGGCTTGCAGGTCAGTGAGCGCCTGCCGCATGATGACGAGGTTCTTCTGGACCTCGTCGTAAATCGCCGGGTCTTTGAGCAGCTTGCCAGCCGTCCCCTTGCCTGCCTCCAGATCCGCCATGATGCGGTCCATGCGCTGGATGGGCGTCCGGATCTCCGCGTACAACGCCTCGTCGTAGAGAAGCTTTCCGATCGTTCCCTTGCCGGAATTCACCGCTGTCGTCGTCTTCTGGAATTCAGCCAGGATGTTGTTCACCCGCGAATAGAGGCTTTCATCGGTGATCAGCTTGCCGATGTTCCCCTTCCCCGACTCGATCATTCCCACGATGTTGTCGATGCGCTTTAACGTCAGCTGCGCCGACGTCAGCAGGGGGAAGAAGCTGTTCATGACATCCGACAACTCGCGCGACACCTCAGCGTTGATCGTCGCTCCCGGCTTCACCACTTCGCGGCTCTGGCCTTTGCGGATATTGATGAACTTCGAGCCCAGCAGGTTCTCCGCGCTCACCGCCGCCGTGGAATCGACTGGGATATGCGGCAGCATCGACTCCAGCACCGACAACTCCACGCGCACGATCTGCTGCGGGTCCAGGCTGCCCGTCAGTTCAATGCGCTCCACCTTGCCCGCCGTGATGCCGTTGACGCGCACCGGCGCGCTCGCCGCCACCGCCGCCGCGTCGTTCATATACGTGTAGAGCTTCACGTTGCGGGCGAACGGGTTCGACGAACTGGTCAGAAAATAGATCAGCACCCCGACCAGCGCCAGAGCCACCAGGGCCGTGATCCCCACTCGCAGTTGCGCCCAACTCACTTTGCTCGGTTGTGCCATTCGGGAACCCTTTCAGTGTCGCAAAACAAACTTCGAGATGTAGGGGTCTTTCGACTGTTCCATTTCCGCCAGCGTCCCCTCAAACACCAGCCGCCCCTGCTTCATGACGAGAAACTTCAGGCCCGCGATACTGGCATCGGCGGGGGTGGCCGGCACCAGCGTTTCGCTCGTCCGGTCGTACTTGTATCGCGCCATAATGGCCCCATCCTGGAAGCGTTGGGTCACCATCACGGTGGTTGCGTGCCGCACATCTCTTTCTTTGACAATCAACGCCATGATGTTGTTTGCGGTAATCGGATCGAGGCCCGCGGTTGGCGAGTCATAGATAACCATGGCAGGCTCGGTTACGTTGGCCCGCGCGATGCCTACGCGCCGCCGCATGCCGCCGGATAATTCCGACGGAACCTTCTCGAGCGTATGCCCCAACTCCACGAAGGTCAGCGCCTCGGCCACCCGTGCGTGCACCTGCTCTTCCGGGCAGTTCACCGCCTTCTGGTTCAAAAGCGGATACGCCACATTCTCTTCAATGTTCAAGGAATCGAAGAGCGCGCTTTCCTGAAACAGCATGCCCACGCGGGCCCGCAGCGGGAACTGGTCCTGCTCCTTCATCTCCGTAATGTCCTGCCCAAACAGGAACACGCGGCCGCTATCAGGGCGCAGCAGGCCCACCGATGTCTTCAAAATCACGGTCTTGCCGCTACCCGCGGCGCCCAGGATGACCCGGCTTTCCCCGGCCCGGATCTCAAACGACACCTCTTCGATGGCCGGATCGCCGCCGAAGGCCACCGTCACTTTCTCAAATCGCAGGATTGAGTCCGTGTTCGGCACTTAAAAGCTCACGAAGATTTTGGTGATGATGGCGTTCAGCGCGAATATCCAAACAATGGAGGAAACGACGGCCTGCGTCGTCGCCAGACCCACACCCTGCGTGCCGCCCCGGGTGTTCAGCCCGTAGAAGCAGCCCACCATGCTAATGACGATGGCGTAGATGAAGGGTTTCAGCAGCCCTTGCGCGACGTCGTCGTACTCCAGTGCCCGGTAAGCTCCCGTCCAGTATTCGGCCGAGGTCAGGTTCAGCAGCGACACGCCGATGAAGTAGCCGCCCAGCAGACCGACGAAATCGGCGATGGCCGTCAGGCACGGCAGCATAACGCAAGTGGCGATCAGCCGGGGCTTCACCAGTTTCTGGATGGGATCCGTACCCAGCGCCCGCATCGCATCGATCTGCTCGGTCACTTTCATGGACCCCAGTTCGCTGGCAATGCCCGCCGCATTCCGTCCCGCCGCCACTACCGAGGTCAGCACGGGCCCCATCTCGCGCACCAGGGTGATGGCCACGATGGGCCCGGTCTGGCTGACCGCGCCATACGTCTGCAGGGCGCGCGACATCTGCAGCGCCATCACAATGCCGGAGAAGAAGCCCACCAGCAGCACGATGGGCAGCGAGCCAACTCCGATGATGTCCATCTGCATGAGGATGTCGCGCCAATAGTGCGGGCGTACGGGAAGGTTGCGAATGGTCCGCGCCGTCAGGAATACGAACTCCTGTACCGATAAGACTGGACTCTTCAGGAAGTCAAGCAAGCCGGGGACCTTATACCTTTCTCGATGCTAGCACGGGCGTTCGCTATGATCGGTAACGATGTCCTCTGGCCTGACTGACATCCCCGGCCTCCTGGTGGGGCACGCCACCGATCTGGACGGAATCACCGGATGCACGGCTGTGTTGTGTCCCGAGGGTGGTGTTGGGGGTGTCGATATCCGGGGCTCGGCGACGGCCAGCCAGGAGATCGATCTGCTGAACCCACAGCACGTGACACCCGCCTTGCATGCCATCGTGTTGTCGGGCGGCTCGGCCTTCGGTCTGGAGGCCGCGAGCGGTGTTCGCCGGTACCTGGAATCCAGAGGCGTTGGCTTTAAGACGGGAGCGGCCGTGGTGCCGTTGGTGGCTTCCGCCTGCATCTACGACCTTGGTATCGGGAAAGCGAGCGCTCGTCCCAACCGCGAGATGGGCGAGGCTGCGGCAAAGGCTGCCAGTAATGCGGATGTGCCCGAGGGCGCGGTGGGTGCGGGCACGGGCGCTACCGTTGGCAAGATTCTGGGCATGCGCCAGGCGATGAAGTCCGGCCTTGGTACGGCCACGGTTTGGCTGGACGGCGACCTCAGCGGCGTGAGGGTGAGCGCCCTGGCCGTCGTCAATGCGATCGGCGATGTTCGCGACCCGGAGACTGGGCACATCCTCGCGGGCACGCGCCGCGACCCCAACTCGCGCGACCTGGCCGATTCCGCCGCGATCCTCAAGCGCGGAGCTAAAGCCGGCTTTTCCCAAAGCCAAGGCACGAACACCACTCTGGTGATCGTTGCCACCAACGCCAGACTCAGTAAGGTGGGCGCGACGAAACTGGCCCAACTGGCAAGCCTCGGCGTCGCGCGGACGATCAACCCCGTCTGGACAATGTCCGACGGCGATATCACCTTCGCGCTTTCGATTGGCCAGCAACAGGCGCCCGTCGATTCCCTTGGGGTGGCGGCCGCGGAGGCGGTGTCGAACGCCATCTTGCGGGCCGTTCAGAAGGCGCCCAGCATGGGCGGATTACCGGGATTAGCGGAGTAGAAACTATGCAATTCCTTCTTTTGCTATTGCTGTTCGCGGTTGCGGCGGCGGCTGCCGACTATCCGTTCGCGTTGCTCCTGCGGGGCTCCTCCGCCCCGGCGATCGACAAGGAGCAGGCTCAGAAACTCCAGGCCGGGCACATGGCCAACATTAGCCGCATGGCAGAACTCGGGAGACTCATCGCCGCCGGACCGATGGCTGATAGCGCGGACCTGCGTGGCATCTTCGTCTTCCAGCCCGGTCCGCGGGCCGACGCCGAGAAACTCGCGGGCGATGATCCCGCGATTCAGGCCGGCCGCCTCCGCCTGGAATGGATGACCTGGCACACCCGGCCCGGCATCGGCGTCTCTCTGAACGCAGCCTTTCGCCAGGACCCGAAGACCAAGATGACGATGAAGGTGCACTATTTG
Source organism: uncultured Candidatus Solibacter sp. (assembly GCA_964385495.1). GTDB lineage: Bacteria > Acidobacteriota > Terriglobia > Bryobacterales > Bryobacteraceae > CADEFT01. Next base: position 54,526 of record CAYLPH010000013.1, read on the forward strand.
GCGCTGTTGAAGAAGGGGGAGTCGTGGGGTACCGGCACGGGTGTTCGTTTCGAGGATGGCAAGTATCTGGCAGCGGGCGCGGCCACCGGCCACCCCGAGATCGCGGCAATCCTTGTGCTGAACGCCGCCTCTCTGGAGGAAGCCAAGGCTACTGTGCAAGCCGAGCCCTTGGTCCAGGCCGGCCGGCTCATCGCCAATGTGCGCCCCTGGTACGCGGCGGCGGAGGTGTGGCAGTAGTCAGCGTATTTGACAGACCCGCCGAGGTTGGGGAGAATGGGAACTGCCCACCCATTGTGCGGATGTGGCGGAATTGGCAGACGCGCTAGATTCAGGTTCTAGTTCTCGCAAGGGAGTGGAGGTTCAAGTCCTCTCATCCGCACCAATTAACTTGACACGACAACATTCGTATCGAGGGCGACCCGGATCATTAAACCGACTCAGACTTGGCTCGTTTCTCGCGACGGTAAGCAGCAATTTCGACGTCAATCTCTTCCATCGCCAACTTATCGAGGCCGGTGCGCTTAGCTTCATCCCGAATCTTTCGAAGCGCGGTGTCCTCCGGCGCGATGGTTTCGAGGTAGTCGTCCACGCTCATGATAATGAGGGCAGATTCGCCACGCCGATCCACGAGAAAACGCTCCTGTTTCTCCACAGCACGGTTCCATAATCTGGCCGAATTGGGTGCAGGCAGTGAGGGCTGAGATCTTCTTGGTCATGAGCTATCTCCACAGTAACTAATCAGTTAATAACCAGTTCCATGGCACAGATAGCCACCCGTCTGCGCGGTCTGTCGAGCAGGATCCTGTTCTTGGACTTTATCGAAGGCGATGTCGCCCTGGGAGATGCCCTTTCTGTTTTTGATATGCTTCAACCCCAGTTGTTGCAAGCCACCATAGGCAGTGGCAGAATCGGAGCACATCATGCGCAGGAAACGAAGCAGCGAACTCGATGCCTTACTGGACGAACTCCTCACCGATGCGGAAGGCGATGAGGAGCAACTCTGGGCGCTCCGGCAGGCCCTCGAAGACAATGTAAAGGTTCCCTGCGACGCCACCATCGCCGGCGAACCGGTGAGTGTCGCTAAGTTCGACTATCACGGCAACGCCCGCCGCGGACTCACCGCCACCATCCGCCGGCCAGACGGTTCCAAGTACGTTGTCTGCGCCGCCGACGTTCACCTTTCCGACGCCGCCAGCCATAGTTACGTCGCCGCGTACCGGCAATGGATCGGTGTCGCACCGTTCCCTCCCGATCCATCCCCTGCGAAGAAGACCAAGGCCGCCAAGATCGGGATGCCATCCGGCAACATCGATGTCGTGGTCTTGTCGCTCTCCGCCCGCGCCGCACGATGCAGAATCCTAAACACTGGCGAGGAGATCTCGCTTCGGGCGGGCCGGCTCTGGCAGGTTGTACCGGGCGAGATTGCAACCATCAAGCCCGCTAAGCATTGGACCTACAGCGGCAGCCCATACCTCTCGGGCAGCATCGAGGCGGCCAGGCTGGACGTGAAGGCGATCGGGTTGACGCCCCTCCGGCTTGTCCCCCTTGGCGACTGGGATCCGGCGCAAGAATACTGGGGCGAGCCAGGCGAGCCCATCGGAACCTGGGCGAAACCAATCATCAAGCGCGGGCGGCGACCGCGGTTCGAAATGGAGCAGGTGATCCCGGGCGAAGACCCCGGAGACATGCTGAGCGATCCGATCATCGAGGCCCTCGACAAACGAGACGCTGGCGACTTTCCTGGCGCCTACAAGATTTTAATGGACCTCTGCCGCGCGGACCTGCGTTGCCTGGATGCCCACGCGCATTTGGGGAACCTAGTCTTCGACACACTGCCCAAGGACGCCATCCGGCACTATGCCGTTGGCGTCAGGATTGGGGAATTGTCGCTGCCCGCGGACTTCGACGGCGTTCTGCCATGGGGGCTGATCGACAACCGCCCGTTCCTACGATGCCTATATGGATACGCCCTTTGCCTCTGGCGGCTCGAACGATTCGCCGAAAGTTTCGCCGAGTTTGAACGCCTCCTCTGGCTCAACCCATCCGACAACCAGGGTGCCCGATTCGTCATCGACGACGTTCGCAAAAAGCGCGCCTGGCGGCCCGGGGACTAGGCCTTCCCACCCCGTCCCTTCGCCGCGGCCTCCGCGCCCGGTGGCTCCTGGAACGGTGCCACCGCGATGCGCTCGTAGGATACTTCCAGCACGGTCAGATAAGTCGTACCGCCCGGCGCTTGCAGTACCACGCGGTCTCCCTCCTCGGCCTTCATCAGCGCGCGCCCCAGAGGCGAGACCCAACTGATATGGTTGCGTTCGAGATCCACCTCGTCGGCTCCCACGATGCTCACCACTCGCTCCGTGCCCTCCTCCTCGGCAAAGCGAACGGTCGCTCCGAAAAACACCCGCTCCGCCGCCGGCCCCTTTCTCGGAGCCTCTGGGTCCACCACCTCGGCGGCCTCGATGCGCTTAGCCAGAAAGCGCAGCCGGCCATCGATCTGGCGCAGCCGCCGCTTGCCGTACTGGTAATCGGCGTTCTCACTGCGATCGCCATTGCTCGCCGCCCAGGCCACCACTTCCGTCACCGCTGGGCGTTCCCGGGTCAGCAGAAACCGGTGCTCCTCCTTCAGGCGCTGCAGCCCTCCTGGCGTGATGTAGTTCTTGGCTGTCGAAGTGGGAGCGTCCGGCCGCGGCTGCCTGGTGAACCCTTTCCTCATACTCCGTCCTCCCCTTTCAAAGCCGAATCACGGCCTTACCGGTGTTCTCCCCAGAGAACAACCCAATAAACGCCCCCGGCACATTTTCCAACCCCTCGTACACCGTCTCGCGATACTGCAGCTTGCCTTCCCGCAGCCACTCCGCCATCTGCTTCCGCCCCTCCCCCCAACGGTCCGCCCAACGGCTCACAATAAAGCCCTCCGCCCGAATCTGCTTCGTCACCATCTCCCAGAACGGGCGCGGACCGGTGTCCTGCGAACGGTCGTTGTACATGGCAATCTGTCCGCACAGCGAGATCCGTCCGAACACATTCATATGGCTGATCACCGCATCGGTCACCTGCCCGCCGACATTGTCGAAATAGCAGTCAATCCCATGGGGACACAGCCGCCGCAGCGTCTCGAGATACGGCTGTTCCGTGCGGTAATTGAATACCTCGTCAAAGCCGAGCGAACGCACAAAGTCAAGCTTCTCCGGCGACCCGGCCACGCCCACCACGCGGCAGCCCTTGATCTTCGCGATCTGACCAACGGCGGATCCCACCGCGCCCGCCGCTCCCGACACCACCACGGTCTCCCCCGCCTTCGGCTGGCACAACTCCAGAAATCCGAAGTACGCCGTCATCCCCGGCATGCCCAGAATCCCCAATGCCGTGGAGAGCGGCGCCTGCGCCGGATCCAGCTTCAACAAGCCTTTCGCGGGCAGCGCGGCATACTCCTGCCAGCCCCACATCCCGCTCACAAACTCCCCCACGGCGAACTTCGGCGATTGCGATTGCACCACTTCCCCTACCGCCCCGCTCGCCATCACGTCGCCGACGGGGATGGGGTCCACATAGGTGCGTTTGCCGGCGATACGGCCGCGCAGATAGGGATCCACCGACAGCCACAGCGTACGCACCAGCAGCCCATCCGGCGGACAGGCCGGCGTGGGCGCATCTTCCAGGCGGAAGTCCGATGGCTTGGGCTTGCCATCGGGAATCGCGGCCAGCAGAATGCGTCGCATCGTGTTGGGTAAGGCCATGCAGTCAGTGTATGCTGATCGGCATGCTCTTGCGTTCTCTTGCGCTGCTGGTGCTGTGTGGTGTTGCCGCGTTCTCTAAGAATGAGGTGGTCCAGGTGGTAGACAAAGAGGGCCGCGTGGTGGAAGGCGCTACCTCCCTCGCCACCATTACCGTGAATGGGCGGAAGATCGCGCTGGCTGGCATCCTGTCGATTCACAGCGCCGAGCCCGCGAGCGCCGCCGAAACGGCGCGAATCGAAAAGGGGTTGGCCGCCATCCAGGCCTACACAAACCAGGTGATCTCCAGTCCCGAACGCAGGAACTCGGATGCCGCGGTGGAAGACCTGGCCAACCTCGGCTTGCCGGTGCTCACGCCCTTGTTGCAGGCGTTGAAAGACACCGACCAGCATGAGCCCCGCCCCTTATACCGGCTCTTTGAGAGGCTCATTCCAAGCGATGCCGATCAGTTGGATCGCGCCGCGTCTCTGGTGCGGCTCGCCACTGGCGAGTACGTTCGCGGAACCGTCGAGCCGTTCACCATGGATGTCGGCGGACAGAAGATGGAATGGGCCAACCTGCGGCGTCTCGCCGTACAGCGCAAGCTGGTATCGCGCAACATGGAGGTGCATTCCTTGCGCCACTCCACCCAGATTGAGTACCTCGACACGGGCGTAGTGCTTTCCTCCGGCAGTGCCGTGACCGCGAAGACCAAAGGTTTCGTGCGGCTGTCCTGGAATGAGGACGGCTGGACCTCGGATGCCAATGGGCTGAAGGTGCCGGGGCCCCGCTATAAGACGAACCTCGTCGACGGACATCCGTTCGGCGCGCTTGTCGGCCGCCTGGGAGCCGCCGGCGAGGTGGTCTTCCTCGGTGTGGATTTCAGGAAGCAATGGGCAGCAGGCCGGCTGCAACTGGCGGTGAATGACAACCGGCATTGGCAGAACAACGTCGGTACGTTCCGCGTGCTGCTGCAGGCCACCAACGCCTTTGACGTAGGAGCGGCGCAGTAACATGCGGATCGGACACGTGCATCTGAAGGTGTCGGATCTGGAGCGGTCCATCGCTTTCTACGCGGGCGTATTGGGATTCCGGATCACGCAGCGCATGGGCCGTCAGGCCGCCTTCCTGGCCTCCGGCGATTACCACCATCACATCGGCCTGAATACCTGGGAAAGTGAAGATGGTTCGCCGCCGCCCCCCGGCTCAACGGGCCTGTATCATGCTGCCATCCTCTATGACACGCGCGCCGAGTTAGCGGCCGCGCTACGCCGCCTGCTCGCCGCCAACGTGTCCCTGGACGGCGCCGCCGATCATGGCGTCAGCGAGGCGCTCTACCTGCGTGACCCCGACGGCAACGGCCTGGAACTCTATTGGGACCGCCCCCAAGCCGAATGGCCCCGGACCGCCGATGGCAGCCTGTCCATGTACACCCGGCGCCTGGACCTGGAAAACCTCCTCGCCGCCGCTTGAGCCGCCACTCTACTCGGGCGTACCAACGGCGAGAATGGGCAGAAGTATGGGGGGCGAGAGCACCCCGCCGCGCTCCAAGGCTAGGGCAACGCTACCGCGGCCGGTAATTCCCGCTGGCACCGCTACGTTCACCTGGCTGGGGCTGGCGTAGAGGGGCGCGACGGGGATCTCGTCGAACCAAACGGTGGTGGCGTTCAGGTCGACGCCATAAATGGCGAGATAGCCGCCGGGCACTAGCGGGCCGCGCTGGCCGGTAATCGCGTTGGCGACGGCTTCGGGAGCGGTTTTGGGAATGGAAGTTGAATAGGCCGGTTCAAAGAGGTTCCCCGCCGGGAAGCGATTGATGGTGGAAGTGACCGAGGCGATAGCCGTCAGCACGTCATACTCGAATGTATCGAGATTCCCGCCGCCCTCGGAATCGCCGGTCATGGCGTTGGTCAGAAACGAAAACGCGTTACCGTCGGCGCCGCGGGCGAAGATCGCGTAGGACGTGCCGGAAAGCGCCCCATTGTGAGTAAGGGCGTAGCCCGAACCGGAAGGGATAACATCGAAGCCGAGTCCGTACCAGGACGCCGCGGAAGGCAGGCCGGAGGGAGGGGCGATGAGTTGCCGCCAGGATTCGGGACTAAGGAAAGATTCGAGCGAGGTCAGCAGGCGAAGCACGTCGGAAGCAGTGGCGAGCCAGCCTCCGTGAGCGATCATGTTCTCAATTGCATAGGAGCCGTAGGCGGCCGGCACGGGCCGGGGCTCCGCGGAGAAGACGGAGAGCGCCCGGTCATCGCCGCCATTCGACAGGGAAAAGTAAGCCGCTTCGTTGGGGGCGGCGGCGAGCGTACGGGCGGGGCGCATGCGGGATATGCCAAGTGGCTCGAGGATCATCGAACGGACGGCGCTGTCGTAGGGGAGGCCGGTGACGCGCTCGATGACGAGGCCGGCGAGGGCATAGCCGAAGTTCGAGTAGGCGTAGCGCGCGCCGGGAGTGAAATCGAGCGGCAGCGAAAGCCAGAAGGCGGTTGTTTCGCTAAGAGAGGGCGGGAAGCCGGCGCCGAGTTCGACGAGGGTGTCGTGGCCGGGGAACATGGGGTCGCCCGAGTTGGCGGAGTCCCAACCGGCGGTGTGCTGCAGTAGCTGACGAATGGTAATAGTGAGCATGCGCGGATCGCCAAGCAAGGGTCGCACTTCGGTCAGGATGTCGAACACGCGGTCATCCAGCCGGAGTTTGCCGGCTTCCTGGAGCTTAAGCAAAGTGACCGCGGTAAACGGCTTGGAGACGCTGGCAATGCGGAAGAGCGTCTCGGGCGTAACGGGCCGCTGGGTGGCGGGGTCGGCGAAGCCAAAGCCGCGGGCGTAGACCAGGCGGCCCTGATAAGCTACAGCGGCGGCCACGCCGGGGAGCTGGTATTTGAGACGCAACTGTTCGAGGTTGGCGTCGATACGGGCGAATTCGGGTACGGGGGCACCGGTCTGCGCGAAGCAGATCGCCAGGGGTGCGAGAAGCAGCAGGATGGATTTCATATAACCTCCGGAGCCAGAATGCGGCAGACCGGGGACCCGGCGGTAGTGCCGTTTGTCAGCGTCCAAAGGCATGACAAGTGTCACTGTCGCGTTTCCCGCGAGGCCGGTCACAATGGAGCTTATGGCCGGCAGGGAGAGCCAATGGTTCCGGGTGGCGTGCGTGACGGTGGTGGCGGCGGTGTGTCTGCCTCCGATTGCCGAGGCGTTGCTGAAGGCGCAGCCGGGATTGGCGGCGAAGGCGGATGGGGATCCGGTTAGGGTCTGGGGGCCGCTGGCGGTGCTGGGCACGGTTGCGCTGTTGCTATCGGCCGCGTTTGCGCTGGCAAGTTGGGTGGCGACACGCCCGCGAGAGCCGGAGACGGCCAGCGCATTCGTGCACGGCTTGCTAGGGCTGCAGTTGTTCGGCTGCTACGCGATTACCGTCGAGTTGGTGCCTTTGGTCAGCGCGCAGGCCGGGGCCAGCCTGCCGTGGAAACAAGCCTGGCGCTGGCAGGCGGCCATCATGGCGATCGTGCTGCTGGTGGCGGTGCTCTCGGTCCAGGATGGATCCTTCGAACCGGCCACCGGCCTGACGCACTTGCCAAGGGGTGGGCAGATCGTGGCGACTGTAGGAAACCTGCTGGCCTGGAGCGCTTTCGCATCGTGGCCGGGAGGATGATCGTCGCCGAGCGGAAACAGCGCCGCGAGTTGGGATTCGCCAACATGGAGTTGCGAGCGGCGCAGGAGCTGCTGATGCAGACGGCGCGCCAAGGGGAGCGGCTGCGGATCGCGCGGGAGCTGCACGACACGCTGGGTCATCATCTGACGGGATTGGCGGTGAATCTCGAGTTGGCGGGGCGGCTGGCGGGAGCGGAAGCGCGTCCGGTGATCGAGAGGTCGCACTTGTTGGCGCGGCTCTTGTTGAACGACGTGCGCGAAACGGTAAGCACCATGCGTGACGGCGGGGGTGGCGGCGCCGTCGAGATCGGCGAGATTCTGCGGGCGATGGCCGCGCGTTTGGCCGGGCTGCAGGTGTGGGTGGAGGTGCCGGAAGGCGGGTATGCGGTGGAGGCCGCCGAACCGGCGCATGTGCTGGTGCGGTGCGCGCAGGAGGCGGTGACGAACGCCATGAAGCATTCTGGAGGAAGGAACATCTGGATAACCGTTGGGGTGGAGGAGGCGGATCACCGGTTGGTGGTGCGGGATGACGGCGGCGGCACGGCAAAGGTGAAGGCGGGGAACGGATTGCGGGGCATGCGGGAGCGGGTCGAGGCGGCCGGGGGTGTGTTGGAGATCGAAACGGCAGTAGGGCGGGGCTTCGAAGTAAGGGTGCGGCTGCCGCGGCGAAGACGGGAGGCCGGGGAATGATACGCGTGCTGTTGGTGGAGGATCAGGCACTGATCCGGCGGGGAATCGCGGACCTCATCAACCTGACCGGCGACCTGCGGGTGGTGGCGGAGGCGGCCGACGGAGCCGAGGCGATGGATCTGCTGCGGCAACCCGGCGTGTGCGACGTAGCGATGCTCGACATCAAGCTTCCCGTTCTGTCGGGGGTGGAAGTGCTGGAGAAACTGCAGGCGGAGGGGAGAACGCTTCCGCCGGTTCTGTTACTGACAACGTTCGACGAGGATGAGTTGCTGTTGCGGGGGATACGGGCCGGTGCGCGGGGCTATCTGTTGAAGGCCGTATCGTTTGAGGATCTGGCGGAGAGCCTGCGGGCGTTGGCAAGAGGCGAGACCGCCATCAAGCCCGCCGTGACGGACCGGGTGCGGCGCGTGCTGCAGGCGCAGCCGCCGGAGTTCTACAGTCCTGGATTGTTAGAGCCGCTGACGAAGCGGGAGACCGAGATCCTGCGGCTGATGGCGGGAGGCTTCAGCAACCGCGAGATTGCCGATGCGCTCGAGATGACCGAAGGGACCGTACGGAATCACGGGTCGGCGATTTTCTCGAAGCTGGGCGTGCGGGACCGGACGCGGGCGGTGCTGAAGGGGATCGAGATCGGCCTGGTGTGAGGTGAACCGCGGCTTACGGGATGCGGCGCGCAACCCAGGGGGCGGAGCCATCCTCCCAACCCAGCGCGACCGTGCCCTCCATCCGGTCCTGGTTCGCGGAGCCGGAAAACGTATAGCGGAAATCCATGCCTTCGTGGCGCCCGCGCGAGCGGAACTCCACACGCGCGCCCGAAACAGAACCAACCAGGGAGCCTTCGGGAACCACCGGGCTGCGATAAACGCCTTGCAGTGTATTGCCGTCGTGATCGAGGTACAGGCTCCAAGTAGTGGAACTGGCGGCGAAGGTAATCGTGAGTTCCCAACGTCCCGCCACGTTCGCGCCCGGCGGTTGCAGGACGGGGTTAGGCTTCGCGGGAGGGGCGTTGCGAAACTCCTCCAGGAGACGCTCGGCGACGATGGTATGCTCCCCGGGGTACATCGCGGCGGGGCGCAGCACGAAGCCGTGGCCTTCACCTTCGGCGTGGGTCATGATGCGCGGCGTGCCGGCGAGCAGGCGGGCGCCGAGTTCGCCGGCGTTGAAGCCGATACGCGCGGGGTCCCAGTCGATCTGAAGGGTGGGGTAGTAGCTGGGATCGCGCGGCATGACGATGGCGGCCGTAACGCCGGGCGCCTGCCGCAGACGGGACTGGATGTGATGAAACCAGCCGAGCCACTCGCGGTCCTCGGCCTGGCGGCTGCGCGTCGAGAAGAGGGCCTCAATGGCGGCCACCAGTCCAACGATCTCTTCCTTGCTGACTTTGACGGACCGCCCGAACGTGATGTGCGGGGAACTGACCTGATAGGCGGCGCGGATCAGATCCTTGCGGCCCAGCAGGACCCCGGAGGTCTGCGGGCCGCGCAGGATCTTGCCACCGCTGTAGGCCACCAGATCGACTCCTGCCGTGAGGTACGGGTTGGGCTTCAAGGGCAGGTCGGCGGCCGCGTCAATAAGTACGGGGACGCCGCGCCGGTGGCAGGCATCGGTGTACTCCCGGAGCGAGAAGGGATTGCCAGTGGAAAGCACGTTGGACTGGCCGTGGGCGAGGGCGGTACGGGGACTAAGGGCCCGTTCCAGGGAAGCGAGCGTATCCACTTCGACCATACGGATGCCCACGGCACGCACGGCGTGATCGTAGTAGCTGCGCGACCATGCGGGAACGACGCACTCGTTCTTCATCCCGCTGGTGTCGGGGAGTTTTTGCATCTTCTCGGGATCTCCGCCGGCGACGCAGGCGGCAGCGCCACAGGTAACCGCGCCGGCGGCGCCCGAACTCACCATGGCGGCCTCTCCACCAAGCACGGCGGCGATGCGGGGCCCGGCCTTCGCCATCAACTCATCAATATTGACGTGGTAGTGGCTGGCTTGTTCGATCGCGGCGATCACTTCGGGAAGCTGCCGGGAGCCGCCGTTAATGGTGTAGGTAGAGGTGCAGTTGATGAAGGGCTCGACGCCGAGACGGCGGTACACGCCGGGTCCGGAGCCCCGCTGTGGTTGGGTGGTCGCGGCGGAGGCGGCGGCGCCGAAGAAACCGGCGAAGCGGACGAAGAGGGCGGAGCGAAATAAGGCGCGGCGGCTGGCAGGGAGGGTCACCGAGACATTGTAGTCCCGCCGAGATACGAACTACAGGCGCGGATGCCGGGAACGTCAACAGTACGCCAGCCGTCCGAAGCATTCTCCACGGCCCAGACGAGAGCGGCAATCATCTCGGCATGGCGCACCAGGCCCAGCCGGCGTGCCCCGGCGCGAACGGCAGGGAAGACTTCGCCCAGCGCATAAAGAGGGAGGAGCGCATAGGGCCACCAATGACCGGGTCCAAGAACGTACCACGGACGCAGCACGGTGGCTTTGATTCGGGAAGCCGCGAGGGCCTGTTCGCAGCGGACCCGGACCTCGATATAGGCTTTCATTACCGGAGCGGGATGGGCGACGCTGAGATAGACGAAGTGGCGGACCTGCGCCGCGCGAGCCGCCTCGATCGCGGCTAGGGCCGAGCGAAGATCGACGGCTTGGAACTGGGCCGATTTCCAGGGTGCCGGCTTGGGAGTTCCAACGAGATGAACGAAAGTGTCGCAGCCATTGACGAGATGGGCGAAGGATTCGCCGCGGAGGGGATCCCCGGCAACGATGTCCACACCCGGCGCGCGGATCTTATCAACCGATGACGGGCGGACCAGCGCGCGGATGCGATGACCGCGCTCCGCCAGGGTGGTGACGAGCGGCGTACCCAGATAGCCGGAAGCGCCTGTGACGAAGACCATGCTACGGAAGAGTACGCAGTACGCCGGGGCATTGGATTCAGCCTTTCCGAATGCGTTCAGCCGGCGCTCGGCGTATCCCGGTAAGTAGGCCGGATCATCAGCACCAGCGCCACCGAAACCAGGGCAACGCTGGCGAAAATGCCAAAGATAGCGGGCAGCGGCACCGCATGGTCGCGCAGGAAGCCGAAGCCCCAATCCGCGAAGCCGCCACAACTGATGCTGACCAGGTTCATGATGCCGTAGCCCGTAGCTCGCAGGTGCGGCGGTGCGATCTGGCAGAGAATCGGCATGTTGTTGCAATCGAAGAAGCCCCAGCCGAGGCCGAACAGCACCAGGAACGCGATGGCCACCTGTAGCATCCCGGTTTGGGGAGAATACCCGACGCCCATCATGGCGATGGAGATCACCACCATGCCCAGGGCGCTGGTGTAGATGCGGCCACGTTCGTTGCGGCGCATCCATTGATCGGCCAGCAAACCGCCGGACAGGGCCGCGATGACGGCGGCAACCATCCAATAGAGCGTGGCCGAGACGCCGGCTTTCCCCTGGCCGATGCCAAACTCCGTCTTGAGGATGGCGGGCATCCAGTCGCGGACGATCCAACCGGCCATGGCGGGCAGCGTGAAGTAAAGGACCAGCAGAACGAAGGATCTGTTGCGCAGCAGTTCGGCGACCGCGGCGCCCGGAGTGGAACGTGCGGATTCCACAGTCCCCGCAAGAGGCGGCGCGTTGCGCACAAGAAGAAAGAGCGGGACAGCGTAGGCGACGCCAATCAGGCCGCAGGTCTGGAACATCCAGCGCCAGCCGAGTTGCGGATTATCCGCCGCATAGCCGCTAAAGCCGCCGATAATGACGCCCGCATAGATGCCCATCTGGTGCATGCCGACCGCGCGCGAGCGAGTGGGTCCCCGGTGGAAGTCGGAGATCAAGGCGAGCGCGGCCGGGATGTAGAAAGCCTCGCTGATGCCCATCACGGCGCGGGTGAGCAGAAGCTGGTCGTAGGAGTGGACTTGACCCGTGGCCCACGTGATGGCGGACCAAACCACGAGACTGGCGGCGATGACATGGCGCTTGCTGTAACGGTCCGCCAGGTAGCCGCCAATCGGGCTCAGGAAGGCGTAAGTCCACTTGAACAGCGCCAGGATCTTGCCCCAGTTGGCTTCGGACCCGATGTCGGGGACGTCCGTCATCAGGGAAAACTTCATGGCCGCGAGCATCTGGCGGTCTAGGTAGTTGAGGAGGGCGACCGGGACAAGAAGAGCGACCACCACCCAGGCGTACGAAGGACTGCGCGGGTTCACCGGATGCCTCCGGCGACGCCGGTGGAGGGGTTCCGCAAAGGCTTGCCATTGCGCTGCGCCAGCCGCTCCGCCGCCTGCAGGTTCATCATCAGGAAACGCGGGTGATGGTAGTTCTCGGCGCGCTTCATGTCCGGCGTACGGGTCACCTGCCGGTCGCCCTGCACCTGCCAGAGCGGAGAGCCGATATCCTTCATCGGGAACTTCCCTCGGGTGTAGTGGTCGAGCGCGGAGTAAAACTCGACAGCCCAGGGATCGCCCGTCTGCTCGATCATCATCAGCGCGCCGATAAGAGCCTCCTGCTGCGGGAACAGCGTCTTGTCCATGGTCCAGTCATTGGTATCAACGTTGCGAAGGTTGCGGAAAAGCCCCCCATAGACGCGGTCCAGCGATACCTCGCAGTGCCGCTTGAACATGGCCGCGAGTTTGTCGTAGAGTCCGTTGTCTTTGCGCCGCAACGCTTCGTCCATGGCCATCCAGAGCGTCTCCACGGCGTGCCCGGCGTAGCAGAACTTCTCGTAATCGCTGCTCGGGCGGCTGAGGTCGTGGTTGATCAACTCATTCAATAACTGGAAACGCGGGTTGTAATGGCGATTCAGGATGGCGTCCATGCAGCGGTCGCTGACCTTCTGCAGTTCGGCATCGGCACGCATAGCCAGCATCTGGCGGGTGGCGCGGACCAGCACCATCCACACCCCCAGCACGCGCGCCCCGGCAAACAGCGGCGCCCCTGGTCCGAAGTAGGTAGCCCCAATCCCGGGATGATAGTCCGCGCGGTCGTAACGGCGCACGCATTTCAGTACGATCAGCTTGGCTTCGTCCCAGTAACGCTTGTCCCCCGAGGCTTTCGAGAACTCCGCCATGCCTTCGGCGAGGAACAGATCGCTATAGACCTCGGGGTCCGGCGGGCTGCTGGGCGTGCCGTCCCGCTCCAGCGTTCTTGGCCAATGTTCGTCTCCCTGGGGCTTGCTCTTGGCGATGAGTTGGAGCGACCGTGCGGCCGTGTCAAGCCAGCGCTGCTCGCGCCCGAAATGGTTATAGAGGTAGCTGAACACCCACGTGCCGCGGCCCTCGTACCAGGCCGTCTTACCAGGGGAGACCAACTCGCCCTTCACGGTAACCGTGCAGTGATGGCCGCCGTACTGCCGGTCCACCACGTACTTCTCATGGAATGGCAGGTAGTCGTCGAACAGGTCCTTCCGGTACTGGCTGCCGATCGCCTTCCAATCGAGGGAAGGGGCGGCAGCCGCGGCCAGCGGAGCGGCGCCCAGCGCGGTCGAGAACAGGCGGCGGGTCAGGGACATGAGTATTAGTATGCAGGTAGAAGCATGCCACGGCGAGCCGGAACCGCCTCCCACCAAGGGTTCGCCTGTGGTTCCATGAAAGTGGCCCTCCATGACATTCGCCCCCGGCCGACCGAATCCGCTTGCCGGCTTACTGCTTGGGCTGATGGGCGTGGCCGCGCTGACGCTGACATTCACGCGCCTTCTTCCGGTAAACCCCTCCACCGCCGGCTTTCTCTATCTGCTGGTGGTGCTGGCCGTGGCCTCGCAGGGCAGTTTCCCCTCGGCCGCCGCCGTCTCGTTAGCGGCGATGCTCTGCTTCAACTACTTCCACCTGCCCCCGGTCGGCAGGTTCACCGTTGCCGACCCCGAAAACTGGATCGCCTTGTTCACCTTTCTGATGACGGCGCTGGTGGCCAGCCACCTCTCCGGCCGCGCGCGCCAGCAGGCCGAAGAGGTGCGGGCCCGGCATCTGGAAACCGAACAACTCTACGCGCTCAGCCGCGCGATTCTGCTTACCGATGCTTCCCAGCCTATCGGCACGCAGGCCGCCCACCGCATCGCGCAGATCTTCGATTCTCCCCTGGTGCTCATCCTGGACGCCAAAACCAATCATCTCTACCACGGTGGGCCGGAGGAGGGAGAGAACTTGGAAGCCCGCCTGCTCGATGTGGTTCGCGTCGGCAACCGGCAGCGCGATGCGTCCCGCGACATCGATTTCTGGCCCATCGCGCTGGGCGGCAGCCCGATTGGCGCCCTTGCCGCGAAAGGCGTTCCTCTCTCCGACGGAGCCATCCAGTCGCTGCTCAACCTGGTGGCGATCGCTCTCGAACGGGTGCGCATACTGGAGTCCGCCAACCGCGCCGAGATCGCACGGCTGAACGAGCAGTTCAAGTCGACCCTGTTGGACGCCATCGCGCACGAGTTCAAGACACCACTCACGTCCATCAAAGCCGCCGTGAGCGGATTTCGCGCCCTGCCCGCGCCCTTACCTCCGGACCAAATTGAGTTGACCTCCATCATCGAAGAGGAAGCCGACCGCCTCAGTCTGCTGGTAACCGAAGCCGTCCAGATGGCCCGCATCGACGCCGGAAAGATCACGCCGCAGCGCCTGTTCACCGATCCCGCGACTCTTCTGCAATCGGCGCGAGATAGCTTCCACGGGCGCGGCGCGGACCAGATCGAGATGCCCGCTCCGGCGGCGGAACCCTGGCCGCCCGTGCTGGTGGACGCGGCCCTGATCACGCTGGCGCTCCGCCAGGTCTTCGACAACGCCTTGAAATACGCCGCGCCGGGTTCCCGCGTGTACTGCTTCCTGGATGCCGATGACAGCCTCGTACGCGTGCGCATCGCCAACCGGGGAACCGGCATTCCGGACGGCGAACGGGACCGCATCTTCGACAAGTTCTATCGGGGACCGGCCGCGCGCGAAGGTGTCCCCGGCACTGGCCTTGGCCTGCACATTGCCCGTGAGATCGCCCGCGGCAATGGCGGAGACCTCTACGCCGAGCCAGCCGCGGAGGGAGTCGTCTTCTGTTTCGTGCTACCCCGGACGGAGGAGGCAAAACCATGACCTCCGGCCGCATCCTCGTCGTGGATGACGAACCGCAGATCCGGCGCGTTCTCCGCACCACCCTCTCCGCGCAGGGCTACGAGGTAGCGGACGTGCGCACGGGCGAGGAAGCGCTGCTGGCCATCCGCGACCAGCGTTTCGACCTTCTCCTGTTGGACGTCAACATGCCGGGCATGGGCGGCCTGGAAACCTGCCGCCAGATCCGCGCCAGTTCGGAAGTCGCCATCCTCATGCTCACCATCCGCGACGCCGAGGGCGATAAGGTCACCGCGCTCGACGCCGGCGCCGACGACTACATCACCAAGCCCTTTTCCATCCCCGAACTACTGGCCCGCATCCGTGCCGCGCTACGCCGCCTTCCCACGCCGGTGGCCGAAGCGCAGGTGGTCCGCCTGGAAGGCGTCGAGATCGACCTCGCCTCCCGCCGCGTCCGCAAAGGGGCCCAGGAACTTCGCCTCACCCCGAAGGAATTCGACCTCCTCCACTATTTGCTGGCGAATCCCAATGTCCCCATCCCGCACACCAAGCTCCTGCAGGCAGTCTGGGGCCCCGACTACGGCGATCAGGTGGAGTATCTGCGCGTCTTCATGAATCAATTGCGCAAGAAGATTGAGCCGGATCCTTCCAAGCCGCGCTATCTGCTCACCGAGCCCTGGGTGGGCTACCGCTTCGAGTTCACCCCCTGACTCCCCGGTTAACGGAATCCTTAGCGCTTCTTTATGACTTCCTTACGGCGTAAGCCCTACGCTTGTCTTGTGCTCGACCTCTTCTACATCGCCGCCGCCCTGGGCTTCTTCGTCCTCTGCTGGGCCTTTACCCAGGCCTGCGAAAAGCTTTAAACAAGCCTCACGGAGTACCCCATGGACTACCTCATCGCCGGCCTCTGCGCCGTGCTCCTGTTCTTCTATCTGATTTACGCACTCCTCAAACCGGAGCGCTTCTAGGAACGCACCATGACTCCTCAAGGTATCGCCCAGATTCTGCTTTACTTCGCCCTGTTGCTGGCTATCACGAAGCCGCTCGGAGCCTTCATGGCCCGCCTGTTCCAAGGCGAGCGTACGTTCCTGCATCCCGTCCTGCGCCCGCTGGAACGGCTTTGCTACTCCATCGTGGGTGTCCGCGAAGAGGCCGAACAGCGTTGGACACAATACGCCGCCAGCCTTCTGTCCTTCAGCTTCTGCAGCTTCCTGCTGGTCTACCTGCTGCAGCGTCTGCAAAGCCTGCTGCCGTTCAACCCCGCGGCGTTGCCCGCGGTCTCTCCAGACTTGGCGTTCAATACCGCCGTGAGCTTTACCACCAACACCAACTGGCAGGCTTACGCCGGCGAAACCACGCTCGGCTACCTGGTCCAGATGGCAGCGCTCACCGTACAGAACTTCGTGTCGGCCGCCGCCGGCGTGGCCGTCGCCATCGCCCTGGTCAGAGGCTTTGCCCGCCAGCAGGCCACCGCCATTGGAAACTTCTGGGTGGACCTCACCCGCTCCGTTGTCTACCTCTTCCTCCCGCTGTCGCTGCTGGGCGCCTTCTTCCTCTGTTCTCAAGGTGTCATCCAGAATCTCGCGCCCTACACTAAAGTCACCACGCTTGAAGGGAAAGCGCAGGTGATCGCCCAGGGTCCGGTGGCTTCGCAGGAAGCCATCAAGATGGTCGGAACCAATGGCGGCGGCTTCTTCAACGCCAACTCCGCGCATCCCTTTGAGAACCCCACGCCTCTCACCAACCTCGTCCAGATGCTGATGATCTTCTGTATCCCCGCGGGCCTCACGTACACCTTCGGACGCATGGTGGGCGATCAGCGCCAGGGCTGGGCCATCTTCACGGCCATGTCCGTCCTCTTCTTCGCCGGCGTTCTGGTGATCTATGCCGCCGAACAGGCTGGCAATCCGATGCTCGCCAGACTCGGCATGGACGCGGCGCCCAGCGAGTTCCAGCCCGGCGGCAACATGGAGGGCAAGGAAGTCCGCTTCGGAATTGCCTCCACCGCTCTGTTCGCCGCCATCACCACCGCCGCCAGTTGCGGAGCAGTCATTGGCATGCACGATAGCTTCACTCCCCTCGGCGGCCTGGTGCCGCTGTTCAACATGCAGGTGGGCGAAGTCATCTTCGGAGGCACGGGCGCCGGCCTCTACGGCATGCTGCTGTTCGCCATCCTGGCCGTGTTCCTAGCGGGACTGATGGTGGGCCGCACGCCGGAGTACCTGGGCAAGAAGATCGAAGGCAAGGAGGTGAAGATGGCCATGCTGGCGCTCCTTGCCACCTCCGCCGTGATCCTTCTGTTCACCGGCGTCAGCGCCGTTATCCCCTTTGAAAAGGGCGGCTACTGGAATGGCAGCTACGGGCCCGCCACCGGCAACCTCAACAACGCCGGCCCGCACGGCCTGGCCGAGATCCTCTACGCCTACACCAGCGGCGCCGCCAACAACGGCAGCGCGTTTGCCGGTATCAGTGTCAACACGCCCTGGTACAACCTGACCATCGGGCTGGCCATGCTGGTGGGCCGCTTCCTCATCATCATCCCCATGCTTGCCGCCGCCGGCAATCTCGCCGCGAAGAAGAAACTCGCGGTCACCAGCGGCACGCTGCCCACCCATGGCCCGCTCTTCATTACGCTCCTCATCGGCACCGTCATCATCGTCGGCGCCCTCACCTTCTTCCCGGTGCTGTCGCTCAGCCCGGTTGTCGAACATTTCCTGATGCACCAGGGGAGGTTGTTCTAATTATGCCCGTCGAAACCGTAGCGTCTCCGCCGGATCCCAACGCTTCCATCGATCTGTTGCCCCGTAAGCTCGCGCACGCGCGGCCGCTCTTCGACACGCGGATCCTGCGCCGCGCCATCCGCGACTCTTTCCTTAAGCTCAACCCGGTGGCGCTTCTGAAGAACCCGGTGATGTTCACCGTGGAAGTGGGAGCCATCGTTACCACGCTGATCCTCTTCCTGCATCTCGATTCGCCCGATACCGGCTTCCACATACAAATCGCCCTCTGGCTCTGGTTCACCGTCCTGTTCGCCAACTTCGCCGAAGCCATGGCGGAGGCCCGCGGCAAGGCCCAGGCCGACACGCTGCGCAAAACCAAGTCCGACTCGATTGCCAAACGCATCGCGACCAACGGCAACACCGAACGCGTCCCCGCCTCGCAATTGCGCGCCGGCGACGTGGTCATCTGCGACGCGGGCGACACCATCCCCGGAGATGGCGAAGTCATCGAAGGTATCGCCACCGTGGATGAATCCGTCATCACCGGCGAAAGCGCCCCCGTCATCCGCGAATCCGGCGGCGACCGGTCGGCGGTGACGGGCGGCACACGTGTGCTGTCGGACCAGATCCGCATCCGCATCACCTCCAACCCCGGCGAAACCTTCCTCGATCGCATGATCGCGCTCGTGGAAGGGGCGGAGCGCCAGAAGACACCCAACGAAATCGCTCTCAACATCCTGATCGCCGGGCTGACGCTGATCTTCCTGCTCGCCGTCGTTACCCTCCAGCCTTTCTCGCAGTACAGCGTTACGGCGGCGGGCTCCGGCAGCGTCCCCAGCGTGGCCGTCCTGGTTGCCTTGCTGGTTTGCCTGATCCCCACCACCATCGGCGGCCTGCTCTCCGCCATTGGCATCGCCGGCATGGACCGCGTCATGCAACACAACGTGCTCGCGATGAGCGGCAAAGCCGTCGAGGCGGCGGGCGACGTCAACACGCTGCTACTAGACAAAACCGGCACCATCACCATCGGCAACCGGCAGGCCGTCGAGTTCCTTCCCGTCACCGGCGTCTCCGAGACCGAACTGGCGGAAGCCGCGCAGCTCTCAAGCCTAGCCGACGAAACCCCCGAGGGCCGCTCCGTGGTCGTCCTCGCCAAGGAAAAGTATGGCCTGCGCGGGCGCGATCTCGCCGGCCACGAAGCGCAGTTCATTCCCTTCTCCGCCTACACCCGCATGAGCGGCGTCGATACCGATAACGCCCGCCTCCGTAAGGGCGCTACCGATTCCATCGCCGATTTCGTCCGCGAGCAGGGCGGCACAGTCCCGAACGAACTGCGCGAGATCGCCGAGCGTATCTCCCGCCGCGGAGGCACCCCGCTAGCCGTCGCCAATGGCCGCCGCGCTCTTGGCGTTATCCACCTCAAGGACGTCGTCAAGGGCGGCATGAAAGATCGCCTGGCCCAACTTCGGCGCATGGGGATCCAGACCGTCATGATCACCGGCGATAACCCGCTCACCGCCGCCGCCATTGCCGCCGAAGCGGGCGTCGATAACTTCCTCGCCCAGGCCTCCCCCGCCGACAAGCTCAACTACATCAAGAAGGAGCAGGCCGAAGGGCGCTTGGTGGCCATGACCGGCGATGGCACCAACGACGCCCCCGCCCTGGCCCAGGCCGACGTCGGACTGGCGATGAATACGGGCACCATGGCCGCCAAGGAAGCCGGTAACATGGTCGACCTCGACTCCAATCCCACCAAGCTCATCGAAGTTGTCGCCATCGGCAAGCAACTGCTGATCACCCGCGGCGCCCTGACCACCTTCTCCATCGCCAACGATGTCGCGAAGTACTTCGCCATCATCCCGGCGATGTTCATGGCGACCTATCCGGCACTGGGCGCGCTGAATGTCATGGGTCTGCACAACCCGCGTAGCGCGGTGCTGGCCGCGGTCATCTTCAACGCCCTGATCATCATCGGCCTGGTGCCGCTGGCGCTGCGCGGGGTCAAGTACCGGCCCGACGCGGCAGGCGTGTTGCTGCAGCGCAATCTGCTCATCTACGGCGTCGGCGGCCTCATCGCGCCGTTCCCTGGAATCTGGCTCATTGACCGCATCGTCTACGCCCTCGGACTTGCCTAAGGAGTTATTCAAACTATGTGGACGCAAATGCTACCCGCTCTCCGGATGACGCTGCTGATGACAGCCATCACCGGCTTTGTCTATCCGGGTCTGGTGACCACGCTATGCCAGATCCTCTTCCCCCATCAGGCCAACGGCAGCCTTGTCACGCACAAGGGAGCGGTGATCGGATCATCCCTCATCGGCCAATCCTTCACAGAGGACCGCTACTTCCATGGCCGGCCCTCCGCCGCTGGAGCCGATGGGTACGATGCCGCTGCCTCCGGTGGCTCTAACCTCGGCCCGACCAGCCAGAAGCTGGTCGACCGCGTGAAGGACGCCTCCACTAAGCTGCGTGCCGCCCAACCTGACGTGGGACCCATCCCCGCCGACCTACTCACCACCAGCGCCAGCGGCCTCGATCCGCACATCAGCCCGGCCTCCGCCCAACTGCAGGTGGCCCGCGTCGCCAAGGCCCGCAAAGTTGACGCCACCGCCGTGGCCGCGCTTGTCCAGCAGTTCACCGAAGGCCGCGACCTCGGCCTCCTTGGCGAACCTCGTGTCAATGTATTGCTCGTCAACCTTGCGCTGGACCGGCAATACCCCAACAATTAGCTCCAGGCCGATGCCCGAACCAAAGCCCAAGCCAACGCCCGAAGAACTGCTGCGCCGCGTGGAGGCCGAAGAACGCCATGCCAGGCGCGGCCGTCTGAAGGTGTTTCTCGGCTATGCCTCCGGCGTCGGCAAGTCCTTCCGCATGCTGGACGAAGGCCGCCGCCGGAAAGAGCGCGGCCAGGACGTCGTGGTCGCCGCCATCCAACCCACCGCGGAGGAAGCCGCCGCGGAGTTGCTGGCCGGCTTCGAGATTATCGCGCCCACCGCTGGCAATGCCATCGACGTTCCGGCTTTGAAACGCCGCCGTCCCGCCGTGTGCCTTATCGACGGCCTCGCCTTCCGCAATCCGCCCGGTAGCCTCCACCAGGAGCGCTGGCAGGACGTCCAGGACCTTCTCAACGCCGGCGTCTCCGTCATCACCACCATCAACCTGCAGTACATCCGCGAGAAGCAGCCGCAAGTAGAGGCAATTCGCGGCAAGCGTGTCTCCGACGCCGTGCCAGAAAGCTTCCTCCTCCAAGCCGATGACATCGAAGTGGTCGATGCCCCACCCGAATACTGCCTCGGCGCCACCGTCCCCGATGCCAGTCCGGAAACCCTCGCCCATCAACTCTCCGAACTCCGCGAACTCGCTCTGGTCCTCGCCGCCGAAGTCGTCGACGCCCAACTCGTAGGCTATCTCCAGCGTCACGGCATCGAGCAAAACTATGGCAGCCAGGAGCGCATTCTCGTCTGCATCACGCCGCGCTCCAATGCCGGCCTGATGATCCTCCGCGCCCGCCTCCAGGCTGACCGTTTCCATGGCGACCTCTTCGTCGCCTACGTCGGGCAGCGCCACTTGTCGCCCGCCGACCGCGCCACCCTCGATGCCAATCTCCAGATGGCAAACCAGGCCAATGCGCAGGTGGCGCTGCTCCAAGGCGATGACTTCGTCGGCACCATCCTCGCCTTCGCCGCCAAGGAGGGCATCACACAGATCTTCGTCGGCCACAGCCAGCGTACCGGCTTGTGGCAGCGCTTCCGCCCGAATCCCGTGGAGCGCCTTATCCTAGAGTCGGGCAACATCGACATCCGCATCTTCCCGCAAAAGGAGGCCGCGCCCGCCCGCTAACTTATGCCCGCCAACGACCCCTCCGGCACACCCCACACCCCTCCTCCCGCAGGCAGGCTCAAGGTGATCCTTGGCTATGCCGCCGGCGTCGGCAAAACCTACAAGATGCTCGAGGAGGGACAGGATCTCCGCGCCGCCGGACACGACGCCGTCATCGGCTACTTCGAACCGCACGGACGCCGCGACACCATCGCTAAAACCGCCGGCCTCGAGTTCATCCCCCGCCGCGTCCTCACCTACCGCGATCGCCAGTTCGAAGAGATGGATACCGCCGCCATCCTCGCCCGCCACCCCCAAATCTGCCTCGTCGACGAGTTCCCTCACACCAACGTGCCCGGCTCGGAACGCGCCAAACGCTGGGAAGACGTCCTCGTGCTGCTCGACGCCGGTATCGGCGTCATCACCACCATGAACATCCAGCACCTGGAAAGTCTCAACGACCAGGTCCGCGATATCTCCGGCGTCCAGGTCCGGGAAACCGTTCCCGACTGGGTACTCAAACGTGCCGATGAAATCGTCCTCGTCGATCTCACCCCGGGCGCACTCCTGAACCGCCTCGACCGCGGCGTCGTCTACTCCCCCGACAAGGCTCGCCGCGCCCGCGAGAACTTCTTCAAGGAGCCCACGCTCGCCGCGCTTCGCGAACTGGCGCTACGCCAGACGGCCCATGAAGTCGACCTTCGCAACGAAGAGTCCTCCGCGCCCGCGCCGTCCGAAACCGGCGAGCAAGAGCGGATCCTCATCCACGTCACCGAATCGCCGAGCAGCGTCGGCCTCATCCGCCGCGGACGCCGCGTCGCCGACTATCTGCGCGCCGATTGCTTCGCGGTCACCGTCGTTCCCGGTGGCACCCTCGCCGCGCTTCCAACAACGCACCGCGAAGCATTGGAACGCCACCTCGACTTCGCCCGCAAACTCCATATCGAAACCCGCATCCTCGACGCGGACGACCCGGCCGGGGCCCTCGTCCGCTTCGCGGGCGCCAATGGCATCACGCAGATCTTCCTCGCCAAACCCGACCGCCTGCGCTTCCCCTTCCTATCCGCCCGCCATCGCCTGCTGATGCAGGTGATCCGCCACGCTCGCGAAATCCAGGTCACGGTCGTCGCCGAGCGCGGCGGCTCCCCCTAAGCGATCAGAACAGGATCTTCAACCCCAACTGCACCTGCCGCGGCGGATTCGACTGGCCCGTGATCGTGCCAAACGCTCCCGACTCCACGTTGTTGTTCGGCGACCCGAAAATGGGCGTATTGGTCAGGTTGAACGCTTCCGCCCGGAACTGCAGATTCCATCGCTCGCTGAACCGGAAATTCTTGAACATCGAGAAGTCCAGGTTCCGCGTGAAGTCGTTGCGCAGCGTCGAGTGCGTGCGGCTTAGGTTGCCGAACGAATAATTGGGCGCGATCCGGAACTTCGTGGTGTCATACCACTTGTCCGTCGACCGCGTGTCGATCACGGCGTTGCCGCCGGTCGAGTCCGGCCGTTGGTACCCGCCGAACGAGAAGCTGTTGTTCTGCGTCTGGCTGAAGATCAGCGGCATGCCCGAGTTCAGCGTCAGAATCCCGTTCGTCTGCCAGCCCGACAGGATCGTGTTCATCACGCCGTTCCAGTTGCCGCCGATCCGGTGGCCCTTGCCGAACGGCAGTTCATAGTTGAAGTTGAACACCGCGCGGTGCGGCACGTCGTAGGAACTGAGCGAGCGTTCGCACTCCCGGCACCACCAGTTCCGCAACGTCCCCTGGCCATCGTTCCAAATCCCGTCCGACGAATCCGCAATGCTCTTCGACCACGTGTAGGAAAGCATCAGGCTCATACCGTTGCCAAAGCGCTTCTCTACCCGCGACTGCAGGGCGTGGTAATTGCTGTTGCCCCACGCCGGCGCACCCGGACCAACGCTGGTGAACGCCGCGTACGGACCGCGCAGCAGGCGGCCGCGCTGCACCGTGCGCTGGCCCATCGGGCTGGCCGCATCGATCATGCCGAAGAACGGATTCGGTACCAGGTCCAGCAGGCCGTTCGCCGGCGTCAGTTGCTCCGGACGCAACTGGCCCAGGTCGCCCTGCGCCAACTCGTTATGGGTTCCCTTGTTGCCCGCGTAAGCCACTTCAATCATCGTGTCCTTCGTCAGGTGGCGCTGGATGGTGAAGTTCCACTGCTGGTTGTACGGCGTCCGCATCTCGGTGGCCCATGCCGAACCCAGCGCAAAGCCCACCCCCGACATCAGGCCCGGACCGCGGCCCACCGGCAGCACAAAGCCCTGCGTAAATGGATTCCGCAACAGTTCCACCGGCGTGATACCGTCGATCGTGGACAGCCAGGGCGTCGTACTCGCATAAGGAGCGCCCGTCCAGCGATCCGTAGCCGCGAACTTCGGTACCCCATAGAAAATGCCATAGCCCGAGCGAATCACGGTCTTATCATTCATCTGATAGGCAAACCCGATGCGCGGATTGAACTTGTGTTCCTTGTTGCGGATGCCCCGGCGGCCCAGGCTCTGGTTCTCGCCCGCGAACAGATAGCCGCCCAACAGGTTCAAGCCCGTGCGGTCCGACAAGGGATTCTTGATGAACGGATCCATCACCGTCTGCTGGTCATAGCGTTCGGTGGTGGCGCCTTCAATCTCGTAGCGAAGCCCGACGTTCACCGTCAGCTTCGAACTCCACTTCAGATCGTCCTGCGCATACAGCGCGTAGTAGCGGCTCAGATTCGCCGGCTTGATGCGGTGCGTGGCCGTCCCGCTGGTGCCCGTGCCCAGCAGGAACGACGCAAACCCGTCGCCCGCATTCGCCGTCGCCGCCCGCGGATCCGGTCCCTGTGTCATCGCCCGCGTAAAGGAGAAGTTCCCCGGGGTCTGGCCGAACTGCGCGAAGCCCAGCGTGAATTGGCGTAACTCGCCGCCGAACTTCATGCTGTGCCGTCCCGACAGACGAGTCACGTTCGCCACCCCCGTGTACGAGGTGTTGTCGCTGCGATACGTGGACCCGTTGTTCGGTCCGATCGAAGTATAGTCCTGGACGTCAAAGCGCGGGATACGCGGAGCGCCGGTGCGCAGCGTTTCTTCCTGCAGCGCCCGCGGCAGGCCCAGCGTCGTCACGTCGAAGCCGTAAGAAAACGCCGGACGCCATGCATTGAACCGGCTCACGCCGCCGCGCAGATTCAGCACCGTGGCGCTGCCGATGGTGTGCGTATAGTCCACCGCCCCGTTGTGCGACCCCCAGTACATGATCCCGTCGCTCGGCGTCGCCCCGTTCCCGAAGAAGTCCGCCGCCGCCGTATCCTGCTTGAAGCGGTTGTACCGCACGAAGAAGCGCTTGTTCGCGCTCAGGTTGTGGTCCACCTTCATGTCTACCTTGTCCGTTGGCGACCGCGGCACCATCTGGATGGCCACGTTGTTCTGATTCGTGAACGCCGCACCCGTCTGGTTCACCTTTGGCCACAAAGCCATTGCCTTCACCGCCACCGGATCGAACATCGACGCCGGAATACGGTTGCCCGCGAACGGCATCCGGATGGAGCCGCTGGGCGACTGGCCCGCCTGCGTCGTGAACGGATCGTAGATCACGCGTAGCGCGCCCTGTGCATTGCGAGTGTTGGAAAAGTCGCCCCCCAACTGTTCCGGCGTCGGCACCGTGTACAGCGCGAAGCTGCCCGACTTCACCAGCCGCCGCTCATACAGCGCGAAGAAGAACGTGCGGTCCTTGATGATGGGACCACCCACGCTCGCGCCATACTGGTGCTGCTGGAAGGAAGCCTTCCGTCCCCCGGACCGCCGCAGGAAGAAGTTCGTGGAATCCATCGCGCTATTACGCAGGAACTCGAACACGCTGCCATGGAACGCGTTGGTGCCGGACTTGGTCACCATCGTCACTTGCCCGCCACCGCTGCGTCCGTACTCGGCCGTGAACGAATTGGTCTGCACCCGGAACTCCTGGATGCCCTCCACCGAAGGAATGGCCGAAGCGCCGTAGATGCCCTGGATGTCGCTCTGCACCATCGCCGTCACGCCATCCAACTGGATGTCGTTCAGCGATTCCTTGCCGCCGTTGATCGAGAAGCGGATCGTGCTGGTGAAGAAGTCGCTGTCGGAGTTCGGCGTCGAGGGCGTGATGCCCGGCACCAGCCGCAACAGCGAATAGACGTTGCGATTATTCAACGGCAGGTCGATGATCTTCTTGTTTTCCACCACCGTGCTGAGCGTCGCGCTCGATGCCTCCAGCAGCGGTCCCGTGGCCGTGATCTCCACACGCTCGGTTACCGCGCCCACTTCCAAGGTAATGTTCAACGAGGCATTCTGCTGCGTCGCCAAGGGCAGCGACTCCAGCACATAGGTGCGGAAGCCCGGAGCCTCCGCCGTCACCCTGTAGAGGCTAGGCGTCAACTCGATCACACGGTACAAGCCCGATGCGTTGCTCTCGCTTCGGTAGTCCAGGTTGCGCTGGGTGTCGGTGACCGTTATCTTCGCGTTCGGGACGGTTGCGCCGCTCGAATCGGTAACGATGCCCGTGATTAGCGCTTTCGACGTCTGGGCGCTCGCGCCCGGAACGAATGCGATGGCGGCGAACAAAGCCCCCAACAGGACTCTCAACATGGAATCTCCTCTCAACGACAAACCCCTGAACGATTCAGGAAGGAATTGAATTTGGGCCATTCTATGACCACGGGGAAGTGGTGTCAAGTCTTTCTAGTATGCTGCTATGCTTGCTTAGTCTTGTTTGCCTTGCTTGATCGATCTTGCATCTTTCCGCGGCACGAGTCGCAAAATCGAGGCCCTTTCAAATCCAGGCGGTCGATGGCCGTGGTGGAGGCCATCGGGCAACTCCAGTCATGACAGTGGCGCAAACCGTAGGTATGCCCCAACTCATGTATCGCCTCCTTGGCGACTCGCTCCAGCAGCAGTTCCGGATCCGGCGGCAGGCCATAGAATTCCTGCCGTAAGCGGAAGGTGGAAAACAGCGCCGCGGGGCCGCCCAACTGCGCTTCTCCAAAGACGAACGTGAAGATGGGGACGTACAGATCGACGGTGGCCACCCCCAACAGCCGGGCATCGCCGGCCTTCTGTGACAGATGCCGCAGCAAGGAGGTGGCGTGGTACTGGCCGCGAACCGGATCGAACGCAAAGCCCGGATCGATAGACTCGGGGCGCACATGGCAGGACTCGCGGAATGTGCGCGCCACGCGGGCAGCCAGGCTATCGAGCGTGGCAGCGGGCGGATTGCCGATTCCGACGAGATGGATCACCGGTTTGCGTAGCGCTTCAGTTTCGCGTAGAGCGTGGTGCGGTCAATCCCCAGAATGCGCGCGGCCTTCGAATGATTGCCCTCCGCTTCCTCCAGAATGCGTAGGATGTGGGCGCGCTCCACTTCCTCCAGCGTTAGGCCGCTGGCGGCGGAAGCCGTTGCCGCGCGGGTCCGCGCCAGGAAGGAGAAGGCCGATTCGTCCAGCACACCGCCGCGGCTCACCACCAGCGCGCGCTCGACGGCATTCTCCAACTCGCGCACGTTGCCGGGCCAGTCGTGGGCGGACAGCAGTTCCATCGCTTCCGGGGCGATCTGTGGCAAGGTGGGGCGATTGGTATTGGCGCACAGGCGCTTTACGAAGAACCCGGCTAGCAGGGGGATGTCCTCGCGGCGATCCCGCAGCGGCGGCAGGTCGACGCACAGCACGTGCAGACGATAGTAAAGGTCGGGACGGAAGGTGCCCGCCCGCACCAGGTCTTCCAGCCTCTTGTTGGTGGCGGCGATGCAGCGGAAGTCCACTTTGATGGTCTGGTTCCCACCGACGCGCACGATCTCCTTCTGCTGCAGCACCCGCAGCAGGTCGGTCTGCATGCGCAGGCTGATGTCGGCGATCTCGTCCAGGAATACGGTGCCGCCGTCGGCTGCTTCAAACTTCCCCTTCTTGCGATACTGCGCCCCGGTGAAGGCGCCGCGTTCGTGGCCGAACAGTTCACTTTCCAGCAGCGTGTCGGTGAGCGCGCCGCAGTGAATTACTACCATCGGCGTGTGGCGCCGCGAACTGGCCTGATGGATGGCGCGCGCGACGACCTCCTTCCCGGTGCCGCTCTCCCCGGTAATGAGCACCGTGGAATCGGTGGGCGCGGCCATGTCGACAAACTCCTGCACGCGCTTCATGGAGGGGCCGCGGCCGATAAGACTGCCGGCGGGCGCCAACTCTTCCAGGCTCTCGCGCAAGTGCGCCAGTTCGCGGCGGGCGCGCGAGTGGGAGATGGCTTTCAACACCGCGTGCGACAACACATCGGGGTCGACGGGCTTGGTGATGTAGTCATAGGCGCCCTGCTTGAGCGCCTGCACCGCGGTTTCCACCGAGGCATAGCCGGTCATGATGATGATGGGCAGGTCGGGCTCGGCCTCATGCAGCTTGCCCTGCAGTTCCATGCCATCCATGCCGGGCATCTTGATATCTAGCAGGGCCAGATCAAAAGCATGCTTGCCGAGCAGCGCCAACGCCTGCTTGCCGCTGGAGGCCACCTGTACCAAGTAGCCTTCCTCGCTGAACCACTGTTCCAGCGATTCGCGGACCACCGGTTCATCGTCGACGATCAGAATCGAGCCATTGGGGGAGTTCATGTGGGGACGCTCTCCGGCGTCAACGCCAGAGGTAATTGGATAAGAAATTCGGTACCTTTGCCGGGCTCGGAGCTCACCTGGATAGTGCCCTGATGCTGCTCGACAATGCCTTGCGCGATCGCCAGGCCCAAGCCGGTGCCGTGGCCGTCCTCTTTTGTCGAGAAGAACGGCTCGAAGATGCGCTCCCGCAGCTCTTCCGGAATGCCCGGGCCGTTGTCGTGAACGCGCAGGCGCACCTGGTTGGCGGCGACCTCGCAGGCGATGGCGACCGCCCCGCCCTCCTTGAGGACATCGCCCGCGTTCACCAGCAGCACCAGCAGCACCTGCTGCAACTGGCCGGCGTCGCCATGCACCAGCGCCGATTCGGGGGCCGTGTCGATCTTGAGTTGGATGTTCTGCAGTTCGTAGCTGTGGCGGATGAGCGCCACGGCGCGATCAATGACGGTGCCGAGCGCGACCGTTTCCAACTGCGGCTTCGATTGCCGTGAGAACGCCAGCAGGTTCTTCACGATCTCGCCGCAACGCTGGCTTTCGCGTTCGATTATGGCGAGCTTCGCGTCGAGCTTCGCGCGCTGTTCCGCATCGAGATTCGCCCGTTCGGCCTGGCGTTTGGCTAAACGCGCATTGGTAAGAATGCCGAACAGCGGGTTGTTGATTTCGTGGGCGACAGTGGCCGCCAGCTTGCCCACCGACGCCAGCTTCTCGCTATGCAGCAGCCCGTGATGCGCGCGCTCGAGTTCACGGCTCTTGCGTTCCACGCGATCCTCAAGCGTGCGTGTCCAGGCGGTGATCTCCTGGTGCGCCGCGTCCAGCTCTTTCGTCATGTGGTTGAACTCGGCGGCCACTTCGCCGATCTCATCGCGGGAACGGATGGGAATGGCGGGGAAGCGCTCCCCGCGGGCGACTTTGCGGATCCCGCGCACCAGGTCGCGCAGCGGGCGGTACACCATGAGCCAGATGAAGCCCAAACTGAGGAGGCCGAACAGCACGCTGGCCGCCAGGGTAAAGCGGGCCAGCAGGTTCTGCTGCGCGGCGATCTGGCGGTCTACCGCCGCCAGCGACAGGTGGGCGTCAATCACGCCCAGCACCTTCTGCCGCTCCGGATGAACGTGGCAGGCGGCCGACCAGCAATCGCGCTGGTTTTCTATCGGTAGGATCACGGCCAGCACGCGTTCGCCTTCCGAAGTTTGGAAGATGCGGGCACGGTCGGCGCGGTCCAGCTTCTCGAGAGGCGCTGCCTGGGCATGGCAGGCGTAGCAGGCTTCGGCTCGCTTATCCACCACGTGGTTCAACTCCGATTCGTTGGTGGAGAAGCTGATCTGTCCGGTCTTGCTGAAGATGCGGATCTGCCGGATGCCTGCTTCGCTGCCGATATCGCGGATGGTGCGGTACAGCGCTTCGCGGTCATTGCGCAGCATCTGGAAGCGCGTGCTGCCGCGGATGATATCGCAGATCCGTTCCGCGGTGACGGTCATCAACTGCTCCGCGTTGCGCTGTTGCGCCATTCGCAGTTGCCAACCGAAGACCCCGAAGACCAGGGCCGTGGCAGCCATTAAGCCCAGGGCGAGTTTCGCCGCTAGCTTCATAAAGACCTCTAGGCCACCTTGAGGCCAATCCTATTCTGACTATACGCCTTCGCCTCTTCGGTGTCTTCCGGTTCTTGGAAGACGGGCAGGTGCCGGACGGCCAGGCGGAACAGCGCGAAGCCGAGGGCGATGATGGCCAGCGTTACGGCCACTTCGGTCCACTTCGGGATATAGGTGACGCCGGAGGCGCGTTCCATGCCGGTAACGCTGACATTGAGGCGATTGGTGATGAAGCCGAAGATCACGCCGAGCGCCGCCCAATAGAGCAGCCGCGGATTGCGCTGCACTCGCTTCTGGAAAAGGAAGGGCAGCGGCAGGGCGATGAGCGCCAGTTCCAGCAGGAACAGGGCCGTCTCCGGGCGAGGCTGCGTCAGCAGATCCCAGGCGTGGCGGTTCTGCAGATCCATGAGGCGCATGGCGAAGTAAGTGGCCTGCACGACCGCCAGCACGCTGGCCAGGCTTCCCAGCAGCGGTGCTTCGAGTTGGCGTTGGAAGGCCTTGCTGGAATGCCACGATTCGAAGATGGTCATCGCCAGACCGACGCCGATGGCCGACACGTAGAAGAATAGAGGTTGATATGCCGTGTACCATAGCTTGTCCAGCTTATGCGGCACCAGCAGGAACAGGCTTCCCAGTGAAGATTGATGCAGAGTGGACAGGATCACGCCGGCGATCATTAACGGCACCGAGATCATGCGGAACGCCTTCAGCGGCGCGTGCCAGCGCAGCTTTTCGAACACCGCGGGAGAGAACTCGAGGAATAGCACCGTGGTGTAGAGCGTGACGCACCAGCCGACTTCGAACATTACCGAATGCGGATTCCACATGATCAGCGGATGCCAGATGCGGTCCGGACGTCCAAGGTCGAACAGCAGCGCGAAGATTACCAGCAGGTAGCCCAGGAACGCCGTCAGTACGGCCGGGCGCAGGATAGGCTTGTAGCGCTCGATGTTGAAGATATGCACGACGGCCACCAGCGTGAAGCCGCCCGACGCCAGCCCGACGCCGCACAGCACGTCGAAGCCAATCCAGATTCCCCACGGAAAAGCGTCGGACAGATTGGTGACCGCGCCCAGGCCGTAGTAGAAGCGCACGAATGTCGCGTACAGGCCCGCCGACATCAGCGCGTAGAAGACAACTTTCCAGAACGTAAGCCTGGCAAGGAAGCCGCTGCGCGGCATGGCGAGGGTGGTCATAGCGAGCTCCTTTCCGCCTTCGCCACCTCGGCGCGGCGATGCGTCATCCAGTAGATGCCGCTGAGCAGTACGCTGCCCACACTGACCACGCTGGGGATGGTTTCCAGCGCGCGCCAGGTCAATCCGGGCAATGCTTCCGTAGGCAGATTCGCGGGCATGCCCAGCGCTTCGAACGGAACATCGGAGATCATCAAAACCGACGTGCCGCCCACTTCATTCATGCCGTAGATCTTAGAGTGGTAGCCCTTGGGGTTCTCCGCCATACGCCGGCGGGCGAGGGCGATCATCGCGTCGCGGTCGCCGCACATCGTGGCCTCGTTGGGGCACGCTTCGGTGCAGGCGGTGGGTTTACCGGCGCTCTGCCGCTCGATGCACATGTTGCACTTGGCCACCTTAGGCGCCCGCGCCTGCCATTCATACGTGGGTGCGCCGAACGCGCAGGCCGTCATACAGTAGCGGCAGCCCATGCACTTATCGCCGTCGTACACCACCGGGCCCTGCGCGGTCTTCCGCAGCGCGCCTACCGGGCAGGCCGACACGCAGGCCGGCTCCAGACAGTGCATACACATGCGCCGCACGTACTTCTCACCCTTGGTCTGGATGGTGGTGAGTTTGTGCGCCGAGAGCTTTTCTTCCCCCGCGATCTTATCGTCATACGGGTTCCTCCACTTCTCCGCGCACGCGCTTTCACAACTCTTGCATCCCACACATTTGGTGCTGTCAAAAAGGATTGCGTAGGCCATAGTGGTCTCCTATACCTATAAGAAGAACTCGGCGGTGAGGTCTTTCCAGTTGGTCTGGGGGAAGGCTGCGGCCAGATCGTCTACCGGCTCACCGGCATCGGCGGCAACCGCGCCGCACAGTTCCGGCTGGCGGGCATAGAGCTTCCCGGCCACGCATTCCATCCAGCCATGGATCAGATCGTTAGGAATGAAGTTGCGAGAGGTGCCTTCCTCATCGGGGACATGGACGGTCATCAGCCAGCCGGCTTTGTAGGGGTCACGGCGTAGCAACGACGGATCGTTCACGACTTCCGGGTTGATCTCGAGCACTTCGCCTTCAATGGGCGATACCATTTCGGTGCTGGAACCGCCGCGGAACAGCTTCCACGAGCGCTGGCCCTGGCGAATCCATTGTCCCGGCTGTGGCAGTTCGATGCCGTCGATCTTGCCGGCCAGGCGGGCGGCGAAATCGTCGATCCCGACACGAACCAGGTTCTTGCGCTCGCGTAATGCCCAGCCGTGGCCAGGGTGATAGCGGCGGTCGGTGGGGAGTTGGAATCCATAGACGAAGTCTTCGGCGGGGGCGGGCGCCTGCGCGGGAGCCGCCGCCTGGACTTCTCCACGGGAAAGTGCCCAGTCGATGAGAGCGAAGACCAGGAACATTGCTAAGACGAATAGGACAGTCATAATCGGCCTCCGGGGTAGGAAGAGCAGCTTGGGGGCCACCGGGTAAGCTTCTTGTTTTGTTTGGGATGCAGACTCTACAACAAGGAGGAGTTGTTGTGGGATTCTACAACAGCGCGCCTGGGCCCGGCGTGACGCGGTGTTTTCAACAGCTTAGCGGTGTGGGGTTTTGCAACGGCCAGTTGTGGAGAATCCCGGCAGCATCACGAGGCGCTTGCATCGCAGTTACCGAAGGGCATTGCCTCCGGGGCTCAAATTGCGAAAGGGGACACCGTCGAGGTGTCGGTAAAGCAGGGTACGATCACCATCCGGCGTGCGCAGCCGAAGCATTCTTTGCATGATCTCGTCGGCAAGATTACGCCTGAGAATCGGCACGCGGAAACGGATTGGGGCAGTCCCTTCGGGAACGAACAGTGGTAGTGCGGACGTACGTGAGCGGCTGCGGCCCTTGTTCGGAGCTAAAGGATGGTACCGGGCAAAGCTGTGGATGCCCACACCTAGGAATGAGGAAAGGGTCGCCATCCCGCCAGCTTGGCTGGCGCACGCGGCACGGTAACGTAAATCGCCGATGTTGTTGCGGAGCCGCCACCGCAAGGAAGCGGGGTTGCGAGGTTTTCCCAAGCCCGCAAACATGCGGTCTTCCACCACGGGCGTCAGGCCTTCACCCGTCGTAAGTGCGCCCATCCCGCCCACACCAGCAAATACACCAGCGCGAACGGAAACAACAGCAGCCTTGTCACGGTGGTGAACGCACTCGGTCCCGTCAATCCCGCGCGGAACAGGATGAAGTGCAGCATGGTGCGCCAGTTCGAATAGTCGAACCAGTAATAGTCGCCGTTCTCGTTCAGCACGCACACTTTGGCGGGAATCTGGAGGGCCAGCCACCACTTCCACTTCGTCATGATGGGCTCGCCGGAGCAGATGATGGCCACCACGTTGTAGCGCCGCGCGCGCAGTTCGGCCAGCAGCTTCCGGCGCGATGCCGGATCCGTATGTTGCCAGACGCGCCAGACCGTTGCGCCGCCGGGCAAGTGGCCGGGTTGTCCCGTGAAGCAGGTAACGAGGTCGGCCTGGAAACGGTCGCCGTACTGTTCCTTCACCCCTGGCAGCAGGTTGTCGAAGATATGGCGCGACCCGCTTTCCACCAACAGGACCCGGTCGAAGTGGGGAATATGGGTGCTGAAGAAGTAGCGCAGCGACCGTATCAAAGCGATGCCACTCGCTTATGGATGAACAGGAAATAGGTGCCCAGCAGGACCAGCAGCGCTCCATTGGCGGCCATCACCGCCGGGGCGGAGAACATCGTAATCAGTTGCCCGGACGCCAGGCTGCCGATTGGCATCCCACCCCGGAACGCCACGTTATAGACGCTCATGACGCGTCCGCGCATGTCGTCGGCGACGATCAACTGCACCAGGGATGCAATCAGGGCGAAAGAAGCGATCAGCGAGGCCCCGGCGATAAACAGCAGCACGCAACTGAGATACAGGGAATTGCTGAGGGCAAAGCCAAACATCAGCGCGCCGAGCAGGGTAATCGTGATCAGCGCGACGCGGCCCTTCTTCTGGATATTGCCAATCCCTGCCACGAACAGCGCCCCGGCCACCGACCCCAACCCGGAGACCGACAGCAATAAAGAATAGGTGTCGGGCCCGGCGCGGAACACGTCCTTGGCGAACACCGGCAGAAAGACAATGAGCGGCACGCCCAGCATGGTCATGAGGAAAGCCAATGCGATGAGCGATTCCATTGCCCCCTGCTTCCGAATGAAGTGGATGCCTTCCTTCATGCTTTCGAGGATGGACTGCCGCTTCTCCGCGGGAACATACCGTTCATGCAGCAGTAGTAGCGAGATGATCACCGCGACAAAGGAGATGCCGTTGAGCGTGAAGCACGCCACGGCGCCCAACTTCGCCATGGCGATGCCGCCGATAGCAGGACCGATCACGCGCGCCAGATTGAACTGGATGGAGTTGAGCGCGATGGCGTTTTGCAGGTCGACGCCTTTCACCAGCCTGGGCACCAGCGCCTGGTACGCCGGGCCGCCGAAGGCCTGCGCGGTGCCTGTGGTGAACGACAGCAGCAGGATATGCCAGACCTGCACCTTTTCGGTCCACAATAACAACGCCAGGATGAAGGCACACGACATCTGCACCAATTGCGAGGCAATCAGCAGATGGCGCCGGTCCCGCCGGTCGGCAACCACGCCGCCGACCAGCGAGAACAGAAAGATGGGGATCTCGCCCAGGAAGGAGTCCAGACCCAGCATGGTGGGTGACTTAGATAACTCCAGCACCAGCCAGCTTTGGGCCAGCTTCTGCATCCAGGTGCCGATGCTCGACGTGCAAGCACCCAGCCACATGAGGCGGAAATCGCGATATTGAAAGGCTTTGAAAACGCGCCCGACCAAGAGAGTCCTTACTTACGGGAGCGGTTTCTCGCGGTGGATCAGGTGCAGGATGTTGCCGTCGCCGTCCTTGAAGAATACCAGCCGGTTGCCCTGGTTGTTGTACGGCTCGCCCAGGAAGGCGACGCCCTGCTTCCGCAGTTGTGCGTAGGCGGCGTCGAAGTCATCCACGGCGATCGCCAGGTGACGGATGCCGGGCTCCTTCATCGGCGGCGTCTGGGCCATCACTCCGTCCGAAGGGATGATCTCCAGCATGGAGCCGTTCGGCGCCTTCACGAAGAAGAAGACGTCATAGGAGAAGTTGATGTGAAAGCCGAGGTTTTCGACATACCACTGCGCGAGTTTGCGCGGATCGGGCGAGGCGATAGCCGTGTGTTCAAGACCTTGGAACATAAACCATGAGTCTATCACCGAAGCGGCAAGGATCGTCGTTGCGCGGAGTTTAATCCACAACGGCGGCGCCGGCCAAGCTCATAAAGACAGACTTGCCGTTGCTGGGCGAGCCGCCGGCTTGCCCGATCAGGAAGACGTTGACGGTGTCCATGGCTGGATCCACCCAGCCGTGCGTGCCGAAGGCGCCGCCGTGCCCGTAGCTGCCGATCGACATGAGATTCAATGTGCCGAGCGGCTCCTTGGTCACCTCCCAGCCCAAGCCGAAGCCGGTGCCCACCAGGTGCCCGGACTTGATATCGCCGGTGTGGAGGGAAGTCATGGTGGCGATGGATGCCTTCGATAGCAGCCTGCGGCCGTTAGCCGCGCCTCCGGCGCGGAGCATGTTGTAGAACGCCGCCAGATCGCTGGCAGTGGAATGCAGGCCGAACTCCGGTGCGGAGTATTTGGCGCCCTTACGGTAGTGGCGCGGATCGCCGCCCAGGATGGTGCCCGGCGCGGTCGTCAGCTTGCCGTCCTTATGGGTATGCACGATGGCGATGCGGTCCATCTTATCCGCGGGCGGGAACAGGAACGAATCCTTCATTCCCAGAGGTTCGAAGATGCGGGTGGCGAGGAAGGTTTCGAACGGCATGCCGGAGGCTACCTCGACCAGGCGGCCCAGGGTGGCGATCCCCATGTTGCTGTAGCTCCAGCGGGTGCCGGGCTCGAACTGCAGCGGAGTCTGCCCATAGACGTGGACGGCCTCGGCGAGGGTCATGTCCAGCTTCTGGTAGAGCGCGGACAGCCCCGGCGGTGGGTTGCCCTGCATGCCGGAGGTATGGGTCATGATGTCGCGGATGGTAATAGGGCGGGATGGCTTCTTCAGGAACACCCCGTTGGCATCCTGGGAAGCGATCGTCATCTGGCCGCGGAACTCCGGCAAGTGCTTTTCCACCGCGTCGGTCAGCGCTAGTTTTCCTTCCTCTACCAGCATCAGGATGGCGGTCGCACAGACCGGCTTAGTCATCGACATGATCTGGAAGATGGAGTCCGTTTTCATGGGCTTCTGATTCTCGATGTCGGCCCAACCGACGGCTTCGAGCGATGCCGTTACGCCGTGGCGGGAGACCAGCGTTACGACACCCGCCACTTCGCCGCGGTCCACGTAGCTTTTCATGACGGCGGGGATACGGGCCAGACGTTGGGGATCGAGGCCGGATTTAGCAGGGCCGGCAACGGGTGGAGCGGCGCACAGCGGGGCTGAGTTTAGAAGCAGAAGAGCCAGGGGAACGCGCATTACTCCAATGAGGGTAGCCTATTCTGCTTGGGCCGCGGGTGGAGCGCCGGAGGTTGCGGTGCTAACGAGCATGGGCGTCAGTCAGGTGTCGCCTACATCCTATCGACCGAGACGCCGATGCGGGTTCTTTGGTACCTTAGTCGGTCTGTGAGGACCATAGCGTGGAAACGGACTACCCTTTACTTCCGGGACTAGAGGCTCCCTTTGAGCCCGACAGTGAGAGCGAAGACGATCTCACCTCTCTCGATGCGGCTGCTTTCTCGCAGGCGGTGGTCTTTGCAACGGACTGGACAACCGAAACCATCCTTAGGCAGTTGGACAAGGGAAGCATCTCGTTAGATCCCGGATACCAACGGCGCGACGCGTGGAGATCAGACCGGAAGAGTTTGTTCATTGAGTCGTTACTTCTTGGGCTGCCGATTCCACAATTAGTGTTCGCGGAGGCTAGGGGCAAAAAGGGCGCTTATATCGTAATTGATGGCAAACAGCGGCTACTAACCCTTCGCCAGTTCGCAGCTAAGCCGGGCGGCCCTAGTCCCCCCCTGGCCCTTACAGGTCTGAAAATCAGAACTGAGCTAAATGGAAGGACTCTCGCCGACATTGAGAACGATCCCGCGCTTCAAAACGATGTCTCTGCATTCCAGAACCAACCTATTCGAACGGTAGTGCTTCGGAACTGGCCACATGAGAACTTCCTCTACCTTGTTTTTCATCGATTAAACACAGGTAGTGTGCAATTGTCGCCCCAAGAGCTTCGACAAGCGCTTCACCCAGGGCCGTTCGTAACGTACTCCGTCGAGCGGTCCGGCAAGAGCAAGGGACTACAGAGATACTTTGGCCTATCGGCACCAGACTTCCGGATGCGGGACGTAGAGATGTTTGTTCGGTTCTATGCCTTCCAGAACTTCATCCAGAACTACACTGGCAACCTGAAGGCATTCATGGACACAACGTGCTCATCACTTAATGCGCGGTGGGAAACTGCGCACGATGTACTCACGAAGCAAGCTGATGCTTTGGACAGTGCAATCGAGGCCACCTTCGAGATATTCGGCGAGAAGAACGCATTTCGGAAGTTCGATGGGCAGAAGTATCAAGCTCGGAGGAACCGCGCTGTTTTTGACGTGATGGTTTATTACTTTGCTGATCCTAGCGTTCGCGAGCGGGCGCAGGAAAAAGCAGTAGCGGTTGAATCCGCTTTTCGAAAACTATGTCAAGACAACGACTTCGTTCGCAGTCTCGAAGCGACCACGAAGAGCATAGCCGCAACCGGCTTGCGGCTCCAGAAATGGGGAGGGGCGCTTAGCCAGACGCTAGATGTAGCCGTTAACGTTCCCATGATACTTGCCCAATCCATCTAGAGGGTCCAGAATGGCTCAATCGAGGAGGTATCAAATCCTTAAAAAGCGGCTCGCTCAGCTAAGACATCGGTTACTCCCTAGGGTTTTTTCGCCTACAGGCGACTACTCCGCTACACAACTCGACAGAGCCCGTGCATACCGCCTGCTAGTTCATGCCGAGATAGAAGCGTTTATGGAGGACCGCGCCACCGAATTGGCTACGAAGGCCTTTCAGAGTTGGCGTACGGACCTCAAGCCACGCCACACCATAACAGCACTGCTCGGTTTTTGTCGCGCTTCAGATAAGAGCTACCCTACCTTACTCGAGTGTGTCGGAGCGGCATTCGCTACCTTCAATTTCGTCGTTCGGAGTAATCACAGCATTAAGGAAGATGACATCCTTAAATTCCTGCTCGCCGTTGGCGTTCAGCGCAGTCAACTTGACGAGACGTGGCTTAGTACCATGAGTTCCTTCGGGACAGCACGCGGGGAGGTGGCTCACTGCAGTATTCGGGTACACCAGCCGATTGACCCTAGAACGGAACTCAATATAGTAAGCAATATCCTACTAGGCTTGGGTCAGCTTGATGAGATCATGTCTTCGATAAGTTAGTTTAACGCCCGCGTTCGTAGAAGTTTCGCCTCTTCGGGTGCAGGCCTCGACCATCGGCGCGATAAACCGTTGGGGACATCTCTTCTGATCTCAATTCGCGGGCGGCGGATCGAGCGGCACTTCGAAATACAACAGTTCCTTCCCGGTAGGAGCCTCGACAATCCCGCGGATATAAATCTTCGCCCCGGAGCCCGGCCGGTGGCTGGTCTGGAAGTAAACGAAGCCGTGGGCCTTGTCGTTGGCCGGCAGCATCTTAGCGTTGAAGCCGTAGCCTTCGATCTCCGGGTAGGCCAGCTTACTCTTAGGCTTACGGCGCGGAATAGGCAACGGACTCCCACCAAAATTAGGCCGCTTCGGACCATCCAGATACTGGACGTCGCTGGCTGGCGTTTCTTCCACCTTGCGCTGCTGCGGTGTCAGGTAGTTCACCTCCATCGTGTCCAGCTTGAGGGCTTTGCCGCTGTCGTTCTGCATGACCAGCAGCACCGGCAGGATGCCAAACTCGCGTAGGGCGGCCTTGCCGAAGACAGCCTTCTGCTGCTCTTCGCTGTCGTAAGCCACGGCGGCGATAGTCAGGCCGTTGGCCGCCTGGCGGGTGGGATAACTCTCCACCGGCTTGACGTCAAAGCCTTTGGCGGCAAGCGCGGCGCCGATGGCCCAAACCGATATACTCAGAACAAGCAAACAACCGGCTGCGCGAGTGTTCATCTATTTCCTCTACCGCCTCATCGGCGTCCCGGCCTTACCCCTGATCCTAGTCTATCTGCTGCGCCGCGGCCTACGAGACCACCGCTACTGGCAGGGCATGGGCGAACGGTTTGGGCAGGCTCCGCCTGGGGCTAGTCGACCGACGCTCCCCGGCGGCATCTGGTTGCACGCGGTGTCGGTGGGGGAGGTCGCTTCAGCAATGGAACTCATCCGGCAGTTGCGCGCCGAGAGTCCGCGGCGGCCGGTATACGTGTCGGTGACCACCGTCGCTGGGCGGCAACTGGCGGAAAGCAAACTCCACGGCCTGGCCGATTCCATCTTCTACCTGCCTTTCGACTACGCCTGGATGCTACGGCGCGTCCTGCGGCGGCTGCGTCCGCGCGTGGTCGTCATCCTGGAAACCGAGATCTGGCCGAACCTCTTCCGGGAAGCCAAACGATTCGGGGCGGGGCTGGTGGTGGTGAACGGGCGCATCTCCGACAGCGCCTTTCCGCGTTACCGGGAGTTCCGCTGGCTCTTTGCGACGGTGTTGGCATGGCCGGATCGCATCCTGGTGCAGAACGAGATCGCCCGCGAGCGCTACGTGGCGCTGGGGGCCCCCGCGGACCGGGTCGCCATGGCTGGGAATCTGAAGTACGACCTGCAGGTGAAGTCGCTACGGGCGCCGGCCGACATTGACGCGTGGATCGGCGCGCTCGGGCCAGCCCAGTGCTGGATCGCCGCCAGCACCATGCCCCCGGCGGAGACGGGCGACATCGATGAGGACGACATCGTCATCCAGGCCGTCGCCGAATTGCAGCGGGACGAGCCCGGGCTGCTGACCATCCTGGTGCCGCGCCGGCCGGAGCGCTTCGACCGCGCCGCCCAGAAGCTGCAAGCGGCTGGAATTACCTGTGTGCGGCGCACGCAATTGAAGGCGGCCGCCCTGCCGTGTGTGCTGTTACTGGATAGCGTCGGCGAACTGGTTTCGCTGTTCCCCCTCGCCGGCTGCGTCTTCATGGGTGGCACGCTGGCAAACCGCGGCGGGCACAACATTCTGGAACCGGCCTTTCACGGCAAGCCGGTCATCATCGGTCCCCATATGGAGAACTTCCCGGACATCGCCGGGGAGTTTCGGGCCGCTGCCGCCGTAACGGAGATCGGCTCTGGCGCGGAACTGGCGCAGGCGGTACGGTTCCTGCTCACCGATGCCAAGGCGCGGGAGCGGATCGGCGAGCGGGCGCGGCAACTGGCGGAATCGAAGCGAGGGGCGACAGCCCGCGCGGTCATGACGGTACGGCAGACCGCCGGCGATTGCCTGCCCTGCTACCCGCGGCCCTGGCCGGTGCGTCTGGCGGCGGCCATCCTCGGCCAAATCTGGCTTGCAGGGCTGCGGCTGGACCGGGCCGTGACCAAACGAAGCCAAGGGCGTCTGCCCGTACCCGTGATCAGCGTTGGGGGCCTCGCGGCGGGGGGCACCGGAAAGACTCCCGTGGTGGCCTACCTGGCCGGGAGACTGGCCGAAAGCGGACGCCGGCCCGTGAT
This sequence comes from uncultured Candidatus Solibacter sp., assembly GCA_964385495.1. Lineage (GTDB taxonomy): Bacteria > Acidobacteriota > Terriglobia > Bryobacterales > Bryobacteraceae > CADEFT01. The sequence goes on from CAYLPH010000013.1 coordinate 95,182, forward strand.
CCTGACGCGTGGTTATGGACGGCGCGAGAAGGCACCGCTGCTGCTGGCGCCGGGTGCCCAAGCCCCCGTGGAAGCCACTGGCGAGGAGGCGCAGATCCTCCTGCAGGCGGGCCACGCCGCCCTAGGCATCGGCGCCGGCCGGCTCGCGCTGGGCCGTCGGGCCTATGACAAGTTCCGGCCCGATCTCTTCCTGCTGGATGATGGATTCCAGCACTGGCGTCTCGCGCGCGACTGCGACCTCGTCTTATTGGATGCCCTGGATCCGTTCGCGGGCGACGCCCTGCTGCCGGTTGGACGCCTGCGGGAGCCTGAGGCGGCGCTCAGAAGGGCGAACGTCATCCTGATCACCAGGGCCGATTCGTTACAGCCATGGCCGGCGCTGGAGGCTCGTATCCGCCACGTGAATCCCACCGCGCCTGTCTTCTATAGCCGGGTGCAGCCAATCGAATGGGTGGATGCCAATGGCAAGCCGGCGGCGTTGCCCGAAGGTCCGGCGCTGGCGTTCTGCGGCCTGGGCAATCCGGCGTCCTTCTGGGCGACGCTGGCGGGTCTGAGCATCCCCGCCCCGATCCGTCGTGCCTTTCCCGACCATCATCGCTATAGCGAGGACGAAGTTCGCACGCTGGCCGGGGACGCGCGGCAAGCCGGCTGCCTGGCGCTGCTCACTACCGAGAAGGACTATCGCAACCTGCCGCCCGGTTGCGGCGATCTGCCGGTCTACTGGCTGCGTACCACGGTCGAGATCGACCGCGAAGGTGCGTTCCTGGACGCCCTGGGTACTGGAACCGGCGCCACCCCAGGCGCCACGGGCCGTCCTGTATACTGAAGTGATTAGCAAAGCTCATGGAATGCGAGTCAAACGGTAACCAGCGGCTCAATTGCTACGCCCTGGTGACGTATATCCCGGATCCGCTCGGTAAGTTTCTGGACGACCTGCGGAAGGAACTGGTACCTGGTTCCAACCCGCATGCCCACGTCACCCTTATGCCGCCCCGCCCGCTGCATTCTCAGCAACTCGCCTGGGAGCAAATCGTCGACTATACAGCCCAACTTTCCGCCTTCGACCTGCAAATCGGCCCGGTGGCGATCTTTCCCAAGACGAATGTGATCTACCTGGAAATCGGCGTCGGGCGGGACCAACTGCTGGACATCCATGAAGGCATGAACCGGGACGCGCTGCGGTACGACGAGCCGTTTCCCTATCATCCGCACATCACGCTGGCGCAGGAGTTGACGGCCGGGGAGGTTCCCGCCGCCGCCGAAGTCGCACGCCAGCGCTGGAGCGATTTCCGGAGTGACCGCTGGTTCGCCGTCGATCATCTGGCGTTCGTCCAGAACTCGGCTTGCAATTTGTGGACGGACCTCGGCACCGTACAACTGGTGCGTCAGCCCGTCCCGGTGCGGCGTTAGAAGAACCGGAACCCGGTCTCTCGCGGTCTCCGTACAGCTACCATGGCGTCAAATACGCGCGCGCCAGGAACACCGCCATCTGTCCGCGGGTCGTCGGATCGTTGATGCAGTAGGTGTTCGCGGTGCACCCCGTCGTTACTCCTAGCTGCCGCAGCTTCTGGATATAGCGGAAGAACGTCTGGTTGGCCGGCACGTCCGTGAAGTACGGCGTGGCGGGGGAGGTAAACGTCTCCCCAAACCGCGAGCGTACCAGGAATACGGCCATCTGCCCGCGGGTTACCGGATCATTCGGGCAGTAGCGTAGCGTCGTGCAGCCTGTCGTTATCCCCAACGACCGCAGTTTCTGGATCCACTTGAACTGCGGGTGCGTGGCGGGCACGTCTTCGAAATAGGGCGCCGGCGGGAAGTCGAAGTCGTCGGTCAGCACCAGCGAGCGGATCAGGAACACGGCCATCTGCCCGCGGGTGGTCACGTCGCCGGGGCAGTAGTTGTTGCCGCTGCAGCCGGACGTGATGGCATTCGACTTCAGCAGTTGGACGTAATCGACAAACGGGTCGGAAGTGGGCACGTCCTGGAAGGGCGCGGCGTTGGTGGTGCCCTTTTGCAGCAGGTGCACCAGGTTGCCGGCCACCTGCACCGAAGCCGTGCGCGGTTCCGTACCGGCGTTTGCGCCTACCGTATAGTTGAGGCTGCCGGCGCCGTTGGTGAGCGGATCGGAGCTGAGCGTTACCCAATTGGTGCTGGAATAGGCATACCAGATGCAGCCGGCGCCTACTCCCGCTCCACCCGCGCCGCCTTCCACCTGGTAATTGGTGCCCGTGGGAGCGATGGTGGCCACGCAATCCCCAGTGTTTACCCCGTTGAACTTCGTGATGAAGCCATCGAAGTTACCGCCAAACGTCGTGTCTAACGCATTCTGCGTGGGGTAGTTTCCAGAGTAAGTCTGGCCGACCACGTAATAGCTGCCGAACGCATCCATCGCCATTTCGCGCGGCACGTCTTCGTTGGTGCCTCCCAGAATCGAGGAGAAGGTGAAAGCATTGCCCAATGGAGCCAGCACCTGGATGAAGACGTCGCCATTGAAGTTCACGCCGAACTGGAAAGCATCGGTGGTCGACGGGAAGTTGTTGCTCTTGGTCTGTCCGGAAACCACGACGAAGCCGCCTGGCGCCGGTTTGACGTCGGCGGCCCAGTCCTGCGCGCTGGTGCCGATGAGCGTGCTCATCAGCAGCTTGGTGCCAGTGGTATTGAATCGCGCCACGAAGCCATCTTCGATACCGCCGGTGGTGGTCCGATACGCCTGCCCCGTGGTGGGGAAGGGATTGGTGCTGGACCCGGCGCGGCCCGTCACCAGCACCCGTCCGCCGGGTTCCAGCGCGATGCCCAAACCGATGTCGAAGCCGTCGCTGCCGAAATACGTGGACCACTGCAGCTTTTTGCCGTTCTGGCTGATCTTGGCCACAAACGCGTCCGCGCCGCCGTTAGCGCTGGTGTCATAGGCGCCGGGAGTGGTGGGGAAATCGTTCGATAGCGTCGCGCCCACGACATAGATCTCGCTGCCGTAATCGAGCGCAACGCCATTCAGGCCTTCGTCGGAAGTCCCGCCCAGATAGGTCAGGAAAACGACATCGCTGTTGGCGTTGAACTTGATGACGAAGCCGTCGGTGCTGCCGTTGTTCGTGCGCTTGATGGCGCCGGGCGTAGTAGGCAGGCCCGTGCTGCGGGTGTCGCCAACCACCACCCAATTGCCGCTCACATCCACGGCGATGCCGTTCCCGCGGTCCTCGGTGTCGCCGGTGCCCAGGTAGGTGGCATACAGAATCTGGTTGCCTGCCGCATTCAGCTTGAGCATGAAGGCGTCGTTGGGGGCGCCGGAGAAGTTCTGCTGGAGAGCGCCGTTGGTGGCGGGGAAGCCAAACGAAGTGGTCACGCCGGTAATGTAGGCCACCCCGTTGAGGTCCACGGCGATGGCCTGCGACTTGTCCTCCTGCTCGCCGCCAATGAAGGTGGAGTAAAGGACAAAGTTGCCGTCGAAGCTCAGCTTGGTAATAAAGGCTTCGGAAATGCCCTGCACGGTAGTGCGAATGGCGCCGGCCAGGGGGAACTCGGTGGACGCCGTATAGCCAGTGAAATAGGTGTTGCCGCCCGGATCGATGGCGACGCCCAGCACCTCATCGGCCTGCGACCCTCCCAGGTAGGTGGAATACAGCAGCAGCGGATCGATCACCAGGGGCGCCGAGCGGTCCCACCGGCCCAATTGGAAGCCGTAGCGGTTGCCGCCGCGGGCGGAATAGGCGGCAGCCACTTCCCGGCGCTTGCCGTCGATCTCCTGGTAGACCGTGGGCCGCTTGTGGCGCAGGTCGCCGGCGGACGTGGACACCACAAGATCGCCGGAGGCTTCCAGCTTCGTGGAATCGACGCTATCCCAGTGGATACGGACGGCGGAGGGATCGGCGCCGGGCGCGACGATCAGGTCGTACTCCAGGCGCCCCTCATTGCTGTAGAAGAGCAGGTCGATGCCGGGGTAGACGTTATAGAAGCGGGCGCGGCCAAAGTGCGGCACGTCGGTCCGCCACTTGGCGGCGTCCTTGCCGCGCAGGTAGTTGCTGACACCGGGAATGGGCTCCAGCAGTTCGGCGCGTTCGGGCGCGCGCGCCCCTTCGAATCGCAACCGCACGGGCTGGCGTGTTCCCGTATTGACGAAAACCGCCTCGGTGCCCGTCAGCAGGATGGTGAACCCATTGCCGCGGGCGAGGTAGCGGACGGCCGGATCCGCCTGACCCTCATTCGGCTCGAAGTAGAGCGGAGTCTTGCCCAGGCGGCGCCGGGCATCCTCCTGCAAGGAATGGGAAGGCGCGGGCGTGAGGCTGCGGGTGGGAGAGGCGCCGGCAGCCGCCGTCAACAGCAGGGGCCAGACAGCGAGAGCGGCCAGGCGGGGGGAGGTCCGCCGGCGGCGCGTGGCCTGAAACATAGGGAACTGCTCCTTCGATAAGGGGAATCTCAAACTGACTTTGAATTCACTTCGATTCTACAAAGTCGCCGTCATGAGCGAGGATGATGCCACTGTCACAGGCTGCCAGCACCTGGCCGGCCGCGGAACCCGCCAGCCACACACGCTGCGCCCGGACCGCTACGGGAAGCGGCATCTCCCGCCAGTCGCGTAGGTCGGCGGAAGTGAACAGCCGCGCCAGCCCGCGAGGCTCTTCGGCCGGGTTGGCCGGAGGCTCCACGGACGCCAGCCAGGCGCGCGGTCCGGACTGCAGCAGCACATCGGTGACGGCACGATCCTTGCGCCGGAAGACCCGGTCGGTTGACCCTTTGCGCAAATCGAGCGCGTAGACTTCGCTGGGGTATTCGAAGTCGTCATGAAACTCGAGCAGGGTTAGCCCTAAACCAGTACGCGAATATCGGACGCGATTCAGACGGCCAAAAATCGAAGTTAGCGATTTTTTCCAGTTCCGGCCTCCATCGCGCGTTTCCAGCGTTATCGACGCCGATGGCCATTCCTTGCGCCGCGACGAGCGATCGGCGTCCAGCCAGTAGGGGTAGGCCTCGGTGCGGCCGTCGCGCGGCGGGCGCGAGACGCCGGTAATGACGCCCACGAGAGGAGTTACGAAATCCACCCAATGATAGGTAGTGAACTCGGGCGCGGTGGCAGGTTCGGCGGCAGCCTCGAGCGGAGTCCAGGTTTCGCCCCCGTCGGCGGTTTCGAGCACGGCTTTCTGCGAACCCACCGCGTAGCCCTGGTATTCGTCGCGCAGGTAGACGCGGAGGATGCCATCGGTTTTCTGAACCAGGGTCCAGTTGGCGCCGCGGTCGGTGGAGCGCCAGATACCGGACTGCCCGGCCGCCGCCAACACCTGTCCGGCGCCGCGCGCGGCAATCGATAAAAAAGCCTCGGGGGTGTCGCTGGGAGTAAAGCGCGGGCCCGCCAGCAGGACGCCTTTCGCCGCGCGAATGCCCACGGCCGCCGGCCAGCCGGTTTCCGAAACGGTAATGGCGTTGAGGCGTCCGGGAAACTCCAGCGCTACCTTCCATCCGGCCGGTTCGGCGGAAGCCAGCGCGGCGGGCAGCAAAGCCAGTTGCCGCCGCGAGATCATCCGGCGACTTCGCGCGTCGGGATGCCTTGCGCGCTGAGGACGAGATCGGCGTGATTGATCGTCTGCAAGGCGTTGGCCGGCATGCGGGTGAGCACCAGCAGGCAGCCCACCTGCTCGCCAACGGTGGTGAGGACTTCCATTTCCGATCCCGTATGCGCGTGCGGCTGGCGGTGCTGCACGTTGATGACGCCGACAACGCGGTTGCGGGCGATGACGGGGGCGGAGAGGAAGGCTTCGTAGGTATCTTCCGGCAGGTCGCCGAAAAACTTGAAGCGCGGATCCTTGTAAGCTTCGCGGGAGATGGCCACCATGCGGCGCTCGCGGGCCACCCAGCCGGTGATGCCTTCGCTGATCTTCAGGCGCACGCGGCCAATCGAGGAGTTGTGCGGATTGTTGGAGGCGCACAGGATCAGTTCCTGGTTGGCGGTCAGGTACACGAGGCAGGAATCGCACGAAGTGAACTCCACAATGAGGTCGACAATGCCCCGCAGCACCTCCTGCAAGCTCATCTCGCGTACCATGAAACGGCTCACCTTTTGGAAAAGGCGCAGTTGCGCTTCGGTACGTTCCAGACGAACTTCCAGGTCCTTGCTTTTTGCCACTGCCCTATTATGGCTTGAAACGGGAGCGGGCGGTGGCGGGTGCGCGTACAGGCAATTACGCGAAATCCTTGCGTTTCTTTTTCACGGCGAAGTAGGATGTTAGTTCGATCTACCCGCGCCGCATCCCTCTCCCCCGGCGGCATCTAGAAGGAGTCTTCCGCATGTGGTCTCGACGTAAAGAGGAAGAGTATTCGCCCAGGCAGAATGAACATACGCCTACCCCGGGCGGAGTGAGCAACAAGGAGGGAATGCCGATGTCCGCCAATATGCCATCCCGTAACACCGAACCGGAGCCGTTCCGGCCGTCCGCCGCCGCCGCCATTGGCAAATCGGTGAGCATCAAGGGCCAGATTATGAGCCGCGAGGACTTGTATCTGGACGGGCAGTTCGAAGGGACGGTGGAGCTGCAGGAGCACCGCCTGACCATCGGGCCGAACGGCAGCGTGCAGGCCAACGTAAAGGCGCGCGAAGTGGTAGTGGTGGGAACCATCCACGGCAACGTGGAAGCCAGCGACAAGGTGGAGATCCGCAAGGAAGCCAAGCTGGTGGGGGATATCCGGACCGCGCGCGTCGCCATTGAAGACGGCGCTTACTTTAAGGGCAGCATCGAGATCATCAAGCAGGACATCGGCAAGCAGGCTCCCCCGATGCCCCCCGCCGCCCCGCAGCCGGTGCCCGTGCGCCAGCAGGCGGCGGCCGTTTCCTCCAACAGCGCCACGATCACGGAAGCCAAGCGCTAACTGAGCCGCTTCCCTTCGAGCCCGCGGCGGTGACCGCGCGGGTACGGGAGCGATCGGGTCGAGACCGCGCGGCTGGCGGTGGGAAACCGGCGTGCTCCCACCGCCAGCCGCTATACTTGCAGTAGCCCTGGGCGATGAGTGGTAACGGACCTACACAAGGCGCGTGGCGGGATCGGATACGTTCGATCTTCGGCGGAGGCCCCAGTGGTGTGTCCGAGCGCGGCAGACCGGGCTTAGAGGCCGGCGGCGGCGAAGCTTGGCCCGCCTCCTTTCCCCGCACCGAAAGCACCCGCCAAAGCCGTGCGCTCGAGCAGTTCCTGGTAACCCTGCGCGACCAGCCGCCTTCCGCCATTCTCGATCTGGGCGGGGCCAATCAGGCGAACATCTCCTATCTCACCAGCCTCGGCCACCGGCTGAGTTCGGAGAATGTGCTGCACAGCCTGGATACGATCTGGGGCGACAAGAATCTGTCGGAGTCGCGCAAGATCGAGGATTTTCTGGACCAGACGCTGAACTACCAGGATGCCTCCTTCGGCGGCGTGCTGGTGTGGGATACGCTGCAGTTCCTGCCCCAACCGCTATTGGAAGCGGTGGTGCAGCGGCTGGGTAGCGTGCTGGTGAGTGGCGCACAGGTGCTCGCCTACACCCCAGCCGACGAGCGCTCCCGCGTGATTCCGTCCTATGCCTACCGCATCGTTGACTGGCGTACCATTCACATCCAGCCCAAGGAATTGCGCCAGCGCGAGAACTATTTCAACAACCGCTCCGTGGAACGCCTGTTCCAGCACTTCACCGCCGTGAAGTTCTTCCTGACGCGGGACCACCTGCGGGAAATCGTGGTCAAGCGGTAGCCGGATGGCTTCGTTTGAGCTGTTCATCGCGCTACGCTACCTGCGCGCCAAGCGGAAACAGGCTGTCATCAGCATCATCACGATGATTTCGGTGATTGGTGTCGCCGCGGGCGTGATGGCCCTGATCATCGCCCTGGCGATCAATAATGGCTTCCGCAATACCTTGCAGCGCACCTTGTTGGGCGCCACCGCGCATGTCACCGTAATGGAGAAAAACCCCGGCACCGGCATCGCCAACTATCGGGAAGTGATTGCCAAGGTGCGGGCTCTGCCGCACGTCGAATCCGCCGCGCCCACGTTGTACAGCAGCGTCTTCCTGCAGGGCCCCATGCAGCCCTCCGGGGCCATCCTGAAGGGCATAGACCTGACTGCGCCCGGCCCCCGCGCCGACCTGCTTCGGAATCTCAAGGCTGGTTCGCTGGACGATCTGGCGGCCAAGGATGGCACTCCGTCGTTGATTCTCGGATCGCGTCTGGCCCAGACGCTGGGGATGCGGGTGAACAGCCGGGTGACGGTGATCAGTCCGCAAGGCGAGATGACGCCGATGGGCGTCCGGCCGGCCTACTACACCTTCCGCGTGGCGGGCATCTTCGAATCCGGCTTCTTCGATCTCGATTCGGCCTGGGGCTTCATGTCCATCCAGCAGATGCAGCGGGTGCTGTCGCTGGGCGACGTGGCCAACGCCGTGGAGGTGAAGGTGGCTCCGGTTGACGAGGCGATCCACGTCGCCAAAGCGGCCGAAGGCGTGCTAGGCCAGGATCTGGCCGCCACGCATTGGATGGAGCAGAATCGCAACATCCTGAACGCGTTGAAGATGGAGCGCTTCGTCACTATCATTACCATCGGGCTGATTCAATTGGTGGCGGCCCTGAACATCCTGATCTCGCTGGTGATGATGGTGATGGAGAAGTACCGCGACATCGCGGTGCTGCTGTCGATGGGGGCCACGCGGGACCAGATCCGGCGCATCTTTCTGATGCAGGGACTGCTGATCGGGGGGACCGGTACGATCATAGGGTTAATCCTAGGCTATGGGATTAGTTTTGCCGCCGACTACTGGCAACTGATAAGGCTCGATGAGCAGGTGTACGCGCTGAGCCACGTTCCGTTTGAGCCGCGCTGGGTGGATGCGATCTGGGTGGCGGGCGGGGCGATCGTGGTGAGTGTGCTGGCGACCATTTATCCGGCAAGGAATGCCACACGGATCCTGCCGGCGGAAGCGCTGCGGTACGAATAGCGCCGCAGTTCTAAGGATTTTCCGATCCGCCTTTGGGGTCTCACGGGCTCAAGCAAATCCAGATACGGGCGATGAGGGCAGCAGGAGGCATGGATGTTGCGACTCCTGCTTGCTCTTTTGTGTTGTCTTTGGGCGGCGGAAGGAAAAGCTGGCGAAGGAAGAGAGAACGGCGAGTGGCTGCCGCGGCTGGCTTCGTTCGTGCAGTGGCCGGAAGCGGTGCGTTCCGGTCCTGTTGTGGTGGGCCTGGTGGGTATGGACGGGGAGTGGATAGCGCCGGGGTTGGTAGCCGAGCACGGGCGGCCGCTGCTGGTTAAGCACATCGTGACGTTGGACGAAGCCCGGCGTTGCCATATCGTTCTAGTGGGCCGCAGCCACGCCGGGCGTGCGCGTGACCTGCTGCGGCGTCTGGAGGGGGCGCCTACGCTCACCATTAGTGTGGTGACCGGCTTCAGCCAGATGGGGGGCATGGTGGAACTGCGGGAAGAACAGGGCTCGAAGATCTTCCTGCTGAACACCGATGCGGCGCGCCGCGCCCACTTGGCGTTCCATCCGGGGCTGCTGGGCGTCGTCCGGCTGGCCCGTGCGGAAACGCTGGCGGAGTAAGGCCTTTTGCTACGGAATCTGCGAGGCAGTTCCATCCAACACAAGTTGATCGTGGTGATCACGGTCACGGCATGCCTGGCGCAATGGCTCACCTGCTTGGCTTTTCTGAGTTACCAGGCCCTCACCACCGAGCAACGCGTGCGGGAGGGTATCTCGACGCTGGGCGCCATCCTCGCCGCCGGATCCACCGCGCCGCTGGTGTTCGAAAACGCCGTGGCGGCGCAGGAGACGCTGCGCCAGATCGATGCCGACCAGATGGTACGGGCCGCGGCCCTGTTCCGCGCCGATGGGCTGCTGTTCGCCACTTACCAGAAGAGCGGCGCCACGCTGGGCCCCCCGCCGACGCACCCGGAAGGGGCGGCCTACCGGCAGAGCGGCAATATGGTGGAGTCCTTTGTGGCTGTCTATCACGACGGCGCGCGCGTAGGCACGTTGTATCTGCAGGCCGACCTCCGCGGCTGGCGCGCCACGCTGCTCCGCTACTTGCTGCTGACAATGGCCTTTGCGGCGGGAGGAACGTTGCTGACGATAGCCGTTTCGGCGCGCCTGCAACGGCTGATCTCGCGGCCCATCCTGGAGTTGGCGAACGTCGCCCGGCAGATCTCCGAAGACAAGAATTATACGGTCCGCGCCCGCAAGTATGACGATGACGAGATCGGGTCGCTCTTCGATGCCTTCAACGGCATGCTGTCGGTGATCGAGATGCGCGACGCGGAACTGGCCCGCCAGCGCGAACGGCTGGAGGGGCAGGTAGCCGCGCGCACGGCGGACCTGGTGAGCCTGAATCGCGAACTCGTCGCCGCCAAGGAACGCGCCGAAGCCGCCACGCACCTAAAGAGCGAGTTTCTGGCCAACATGAGCCATGAGATCCGCACCCCCATGAACGGCATCATCGGACTGACGGACCTGACGTTGGACTCGCCATTGACCCAGGAGCAGCGCAAGAACCTCACGCTGGTGAAAAGCTCCGCCCACGCATTGCTGACGGTGATCAACGATATCCTCGATTTCTCGAAGGTGGAGGCCGGGAAGCTGACCATTGAGCCGACGCCCATGCAGTTGCCCGCCGTGCTCTCCGAAGTCATGCGCATGATGGCGCTGCGAGCGCATGAGCGCGGCCTGGAACTGGCCGTCGTACGGGAGCCGAACGTGCCGGCACGGCTGGTATCCGACGGATACCGGTTGCGGCAGATCCTGATCAATCTTTTGGGAAATGCGATCAAGTTCACCGAACGCGGCGAGGTGTTGTTGCGGGTGTCTCTGGCGGAAGGGAAGCCGGAGGGTCCCGGCGTCCGCTTCGAGGTGCTGGATACGGGTATCGGCATCCCTCCCGAACGGAAAGAGGTGATCTTTGAGTCGTTCCGGCAGGCCGATGGAAGCATCAGCCGGCGCTTCGGTGGAACGGGCCTGGGTCTGGCGATCTCGCAACAACTGGTGCGGCTGATGGGCGGCAATATCGAGGTGGAAAGCGAAGTGGGCCGCGGCAGCCTGTTCCGTTTCACCATACCGATGCAACTCACGCTGGAAAACCGTACGCCGGACAGCCTGCATCCGGCGTTCTCCAAGCGTGTGCTGCTGGTCGAGGAACACGAGCCGAGCCGTGAGGCGATGCGCGCGGTACTCGAGCGTTGGGGCGCGCTGGTGACGACGGCTTCGAACGCCGATGAGCTTGTTCGCGCGCTCGGCACTTCAACGGCGGCTTACGATCTGGTGCTGCTCGATGCGCACCTGAGCGGATCCGACACCCTGGAAATCGCCCGCCAGATGCTGGACTCGGGGATGGCGCGGCTGATTGTGCCCATGCTGCGGGCCGCGCGCACGCACTCTCTACGCCAGCGCGCGGCGCGGATGGGGCTGAAGCGAACCCTGACGAAGCCGGTCTGCGAGCCGGAGCTGACCGAGATCTTCGAGGAGGAGCCGAAGGCCGTCGCGGCGCCAGACCTCGCCCATAATCGCTTCACCGCGTCGCTACGGCAGTTACGCATTCTGGTGGCGGAAGATAACGCGGTTAACCAGCGGCTGGCTGTCCGGCTGCTGGAAAAGCGCGGCCATTCGGTGACGGTTGCCGTGAATGGAGCCGAAGCACTGAAAGCCGTGCACCGCGGCGAGTACGACCTGATTCTGATGGATCTGCAGATGCCGGTGATGGATGGCATTGAAGCGGTGATGCGGCTGCGGCAGTCGGAGCGGGATACCGGCCACCATATGCCGGTGATCGCGCTGACCGCGCATGCCATGAAGGATGACGAAGCCGAGTGCATCGCCGCCGGCATGGACGGGTATGTCACCAAGCCGATCAATCCGGCGGAGTTGTTCGCGGTGATGGAACGGGTGCTGGCCTAATCCTAATCGCGCGGCACCAGGCGGATCATGCTGACATTCACGGAAAACGTGCGTTTATCCGGCGGCGCGCTCCAGGTGGGCGAGGCCAGGATCTCGATGTGATACTCGGGCGCATCGGGCACATCGGCCTCCAGCAGGAAGAGGCCGGTGCGTTCAATGGTCCACGTCTGGAGCGGCGCCCCGTTCAGCCGCACCTCCACCCGCGGAGCCTGCCCCTTGGAGAAACTGCTTTCATGCGCCAGGCCGCGGAGGCGCAGCCGTTGCGGCGTGCGGCGCAGGCTCCTCACTTTCGCCGTGGCGCGGGCGCCGATCCAGCGGTACTTGTTGCCGAAAACGCCTTCCAGTTCATGCCAGCCTTCCAGCAGCTTGGCTTCGTGGCCTGGCAGGCTGAAGTCGATGAGGTCCTCGGCATTGCCCGGATACAGTTCCTTCTTTTCCTTGGAAGGCAGCAGATTGTAGACGCCGCCTTCGTTGGGGCACTGGTAGCCGCAGACCGCGCACACCAGCGACTCCTCCGGCGTGCGCGACAGGTCGCGGTGGCAATCCGGACAGCGCAGCAGCGTCTCGAAGCGCGACTTGTCGAACGGCGCTACGGGCGTCTCGCCGGCTTTCCGGCAGGCCGCCGCCAGCGTGCCGCCCAGCAGCTTCGCGGCGCGCCATTCCGATCCATAGGGATCCAGGCGGATGGCCAGCCGTTTGACGATGGTCTCGCCCCAGCCGCGTTCGGGCACGAAGATCTGGTAGCGCTGGTCCGAGAAGTGGCGGCCTACCATGGCGTGCCACTCTTTCAGACCCATGGTGTGGTTCTGGCGGATGCCGTAGCTTTCTTCCTGGTGCGCGCCGATGACGTCGCGAACCACGTAGCCCAGCAGGCCCCACTCGTGCAGCTTGCGCTCCCAGGGCTTCATCTGCTCGACGTAGGGGCAGCGGTACAGGCGCAGCGTCAGCATCCGCTTCAATGGCTCTTCGGCGAAGAAGAAGATGCCGCCGGGCATCAGGACGCGCTTCACTTCCTCAAACACGCGCTCCATGCCCATGAACTGGCTGAGCATCTGGAACGCCATGACAAAACGAAGCGAGTTGTCGCGAAAAGGGAGGTTAGCGGCATCGCCGGCGATGCGGATGGGGGCCTTCGCCAGCTTCCACGTATCCATGAGGTGGACGCCGTGGCGTAGCGCATCGGCCGACAGGTCGAGGGCGAATCCGGAGGCGCCGAACTCGTTCTCCATCATGTAGCTGGTGTGGCCGGCGGCCGAGCCGATTTCCAAAAACGGCGAGAGCGGCCCGATGAACTCCTGCTGGTGGCGGATGACCATGCCGCGCCGCTGGTTCTCTTCGGCATAGACGGCGAGAGCGCGTTCGGGTTGGCCGAAACTGGCGAAGTTGTGCCATTCGACTTCGGCACGTTTGGTCGACAAACTCTGGGCTTCGGTCACGAAAGAACGGTCTCCACGTCGAGATGATTGAGGTCGTCCAGCAGCAGGTCCGGACGGTGTTCGGCCAATTCGTCCTTGGGCACTACGCCGGTGGCTACGGCAATGGAGCGGATGCCGTTGGCGCGGGCGGCGTTGATGTCGTTGGGATGATCGCCGATGAGCGAGACGGGCGTGTGAGCGCTGATCCAGCCCCGCTCCCGCGCCTGGCGAATGGCGTTGGCGGCCAGCTCGGCGCGCGTGCGGCCTTGGTCGGCGAAGGCCCCATAACGGAAGTAGCGCTTCAGTCCGGCGCGCTCCATTTTCTTCCAGCCGATGCGCGCCAGGTTGCCGGTCACCAGCGCGCGCAGCACACGGTGGCGGCGTAGCGCTTCCAGGCACATGGCCACTCCGGGACATACCGCATGCCGCAGGTCGGGCGGGCAGTTGCGGGCATAGAACCACTGCGCGTGGCGCATGAGAGCCGGCAGGTGAGTGGCGATTTCGCTCTCCGGGAGGCCGGCATTTTGCAGCATGGCACGGAAGATATCGCCGTCCAGCATACCTTGGACGGGAATGCCGTCGGTGGTGGAGTCCCGGCCGGTCACCTGGCGTACGGCAGCGGCCAGCGCCTCGCGATGATGCGGACCCGAGCGGCGCAGCAGTGTGCCATCGATATCGAAAAGAACCAGGGCCGGGGCTTCGCGGCCGTACGGATCCGGCATGTCCTTCTTATGATACCGCCAGGGAGCGGTTAACCCTTGATCTCGAAGATCGCTTCCACTTCGACAGCGGCGCCCGTCGGTAGCGACGCAAAGCCCAGCGCCGATCGCGCGTGGAAGCCGTCGCCTTCCTTGCCGAAGATTTCGTGGAACAGGTCCGACGCGCCGTTGATCACCAGGTGCTGCTCGATGAAATCCTGGGTGGAGTTCACGCAGCCGAGGACTTTGATCACCTTGAGCCCGTCGAGCGAGCCGTGCGTGTTCCAAACCGAGTTAAGGATCTTCTCGGCGCAGTCGCGGGCGGCGGCGTAGCCTTCCGGCGTCGTCATCCCCGCTCCCAGTTTGCCCTTCCCGGTGCTCACATGCCCGGAACTCATCAACTGGTTGCCGGTCCTGATGCAGAGATTCAAGTAGCCGGGCGTCTGTTTTTCGAACTTGATGCCGAGTTGTTCAGCTTTCTGTTGCGGAGTCACCCTACGAAGATAGGCGGTAAGCGGCGGTTTCCGCAAGACCGGCGTGCGCTTTACTGGCCGTCTTTCAACCGGCGGATCCAGATATTGCGATAGCGCACGGGGTGGCCGTGGTCCTGCAGGCTGAGCGGCTCTTCGGCCGGGTGCGCCGTGTAGGGCACGACGCGGCGGTGCGCCACCGGACCGGTCATCTCGCGGTGATTCTGCACCAGCACGCCGTTATGCACCACCGTGACATAGGCGGGCTTCACCAGTTTGTCTCCCTCAAAGCGCGGGGCGGTGAAGAAGATGTCGTAGGCGTTCCACTCGCCCTTCGGGGTCGAAGCATTGACCGTTGGCGGCCACTGGCCGTAGAGGGATGCTGCCTGCCCGTCGGCATAGGTGAGGTTTTCGAACGACTCCATCACCTGAACTTCGTAGCGGCCCATCAACTCCACGCCGCTATTGCCGCCGGCTTGGCCCTGGCCGACATCTTCCTTCGGCACCAGCCATTCGATGTGCAACTGGCAGTCGCCGTAGCCGGCTTTGGTCACCATGTTCCAGCGCCCACCCTCGGGCGATACGATCTCGACGTAGCCATCCTTCACTTTCCAGTTGGCCGGCGCCGTTTCGCCCTTGCGGCTGCGCATCTGCCATTTCGAGAGTTCCTTGCCGTCGAACAGCACGTCGGCATCGGCGGGCGCGGGGATGCTGACTACCGGGCGTCCGGGCATCACTTTGGGCGGCCGGGGCCGGGTGGCATCGTGCACCTTCCAGGTCTGGCCGGGAATGAGCGGGGTGTCGGTATAGCCGTTACGGTCGTCGCCGGCTAACAGCGGAATCAGAAACAAGATCGTGAGACCCATCCCGCCCAATCTATCACCCCTGAGCGACGCGCTCGCCTATGGCTCGTCCGACGGCCATCAGCAACGCGGTCTCCTCCTCCGTGAAGGTGCGTTCGGAGCGGTTGGCGACACCCAGCGCCCCCAAGGCTTCGGCGCCATGGAGAACCGGCACTACGATAGCGCCTTCCATGCCCGTGGCTCTGGCGCCGGGCTTTACACTACCGGTAGCATCGGTTTGGATGTTGCAGGCGGTGATGGGCACCTTACGCTCGGCGGCCAGCCCGGCCATGCCCTTGCCGATCGGCACGATCCGCACCAGATTCAGCACCGGCTCGGGCAGGCCCTGCGCCACGGTGAGGTGCATGACGCCGTCTTCGCCCAGCAGGTGGAGGCTGCCCGATTCGGCTTGCAGCGCGGCAATTGTCTCCGCGAGCATCGTCCGCCAGTCTTGCGCTTGGATGGCGGCGGTTAACTCCGTTCGTAGTTCCATTCCATCATGGTAAGAGTGATTCTGCCCGAACGTGTTCGCCGCCTCATCGAAGAGTTCGCCGCCGGAGTACCCTATGCCGAGTTGCAGAAGGCCGTCCAGCAGCTTTCCGATCACTATCGCGCGGGGAAGAACACGGCCCAATTAAAGCTGGATCCCAAGGCGAAGATTGCGGCTTATCTGCTCACCCGGCTGCCTGCCACTTATGCCGCCGCGTACGCCGTGCTGCGGGAGACGCAGGCGCGGATCGCCGATTGGCAGCCGAGGACGCTGCTCGATCTGGGGGCCGGCACGGGGGCGGCGACACTGGCAGCGGAGGAGGTTTTCGAGTCGCTGGCGTCGGTGGTGCAGGTGGAACGCGAGCCCTTCCCGGCGCTGGCGGCGCTGCCGCATATCCTCTCCTCGCAAGACCTGCGCACCTGGAAGCCCGAGGCGCCGGCTGACCTCGCCATCGCCGCCTATGCGCTGGGCGAGCTTCCCGCCGAATCGCGCACCCGGCTGATTGCCCAAGCTTGGCCGAACGCCCAGACGCTGGTCCTGATTGAGCCTGGCTCGCCGCGCGGCTTTGCAGTGATCCGCGAAGCCCGGAGGCAGCTCATCGGCTTGGGCGGCACTATCGCCGCCCCTTGTCCGGCGGAAGGCGAATGCCCTGTCCCGGCCGGGGATTGGTGCCACTTCGCGCAGCGGCTGGAACGTAGCGCGCTTCACCGGCGCTTGAAGGACGCCGCTTTCAGCTATGAGGACGAAAAGTTCAGCTATGTGGCGGCCACGCGCCTGCCCGCAGAACGCCCCGGCGCCCGCGTCATCCGCAGGCCCAGCGACTCGCCCGGCCTGGTCACGCTGGAAATCTGCCGCGGTGACGCGATCGTCACTGAGAAGATAACCAAACGTGACAAGGATCGCTTCCGGGCCGCCCGCAAGGTACGCTGGGGAGAGCCATGGAGCCCGTCCGCGACGCCCAATTCTGGAAAGAGCGACTGAACCTTATCCCGCACCCGGAAGGCGGCTTCTACCGGGTCACGTATGAGTCGGCGGACATGGTGCCGCACCCGCGCGTGGCCGCCGAGCGCCGCGCCTCCACCGGCATTTACTTCCTTATCGATTCCCCGGCGAACTTCTCCGCGTTCCACCGCATACAGTCCGATGAGATGTGGCATTTCTACGCGGGCGAGGAACTCACGGTTCACGTGATCAGCCCCGACGGCCGCTATAAACAATTGCAACTTGGCGCGTTACATGAGTTTCAGGCGGTGGTGCCGGCCGGGTGCTGGTTTGCTTCCAGCGTGGCGCGCGAGGGGTCCTGGGCGCTGGTTGGGTGTACCGTTGCACCGGGCTTTGATTTCGCCGATTTCGAACTCGCGGATCGGGCCGGGTTGACGGAACTTTATCCGCGATATGCCGATGTGATAAGTCGTTACACTAGGACCTAAGCGGTCCTGCTTGTAACAATTTAGACACAGTATTGAAACGCAATCGCGAACAACTGAGGGTATCGTGGGGGTACCCCTTTATGAGCCAGTCTATCCTCGTGCTCCTTTTGGCGGCGTCCTACCTGACCTCGCCTTTTTCGCTTTCCGCTCAGTCACTTGCCGGCCTTGGCGCCATCAGCGGTACCGTCCGCGATGCCTCCGGGTCGCTGATCCCGGACGCCGAAGTGTCGGTTACCAACCCGGCCAACGGCGTTAACCGGAAGCTGACCACCACCGAATCCGGGTACTTCCTCGCCAGCTCGCTTCCGCCGAGCCCCGGTTACGTTGTCTCGATCACCAAGGGAGGTTTTGCTTCCTATACCGCCAAGGAAGTGCTGGTGCAGGTTGGGCAGAACGTCAGTCTGACCATCGCGCTGGATGTCGCCCAGCAGGTGCAGACGGTGACCGTCGCCGACAGTACGCCCATCGTCGAACAGGCGAAGAGCGGCGTCTCGCAGGTGGTGGACAACGCCCAGATCCAGAATCTGCCCATTAACGGCCGCCGCGTCGATACCTTCGTGCTGCTCTCGCCCGGTGTCACCAATGACGGCACCTTCGGGGCGGTCAGCTTCCGCGGCATGCCGTCGGGCAACGCGTTTCTGACGGATGGTAACGACACGACGCTGCAGTTTTATAACGAGAATGCCGGCCGCACGCGCATCAGTTCCAATATCAGCCAGGACGCCGTGCAGGAGTTCCAGGTGCAGTCGTCGGGCTATAGCGCCGAGTTCGGGAGAGCCGTTGGGGGCGTCATCAACACCGTTACCAAGAGCGGTACGAACGACATCCACGGCACCGGTTATTGGTTCTTCCGCAACCGCACCCTGAACGCGCGCGACCGCTACTCGGCCGTAAATCCCCCCGAGTACCGCCACCAGGCGGGCGGCAGCATTGGCGGGAAGATCATCACCGACAAGCTGTTCTACTTTTTCAACTACGAAGCCACGCGGCGCAATTTCCCGCTCGTCAGTTCTATCCTCAATCCGCAGTTCTTCAATGCCGGGGGCGCGTTTATCGGCGCCTGCGGCGCTCCGGCAACGCCCGCGCAGTGCGAGGCCGCGGTAGGGTATTTCCGCCGCTTCTTTGGTACCGTCGACCGCAAAGTCACGCAGAACCTTGGATTTGGGAAGCTCGACTGGCGCCCCAACGACCGCCATAGCCTGAGCGCTAGCTTCAACCTGTTGAACTGGGAATCGCCCAACGGGATTCAGACGGCCGCCACGCTAACGAACGCCGGGGCTATCGGCAACAACGGCAAGTCCACCGTGCGCACCCGCTTCGCGCGCCTCTCGCATACGGGCATCGTGTCGTCGAACCAGATCAACGAGTTCCGCTTCGGCTGGTATAAGGACCGTTTGGCCGACGAAGCCAACTACGATCTGGCGCCTCCCGGCGTGCGCGTAGCGGTTACGGTACAAGGCCAGCCGAACCTCGGGGTACCCAACTACCTGCCGCGGGTCCAGCCCACCGAGGATCGCTTCCAATTCGCGGACAACTTCTCCTGGACGCGCAACCGCCACCAGTTCAAGTTTGGCTTCGATATCGCTCACACCAGGGACGTGGAAGAGGCGTTGTTTAACGGCACCGGGTCCTACAACTACGGGACTATCACGGCTTTCGCGCAGGACCTGACGGGCAACAACGGCGCCAAACGCTGGCAGAGCTACAGCCAAGCCTTCGGCCTAAGTAAGACGGACATTTGGATTCGGGACTACAACTTCTTCGCGCAGGACCAATGGCGGCTCACCGATAAGCTGACCCTGAACTATGGTTTGCGCTACGAGTACGCACAGTTCGCCCAACCGAAGATCGTCAACCCGGATTACCCCCAGACGGGGAGCATCAACCAGCCTGGCCGGAACCTGGCGCCGCGCTTCGGCGTTGCCTATGCATTGAACGAAAAGACCGTGTTTCGCGCCGGGTACGGGATCTTCTATGCCCGTTTCCCTTCGGCGACGATTGCCCGCATCCATCAATTGAACGGCGTCGCGCAGCGGGCGCTGACGCTGCAGGGGACCGTTCCCGCCGATCAGGCGGTGGGCCCAGTGTTCCCGTCGCCGTTGGCGAATCTCGACCGTACGCCGCCCCCGGGCACAGTGACGGTCGCGTTCCCGGACGCGGACCTGGCGACGCCTTACACCCAGCAGGGAGACGTCAGCCTGGAGCGGGAGATCACGCGCAACATGGGCATCACGGTGAGCTATTTGTGGAACCGGTCGTTGAAGAACATGACCCGGCGCGATCTGAATATCGGGAATCCGGTGGGCACGTTTACCTATCGCATCCTGGACGCCGCGGGCAACCAGGCGGGCACCTACACGACGCCTACTTATGTCGCCTCGACGCGAGTGGATCCGCGCTACCAGCGGGTTGTGCTCATCGATAACGGCGGCCGCCTCTGGTACGACGGCCTGGCGGTACAGTTCCGGCGGCGCGCGTCGAAGTGGGTGGAAGGCACGGTAGCCTACACGTGGTCGCACGCCCGCGATCTGAACCAGGGTGGCGCCTCGAACAACGTGTTCTTCACGGACGGGCCGTCCACGCTCAGCAACGGCAACTATGCCGGGGAGAAAGGCACGTCGATCCTCGACCAGCGTCACCGGGCCGTCTTTACCGGCATCATCACGCCGCCGCGCAAGGAGTTCGGCGGCAACCGGTTCGCTAAGCAGGCCCTGAACGGCTGGCAGCTTTCGTTGATACACACACTGGCATCGCCGCAGTACACCGCGCCCACGGTGCTGGTGTCCGGATCGCAGTACCCCGGCATGGCGTTTAACACCACGCTGAACGGCTTCGGCGGGAGTACGCAGGTGCCGTTCCTGTCGCGTCAGAGCATCGCGATCGACGACGTCAACCGCATGGACTCGCGCCTCACGAAGATGTTTTTCATGGCCGAGCGGGCGCAATTGCACCTGAATTTCGAGGTGTTTAATACCTTCAACCGGGTCAGCAACACGGGTGTTAATACCCAGGCTTTCCAGGCGACCGCCGGGGTGCTGCGTCCGGTGGCAGGTCTGGGTGTGGGGAATTCGTCGGGCGGGTTCCCGGATGGGACGAACGCGCGGCGGGCCCAGGTTTCGCTGCGGTTTATCTTTTAGGGCTTGGGAGTAAAGCTCGCAAACCCGCTCCGCTCTCTAAACGGCGCCCAAATTACGCCGATGAGAGTTGAGAAAGCTCATGCAGTCACATACGCTCCCGGCGGAATACCAGACTCGATATGATTCGTCCGCGCTGTTGGCCCACAGCCGGCGGGTTGGGATGACGGCCGTGGAGGTCGCCAAGCGGTTGGGTTGGGCGCAGGACCGGCAACGGATGCTGCGCGAAGCCGCCGACGCGCACCATGAACTATCCAGTCCGCTCGATAGCGGATTCCTGAATCGGCTGATGAGCGAGATCTGGGGTTACAGCAGCGAGGCCGCGCCGGCCCGCGGCCCTTCCGGCGAGGAGATGGCCAAACTGCTGGAACTGTGCTGCTTCTTCGTCCAACGCTGGGAGTTTATCCCCTATGAACTCGCCACGTATAACGAGGTTCTGCAGGAACTGCGGGCGATGGTGAAGGATGGCTTCTTCCTTCCCGATCATGTGGAGTGCCTGGCGAATGTTCCCAGCGTGAAAGTGACCGATATTCACGCGGTTGTCTCGAAACTGCCGGTGTTTCCCACGGTTGCGTTGAAAGCCATGAAGCTGGCGCGGAATCAGATGGCCACCGCCGTTCATATCGAAGAGGTGATCGGTTCGGACGCCGTGCTGGCGGGGGAAATCCTGCGCACGGCGAATTCGCCGCTCTATTCGCCTTCGATTCCGGTGAAGAGCATCCGCCAGGCGGTGGTGTTTCTCGGGCTGCCGGAGTGCTGCCGGGTGATTACCGCCGCCGCTTTCCGGCCCATGTTCCAGAGCCCGCTGGTCCGCCCGCTATGGAACCATTCGCTGGAAGTGGCGAGGATGGCGGAAGTGCTGTCGCGCACGTCCGCAAAAGCGGATCCCGAAGAAGCCTTTCTGGCTGGCCTGATGCACGATGTCGGCCGGCTGGCCATCTGGAAACTACCGGTCAAGAACACCACCCAATACGCCACGCTGCTGGAACAGGGTGGGGAGGCGATGTTCGCCGAAACGCTGCTGTGCGGCTTTGACCATACGCTGGCCGGCAGGGAAGTGCTGCAGCACTGGCGGATGGGCGAGCCGCTGATCAATGCCGTCACGTTCCACCACCAGCCTGAACGTCACGACTCCCATCTGACGCACCTGCTGTATCTGGCCGAGCATTGCAGTGGCTCCAACGAAGACCTGCCGTCGCTGGCGCGATTGAACCGTGCGTTGGAAAAGACCGGCATTGACCATCAGCAACTGGGGATGCTGGCGACGCCGCAGTCGGCCCAGGATTGGTGAAGCGGCTACCTCCCGGCTGTCCGCAGCGTTTGCCGCAGCGATTCAGCGGGTATTGCCCGGCCTCCCCAAACCAGCGTTACCAGGCCCGGCACCGGCACCGGCCAGCCGTTCCGCATGCCGGGGGCGAACTCCCAAGCCGTGACGAAGGTCAGCGCTTCGCGCGCCCACATGGGGTCGGAGGCCTGCACGACGTCGAACTGGCCGGGCCGCCCCTTCTCATCCACGATGAACTTCAGGGTCACGAACCCGTGACGGCCTACGGCGTTGATGATCTGGGCATGATCCTTCGCGTCATTGGATAGACCGGCGCCGGGAGGAAACAGGGTATGGCGGAACTGCGGACGCGTCACGCCCTGTAGCGGCTGGAACGACGCTTCCACGAGGTGCCAGCGGGACTGGCGTTGGGGCAGCACGAACTCCGCTACGATGGTGTCATTCTCACTTAAGCCTTGGCCGAGTTCGGCGGCTTTCCGCAGGGCTTGTATCTCCAGACCCAGCCCTAGCGGTTCGACAACACGGAAATCCGTGCCGTGGTCGCGCTTTACCGCGCGTAGCAGGACGACGCCTTCGAGACCGGCGATCAGAGCCTCATCGGAGTACTCCGGCTGAATCCGGAGATGGGCCGTGATCGGTTGTTGGCGTTGGGACGCGGTTACAGGCTCGGGTAGTAGTGCGGTGATCAATGCCTGCGCCCCCCGCGTGTCGTCTCCGGTATTGCGCGCCATCTTTAACATCTGCAGAGACCGGTCGCGTTGCCCGGTCCGCGCGTAGACGGCGGACAGCCGGATGTAGGACCACACGACCACCCACTTCGGTTCCCGATCGCCATTGAGCGCGGCGAGAAACTCCGTCTCCGCTGAGCCATGATTATTCTGCTCGAGGAACTTCTCGCCTGCCTCGTAGTGCGCAAGGGATCCGGCGGCATTCTGCTGGCCGTAACTGGGGCAGGCAATCGACAGCGCCGCAAGGAGGAACACCATACCGCAATCGCACCCTCTTCGGCCAAGGATACTCCGAATTCGCGGCAAAGGCGACCACCCCTAACGTGCTAGATTGAGTCCGTGCATATTCTCGTAACCGGCGCGACCGGCTACATCGGCAAGGTGGTTTCGGAGTATTTGATCAAGGCTGGCCATGAGGTGTCCGGCCTGGCGCGCAGTGAGCAGGCGGCGCAGGCGTTACGCGACGCCGGGGTGCAACCCGTCGACGGGGACCTTGCGAAGCCGGATGCCATCGCCAGTGCGGCGGCGGCGTGCGATGGGGTGATTCATGCCGCGATGGCGTGGGGACCGGAGACCGCGGCGCTGGATGCGGGACTGGCAAAGGCGGTTTGCCACGCGCTCGCCGGCAGCGGCAAACCGTTCGTCTATACGAGTGGCGTCTGGGTGATTGGCGATACGAAGGGCCGCGTGGCCGCCGAACTGGCCCCTTTGCGTCCGCCGAAGATTGTGGAGTGGCGCCCGGCGGTGGAGCGCATGGTGCTGGCCGCGGCGGAGAAGAAAGTGAACGCCAGCGTGGTGCGTCCGGCCATGGTCTACGGACGCGGCGGCGGCTTCGTGGCCGGCATGGTGAAGCAGGCCAAGGAAGCGAAGATCATTCGCGTGGTGGGCAGCGGGGAGAACCATTGGACCTACGTTCACGTGGATGCGCTGGCGGATCTCTACGTGAAGATGGTGGAGCAGCAGCCCAAAGGGGAAGTATTTCTGGCGTCCGATGGGCCGGCGTACACGGTGCGCATTGTGGCCGATACGGTGGCGACGATGTTCGAGTCGGCTGTAAAGCTGGTGCCGCTGGACGAAGCGCGCCAGCAAATGGGACCACTTGCCGACGCGCTGGTGCTGGATCAGAAGATCATGACGACCAAAGCCGGACGGATGCTGGGTTGGGGACCAAAGTGGCCGTCGGTGCTGGATGAGATCCGATGCGGATCGTATTTGTTATAGGAGACGAACCTTGTTGGCTTGAGGCCCTTCAATCTATTAGAATCCAGGACTGGCGAAAGTGCGCAGGGAGCGGGCTAATGGAGTCGAGCGGAGCATCCGAGAAACCTACTGGCGAATGGCAACGAGAGGTTGGTGAGTATATCGCACCATATTTCGACTATCGCAAGAAAAAGCACGCTTCTTTCAGGTGGTTTGGCTTTTCCAAGGTCGCCGCAAGCCTTAAATGGTTAAGGGTGATTGCATTTTTCGTCCTGAATACCGTCCTTGGGTCAATTGGGAAATGGAGTATCTGGGCGTTCTTCGTCTGGTCTCACTATCCATAGCTTCGTTGCTCTTGGCTGCATGGTTGCGCAAAGAGACCGTCAAGGAGATAGCCATGGCGCTCAGGCCTTCGCCCGACGGACATTCGTCAATGTTATCGCTCATAGCCTTGGTACCTTCTTGCTAGTAAAAGCATTCACGAAATATCCAGCTATTCGAGTTCATAATGTGATACTCCCAGGGTCTGTGGTGCACCGTCGTTTTACGTGGCATCGATCGCGCAGCCGGTTGCCTACGCTAACGGAGATGTGCGTGCGCCTTACCAGGCCGCTACGCTGCCATCGGCATGAAACACCCGTGCCATGGGGCGCGTGCCTTCGAACTTATACTTGGTGACCGCCTTCTCATCGAGGTCAAAACCTAACCCCGGTTTCGACGGCAGCGGATATTTCCCATTCACCATGCGCATGGCGGGGAAGCCGAACCACTCCGCCCAGATCTTCTCCTTAACGCCGGGCTCGACGCCGGAACAGATCTCCTGGACCAGGAAGTTGGGCATGGCGGCATCGACGTGGACGCTCGCCAGGGCTCCGATGGGGCCTTCACAGGCGTGGGGCGCCACCTTCACACCGGAGGCATCGCACAACGCACCGATCTTCCACAACGCCGTGATGCCGCCGCAGTGGTTGATGTCGGTCTGGATGATATCGACGATCCCCAGCTCCACCAACTCGCGACAGTTGTAGCTGGCCACCAGGCGCTCGCCGGTCGCAATCGGCACCTTCGTCCGTTTGGCAATTCGCTGCATGGCTTTGACGTTCTCCGGCGGGCAAGGCTCCTCGATGAAGAGCAGCCGGAAGGGCTCCATCTCGCGGCAGAGGATCGAAGCAACGCTGGGCGAGGTCTTGGCGTGGAAGTCGATGCCGATGTCGATCTCCTCGCCCAGGTTCACGCGGAGAGTTTCGACATGCTTGACAGCACGCGAGATGGACCCGTGGGTCTCGATCCATTCGTAGTAACCGGGGATGCCGCCTTTGATGGCCGTGACGCCCAGTTCTTTAGCCTTGGCGCGCACTTCGCGCATCTCGGCAGGCGTATTGGCGCGCACGTGATAGTAGCCGCGCACGCCCGCCGGATCGTAGGGCCCGCCGAGCAGCTTGTAGACCGGCTGCTTCAGCACTTTGCCGCGAATGTCCCACAGCGCCTGGTCGATGGCGGCGATGGCCGAACCAATCACGGGGCCAGCGCGATAGAAACTGTGGACGTACATCGATTGCCAGTGATGCTCGACGGGCATGGGGTCGGCGCCGATGAGGAACTCCTTGAAGTCCTCGATGCAATGGATGGTGGCCGCGGCTTTTCCTTCCAGCGTCCCTTCGCCCCAGCCATAGACGCCCTGGTTGGTCTCGATCTTCACGAAGACATAAGGGCGGTCGGCCTGTTCGGGGGTCGGCAGCGTAACGCCGAAGGTTTTGACGTTGGTGATGCGGAAGTTGGAGCCGAGGGGGAAGAGTTCCTCGGCGCCCAGCGGGCCGACCCGACGGCGGTTGCGGTCGTTCTGGGTGGCCTGCGGCAGCATGCCGCAGCCGCAGCCGATGCCGGCGTTCAATTGAAAGAAATCCCTGCGATTCATCGGCTTCATTACGCCATCCTCCGGATCACTGCCTCATTCACTTGTATGCCCAGGCCGGGCTTTGCCGTCAGAGTAAAGTAGCCATCGCTCACGGCTTCGATAGGCCCTCCCACCAGTTCGTCGCGTAACTGCCGGGTGTCGCGGTCGAGCACTGCGGGCACCTCCTGGATGAAGAAGTTGGGCAGGCTGGCGGCCAGATGCAGCGCCGCCGCCGTGGCGATGGGCCCACCGGTGTGATGCGGCGCGATGGCCGTGTAGTAGGTCTCGGCGACCGCCGCGGCCCGCCGCAGCGGCGTCACGCCCAAGCGGTTCAAACTCAGCCGGAGAATGTCGCATATGCCCTCGCGGAGAAAGTTCTGCACGGGGGCGAACATGGCCAGGTCATGCCCTAACCCCAGCGGCACGGTGGACTCGCTGGCAATGCGCCCCAGCACCTCATCATTCGGCTCTCGCGTAGGCCGGTCGAACCACAAGGGATGATACGGCTCCAGCGCCACGGCCAGGTCGGCTGCTTCGGCGGAAGGCAATCCGGATTGCCCGTCGGCGACGAAATCCAGGTTCTCGCCGAGCGCGCGAAGCGCGGCGAACTGTTTGGCGACGCCTTCCACGATCTTCGGCCGGGCGGTTATGCCGGGCGGCAGCTGTACGGGGACAACGAAGGCGCGGTGCCCCTGTGCTTGCAGGGCCTCGCGGTCTTGGGGCCTGGCGAGCGTGGTCATGGCCCGCACCTTAAAGCGCGTCGGGCCGCCGAGCACCTGGAATACCGGCGCCTTGGCTTCCTGGCCGTACAGATCGAGGAGCGCGATATTCACCGCCGCGCCCACCGGATCGCCGGCCAGTTGCCTGGTCAACACGTCATAGCGCGATGGCTCCTGTCCCACGACGGCGGCGCGCGCCTTGGTTAGTGCTGCCGCGCTGATGTGGGACGCCTCTCCCCAACCCACCAGCTTCTCATCGCTGGTGGCTTTCAGGATGGAGTAGCGGCGGCCGCTTCCCGGCTCCCGCACGTCAAATGCATCTAAAGCTGTGACTTTCATCTCGCTCCTCTAAAACGCATATCGCAAGGCAAATTGTATCTGGCGGTTGGCCCGTTGTGCGGACGTGATGGTGGAGACGCCGCCGACGCCGATAGTGGAACTGGGCAGACCGAACTGCGGATGGTTCAAGGAATTGAAGAACTCGGCGCGGAATTCCAGGCGGCGCGTTTCGGAGAAGTGGAACTTCTTGGCGGCGGAGAGATCCAGGTTCCAGATGCCGGGTCCGCGCAGGGTGTTGCGGCCGAGGGTGCCCCAGGTGAAGGCCGCCGGAACGCTGAAGGCGGCGGGATTGAACCAATTGGTGATGCTCTGGTTGGCGACTTCGGGGCTGACGCCGGGTACGGGATTGGCGCGTGAGCCGGATCCCGTATTGGAGGGCGATCCGGGCACCGTCACGGTGAACGGCAGCCCCGATTGGATGACGGTCAATCCGCCCAGCTCCCATCCGTAGAGAACCTGGCGGGCCGCGCCCTGCAGGCCGTTGCCAAACGGAAGCAAGTAGGAGGCGGCGAAGTTGACGCGATGGCGCATGTCCGAGTTGGAGCTGGACCAGTCCGCGCGGCGGTTTCGCGGATCCTGCGGGACGGGGCCGTTGGCCCCGCCGTCGCCGCCGACATTGTCCAGGCCATGGGCCCAGGTCCAGTTGCTTAGCAGGTAGAGGCCCTTGGCATAGCGCTTCTCGACGTTGAGTTGCATGGAGGTGTAGGCCGAGTTGGCGGACGATTCGAGCCAGGCGATATTGGTGACTCCGGGGAGCGTGGCGGCGTAGGGCCGCCGGGCGTCGATGCCGCCCGCACCGGGATCAGGCTGGTTGATGTTGCGCTGCCAGCTCAGTAGCGCCCCGGCGGAGCCGACGAAGCCCAAGGTCACGACGGTATCGCGGGCGAGTTCGCGCTGCACGCTGATATTGAACTGTTGCAACTGCCCGTTGCGGTAGTTGGGCGTGACGCCGCGCAGGGCATAGAAGGCGGGGCCGCGGGTCAGGTCGGGCACCTGGGTGGTGATGGGGAAACCGTCGGCGGCGCGCCGGGTGGGCACATCGTTGCCGCTGAAGGGGATGTTGATCACGAAGCCGAAAGGAGGCTGGCGGAATTGGCGGATGGAGGTGTTGAAGTTGCCCTGCGGTTCATAGAAGAGGCCGTAGCCGCCGCGGAAGACGGTCTTCTTGTCCACCTGATAGGCGAAGCTGAGGCGCGGCCCCCAGGCCTTCCAATCGGTGTTGATGTTGCCGGTGTCGGAGACGCCATTCTGCCCGGCCACCAGTTGGCGGCCAGTGGCCGGATCGAAGTTCACCCACTGGTTCTTCTTCTCGACGAATGGCGTGTTCACTTCATAGTGGAGTCCGAGATTCAAGGTGAGTTTCGAGGTCACGCGCCACTCGTCGCGTACGTAGAAGTTCCACTCATTGGTGTTGAGGGTAGCGGTGCCGGGCAGGAAGACATCGCGGCGTAACGCGAGGGGGAAGCCCAATAACATGGTGGCAATGGTGTCGCCCGTTCCGCCCGGAGAGGCCGGATTGCGGGAGTAGGCCGGATCGAAGTTCCAGCGGCCGAAGGCGCTCTCGCCGGGGGGCGACGCCGTCTCGCCCGATGTACGGAGGCGGAGGTCGATGCCGTACTTGAGGTTGTGCTTCCCTTTCAGGGTGGAGAGATTGGCAATCAGCTCATGCATCTTCTGGTCGCGGATGAGGGGCGTGGAGCGCGCATTGCCGAGGCCCGCATAGCCGGCGGTTCCCACGATAGGCGCCGATGGTTGACGCGGATCGCCCGAATCGCGTCCGGGAATCCGGGACCAGATCGGGTTGCTTAACTGCGTGGGGATGAGCGCCGAATTGAACTGCGTGTAGCCATAACGAAAGTCGCCCACGGTCGAGGGCGACATGACGCGCGTGTAGGCCCCCACGATGTTGCGACCGGTGGCATCCAGATCCCCGGCAAAGCTGGCCTCATTGCCACCGATGTTGCGGTCGAAGGTGTCCGGCATGACGATGATGCTTTTGTCGATGGAATAGCGGAAGAAGACATTATTGGCGGGGTTGAACAGGTGATCGACGCGGCCATCGGCGCGATGGAGGCTGGACTTTTTCACCGGGTTGGCGACGAAGTTGTTGACCAGTCCCGCGCGCTGCGGATTGGGCCATAGCTGGGCCAGACCCGCGCCGATGGGGTCAAACCGGCTGGCGGGGATGATGTCATTGGGGAAGCGCTGCCTAATGGCGGCGCCGCCGGCGGGGTTCGGCGCGGTGGTCAAAGGATCGTAGATCCCGTTCGCCGTAACGCCCCGGAAATCCCCGGCTTTCATGGCTGCCGTTGGTACGGTCACCACCTGGGTGTCGCCGAAGACCTCGCGGTAGCCTTCATAGTCGGCGAAGAAGAACGTCTTATTGCGTCTGATGGGGCCGCCCAGCGCCACGCCATACTGGTTCAGCTTGAAAGGCGGCTTGGGGGCATCGGTTCGCGCGAAGAAATTGCGGGCGTCAAACTTTTCATTTCGCAGAAAATGGAATAGCGAGCCGTGGAATTCGTTGGATCCCGATTTGGTCGTAATGACGACGACGGCTCCGGCCGAGCGCCCATACTCGGCGCCGGCGTTGTTGGTAAGGACCTTGAACTCCTGGATGCCCTCCACCGCCGGGCGGACGATGAAGGTTTGCGAGATCATCTCCGTGTTATCGATGCCGTCGATCAGCACCTGGTTAGACGTGCTCCGCGCGCCGTTGGCCGCCAGCGCCGTCCCGCCGGGGCGTAGCTCATCGGGCCGCCGTCCGGAGTTGATGGTATTCGTCTGGGCGTAATCGAGGCCCGTGACACCGGGCGCCAGAATCGCCAATTGTACAAAGTTCCTGCCATTCAACGGGAGCGATTGCACCGCCTCCTTGGCAATCACCTGGCCAACGCTGGCATTCTCCGTTTGCAATAGCGGCGCGGCTCCGGTGACTTCGACGGACTGGTTGACGTCGCCCACCTCCATGGCCATGTCGAGGCGGGCGGCCTGGCTCACCTGGAGGGTGTAATCCTTGAAGACCAGATTGCGGAATCCGGCCTTGGAAGCCTGCACTGTGTAGACTCCGGGAATGAGATTGACGGCGGAGTAAGCGCCGGCCTCGTCGGTGAGAAGGCGTTGGGCGATGTTGGTGGCGGTGTTGGTGACTTCCACTTCGACGCCTACCATGGCGGCTCCGGATTTGTCGGTGATGTTGCCCACGAGAGAAGCGCGCTCGACCTGTGCGTGCACGACTTGGGCAACAAGGAATAGCGAGAGTAAGCAACCGTACGGCTTCATGGCTGCGAAGTCTATCATGATTCAACTAGGAAGATTCAACGGCTTCCCCGGCACTACCGTTTGCAAAGACGGGGAGAGGGCATCCGGATGACAGAGAGCAGCGGCAATGATTTCTTAGTGAAATTACGTTCTTATCTGAATTAGAAATGGTTTGTAGACGGCGTCTTTTCCATTGAGGAATGCTATGCTTTCCCGAAGGAATGCTGGACCTTAACCTTTGCCGGGAGGCGGTTTGCAACGGCGCATCGGGTATTTGTTAGATGTTTTGCGGCAGGCGGGCTGCTCGGCCACGCTCGCATGGTCATGGGACCGGTTGTGGCGGATGGCGGGACGGGCGAGGCGGCGGCCGATCCGATTCCGGCCGAAGGGCGTACCACACGCGCTGGCGGCGCGGCCAAGCCCGAGCAGCGATCCGGACGTATTCCGGCAGGTCTTCCTGGACCGGCAGTACGCGCCTTTTGACGGCTTACAGCGAGTGGAGAGTATTCTGGACCTGGGCGCGAACGTGGGTTATTCGAGCGCCTACTTTCTGGCACGGTTTCCAAACGCGAAGGTGCTGGCGGTAGAGCCGGACGCGGACAATTACGAGATGTGCCTCCGCAACCTGGCGCCATACGGACCGCGCGTTCGGGTTAAGCAAGGGGCCGTCTGGCGCAAGACGGCGACGCTGTATACGGTGGGCGATTACGGGGACAACCGGAACTGGGCCGTCGCGGTGCGCGAGACACCCGGGGAAGGTTCGACGGCGGTGCAGGCATGGGATGTTGAGTCGCTTCTGGATGAGGTGGCGGGGTCGCGTCCGCTGGACATCCTCAAGATCGATATCGAAGGAAGCGAACTGGCGCTATTCGAAGAGCGTCCGAAGTGGCTGCGGCGGGTGCGGAACCTGTGCGTTGAGTTGCATGGAGAAGACTGCGAAGAGTCGTTTGACCGGGCGATGTCCGCCTACGAATACGAACGGGAAAACTGGGGCGAATTGGTCATGTGCCGGGACATCCGGCCGCGGAAAAAGTAAAGATTTACAGCCGGTTTTTCTGGAGTTTTACAAACCGTCACCGGACGGCAATTTAGTCGCAACGTTGCGATGTTAGCTTGTGGCGCATGCTGCGTCACCTACTCTTCTGGCTGTGTATTGTCCTGGCGGACTCGCGATTGCTCCGGCGGACGATGCAGGGTGGACTGCGGTTTATGTTCTGAGGGCCGAGTGGGGCGCCTCCCGCCCTCATCCCAGCTACTTGACTGCCTGCGTCAAGTAGCCATTGCGATGCTGGTTGTTAAATGCTATTCTGCGTCTGTGAGCCGATCTGGCAATGGACATTGAGTTCAAGGACCAGAAGCTGGCTCTCATCGAGACGGATCAGGCGGCCAAAACGCGGCTTCCGGTCGCCGTGATCGCCGCCTGCCGGAGCAAGTTGGCCGTGCTCCGAGCCGCTCCGGATGAACGCACCCTTAGAAACTGGAAGAGCCTTCACTATGAAAAGTTGGAGGGTGACAGGGAGGGCCAACGATCCATCAGGATCAACAAGAAATGGCGACTGGTGTTCACGATCCAGACGGAGCCCGCGACGACAAAGATTACGATACTTAGTATCGAAGACTACCATTAAAGGCCCCTATGATAGCAGCAGATTGGATAATGCATCCCGGTTACTACCTCAAGGAAGAGATGGAGGAGCGCGGGTGGCTTCAGCGCGACTTGGCTTTTATCCTTGGGGTCGATGAGTCCGCGGTTAATGTAATCCTCTCCGGCAAAAGGGGAATCAGTCCGGAGATGGCGAAGGCCCTCGGTGAGGCCTTTGACGTTCCAGCGGAGTTTTTCGCAAATCTCCAGAAGGCGTATGATCTCGCGCGCGCTCAGGAGCCAAGCCCATCCGTTGCGGTTAGGGCACGCCTCCAGAGCCAGTATCCAGTGCGGGAAATGGTAAAGAGGGGATGGATACAGGATGGGAATGCGACCATTCTTACGAGGCAGCTATCACGCTTCTTCGACGTCGAAGACCCGGACGACATTCCGTATTTGGAACATGCGGCGAAAAAGAGCAGCTATGAAGAGCGTGGCGTTCCTCCCATTCAATTAGCCTGGCTATTCCGAGTAAAGCAGATTGCCAGATCGATCTCCGTCCCCCGCTATTCAGAAAGGAAGCTGCGGAACGCGCTGGAAACGCTTTCAACATTACTGATTGAGCCGGAAGAGGCAAGCCGGGTTCCAGACATTCTTTCCGAGTGCGGCGTCCGGCTTGTGATCGTAGAAGGTCTTCCAGGCGGGAAGATCGACGGCGCTTGCTTTTGGCTCAGCGAGAACGATCCGGTGATCGGGCTCTCCTTGCGCTATGACCGGATCGACAACTTCTGGTTTGTGCTCCGTCACGAAATCGAGCACATCCTGCGGGGAGATGGGAGGCGGCAGGAGATTATCGACGAACTCGATGGGGCGGTATCGGATGACCCGGGTAATGGACCAGAAGAGGTGGCCTCAAACTTGGCGGCCGCCGATTTCTGTGCTCCATCTGATCGCGTGGAAGCCTTCATCGCCCGTAAACGGCCCTTTTTCTACGAGAAGGATGTAATCGCGCTTGCTAAGGCGCTGAACAGGCATCCCGGTCTGATTGTTGGTCAGTTGCAGAGAAAGCTCGACAGGCATGACTACTTGAAGCGACATCAGGTAAAGATCCGTGCCCACATCCTGCCCTGGGCAGTTGCTGACGGCTGGAACCAGAGTATTCCGCTGTCATTTTGATGGGCACAGGGCAAGGGATTGGCACTGTTGCGTTCACGCGGTAAGAAACGATTTCGCCATCCCGTCAGTGTCGCCTTCCCTGGGATTTGAGTACATGCCTTCGTCTCCCGCGCGCTCAGGCACCCCTCATTCCTAAGTGTAGAATTGAAGGGACTCCGGGGAAAGTAGATGGAAGCCAGCGTAAGTGAATCACAAAAGGGGCCTTCCACGCCGCCACGAAAACGCGACGTGCTCATTGGACCGGGTACTGAGTTTCCGATGGCGAATGCGTGTCTGAATATCGACGGCTCAGACTCTGGCTACCGCCATGGTTACTGGCGGGCGCCGAAGCTCTTGGCCGACCACGTGAGCAGCAGCGGTCGCGACCAGGATCTCCTCGTGTACCCAATTGTTCACAGCTATCGGCACCACGTCGAACTGACTCTCAAACACCTTATCGTTCTTGGGAGTTATCTAAGTAAGTGTCCCGGTTAGCGAAGATTATCAGAAACTTGTTCTCACTTCGCACCATCTGACGCAGCTTTGGCGAGCCCTCGTTCCCATCCTACTTGACGCTGGCAAAGCGGTTGGATGGAATCCCAGAGATGAAGACATCGAAGGGGTCGCCTCATATTTAACGCAGCTCTCCCGTGTAGACGCAGGCTCGTACAGTTTCCGCTATGCAACATATGCAACAGATAAAAAGGGCGCACCGTCCCTGCCTGGGCTCACTCACCTCAACATCTATACGTTCGCGAGCCATATGGAGCGATTAGCGGACTATCTCGACACCATCGCGTTTGGATTCGCGATCGAGGAAGACTAGAAGCAGGAGTACGAGGCGTATGAGGCTGAGATCTTCGCTGAGTACAACGCGTCGCGTGACGAATACTACGCATCTGAGCTCGCCGAGTACCAAGCTGAGATGCGTTCCATTTACAACTGCGACCAGTACCGAGAATAAATCCGAACTCCACCAACCTACTACCAACTGCGGTGGTGCTCCACTAATGGAATCCGCGACTTGCGTACTGAGTCGTGCGAATGTAGGCGGACGGTAGCAGTCTTGTAGGTTACCGGGCGCGTGATCGACACACAGTCGAAACCGAGTCGAAAAGGGAGCGTCACAGCCGCATGGTAGGCTCCGGCATTATGCTTCAGCCAACATGGAAACCATGGATTTTGGGGTTACTGTTCGTAGGTAGTCTGACGGCGCAGTACGACACGGCAGTCATCCTCGGCAATGTACGCGACGCGAAGGGGGGCGCGGTGGGGAATGCCACCGTAACCGCCCGGAATCTGCAGACGGGCATCACCGCGACGGCCACCACCGGGGACGACGGCAGCTACACCCTGCCGACCCTCCGCATCGGGCGCTACCGCGTAGCGGTGGAGATGACAGGCTTTGCTCCTGCGGTGGCGGAAGACGTCCCGCTGACGGTGAACGCCCGGCAGCGCGTCGATTTGACGCTGCAGGTGAGTTCGGTAACGGAGACGGTGAATGTGGTGGCGGTGACGCCGCTATTGGAGACGGACAACTCCTCGAAGGGGCAGGTGATCCAGGCGCGGCAGATCACGGAGCTGCCGGTGTTGGGCCGCACCTATTCGAGTTTCGCGCTGTTGAGCCCGGGGGTGCGCGAGTCGAACTCGTCGAACTCCGGGTCGATTGCGTTCCGGCGCGAGGGCGCGTACAACGTGAACGGCTTGCGGTCGGTGTTCAATAACTTCGTCCTGGACGGGGCCGATAACAACTTCTACGGGACCACAAACCAGGGGTTCTCGAACCAGGCGATCCAGCCGTCGCCGGACTCGGTGGCGGAGTTCCGGATGATGGTGAACACGTACTCGGCGGAGTTTGGACGGACGGGCGGCGCGGTGATGAACGCGGCGACGCGGTCGGGCGGCAACAGCTTTCACGGCACCGTCTGGAACTTCTTCCAGAACAACCGGCTGAATGCGACCGGCTTCTTCAAGCCGGTGGACAACCGCAAGCCGCAAAACAATCGCAATCAGTTCGGGTTTGCGTTTGGGGGGCCGATCATCAAGAACCGGACGTTCTTCTTTGCCGATTATGAAGGCAGCCGCTGGCGGATCTCGCCGTTTGCATTGACGGCACTGCCGAATGCGCAGATGCGCGCCGGCACGCTGCCGGTGGATGTGCGGACGCCGATTGCGTTTACCGCTTCCGACGGGCGCGCGATTGCCGCGGGCACGGTATTCCCCGCGGGGACGCCGGTGCCGATGACCCGGCTGGCGCGCTTCGTGATGGACAGCCTGCCGCAGCCGAACCGTCCGACGGGGGCGGCGGCGGTGAACAATCTCGGCATCGCGAATAACTTCGGCAACTTCGACCGCAACGAACTGGATGAAGACAAGGGGGCGTTGAAGCTGGATCACCAGTTTGCGTCCAACATACAGAGCTTCTTCCGCTATACCCAGCGGCGGCAGAACATCTTCGCGCCGGCGTTGATCACGGGCCCGGCGGGCGGCAACAACCTGGGGAACCTGGACACATACAACCAGGGCGGGATGATGGGGATGACGTGGTCGCGCACGGCCGCCGACGTCGTGGACTTCCGGTTCTCGGTGACGCGGCTGGGGATGGACCGCACGCCGGCGTCGGTAGGAGAGCCGTCGATGCGCGAGTTGTTCGGCATCACGGGGCTGCCGGAGGGCGACAAGGTGCGCGGCGGCATTACGCCGCAGGACATTGTGGGCTTTCCGCGGTATGGGCGGCAGTCTACGAATCCTCAGTCGCAGTTCCCGACTACGGTCAATCTTCGGGGCAGCTACCAGAAGCTGGCGGGGCGCCATAGCGTGAAGACGGGCTATGAGTGGCTGGGGCTGTACATCCTGGTCGACGATACGAATCCGCTGTATGGGATCGATGCCTTCGGAGGCGCGTTCTCCCGTCCGGCGGCGAACGTGCCAACGGGGGTGAACAACTCCTGGTACCACTTGGCGGACTTCTATTTCGGGGCGCGCAGTTCGTACCAGTTGGCGACGCAGGTCAACGCGCGGGTGCGCCAGAAGGGCAACTTCTTCTTCGTGCAGGACGATTGGAAGGCCACCGATAAGCTGACGCTGAACCTGGGTGTGCGCTACGACATCATGACGCCGGTGAGCGATGCCGATAACCGGCTGGCGAACTTCGATCCGGCGCAAAACCGGCTGGTACAGGCCAGCGGCGACGACCGTACCTTGCAGCGGCAGCCGTATAACAACTTCGCGCCGCGGCTGGGGATGGCGTACCAGTTGGATAGCAAGACGGTGGTGCGCGGCGGTTACGCGCTGGGATGGAACTTCTGGAACCGGATGGCGTCGGCGGAGTTGTTGAACACGAACGCTCCGTATGTGACCCGCTTTTCGACGACGAACAATCCGGCGAACCTGCAAACGCCGTGCGTGGCGGACGCTTATGCGAACTGCTTCCGGTCGCGGGAGCAGGGGTATCCGGGCACGCTGCCGAGCAACGTGATCCTCTACATGGATCGCGACACGCCGTGGGGGTATATCCAGAACTGGCACGTTACGTTGCAGCGGACGCTGTTCCGGGACACCCTGGTGGATGTCGCGTACGTGGGGAATAAGGGATCGCGGCTGCCGGTACTGGGAGACTTCAACCAGGCGCGGCCGATCACCCAGGATGAGTTGGGACGGGGGCTGACGACGCTGGGTACGCTGCTGGCGCGCCGCCCCTACCAGGGCTTCAACAACATCACGGGCGTGCTGCCGACCGGCTTTTCGAACTACAACTCGCTGCAAGTGAAGTTCGAACACCGCGGGCGCAACCTGAACCTGCTAAGTTCCTTCACGTACTCGAAGGCTATCGACAATGTGGGCCAGGTGCTGGATACGCCGAACGGCGGCAGCCCGAACCCGCAGGACATCCGCAACACGCAGAACGACCGCGGCCGGTCGAGCTTCGACCAGCGCTTCAATTCGACAACGTCGGCGCTGTATGAGCTGCCGTTCGGCAAAGGACGGAAGTTCGGGAACCGGATGCCGGCGGCGCTGGATGCGGTGCTAGGAGGATGGCAGGCGTCGGCGGTGGTTTCGCTGTTGAGCGGACAGCCGCTGAATATCCGCTATCCGGACGCTTCCGGCATCCTGTCGGACGGGCAGCCGGACTTTCTGGGCAACGTCGCGCTGCGGCCGAACTATGTGGGCGGCGAGCTGAAGTCGAACGCCACGCAGGATCTGCACTTGGGGTACTTCAATCGCAGCGCGCTGGCGGTTCCACCGGTAACGGCGCCGTTCGGCAACCTGGGACGGAACGTGATCTCGGGCTTTGGGATGCGGCAGACGAACTTCGTACTGGCGAAGCACTTCGGGATCCCGATGCTGGGCGAGGCCGGCCGGCTGACGTTCCGCGGGGAGTTCTACAACCTGTTCAACCAGACGAACTTCCTGGCTCCGGACGTGGTGGTGACGAACGCGAACTTCGGGCGCGTGGGCTCGACGTTCGATCCGCGATTCGTGCAGTTGGCTCTGAAGCTTAGCTTCTAAAGCGGGGCGCAACGCAAAACGGGCCTGCTCAGGAAGTACCTGAGCAGGCCCGTTTTATTTGGCCGGTTCGCTCGCCAAGCTAGCTACTTTCCGGCTTAAAATTCGGGCGGTAACCTCAGCTAGCACCCGCTGGCCGACGCCAATACGCCCAATTGAGGTTGGCCACCCTCCTTAACCTTCCCGGGCCAAACCGTCGTGATCTTGCCCGCCCTTGGGCATGGCGAAGGCTACAGTGCCGCGAGGACCATCACCAGAGCCCTGGCGATGCTTTCACGGCTTTCGTAGAGTGTGTACGCCGACAGGAAAAGTACGATGGCGGCCACTAGCAGCCCGTAGGTCATGGGGATCGGCGGCATAAACAATCCGGTTAAGAGTATCGCTGTGAGATTGCTGAGCAATAGCGCCAGCCCGATCTTTGCCAGCAGTTGCGGCCATACTGGCAGCGACGGCAGTTTCGCCAGCCACTTCTGCGCCATCGACGCGGTACGTTTGGCCGGCGGAACGAGCAGGTTTTTGATTTGTGTGTAGGACATTGGAAATGGCCCTCCTTTGGGACCGGTGAGTTTCTACAGTCTGAAATGGAGAGATCGCGCTCTCCGCCAGGGAGCATTCCGCCCTTCGGGCGGGGATGTTCAAGGCATGGGGCTATCGATCCGATGTGGACTCTTTGAAGAGCCCGGAAGCGTGGCCCCGCGCCCCGCTCAACCTCCCAATGAGCCCATCGGACGATCCCTGAGCTTGGTTGCTTGCCAGCAATGCCGCTTCCGTTTCGCCCGGACTTCACGCCAGTATCGCCGGGTTTCCGCCGAGGATACAACCGGCGTTCCCCACCATCGCCACCGGATCGGTCTGCCGCGCGAGAAATTTGGTTCCGTCATTGAGATACAGCACCGAACCCTTCACCTTCGCCGGACCCGACGATTTCACCTCCACCGCCCCGGTGCCTTCCAGTTTCGCCGTGTTGGAGGACTTCAAGGTCAATTCCGATGACGCGCGAATCTCCACGAGAACACCCTTGATCTTCACCTCAATATCCGCCTCCAGTTCGATGCGCGCGGCCTTGAGCGTTGCTTTGCTTCCCGACCCATTCACCGCCAGAACCCCGCAGAGTCGGCCGACCAGTTCTTCCAGTTGGGCAACACGCTGTTCCAGCGCGGCAATCCGCAACTCAGTCTGTGGAACCGCGCCTCCTCCGTTCACCGTCCCCATCGCTGCCTGAGATCCTGCCTTCAGGTGACCGCTATCTGGCATGGGCGCCGCAAGTCCTGTTTTGTTAACCACAGTCTTTCCTTTCCTGGGTTGGCTCCCGCTGCGCCTTCAAGTCAGTT
Source organism: uncultured Candidatus Solibacter sp. (assembly GCA_964385495.1). GTDB lineage: Bacteria > Acidobacteriota > Terriglobia > Bryobacterales > Bryobacteraceae > CADEFT01. The sequence continues at coordinate 133,547 of CAYLPH010000013.1, forward strand.
TCTCCAGAATTTCGCGCAAGACCGCCTTTTCGGGAGAACCCACTAGTGCAGCCAGGAACCCGATCACGATCGGGACGGTTTGGGCTAGTTTGCTTTCGATCCACTCCGCTGCCTTGCCGACCGTGTTCGCGGTGAAAGCTTTCGCGGCGGCCCAGATCACGCCGGTGACCGCCGCCACTCCGCCCATTTTTTGAATCGCCCATTGCTTGGACGGATTCACTTTCTGAACCGCCCAAAGCGCCGCCGCGTAGGTCTTTTTCGCCGGGTGAATCGGTGTACTCGAACTCATCTTTTGGGCACCTCGATTTCATTGCCTCCAAATGACTCGCGGACTCCCTCGCCGGAATGGACCACCTGCCGGCATTCTTTTGCGTGGCGGAGCAGTGGCTACAAGACTGCGTTGTGGCGCAGCAAGGCAGCGTTGCAACCATTGCTGTGGCATGCTAATTCCCGCCGGACGAAACCTACCGCGCCGGCAACGGATCCTCGGCGAAAAGAGATCCCAACGTGGTCCATATCGTGATTGTTCCGCGCGGGTCACCCAAGGAGGGATTTCTCTAATGAAGCATGGTGCCGCTCTCATCGCAGCGGGATTTCTGGTTTGTTCTTCGTTGTCCGCCGCGACGGAAGCCGTTCTGGTTGCCGATTCATCTGTTCGGAACAATGCAGGGCGGATGAACGCCGGCGCTCACAAAGACCTGCTGGTCGATGGCATGAACCGGTCGCTTGTGCGTTTCAGTCTGCCGGCCTTGCCCGCGGGCGCGACAGTCCATCAAGCGCGGCTGATTCTGTTTGCCAATCGCTTGCAGAGGGCGGGCTCGGTCGATGTTCTGCGGGTCACCTCGGCGTGGGAGGAGCTATCGGTGAACTCGGCGGCCTTCCCCACCCTGGGTGGCACGGTCGCATCCGCCGTGCCGGTGTCCGCCGAAAACCAGTCTTTAGTCGTCGATGTCACCACAGCTGTCGCAGCCTGGCTATCGGGCGCTGCCAATCATGGTTTGGCGATCACGGTTGGCGCGCCAACAACGGACGTAGCGTTCGACAGCAAAGAGAACATGAACACGAGCCAGCCCCCTCGTCTGGAGCTGATCCTGAACGGGCCCCCCGGACCTGTTGGTCCTGTTGGTCCCCCAGGCGTCCAAGGTCCGAGCGGCGCAGCCGGGCCCCCAGGACCCCTCGGCCCGCAGGGTGCACCGGGACCCGCGGGACCTCCTGGGCCGGCGGGAGACAGCGTGGACCGCATGCGCGCCGCGCTCAGGAAGTGGTACCCGGCGGGACTCGCCGCACGCATCGATCTCGGATTCGGCAAGTTGCCCTCCGATATGGTTTTCGACGGCACCCATATTTGGGTCCTTAACTTCGCGGCGGGTACGATCTCAAAGTTCCGGGCCAGTGATAACGCGGAGATCGCTACGTATGCCACGGGCACGGGAGGCCCGCTCCACGTCGCCTTTGACGGCGCGCACCTTTGGATTGAACATCTGGGCGGGTCCGTATCGCTGACGAAAATGCGCGCCGCGGACGGAGTAATTGTCGCTACGTACAGCAACGCGGCCATTGGAGACACCGGTTCGCTGGTTTTCGATGGCACTCATCTTTGGTTGGGCGAGTTCGCAGGGCCGACCTTGCGGAGGTTTGATCCGCGAACGGGCTCCGTCACCGGTGTCTTCACAGCACCGCACTCCATTCTAAACCTCGCGTTCGATGGAACTTACGTTTGGGCGGCCCGGCAGTCACCGGGAGAAGTCTCCAAGTTCCGAGCCAGTGATGGGGCGCTCCTCGGGACGTTTCCGGTCGCGGCGTCACTCAGAGCGATCGCCTATGACGGTCAGTTTCTATGGGCGAGCGGAGGCTCGAGCATCGTCAAATTGGACGTTGCCACGGGCGCGGTCCTGACGACCGTTCCTTTGGCCGCCGGATTGTTCGGCGCTTTCGCCATCTGCACCGACGGCACGCACATCTGGGCTCCCCTGAACGGCGCTACGCCCACTGTGTACCGGATACGCGCCTCCGATGCGGCGCTGGTGGGAGCGTTTCCATCCACGCCCGTGGCGAGTACAATTACCTCGGGGTGCGCCTTCGATGGCGGCAACATGTGGATCTCGCTCCGGGATACCAACGAACTGGTGAAGTTCTAAGGAAGAAGGCGGAAGATCGAAGCACGCTCCTGGACGCGGGCTCTAACAGCAGGATAGCCGCCCAACGGTAACGTCCGTCGACCTCGAGGTTGAGGCGTCGCCGGTGCCCGCGGTGCCGAGCCGCTCGCACCGGAGCGTGGCGGATTTTCAGGGCAGCGTGCAACGGCGGTTCGACCTGGGCTCAAGACAGCGGTTTTGGATCCGCAGGGCCTCCCGCACCCTGGGGTGGGATTCCGGCAGCACGGCCCGCATTTCGCGCACACCTGCCTCCAAAGCGCGCCGCGCGCCTTCCCGTTGTCCCAACTGCGACAGCGCGGCCCCCAGAAACAGCTGCGATTCCGCCGGCCGCCAATTGTCTTTCGGATGGACCTTCCGGGCGATCCGGTACGCCTCCTCGAGCATCGCCGAAGCCATTTGCGGCTTGTCCATTGCCAGCAGGATCCGTCCATAGACCGCCAACCCCCTGGATATCTCGAGGTGGCCCGCTGGATGAATCGATCGCAACAACGTCATCATGTCCTTGCCAAGCGCCTCGCCACGCGGATCGCCGGCATAGGCCTGCACGAGCGCCAATTGCATCGCGGCGACCGCGGTGTTGGGATGCCTCTCTCCGCCGGTTTGCCTCGCATGAGCGTGGGCCTCTTCGGCCAGCCGCAGCGCCGCTGGATACTCTCCCCGAAAGAAGTGAGCCCTGCCCAAGCCAAACAAGGGGTAGACCAGATTTCCGGGCGGCCCCGGCAGGGTACGCAGAGTATTCGCAGCCTCGGAGAAATAGCGCTCAGCACTTGCCGCGTCTCCCGCTTCGTCGGAAACCACCGCCAGATTATTAATCATCGTCGCGGTAGTGACATGCCGGTCGCCAAACTGCTTCCGCATCGAGGCCAGCGCAAGTTCCCACTGATGCCGGGCCTGCCCCAACTCGCCGCCGCGAAAAAAGGACTCGGCGATGAGACTCCGCTGAAACGAGGTATCGGGATGATCCTGAGACTCATGCCAGACCAGCGTTCGTTCCAGATCCCGGCGCGCGCCGGCATAGTCTCCCGCGGCCATACGCGACCTGGCGCGCGCAGTCAGGGCGCGGATCGTGGAGTGATGGGAGCCTCCAAAGAGCCGTTCGCTCAATTCCACCGCGCGGTCGATGTGCGGCCGGGCTCGCTGGGCCTCCCCCAACGCCATAAATGCACTGCCCACCGTGGAGCGCAAACCCGCTTCCACCTCCGGGTTGTCGCGGAACTCCTCGCCGATCGTGGCGGAGGCCGCCTCGATGACATCCACCACTTTCAGGTTGCGGCCCCCATTTGCCAGAGGCGAGACACCTCCCCGGCGCGAGGCACCGAGCAGGTTCTCCAGAAACATCGCAACCTGGACGGCCTTACTTCGCTCCCGTTCCGCCAGTTGCGCTTGCCGGATGCTGTAACCAGTCGCGCTGGCAAGCGTCAGCGTCACGATGCCGGCCGCGGCTACCGGCCATTTGTGCCGGCGCAAAAATTTACCGGCCCGGTAAGTCCAGCCGGCGCGTCGGGCTTCCACCGCTTCGCCCGCCAATACACGGCGGAGATCCGCCCCAAACTCTCTGACGGTTCCGTACCTGCGTTCCGGCGCTTTTTCAATTGCCTTAAGGAGGATCGCATCGAGATCTCCCGCCAAGCGCCGGCGCACGCTCGGGCTGGTCGCGACCTGCTCGCTGGGCGCGACTGGATCCTGTTCGCTGACGGCGCGCAGCATCGCTGGGATGTTTTCGCCCTCGACGCGGTAGGGGATTGCCCCGGTCAACAACTCGTAGAGCACGATGCCCAAAGAGTAGACATCGCTGCGAACCGATGCCGCTACGCCTTGCGCCTGCTCCGGGCTCGCATACCGCGCCGTGAACATCGGCATGGAAGTCTCCATGGCAGCTCCGGCCCCGGGATCCAAGAGCCGCGCGATAC
>CAYLPH010000014.1:0-133844 GCA_964385495.1 uncultured Candidatus Solibacter sp.
AGCCAGTGGACCGGAGGGCCGATATCTGGGCCTTTGGCGTGGTGCTGTATGAGTTGCTGGTCGGCGAGCGGTTGTTCGACGGCGAGACCATCTCGCACACGCTCGCCGATGTGCTGCGCAAGGAGATCGACTTTGGGAAACTGCCGGTGGAAACACCGCCGTCGATCCGCGAACTGCTGCGGCGCTGTCTCGACCGCAATCTGAAGAACCGGCTGTCGCACATCACCGAGGCGCGGATCGCAATCGACGGCGCAGGGGCAAGGCAACCCGTAGCGCCCAAGCCATCGGCTACCCCGTGGCACTGGGCTCTGGCATTGGCTGTAGCAACGATGGCGCTTACCGCCGTCTCCTTTCACGACTTCACCGAAAGGCTGCCCGAGCCCCCTTTGCGCTCCTTCTCCTTCGCTCCGAAGGGCCTGGTGGCAAGGGCTGTGTCCCGTCGGGCCGCGATTTCGCCCGATGGACAACACATCGCCTACGTCGCCGAAGGCAAGCTGTGGGTCCGCTCGCTGGCGTCCGAACAAGCGCGCCCATTGGAAGGGACGGAAGGCGCGGAAGGTCCCTTTTGGGCGCCGGACAGTTCCCAAATTGCCTTCTCGGCCGGTGGTGATTTGAAGAAGGTAGTGCGGAATGGTGGCATTCCTTTTGTGCTCGCCAGCCTCGACGGCGGGTTCCGGGGTGGGGTTTGGAGCCCGGACGGAAGGACAATTCTGGCTAGTGTTGCGACCCAGGGGCTAGTAGAAGTACCTGCGGGTGGGGGGAGGCCGAATGTGGCGGCACCAAGGGACAGCTTCCCGTATTACTCGCCGGTCTTACTGCCCACTGGCCGGAAGCGACTCGTCGTGGTGGGCGCTGGGACTCAGGCTGACCAACATCTTGTCCTTATCGATCTGGATTCAGGAAAGACGGAGAGACTCTCGCGTGGCGCCTACCCGGCTTGGTCGCCGGCCGGCTATCTGCTGTACCAAAACGATGTGCAAGCGCCGGGTTTGTGGGCGGTGAAGATCTCCACCGCGACAGGCAAGCCGGACGGAGAGCCCATGCTGGTTCTCAACGACGGGTCCGACGTGACCACGTCGGCCGATGGCACGCTGGTTTGGGTGGACGCGCTCCCCACACGGCGCCGGCTGGTATGGCGCGACCGCACTGGACGAAAGTTCGGAGATCCAGTCGTGCCGCCGGAGAACGGTTTGTCGTCTCCCGCCATCTCTCCAGACGGCAGGCAGGTGCTCTACCAATCGGGTCCTCTGGGGAGAACGGACATTTGGATCGCTGGCCTGGAGAATGGGGTTCGCTCGCGATTGACCTTTACGCCGGGAGCGGTCGTTGATCCTACATGGTCACCTACGGGCCAGGAGATCGCCTTCACGCGGGAGATCGACGGGAAACGCCAGATTGCCGTGCAGGCCGCCACGGGAGGGTCCGAGGCCCGCTCGGCCTTAGTTTGCCCTGCACCCTGCAACCATCCCAGTTGGTCGCCCGATGGGATCCTCTTGTTTCACCAGGTCGGCGCGAAGGGGGAAGCAGATATCTGGAGCGCAAAGCGAAACGCCGACGGCACGTTCGCGCCCCCGACGATTTGGCTTCAGACACCGCTTCACGAAACGCAAGCCGTCTTCTCGCCGGACGGAAGGTTAGTGGCCTATCAGGCCGCCGTATCCGGACAGGAGGAAGTCTTTATTCGCCCGGCGAGCGGTGCCGGCAGGTGGCAAGTCTCATTGACTGGAGGAATTCGCGCCCGCTGGCGACGGGATGGCCGTGAGGTCTTCTACCAGCGCCAGGGTGCTCTGCTGGCGGTTCCCGTCGACGCTTCAGGCGGCACGGTGCGGTTCGGTGCGCCTGTGGAATTGTTCCGGAGTGACGGGTTGGCGGTTTTAGCGAGGGTCCTGGATGTGCACCCGGACGGCAAACGCTTCCTCATTGCCGAACCGGATGAGCCGGAAGGTGCGCCGCGGTCGATCCACGTCATCCAAAACTGGCCGGCTTTGCTGAAGGAGAAGTCCGCGCCATGAACAACGGCCTGCTATCGCCTGGCGACCGCATCGGAGCCTATGAAGTCGTATCGCTACTCGGCAAGGGCGGCATGGGCGAGGTGTATCGGGCGCGCGACGCCAAGCTGAATCGCGACGTCGCCATCAAAGTGCTGCCTCCCGAGTTAGCGGCCGATGCCGACTACCGCACCCCCAGCAGCGTCAACAGCGCCATCTTCGGACAGGGTGGCGGGTGGCGAGCGGGCCGGCCTGGCAGGGTAAACCAGAAAGCCAGCCCCGTGCGCTCTTCGATCTCGGGATCGGCTTCCGAGGCTTCGCGAAGTCGGTCCATCCAATCGCCCGCATCGTGGGTGTCGCGATGGCCCCAGTCGCGCTGCCACTCCAGCATCACCGACAGCGCGGTCACCGGCTTGGCCCCGGCTTGCACCACGCGCTTCATGGCGTTGTCGTGCGCCAACTGGCTGACGTCGCCGCAGCAGTCCTCCACCACGTAGACTTCATAGCCATCGTGAATGGCCTGCACCGTGGGCAACGCCACGCAGGTCTCCGTCCACAAGCCCGCCAGCACGATCTTCTTACGTCCTGTCTTCTCGATGGCGGCATGGAAGTTGGCGTCATCCCAGGAGTTCATGGTCGTGCGTTCAATGGTGCACTGGCCTGGGAAAACGGACAGAATCTGCGGCCAGAAGTTGCCGCTGAAGGCCTTCGATTCCACTGTGCTGAGGATCGTAGGCACGTCGAAGACGCGCGCCGCTTTCGCCAGCACCAGGTTGTTGTTGATGACCGACTGCCGATCGAAGTTCGTCACTCCGAACAGCATCTGCGGCTGCAGGTCAATCAACGCCACCATGCAGTTGCCGGGCGGGAGCAGACCTTTCTCGCTCAGTTGGCGGCGGCCGTTATTTCTGGACATAGATTGCCTTTCGTTCGGACAATGAGGCGCCGCTGAACCCGCGTACCGCCAGGTATCCCAGGCCAAGGAACAGCACCACCGCCGTCAACTGCGCAATCGTAAATGGCGGTTCCGACTCGGTAGGCGCCGCCGCGTGCAGCACCGGCACGTTCCGGAACGTCTGCACGATGCCGACGAACACATTCAGATACAACGACAGCACCGTCGTCACCACATAGACGCGCCGCCACGAACCCGCCAGTTCAAACCGGTACAGCCCCGCTACCGCCAGGGCCAACGCCACCAGCGAAATCGCCCCCACCACATGCCCCGGCGTCAACCCATGGATCGGAAATCCATAGCCGGTCACGCTGGTGAGAATCGTCGTCACCAGAAAAATCGCCGCCCACCCCGGCAGGTGCGTGCCGCGGATCAGCCCCAACAATACAACCATCCCCGCTGCTATCCCAACCAGGCTGATCACGACATGCAGCAGCGTAAACGTCGCCAGACTCATTCCGAAAATCATCGCGGCTCCTTTTTCAATGGAATCCCGTTTAAGACCGGCAGAACGCCAGCAGATCGGCATTCAGTTGGTCTTTGTGGGTATCGGTGATGCCATGCGGCGCCTTGGGGTACACCTTTAGCGTCGCGTTCTTGATCAATTTCGCCGACGCCAGACCCGCCGCCCCAATCGGCACAATCTGGTCGTCGTCCCCGTGCAGAACCAGCGTGGGTACATCAAACTTCTTCAGATCCTCGGTGAAATCGGTTGCCGAGAAAGCGGCGATGCAGTCATACGCGTTCTTAAGCCCCGCCATCATCCCTTGCAGCCAGAACGCGTCGATCACGCCTTGCGACGGGACTGCACCCGCGCGGTTGTACCCGAAGAACGGCCCGCTGGCCAGATCCCGATACAGCTTCGACCGGTCGGCCAGGGAACCGTCGCGCAGTCCGTCAAACACCGCAAGCGGCAACCCGCCCGGATTGACATCAGTCTGCAACATCAACGGCGGCACGGCCGAGATCAACCCCGCCTTCGCCACACGCTTGGTACCGTGCCGGCCGATATAGCGAGCCACTTCCCCTCCCCCCGTCGAAAAGCCAATCACAATGGCATTCCGTAGGTCCAGATGATCCACGAGCGCCGCCAGATCGTCGGCATACGTGTTCATCTCGTTGCCATGCCAGGGCTGGCTCGATCTGCCATGGCCGCGCCGGTCGTGCGCAATCGCGCGGAAGCCATTCGCAGCCAGATGGAACATCTGCGCTTCCCAGCTATCGGAACACAGCGGCCATCCATGACTAAGGACAACCGGTTGTCCGGAGCCCCAGTCTTTGTAATAAATCGTGGTCTCGTCTTTGGTGGTGATGTAGCTCATTTCCCAGTAATTGCCTTTGTTGACCCAGCATGAAGGAAATGACTCCGGCGAACATCCCGAATTAGTTGCGATTTCCGATCCCCAGATCGTGGTAGGCGCCTCTAATCCCGTGGCCGCCGTGACGCGCGGGGAATGATAATCTCGCGCCGGCCAAATAGCCGCGCATCCACGGAATACGCACCGGGGCCAAGCAGCACAATCGCCGCCGCAACCGCGGCCACAAAGCCTGGGAACAGCCATCCATCCGGCAGTCCGCCTCCCATGGGGGGCGGACTGCCCAGCCCACGGCCCACCGCGCTCAGCAGGGTGGCCGCCCCGGCCAGCGGCGTCACCAACCCCAGCAGCAGCAGCCCTCCGCAGCCCATCCACACCAATCCGGGCGCTGTCTGCTGCGCGCCGAGCAGACCGCCCGCTTCCAAGAACGCCACCAGGCTCACCGCAAGGCGCAGCAACAGTAAGCCGGTACCGGGCCGGCCGCTAGCGAACGTGGAATATAGCCTCTGCAAGATTCCCCTTGGCTTACAGTAGCCACACCAGCGCCCCCGGCGAATCCCCCAAAGGCGTATCGCGCGCCTAACCTCATCGTGTTAATTGCTAAAGCTGGATAATGCCCCGCCGCAGCGCAATCACCACCGCCTCCGTACGATCACTCGCGCCCAACTTCTCCATCAGGTGCTTCACGTGAACCTTCACCGTCTCTTCGGAGATGAATAGCCGCTCCGCGATATCCCGGTTCCGATTGCCCCCCGCCAGGTGCCGCAACACCTCCACCTCCCGTTGCGTCAGCCGCTCGTCCCCCAAATGCTCGGCAAGCCTGGCCGCCACCTCCGCGGGCACACGCTTCTTGCCGTGGTGCGCCTGCCGGATCACCTCCACCAACTCCCGCGGCGGCATGCTCTTCAAGACATACCCTCGCGCCCCGGCCTCCATCGCCCGCTGGATCTCCACGTCCCCTTCAAACGTCGTGAACAGGATCACCCGCGCCTCGGGAAATTCATTGCGAATGGCGATCAGCACGTCAATGCCAGTCATGTCCGGCAGCCGCAGGTCCAGCAGCGTGACGTCGGGCCGGTGCTCGCGGTACATCTGTAGCGCTTCCCGCCCCGTCGCCGCCTGCACCGTCAACTCCATGTCCGGCTGGCTGTTGATAATCGCCGCGATACCTTCGCGCAGCAGCGGATGGTCGTCGACACTCAAGACCCGGATGCGTCCTGTCGCGCTCATCTGCTCCCTTCCGCGGCTTGCCCCCGCCGCCGCTGTAGACGCCGGAACCAGCCGTTTTGTGTCGCGGACTCGAAAGCAATTGCCGCCGCTACGCGGAACTCCACCTCCGTCCCAGCACCGGCGCTGCTGCGCAGATGCAGTTGCCCTCCGGCCTTCTCCGCCCGTTCCCGCATGCCGGCCAGCCCCCAGTGGCCTTCCCGTCCCGCCTCCAGCACCGCGGGGTCAATCCCACGCCCGTCATCGCGAATTACCAGCCGCATCCCTTTCGCCGTGTAGACGATCTCCACTTCAATCCGGCTGGCGCCCGCGTGCCGCAACGCATTCCCCACCGCCTCCCGCCCGATCCGGTACACCTCATCGCGCAGCAGCGGATGCAGCCGCCGCGGTTCCCCTTGCACAATCACCTGAAAGCCGCCCTGCCCGCTAAGCCCCAACTCCTCCGGAATACCCGCGAACGCATGCCCCAGATCCAGCCCATCCCCGTCATTCGTCCGCAGCCCCCGAACCGCGTTCCTCCCCTCGTCGATCACCCGGCTCATCAGCCCTAACACCCGTTCCAGCGATGGCTTGGCCGCCGACCCCTCCGGCACCTGGTCCGCCGCCACATGCAGCTGCATCGACGCGCTCAGAATCCCCTGCAACAGCGTATCGTGTAACTCCTGCGCGATCCGCGTCCGTTCGGCCAGCCGCTCTTCAAAGCGTACGTTCAGTTGCCGTGTCGCGCGCCGCAGCCGCTCCCGGTAAGCTCCAGCCATGGCACCCGCCAGCAGTCCGGCGCACCCCACCCGGAACCACCACGTCTGCCACGGCAGCGGCGCGATCGCAAACGTCAAACCGCTCTCCTGGCTGTTCCACATTCCATCGGCATTGCTCGCCAGCACCCGGAACCGGTAAGTCCCAGGGCCAAGATTGGTGTACACTGCTTCCCGCGCCGCCACCGGTTCACTCCATTGCCCTTCGAACTCCTCCAGCTTGTAGCGGTAGCGCACCCGCTCCGGCATCGACAGGCCCAACCCCGCGAACCCTAACACCACGCGGCGGCTCCCACCCGGAATCCGCACGCTTCCCCGTACCGGAAGCGCCACTCCATCGGCCGCCAGCGATTGAACGTGCACCAACGCCGGCGCCGCACTCGCACCCAAAAGCGCCGGATGCACTACCGCAAGACCGCGGCTCAGCGAAAACCAGATGCGCCCCCTCGCATCGGCCACCACCGAGCGATGGCGCTTCACGCCGCCCACCCCGCGCAGCCCGTCCGCCGTCCCATACTCCCGCCAGTCGCCCTCCTTTACTTCCCCCGCCGCCAATTTGCCCCCATCGGCGCGGAGCACATGGTTTGCCGTAGCCATCCACAGCGCGCCAACCCCATCGCCCGCGATCCCCAGCACCGGCTCGCGAAATACCGCCTGCTCCGTCCCTACCCAGCGCAGCCTGCCCCCCTCCCGCAACGCAAGGCCCGCCGCTGTGCCCACCCACAACCTCCCACCCGCGTCCTCAAACAGGCAGTTCACTTCATCGGCGGGCAATCCGTCGCTCCGGCGGTAGGTATGCCATGCCTTACCCCGCAGCGCGCTCAGCCCATTTGGCGTCGCGAACCACATCGTCCCATCCCCGCCCTCCAGAATCGCGTTCACCGTGTTTGCCGCCAGCCCATCGCTAACCCGAAACGTCGTGAACTTCCCCCGCTCCCAGCGGCTCACTCCCCCGCTCAACGTCCCCGCCCACACCGCCCCATCGCGCCCCACCTCCACCGCATACACGCTGTTTTGCGCCAGCCCATCGTTGGCCGTATAGCTCCGCGCTACAAACCGGCCACCCTCCTCTCGCAGATGCGTCAACCCTCCCCGCTGCCGGCCAACCCACAACCCATCGCCTGCGCCTGCCATCGAATACACCACATCCTGCCGCGGACCGGCATCCACCACCTCCACCGCCTTACCCTTCTCCAACCGCCACAAGCCACCATGTTCCGGCGCGAACCATGTCCGCTGGACCCCCGCGTAGACCGGCCCCAAGGCATCCGCCGGCATCCCCTCCGCCTTCGTGTAACTCACAAACGCGCTGTCGCGAATCCGCTCCAATCCACTCGCGCTGCCCGTCCACAGATTGCCTTCCCGGTCCTCGAAAACCGCTGTAATCGCATCGCGCCCCTCGCTGCCTCCCGGATCCAACCACGACACCCCCAGGGCGTTTAGCCGCAACAAGCCCTGCGCGTTCGTTCCCGCCCATAGGTTCCCGTGGCGGTCCACCGTCATCGACAGAATCTGCACGCCTGCCAGCGGTGCCGGAATCCCTGCCTTCGTCAGCTTCGCTCCATCCCAGCGAATCAATCCGCCGTCAGTCCCAATCCAGACCTCGTCCCCGCGCGCCGCCAGCACATTCACCTTCGGATCCGGCAGTTCCGCCCGAAACGCCGTAGTCTTCCCATCCTTCACCCGGAACAGCCCGGCATCGCGCGTCGCCACCCAAATCGCCCCATCCCTGGTCTGCGCCAACGACAACACCGGTGACCGCGAAAAATCGGCGGGAGCCGCCAGGGTCCGGTACTTCCCCCCTTCCAGCAGAACCGCGCTCGCCTCCCCCCTCAACATCCACACCAGCGGGAGTCCTTCGCTCGATCCCGCCAGCGCCGCCACGCTGCCCCGCGGCAGTCCAAAGGAAACTACCGCATCCTTCAGTTCGCCATCCCGGTAGTGAGCCAGCGCCGGCCGCCTCGGACGCACCCACAGTCCCCCATCCCGATCCGCCACCAGCCCCAACACGTGCGTCAGCGGTCCGCGCTTGCCCATCAAGGCCTCCACCACCTCAAACCGCAAGCCGTCAAATCGCACCAGGCCCCGCTCGGTCCCCATCCACAAGTACCCATCCGCCGTTTGCGCCAGTGCGTACACTGGCCCCCGCGGGAACCCCTGCTCCACGCTCCAGCGGTCGCGCACATACTGCGACATACTCCGTCCCGGGTCCAGCGCGAACGCCCCCGGCGCTACCAACAGCAGCGCCATCACCCGCGGCCAGCGCATCCGGTCAAGGTAGAAATTCAAATTTCTCAATCACCACCTCGACAGCCTTCTGCTGCGGGACGCGCGATCTCGCATACACCTGCAGGCTCAAGTGGACAGTCTCCGGCCCCGGCGCTGGAACCCCGGAAGTAAACAGGTGCTCTGCCACCGTCCGCGGTGGACGCAATTGCGCCGTTCGAAACCTCACCCGGCCGGCCTCCCAGCGAAAAGAATGCTCCATCGCGCCGCCCGGAGCCTCGAACCGGAACGAATTCGCGGCAACGTAATACGGCTGCACCACGAACTGCGCGTTCTTGATTGCCGGATCCCCCCACCGGCTCAGCTCTATGTCGATCTCCCGATGATTCTGCCCCGCCTCGTCCTGGTCCCACGTGAACATCCGCAACGCCGTCGCAGGCTCCAGCGCCGGCATATTCCCAATCGTGAACGAATACGTGCCGTAACCCAGACGGCGCCGCGCCGCCACTTCCGCCCGCGTCCATTCCTTCCCTTCTTTCGTCACCCGTAAATGCAGGCGGCCCTCCACGTCCGTCCATACCGTGGGCGGCCGCCCCGCCTTCGGCTCCACCACCTCCCAGTCGTAGCCGCTGAACTGCAAATACGAAGGAGGCGCCGGCGCGCCCGGCTTGCCCGGTACACTCGCCACCGCCACTATCCCCGCCGCACCGCCCGGAAGCTGGTCTACTACCTTGGGCGGTACGTACGATGCCTCCACCAGCAGCGCTGCATACTCCGTCCCCAGATGCGTCCCGCTTTCAAACTCTCCCCCGGCCAGAATGGGCGTGAAGGGGCTCTGCGAGAACGGCTGCACCCACCACTGCCCGCTTTTTGCAAAGAGCACGATCCGCTGTCCCGCCCGCGCGCCGCGAACTGTGCCTGCTATCGTCGCCATCCGGTCCGGCCCCCCAGGACTGGCTTCCGGGACCACCCGGAAATCGATCAGCGGCGTAACCGCGGGAGCCGGCCCGCAGCCCGCGCTCAGCAGGCACGCCAACCACAATCCATGACGTGCGACCTGGCGTTGGGAGAAACCGGTTGGCACCTCATTAGGATAGTTGCTGCGGAGGTTCAAGGCATACCTCCGCGTCAGGATTGCCGCATACCTCGAAAGAGGTAGTAGCGCCTGTTGCTGCCACCATCTCGACAAAGTACCGTGACCCACCGAATCGTCCCCCCTCTAGCAGCTAGGCCCAAACCACGAGCATCCCGCCCCAATCACTCCCCCTGTAGGAAAATGTGTAGTCCTCCCTCCCAATCACAAAACACATTCCCAATCCCATCAATCACTTACCCTCACCCCCCTCAAACCCCATGCCACTCTAAACCCGTCATGAGCACCAACACCGGCGCCAACAACACCAACACCGCCGGGGCCGCCGTGCCCCGCCAGGACGGCCGCTCCAAAACCTCCGCCGCCAACGGCCGCAAGTCCCGTGGCCCCACCTCCCCCGAGGGCAAGGCCACTGTCTCCAAGAACGCCATCCGCCATGGCCTCACCACCAAGCACCCGGTCCTTGCTTCGGAAGATCACCGGCCCTACGACCGTATCGTCGAGGAGTACTTCGCCCTCTACTCCCCAACCAATATCCAGGAGCGCGATATCGTCCAGAACATCGCCGACGCCTCCTGGCGCCTCGCTCGTCTCAAGCGCATCGAGAAGGAGGCCATCAACACGGAAATGGCCCGCACCCGCCCGGATCTCGACGGCGAGTTCCAGCGCTATTCGTGCGGAACTCTCGAAGCCGAAGCCTTCGCCAAGCTCTCACGGGACAAAACCCTCGACAGCTTCGACCGCCACGAGCGCCGTCTCGAACGCACCCTGCTTCGTTCCTTCGAAGCGCTCGCCAAGCTGCGCGCCGTCACCGGGCCGGAGGCCCCGCCAACGCCGCCACCCGCGCCGGCGGACGTACAAAACAAACCTATTTTTCCGGAGCCGCCGCCCGCCACCCCGGCGCCGGATCAACCCGCCGGAACCAAGGCACAACCAATTAGAATGAACACGATACAAAGCCTCGACCGCCCGGGCCCGGGTTTGCGAGGTTCTCCCACTACCCCGCGATGCCTAGTGTGTTGCGGAGGTAGTTCAGGCTAATCCGGGCGCTCTCCTTCGGCGGACGGAACGGAGACGTGTCGAGTTCGACGGTCAGAAAGCCGCGCCAATTGATTTTATCCAGGTGCGCTTTCAAAGCCGGGAAGTCGACGCCGCCTTCCCCGAGTGGGAAGAACGGCGGGTTCTTCATCATGTCGGGCCGCTCGAGGCGCGATTTCGCCCCGCCGCGGTGCTCCTTCGCCGTGTCCTTCATGTGGAATTCGACAATGCGGTGGCCGAGTTCCCTCGCCAGCGCCACCGGGTCGATGCCAGCCATCGTGATGTGGCCGGTATCCAGGACGAAGCCCACGTTCCCGGCAGTCGTGTGGCCCATCATGTAGTCGATTTCTTTGCGGTTCTCGAATTGATTCCACATGTGGGCGTGGATGGCCAGCCGGATGCCAATCGCTTTGAGTTGCTTTCCGGTCTCTTCACAGGCGACCGCCATGTGATTCAGGTCTTCAGGCGTGGTGCCCGCCGGCCGCCGCGGGCCGAGGTTGATCTTCAGGTGCCGGCAGCCGAAGTTCTTAATGAATTTGCCGAGGCGGAGGTGATCGGCGACAAGTTGCTTGTGCTTGGAAGGGTCCTGGAAGTTCGTCTCCATCGGCGCGCCGTTGGAGATGGTCACGAACTTGACGCCGATCTCGTCGACCTTCTTTTGCAGGGCCCCGGGATTGTCGTAGTAGTCCTTGGCGAAGTAGTGGAGGAAGGTTTCCACATACCGGTAGCCAACTTCGCGGGCTTCTCGAAAGGAGAGGAAGACGTCGTTCTCCCAGCCGCCGCGGGTGTTGGTAGTGATGCCGATCGTGTAGCGGGGCTCGGCGGCGAAGCCGGAGGCGGCCAGGGCGGGCAGAAGCGCGAAGGAGCGGCGGGTCAGCATGCGGGGGATTGTATCAGAGGATGCGGCTGAATGTGCCGTCGGCATGAAGTTGGAAGCGCTGGCCTCGCCAGGTGATGGTGTTGCCTAGAAAGCCCAGCAGGTAGAAGAGAAAGCTGAGCAGGTCCTGCGCAGGCACCAGCCACGGGCTGGCCTTAACGATGGGGTCGCGCAGGATCTGGATCGCTGTTTGGTAAGCATTGTAGCCGCGAAGGAAGATGGCGGCGAGAAGGGCGGGGTAGAACGGGGGGTGGACAAGAGTAGTGATCAGGGCAAGCGGGATGGGATAGGTGAAGAGCTGGCCGATGTACCCGGCGGGCCGCGATCTTCTGGTGCTGCGGACCCATCGCAACCGGTGCTGGTTGTTGGCTTTGAAATTGGAGGTGCCAATGTGGTGTTCGACAACGTAGCGGGAGAGAGCAACGCCTTGCCCGCCCTGGGCGGCTCTTTGCCCGAAGACGAAATCTTCCGCAAGGTAGTGGCCCAGCGATTCGAAGCTGCCGCCGATGGCCTCCAGAGCACGGCGGCGGCAGGCGATGGTGGGGCCCACCGCGAAGCGCATGCCTTCGAGTAGGCGGGCGGTGAGGATCCCGGCAAGGAACTCGGTGTTCATCATGACGGCTTCGAAACGGCTCCACGGGGAGTCGCCGGGAACGGCCCGGTAGGGGCAGGTGGTGACGGTTAGTTGAGGATCTGCCTCGAACTCGCGGGCGACGCTCTGCAGAAAGTCCGGCCTGACTCGGATGTCACTGTCGGACATCACCAGAAGGTCGTGTCGCGCCTGTTCGACCATGACATGGACGCTTCGGACCTTGCGGTTGGGGTACGGCGGGATGCCGGAGATGAGGATCCTCGTCGGGATGTGAGGGTAGCGCGCGGCGATGGATTTTACGATCGGGAGGGCTGGGTCTTGTTCGGTGCTTACGGCAAAGAGGATCTCGAAATGAGGATAAGTCTGTTGAAAGAAGGATTCCAGGTTGGCTTCCAATCCTTCGTCCAGCCCTGCCAGGGGCTTCAGTATGGAAATCGGAGGGTCAACGGTATGCGGAGAGAGGGAAGGGAGCGAGAGATAGCGGCGGGCGCCTTGGATTGCCAGCAGGCAGAACACCAGGGAGCCCACCGTAAGGGCGAGGAGAAACCACGCCATCGGAATCTATTCGAAGGCGGTTTTGTTGTCGATCAAGGTCTGAATCTCGGAGAGGAATTGATCGAGCGGCTTGACCCCCTGGTCGCCGTGCTTGCGGTTGCGCACCGAAACCTTGCCGTCGGCGGCCTCACGATCGCCTACAACCAGCATGTAGGGGATCTTCTGGAGTTGCGCTTCGCGGATCTTCAGTTGGACTTTCTCTTTGCGGTCGTCCAACTCCGTTCGCAGACCGGAGGCCTTGAGCTTCGCGTTGACCTGTTGCGCGTATTCCAGCGAGCGGTCGGTGATGGGCATGACCACCGTCTGGATGGGCGCCAGCCAGACCGGAAAAGCGCCGGCGTAGTGTTCCACCAGGATCCCGAAGAAGCGTTCTACCGAGCCGAACAAGGCGCGGTGGCACATCAGCGGCTGGTGCTTGTTGCCGTCTTCACCAACGTATTCGAGCTCGAAACGGCGCGGCAGGGTAAAGTCGAACTGAACGGTGGAGAGTTGCCAGCGGCGGCCAATCGCGTCGACCAGTTTGACGTCGATCTTTGGCCCGTAGAAGGCGGCTTCGTCGGTCATCACCGTCGCGTTGATGCCGACCCGTTCTACCGCTTTGTGCAGCGCCCGTTCGGCAAGCGCCCACTGATCCGGCGTGCCGTCGTACTTGCCGCTCGCCCCGTTGTCCCAGGTCGAGAGTTCCGCGTCGTACTTGTCGAAGCCGAAGGTCTTGAGCGTGTCGGCGGCGAACTCCAGGCAGGAGACGATCTCGTCTTCGATCTGGTCGGGGCGGCAGAAAATGTGAGCGTCGTCCTGCGTGAAGCCGCGCACCCGCAGCAGTCCGTGCATCGTGCCCGAGCGCTCGTAGCGGTAGACGGTGCCGAGTTCGCCCAAACGCACCGGCAGGTCGCGGTAGCTGCGCTGGCTGTTGGCGTAGATCAGGATGTGGAACGGACAGTTCATCGGCTTGAGCTGGTACTCCGCATCGTCCAGCTCCATCCGTTTGAACATGTTTTCGGCGTAGAAGTTGTAATGGCCCGACGTCTTCCAAAGGTCGGAACGCGCAATGTGCGGCGTGTAGACCAGCGAGTAGCCGCGGGCCAGGTACTCGTTCCGCATCCAGTCTTCCAGCTGTTTGCGGACAATGCCGCCCTTCGGGTGAAAGAAGATGAGACCGGGGCCGGCCAGGTCCTGGATCGAGAACAGGTCCAGTTCGGCGCCGAGCTTCCGGTGGTCGCGCTTTTTCGCTTCTTCGATTTGCTTGAGGTGCTCGTCGAGCTCCTTCTGGGAGAAGAAGGCGGTGCCGTAGATGCGCTGGAGCTGCTGGTTCTTCTCGTTGCCCTTCCAGTAGGCGCCGGCGATCGAGAGCAGCTTGAACGCCTTCAGCTTGGAGGTGGACGGGACGTGCGGTCCGCGGCAGAAATCGATGAAGTTCGGGCCAAGCGTGTACTCGGAGAAGACGGCGTCGGCCTTCTCGGTGATCAGCTCGCACTTCATCGGCTCATGGCTGTACTTCCGCAGCCCGGCCTGCTTCTCGGTGAGCTGGCGTTCGTAAGGGAGGTCGCGCTTTTGGATCTCCCACATCTTGGCTTCGAGCTTTTCAAGGTCTTCCGGAGTGAAAGGCGTGTCGCGCTGAAAGTCGTAATAGAAACCGGCGTCGGTCGGCGGGCCAATCCCGAGCTTGGTTTCGGGAAACAGTTCGAGGACGGCGGCGGCCAGCAGGTGCGCCGTCGAGTGGCGGTAGACCTCGAGCGCTTCCGGGTTCTTCGTGGTGAGGATCTCGACGGTGGCGTCACCTTCCAGCGGGCGGGTAAGGTCGAAAAGCGCTCCGTTCACACGGGCAACGAGGGCGGCGTCCGCCAGGCGCGGGCTGATGGCCTTAGCGATGTCGAGAGGGCGGCTGCCGGCGGGGTATTCCTGCTTGGACCCGTCGGGCAGGGTCACTTGGATGCTACTCATAGGGGGCAATTTTTAAGGGTATCACTTGAAAGTGGCGTGGCGGGTTTCTGCTTCATTCGCCAAGCCGCGCCGGACTCGGGGCCGGATCCGACCCGGAGCGGGGAGGGCGGTTATCCTAGATACATACGGATGACCCGTTATACACACCCGCTTCAAAAGGTCCTTGCGGATCGGATTGTCATTATCGACGGCGCCATGGGGACGACCATTCGCACCTATGGCATGACGGAGGCCGATATTCGCGGCAGCCGGTTTCGCGACTCGAAGAAGGATCTGCTGAATAACGGCGATCTGTTTTCGTTGACGCAGCCCGGCATGATCGGCGACATTCACCGGCGCTTCCTCGAAGCCGGAGCCGACATCATCGAGACCAATACGTTCGGGGCTACCTCGATCGCGCAGAGCGAGTTCTTCGTGGACGACCCGCGCGAGCATGGCGGACGCAAGGATCCGGCGTTCTACCAGAAGATCATCGACGACCGGTTTCTGAACGACCTGGCGTGGGAGATCAATGAAACGTCGGCGCGGCAGTGCCGGGAGTGGGCGGACCGGGTTGGCGAGGCCACCGGACGGCAGCGCTTTGTGGCGGGGGCGATTGGCCCGCTGACGGTGTCACTGTCCAATTCGCCCGATGCCGACGATCCGGGCTTCCGGGTGGTGACGTTCGATCAGGTCAAGTCGGCGTACAAGCTGCAGACGCGGGCGCTGCTGGCCGGCGGCTCGGACGTGCTGCTGGTGGAGACCATCTTCGATTCGCTGAATGCCAAGGCGGCACTCGTAGCCATTCAGGAAGTCTTCGCCGAGGACGGCAAGCTGGTGCCGGTGATGATTTCGGCGGCGGTGGGACGCGGGGGCGAGACCATGATCTCGGCCCAAACGGTGGAGGCCTTCTGGAACGCGGTGGAACATGTGAAGCCGCTGTCGGTGGGCCTGAACTGCTCGCTGGGGCCGGACCTCATGTACCCGTTCCTGGAGGAGTTGTCGGCCAAGTCGGGCGCGGCGATTTCCGCCTATCCGAATGCGGGACTGCCGAACCCGCTGTCGCCTACTGGCTTTGATTTGGAGCCGGCGGACATGGGCCGCTATCTGGGTGAGTTCGCGCGCGCCGGGCTGATCAACATCGCCGGTGGATGCTGTGGGAACACGCCGGAGCATATCGCGGCGATTGCCAGGGAGTTGGAAGATAAGCCGGCGCGGCAGGCGCGGGCTACCGTGTTGGTGGATGGCGAGCGCGAGACGCCGCTTCCGCTGCGGTTGTCCGGCTCGCAGCCTTTCACCCAACAGCAGGGCGTGTTCATCATGATCGGCGAGCGGACGAATGTGGCCGGGTCGCCGAAGTTCGCCAAACTCATCAAGGACGGCAAGTACGAGGAGGCCGTGGCTATCGCCCGGCAGCAGGTGGAGAACGGCGCCAACGTCATCGACATCTGCATGGATGAGGGTATGATCGACGGCGTTGCGGCGATGACCCGCTTCCTGCAACTGCTGGCGAGCGAGCCGGAAGTGGCGAAAGTGCCGTTCATGGTCGACTCCTCGAAGTGGGAAGTCATCGCGGCGGGGCTGCAGTGCCTGCAGGGCAAGGGCATCGTCAACTCCATCTCGCTCAAGGAGGGCGAGGCGAAGTTCCGCGAGACGGCGGCCCATGTGTTGAAGTACGGCGCGGCGGTGGTCGTCATGGCTTTTGATGAGCAGGGCCAGGCGGCGACGTATGAAGACAAGATTCGCATCTGCGAGCGGGCGTACCGGATTCTAGTCGATGAGGTGGGGTTCCCGCCGGAGGACATCATCTTCGATCCGAACATCCTGACGGTGGCCACCGGGATGGAGGAGCACAACAACTACGCCGTCGACTTCATCAATGCCACCCGCTGGATCAAGGCGAACCTGCCGCATGCGAAGGTGAGCGGCGGCGTATCGAACATCTCGTTCAGCTTCCGCGGGAACAATACCGTGCGGGAGGCGATGCATTCGGCCTTCCTCTATCACGCCATCGCGGCGGGCCTGGACATGGGCATCGTGAACGCGGGCATGCTGGAGGTGTACGAAGAGATTGAGCCCGATCTGCGCGAGTTGGTGGAAGACGTTCTGCTGAACCGGCGCCCGGACGCCACCGAGCGGCTGGTCGAGCGCGGCGAGGCGATCAAGGCGGCGGGCGCGGGGCCGGCCGCGGAGAAGAAGAGCGAAGAGTGGCGCAATGGGACGGTGGAGGAGCGGCTGTCGCATGCGCTGGTGAAGGGCATCGATAGCTACATTGATATCGACACCGAAGAGGCGCGGGCGAAGCTGGGGCGGCCCCTGGCGGTGATCGAAGGTCCGCTGATGGACGGCATGGGCGTGGTGGGCGATCTGTTCGGCGCGGGCAAGATGTTCCTTCCGCAGGTAGTGAAGTCGGCACGCGTGATGAAGAAGGCCGTAGCTTACCTGACGCCCTTCATGGAGGCGGAGAAGGCAGCGGCGGTGGCCGCCGGGCAGGAGGTTCGGACGCAGGGCAAAATCGTGCTGGCGACCGTGAAAGGCGATGTGCACGATATCGGGAAGAATATCGTCGGCGTGGTGCTGGCCTGCAATAACTACGAAGTGATCGACATGGGCGTCATGGTGCCCGCCGAGAAGATCCTCGAACGGGCCAAGGCGGAGAAGGCCGATGTCATCGGATTGAGCGGGCTGATCACGCCATCGCTTGACGAGATGGTACACGTGGCTCGGGAGATGGAACGGTTAGGGTATAAACAGCCGCTGCTGGTAGGTGGCGCGACCACCAGCCGGGCGCATACGGCGATCAAGATCGCGCCGCACTATAGCGAGCCGGTGGTGCATGTGCTGGATGCCAGCCGTGCCGTGCCGGTGACCACTAGCCTGCTCAGCGAGGAAAGCCGCGACAGCTTCGTGGCCCAGCACCGGGCTGATTATGAGGCGATCCGGAAGTCGCATGCGGCGCCAAAGCAGCCGGTCGTGCCAATCGCCCAAGCCCGTGCGCGGCGGACGCCGATCGGGTGGCGGGCCGAAGATATCGCGGTACCGGGGTTCACCGGCGTTCGCGCGTTGGATGGCTTCCCACTCGAGCGGTTGCGGGAGTTCATCGACTGGAGCCCGTTTTTCCACACCTGGGGCTTGAAAGGCATCTATCCGCGCATTCTGGAGCACCCGGATTATGGGATGCAGGCGCGGCAGTTGTTGACCGAAGGCCAGGCGCTGCTGGATCGGATTATAGCCGGGCGGCTGATCACGGCGCGCGGGGTGTACGGCTTCTTCCCGGCCAACGCCGTAGGGGATGATGTCGAGTTGTACACGGACGAGACGCGGCACGAGGTGCTGGCTACGTTCCGCTTCCTCCGGCAACAGGCGAACCGCGAGGGCAGCGAGCCCTGCCGGTCCCTGGCGGATTTCGTAGCGCCAAAGGAGACTGGCCTGGCCGATTACGTGGGTGGCTTCGCGGTGACCAGCGGCATCGGGCTAAAGGACGTGTGCGACGGGTTCCGGGCGGCGCACGACGACTACAACGCGATCCTGGCGGAGGCTCTGGCCGACCGTCTTGCCGAAGCCTTCGCCGAGTGCCTCCACAAGCAGGTCCGCTGCGAGTGGGGATACGGCTGCGAAGAAGGACTTTCGAACGCCGATTTGATCGAAGAGAAGTACCGCGGTATAAGGCCCGCGGCGGGATATCCGGCCTGTCCCGACCATACCGAGAAAGGGACGCTGTGGAGCCTTCTGGATGTGGAGGCGAAGACCGGCATGCGGCTAACCGAATCGTATGCGATGTGGCCCGGCTCCAGCGTGAGCGGGCTGTACTTCGCGCATCCGGCATCGCGCTATTTCAGTCTGGGCAAGATCGGGCAGGACCAGGTGGCGGACTACGCCCAGCGCAAAGGCATGACGCTGAGCGAAGTGGAGCGCTGGTTGGGGCCGAACCTGAATTACGATCCGCAAAGGTAGTCTCGGAACATGCGGGATCCGTTGCGGACGCCGACGGCGGGGCTGCTGGCAGGCCTGTTGTTCACGCTGGCGGTGATCGGGGCGTACGCGGCGTACACGCTTCGGGCCGTGGAACGGATGCGCGGCATGCAGACGAGCATCGTCGAGCGCAACCGGCTGGCCTCGCTGCAACTGATCCGCATCCAGAACGACCTGCATGCGCTGGGGCTGTCGCTGCGGGACATGCTGGATGCGCGGGATGGGTATCCGCTGCCGGCCTGGCGTCCGGCGCTGGGGCGGATGCGGGAGAACCTGGAGCAGGCGATCGGGCGGGAGGCGGAGTTAAGCGCGGGTTGGCGGCCTCGCGAGCAGACGGTGTACCTGCGGACGTCTTTCGCCGATTTCTGGCGCACCGTTGACAGCGTCTTCGATCTGACCGCGGAGGCCGCCATGCGGGAGGCAATCCGCGAAACCCTGCAACCGCGGCAGGAGGCGCTGACGGCGCTGGTGGCCCGGCTGCTGGTCGAGAACAACGAACGCGATTCGCTGGCGGCGGCGGAGGCACAGAAGATCTATCGCGATATTGAGCGTAACGCCTATGGGCTGCTGGCCGTATCGGTGGCGCTGCTGATGGTGACGGGGCTGGGTCTGATACGGATGAACCGGCAGGTGTTCGGGCGCGTGGCGGCGCTGGCGCAGGAGCGGCGTGAACTGGCCCAGCAGTTGATTGCAACGCAGGAATCGACGTACCGCAGTATCTCGCGGGATCTGCACGATGAGTTCGGTCAGATTCTGACGGCGGTGGGGGCGCTGCTGCGGCGCGCGGGACGGCATGCTCCCGGCTCGGCATTGGAAGAAGAGGTGCAGGAAGTGAGCGTGGTGGTGCAGGGAGCGCTCGAGAAGACACGGGGGCTCTCGCAATCGCTACAGCCGGTGATTCTGGAAGAACAGGGATTGCTGCCGGCGGTGCGCTGGCACCTCAAGAACTTCGAACGGCACACGGGAATCGAGGTGGAGGCGCGGCTACCGGAGACCATCGGCGAGTTGCCGGCCGAGAAGACGATTCATGTCTACCGTATTCTGCAGGAGGCGTTGAACAACGTGGCGCGGCATGCCGCGGTGACACGCGCGTCGGTGGAGCTGGACGTAATTGCCGGCGAACTGCGCATGACGGTATCGGACATGGGCGTGGGGATCGGCGCGGAGGCGCGGGCAGGAGTAGGATTATCGGCGATGCAGGAGCGGGCGGAGTTGCTGGGCGCGGCGTTGACGGTGGGACCAGGGAGCAAGGGCGGAACGGCGGTACGGCTGGTTTGGAAGGGAGTGAAGGCGCAGTGAAGCCGATCCGCGTGCTGCTAGTGGACGACCATGCGCTGGTGCGAATGGGCTTCCGCCGCCTGTTGGAAGACGACGCCGGCATCGAAGTGGTGGGCGATGCGACAGATGGCGCGGAGGCGTTGGAGTTGGCCTTGCGGCTGCGGCCGGATGTCGTCGTGATGGATTATGCGATTCCCGTGCAGAACGGGGCGATGACCACTCGCCTGCTGCGGGAGCGGCTGCCCGAAACGCGCGTGCTGATGCTGAGCATGCATGCCGAGCCGTCCTACGTGGAGAACAGCAAGGCCGCCGGCGTGGCGGGGTACCTGTTGAAGAATGCGCTGGAGTTGGAACTGGTGGCGGCGGTAAAGGCGGTCCATTCGGGCGAGTGGGTGCAGGATCCGCGCCTGGAGCAGGCTGGGGCGCCGGTGGGCAAGCGTCCGCTGAGCAGGCGCGAGTTGGAGATCCTGCAGCATATCGTGGGCGGACGTTCGAATAAGGAGATCGCGGCGCTGCTCGGGCTGAGCGTGAATACCGTATCGGTGCACCGGGCCAATATCATGGAGGCGCTGGAGATCCGCAACACCGCCGAACTGGTGGTCTATGCGATCCGGCATGGGCTGGCGACGCTGCCATGAGACGCCGCGACTTGCTGTTGGGCATCGGAGCGGCGGGCGCTGCGGCGCAGACCCAGCCGTGGCGATTGACCGATGTGACGGCGGCGGCCGGGCTGCGCTACCGTCACCATACGGGAGCGTTCGGGGCGAAGTATCTGCCGGAGACGATGGGGCCGGGGTGCGCGTTCCTGGACTACGATGGCGACGGCTGGCTCGACATCCTGCTTGTGAATGGGAAGGATTGGCCGGGTCACGGGCAGCGGCGGTCCACCTTGCAGTTGTGGCGCAACAACGGCAACGGCACCTTCACGGATGTGACGCGGGCGGCGGGGCTGGATGTCGAGATGTACGGGATGGGCGTGGCAGTCGGAGATTACAACAACGATGGCTTCCCGGATGTGTATGTGACGGCGGTGGGGCAGAACCGGCTGTTCCGCAATAACAAGGGGCGGTTTGTGGAGGTGACGGCGGCGGCGGGGCTGGGTCCGCGAACGGGCTTCTCGACGTCGGCGATGTGGCTTGATTACGACCGCGATGGGCTGCTGGACCTGTTTGTCTGCAACTACGTGCGGTGGTCGCCGGAGACCGATGTGCGCTGTTCGCTGGATGGCGCAAGCAAGTCGTACTGCACGCCGGAGGCTTATCGCGGGACGACTTGCTGGCTGTTTCGCAATAAGGGGAACGGCACCTTTGAGGATGTGACGGCAAAGGCGGGGCTGTTCGATCCTTCGTCGAAGTCGCTGGGCGTGGCGATGCTGGATGTCGATGAGGATGGGTGGCCCGACCTGTTCGTCGCGAACGATACGCAGCCGAACAAGCTGTACCGGAACAATCGCAACGGCACGTTCAGCGAGTCGGCGGTGCGGCTGGGGGTGGCCTTCAGCGAGGACGGAAGGGCGCGGGCGGGCATGGGCGTGGATGTGGGCGATTATCTGCGTAACGGCAAGCCCGGCATTGCGGTGACGAACTTCGATAGCGAAATGATCGGGTTGTTTGAAGCTACGGGAGGGGGCTATGCGGACCGGGCGCGGGAGCGCGGCGTCGGCGCGGCGTCGCGGGACCGGCTGGGCTTTGGGTGTCTGTTTGGAGATCTGAACTTGGACGGGTATTTGGATCTCATCGCGGTGAACGGGCACATCGACGATACGGTGCGCAGCGTGGGGCGGCGGCCGTCGCACGCGCAGGCGCCGCACCTGTTTGTGAACGAGCGCGGCCAGCGCTTTCGCGATGGGGCGGGAGAGGTGGGGACAGCGTTCGGATCGCCGAAAATCGGGCGCGGGTTGGCGCTGGGGGATTTTGACCGCGATGGCGATCTGGATGTACTGGTGACGACGAACGCGGGACCGGCGTATCTGTATCGGAATGATCTGGGGAACGGGAACCGGTCGGTGCGATTTGTGTTGGAGGGGAGGAAGTCGAATCGCGATGGGATTGGGGCGGTGGTGGAGGTGCTCGATGCCATCGGACGGCAGAGGCAGATGGTGAGGAGCGGATCGAGTTATCTGTCAGCGAGTGCGCTGGCATTAACGTTTGGCGTGGGGCTGGAGAAGGAGATTCCGAAGGCGGTGGTGTATTGGCCTAGCGGGCAGGTGCAGGAGATGGGGAAACTGGCGGCGGGGACTACGTACCGGTGGGTGGAGGGGGAGCGGCCAGTAGCGTTGGGACACCGCTAGTAGATTCCTACTATTGAACGCGGCGCCACGAGCGGATAGGCTCGCCTCCAATGTCTCTACCACTGGTTCTGGGGCTGCTGACCATCGTGTGCGCTAGGGCGCAAGATCCGACGGCGTCCATCGAGGGGATGATTGTCGATCCGGCCGAGCGGCCAGTGCCGCAGGCGCGGGTGACGTTGCGGGACTTACGGCAAGGTGCGCAGCGCGTGATGCTATCGGATCGCGATGGGGCATTCCGCGCAATGCTGCTGCCGGTAGGCGAATACGAGCTGACCGTCGAAGCCGCGGGCTTTGCGCGGTATGAACAGAAGCCGTTGTCGTTGAGTGTGAGCCAGGTGTTGCGGTTGCCGGTGTCGCTGGCGATAGCCGGGGCGAACCAGCAGATCACGGTGACCGGGGATGCGGCGGCGGTGGAGACGGCCAGCAACGCATTGGGCAAGACCGTGACGACGCGCGAGATCCTGGACCTGCCGTTGAACGGGCGCAACTTCACGCAGTTGGGTCTGCTGCAGGCGGGCGTGGCTCCATTGACGCAAGGCGTCGGGACGGGCGGGGGCAGTCTGCGGTCTGGTCAGTCGTATGCCGTGAACGGGCAGCGGCCGGAGTCGAACAACTTCCTCTTGGACGGCGCGAAGAACGTGAACCGCATGGACGGCGGCTTTGCGCTGCGGGTGCCGGTGGACGCGATTGCCGAATTCCGGATCCTGAGCCATGCGGCGCCGGCCGAATATGGCGGGTCGTCTGGCGCGACGACGAGCGTGGTGACGAAGTCGGGTGGCAATGAGTGGCACGGATCGCTGTATGAGTTTCTCAGGAACGACGTGTTTGACGCGCGCAACTTCTTTTCGCGCGATGTCGAGCCGTTGAAGCAGCATCAGTTTGGCGCGACAGCAGGCGGTCCGGTCCGGCGCGACAAGCTGTTTGTGTTCGGCTACTACGAAGGCTTTCGCAACCGGCAGGGAGTAACGCGCTCCGGCAATGTGCCAACGGCGGCACAGCGGCGGGGCGACTTCTCGGCGATGCGCGGGCCGCTATTGAACTTCGCGGGCGGCGGCGTGCCGTTTCCGAATAACCAGGTGCCAGCGTCGCTGCTGCATCCGCTAGGAGTGAAGGCGGCGGGGCTGTATCCGGCGGGCAACACCACGGAGACGGTGCATACCGCCACGGTGATCACCGAGAACGACACCAACCAGGCTGGGGTGCGAGGGGACTGGCAGCCTTCCGAACGGGCGCGCTGGAATGCGCGGTACTCCTTCTCCGATGGCTTCAACGTGAACCCGATTTCCATTCGAGGGTCGGACCTGCCCGGCTTTCCCGTTCGCGACGATCTGCGGACGCATTCCTTCACGCTGGGCGAGACGCACATCTTCTCGCCGAACGTGATGGGCAGCTTCCGCGCGGCGATCTTCCGGCATACGTTTCTGTTCGACCAGCGGCTGAACCAGGCATCGCCACGCGAGTTTGGATTCAACTACGATTCGGCATCGCCGCAGGGGCAGAGCCTACCCTTCTTCAATGTGAACGGCTATTCGCCGGTGGGCGGAGCGATTACGGGGCCGCGCACGTCGGCGCAGACCTCCGGGGAGGTCTATGGCGCGCTGCATTGGAACCGCGGGGCGCATGCGTGGAAGTTTGGGGCGGAGTTGCGGCGCACGCGGCTGAATATGTTCCAGGCCATCGCGCCGAATGCCTTCTTCATCTTCGCGCCGTCATTCCCTTCGAACGATGCGTTCGCGAACCTGCTGATGGGACGGCCGGTGGTGTTCTACCAGGGGTTGGGCGATTTGTCGCGCGGATTGCGCGGGTGGGAGAACAGCCTGTTCGTGCAGGATGAGTGGCGGATCACGCCGCGGCTGGTGATGAACCTTGGGGCGCGTTGGGAAGTGAATACGCCGTTCCGCGAGGTGCGCGACCGGCTGAATGCGTTTGTGCCAGGGGTGCAATCGACGGTGATGCCGGACGCGCCGCGAGGCCTGCTGTTTCCGGGCGATCCCGGAGTGGCGAAGGGGATTGCGCCGGTGTTCTATGGCGCGTTGATGCCGCGGGTGGGCTTGGCGTGGAACCCGGATGGGCGCGGCTTGACGAGCGTGCGGGCGAGCTATGGGATCTTCTTCGATCCGTTCGCGAACGGGTCGGGCGTGGCATCGCAGTCGCCGGTGAGTTCCCTGCCCTGGACGCAGTTAGTGCAGTTCAGCGGGCCTGGGGTGAACTTCGCCGATCCCTACGCGGGGCAAGTGAAGCCCGCGCCGCTGACGATGCCGAAGCCGTTGACGCTGGTGGTGATGGATCCGCGGTCGCGCCCACCGTACGCGCAGAACTGGAACTTCGTGGTGCAGCGGGCGCTGCCGGCGCAGATGTTGCTGGACCTGCGGTATATCGGGACAAAAGGCACGCACCTGCCGCGAAACGTGGAGGCGAATCCGGCGGTGTTCGGGCCGGGAGCGACGTCTGGCAATGCGGACCGGCGGCGGCTGTACGCCAACTGCCCGGCGGTGGGCAACTGCGACTTCACGCACGTGGCGAAGCTGCTGTATGGGACCAA
Source organism: uncultured Candidatus Solibacter sp. (assembly GCA_964385495.1). GTDB lineage: Bacteria > Acidobacteriota > Terriglobia > Bryobacterales > Bryobacteraceae > CADEFT01. The sequence goes on from CAYLPH010000014.1 coordinate 24,625, forward strand.
CTCGACCTATCATGCGGCACAGGTGGGCGTGAGCCGGCGGTTCGCCAGCGGCTGGGCGTTCAACACGTCCTACTGGTTCTCGAAGACGCTGGACTATCTGTCGGCGATGAACCTGGGCGGGGCGGCGGCGCGGCCGCTGGCCGGGGAGAACGACCTTGCGCAGAACCCGTTCGATCTGCGGGCCGAGCACGGGCCGTCGCTGTTCGATGCACGGCACCGGATGGTGATGAGCGGGAGCTACCGGCTGCCGGAGTGGCGCGGGTCGAGCCGTGCGGTGCGGGCGGTATTGGGCGGCTGGCAGACGAACGGGATCGCGGTGCTGCAATCGGCGACGCCGTTTACGGTGTTCGATACGACCAACGTGTCCCTGCAGGCGTCGCACCCGCCCATTTCGGGGTATAGCAGCAGCCGGCCGGACGTCGTGTCCGATCCGAACAACGGGCCCCGGCGGGTGGAGGAGTGGATCTCGCGGAGTGCGTTCCGGCGCTTGGATCCGCAGACGGAGGCGGGGCGGTTTGGGAACGCCGGGCGCAACATCGCGCGCGGGCCGGGCGCGGTGACGGTGGACTTTTCGTTGCTAAAGGCGATGCCGATCGGCGAGCGGCGGAGTCTGCAGTTCCGGGCGGAGTGCTTCAATCTGCTGAATCATGCGAACTTCGCGGTGCCGGTGAGCGATCTGAATTCGGCGAACTTTGGCCGGGTGCTGGAGGCGGGCCCGGCACGGCTGATTCAGTTGGGGATCAAGGTGGTGTTCTAATCGCCGCTGAGGGCGTCCTGTTCGCGCTGGGTGTGGCGCAACTGCACGGGACCGGAGGCGGCGCGGGCGCGCAGGTTCAGCAGTTCGACGAAGACCGAGAAGGCCATCGCGAAGTAGATATATCCCTTGGGAATGTGTTGCTCAAAGGACTCGGCGATGAGCGTCATGCCGATCAGCAGCAGGAAGCTGAGGGCAAGCATCTTGATGGTCGGGTGGCGTTCGACGAAGCCGCTGACCGCGCCGGCGGTGAACATCATGAAGCCCACGGCGATGACGATGGCCGCCACCATGACCCAGATCTCGCTGGCCATGCCGACAGCAGTGATGACCGAATCGAGCGAGAAGACGATGTCGAGCAGGGCGATCTGGATCAGCACGGAGCTAAAGGTGGCGGCGCCGCGGGAAGTGCGCTGGTCGTGGGAGGGGCCTTCGAGCCGCTCGTGAATCTCGCGGGTGGCTTTCCAAAGAAGGAAGATACCGCCGAGCAGGAGGATGAGGTCGCGGCCGGAGATCTCCTGGTTCAGGACGGTGAACAGGGGAGCGGTGAGGCGCATGATCCAGGCGAGGGAGAGCAGGAGAACGACGCGAGTCCCCATGGCGAGGCCGAGGCCGAGGAAGCGCGCCCGCGCCTGCTGGTGCTTGGGGAGTTTGCCCGCCAGGATGCTGATGAAAATGATGTTGTCGATGCCAAGAACAATCTCCAGCGCGGTCAGCGTGAGGAGGGCGACGAGGGATTCGGCGGAAAACAGGTTCTCCATCGTACATAGGATGAACGGAGGCGGCTAACTGTTGCAACTCGGGCGGCGGGCCGGAGAACGGGAAGTGGCAAGGTGCGTGCTTACACCAAGCCGTATGCCCTATATCCTACTCCTTGCCATCCTGAGTGCGCTCCCTGCCCTGGCGGAGGGTCCGGCGAAGACCGCGAAGATCCAGACGTTGCTGATCACCGGCCAGAACCGGCATGACTGGCGGGCGGTGAGTCCTGTGTTACGGCAGATGCTGGAGGACACGGGCCGCTTCGAGGTGCGGATTATCGAGGAATTCCGCGGCGGCACGGAGGAAATGCTGGCGCCATACGACCTGGTGGTGCTGAACTATGACAACAAGCGGCTGCCGGAACTGCGCTGGGGGGAGCCGGCGGAAAAGGCGCTGGTGGACCACGTCAAACGCGGCAAGGGGCTGGTGATTTATCACTTCAGCCTGGCGGCATTTGAAGGATGGACGGAGTTTGAGAAGCTGAGCGGGGGCAATTGGCGCCCCGGGATGGGTCATCATTCGGCACGGCACGACTTTTCACTCACCCTGCGCGATACGGAGCACCCCATCACGCGGGGGATGAAGTTGACGATCCCGATTACGAACGACGAGCTTTACGCGAACCTGGCCTGGCAGGCAAAGGAGAACTACCGAGTGCTGGCGACGGCGTGGGACGACCATGCGCTGTATGGCGGCAAGGCGAGGCAGCCGGTGCCGGGAGCGGGTCTGGATCAGCCGATGCTGTGGGTGTACGAACCGGCGGGGCGGGTGTTTGTGACGGCCCTGGGGCACGATCTGGCGTCGGTTCGCCAGGCGGGGTTTATTGCAACCTTCGTGCGTGGGGCCGAATGGGCGGCCACAGGGGCGGTGACGATTGCGGTCCGAGCGGAGCTGCGGCGTTAGCTTTTGACTTCCTGGAGCCGTTCTCAGTTCCCTTCCAGCGCGTAGATGGGGTTGAAGGGGAAGTAGCTGGTCTTGAGCGTCTTCAGATAGGTGTAGAGTCCGCCGTGATCGGCCTTGATGCGGGCGAGGATCTTCTTGGCGTCGGCATCCTGCACGAAGGTATAGGGGTCGCAGCCGATGGTATCGAGCGAGGTATGATCGGCGCGTAGCGTGTTGTCGCCCTTTTCCGACATGAGCATGTTGGTAAGAACGATGGCGACGCCTTCTTCCAGCGTGGTGGGCTTCTTGTTGAGGGTGACCGAGCCGGTCATCCAGCAGCCCTTCATCTGGCGCATGGAGTGCACCAGTTCATGGAAGAGGACAAAGCGCGGGAGGATGAAGCGCGGGGTGGGACAGTTGCCGCTGGAGCAGGCGTTCTGCGGCGCCTTCGTATCGGGGTCGTAGCTGAGCGTGGGGCTGGCGCCCTTGCCCGTGCCGACGGCGACGTCCATGAACTTCATGCCGTACTTATGGTCCTTGGCGAACTGGTTGGACTCTTCGTCTTCGGCGGTGTTGGGATCGTCGGCCACCACGGAGGTCCAGATGTTCTCCTGGAATTGGATGGTGACCGTGCGCCCGTCGGAGGTGGACCAGATCTCTTTGAGCACCTGGCGGCCGACGTAGCTATAGTAGACCCAATCGTTGAGCATCTTCTCGACTTTGTCGGCGAACTCCTTGGAGCCCTTGATTTTGATTTTCTGGCGTTTCTTGCTGGGCTGTTCAGGGTCGAAGTAGCGGGTGATGTCTGCCATGTGTTTGCTCCTCTTCACTGAACTCAGGCGCGGAGCGCGAAGAGATTCACTCACTGAGGGCGCGGTACTCTGGAGAAAGATAAGAACGAGGTGTTTTGATGCTGGGGCTGCTGTTGTTGCTGGGAGCGGATTTGTGGGCCGCGTCCGCGCCCACGTACGCAAGGGATGTGGCGCGGATTCTGCAGGCCAACTGCGAGAGCTGTCATCGCCCGGGGCAGGTGGGCCCCTTCGCGCTGAACAGCTACGACCAGGCGCGGGCATTCGCACCGGAGATCAAGCGGGTGGTGACGGAGCGGCGGATGCCACCCTGGAGCGCGGTGCCGGGGCATGGGGAGTTTCGCAATGAACGGCGGCTGAGCGAAGCGGACGTAAAGACGATCGCGGCATGGGTGGACGGCGGGGCGCCGATGGGAAAGAAGAAGGACCTGCCGGCGCCGGTATCGTGGAAGGACGAGTGGAGTTTCGGTCCGCCGGACCTGGTGTTGGCGCCCGATGCCGATTTTATGGTGGAAGGCAACGGCGTGGACCAGTACCGGTGCTTTGTGTTGCCGGGCGTGGAGGAGACGCGCTACATCCAGGCGATGGAAGTGCGGCCGGGCAATCGCAAGGTAGTGCATCATGTGCGGGTGTTCGCGGACGCGACGGGGAAGGCGCGGGAGTTAGACGCCGCGGATCCGAAGGCGGGCTTCGATTGCGGTCTGTCGATGATCGCGCCGTACAAGCGCGTGACGCTGGGGGGATGGGCGCCGGGCCTGACGGCGGAGAAGTCGCCGGCGGATATCGGCGTGCCGTTTCCGGGAAAGGCCGATGTGGTGATGGAGGTGCATTATCATCGCAACGGGTTGAAGGAAAGCGATCGCAGCACGCTGGGCATCTACCTGCACAAGGAGAAGCCGAAGAACATCGCGCGGGCGTACCTGATCGCGAACATTGCGATCCGCATTCCGCCGGGGGTGGAGCGGCATGAAGAGAAGGCGCGGCTGATCCTGCAGAAGGATATCCTGGCCACCAGCATTCTGCCGCACATGCACCTGCTGGGCACGGAGATGAAGGTGACAGCGACGCTGCCGGACGGGACAATTAAGGATCTGGTCTGGGCGAAGCCTTACGACTTCAACTGGCAGATCAGCTATAAGTTTAAGGAGCCGCTGCGGCTGCCGCGGGATACGCGGATCGACGTGGTGGCGTACTATAACAATTCGGAATCGAATGTGAAGAATCCGAACAAGCCGCTGCGGCAGGTGCGCTTCGGTGAGGCCACCACCGATGAGATGCTGGTGGCATTTTTGGGCTATATCGACATTCCAACCGCTGATGATACATCCCATCGACCGGCATCGGGCCATTGAGCGTTTTGAGGCGGTACCGCATCTGGCGCTGGGGCACTACCCGACCCCCGTGGAGAAGCTGCCGCGGTTGAAGGCGGCGCTGGGCTGTAGCCAACGGCTGTACATCAAGCGCGAGGATTATGCCGGCGCGGGACTGGGCGGGAACAAGGTGCGCAAGCTGGAGTACATCTTCAGCGAGGTGCTGCGCGACGGCGCCGATGCCGTGATCACCTGCGGCGGGCTGCGCAGCAACCATTGCCGGGCGACGGCTATGCTGGCGGCGAAACTTGGGCTCGGGTGCGTGCTGGTGATGAACGAGCCGGCCCATCCGTACGCGGCGACGCCAGCCAGTTACGCCATCAATGAATGGGTTGGGGCGCGGATCGTGCGGGTGGCGGACCGGCAGGAGCGGGCGCCCACGATGGAGCGCATCGCCGATGAGTTGCGGGCGGCGGGCCGGAAGCCGGCCATCATCCCATTGGGGGCGTCGACTCCGCTGGGCGCGCTGGGGCAAGTGAGCGCGATGCAGGAGTTGGCCGGGCAACTGGCGGAGTTGCGGTTCGGCTTCGATGCGGTGTTCTGCAGTACGTCGAGCGGCGGAACGCAGGCGGGGTTATTGGCTGGCAAGGCGCTGTTCCTGGATGCGGGGACCGAAGTGTACGGCGTGAGCGCGGATGATCCACGTTCCAGCATCCAGGAGACGGTGAGCGGTATCCTGCAAGGGATTGGGGAGCGGTTGGGGCTGGCTCTGGATGAATCGATCCACGTGGACGACAGCCAGGTTGGCGGCGGATATGGGATTGAAACGGAAGCAGGGCGGGAAGCGCTCCAACTGCTGGCGCGAAGCGAGGGAATTTTACTGGACCCTGTCTACACGGCGAAAGCCATGGCGGGGATGATGGCGGCGATCCGGCGCGGCACGCTGGCAGCCGAGGCGCGTGTGTTGTTCTGGCATACTGGGGGGCAAATGGCCCTGTTCTATACCTGAGGAGGCAAAACAAAAATGAGTGTCAATGTGCAGGTGGTTTTTTACAGCACCTATGGCCACGTCTACAAAATGGCGGAGGCGGTGGCGGAGGGAGCGCGGGAGGTTGAGGGGGCGAACGTCAGCCTGGTGCAAGTGGCGGAACTGATTCCGGACGCCGCGCTGGAGCGCATTGGCGCCAAAGGGGCGCGCGAGGCGTTCGCGCATGTTCCGGCGGCCGATCCGGCGAAGCTGGCCGAAGCCGATGCGATTATCATCGGCACGCCGACGCGGTTCGGAAACATGGCGGCGCAGATGAAGAACTTTCTGGACCAGACGGGCGCGTTGTGGGCGAAGGGGGCGCTGATCGGCAAGGTGGGGAGCGTGTTCACGTCGACGGCGACGCAGCATGGCGGACAGGAGAGCACCCTACTTTCGACGCATACGGTGCTGCTACATCACGGGATGGTGGTGGTCGGGTTGCCTTATGCCGAAGCGCGGCAGATGACGATGGCGGAGATCACCGGCGGGAGCCCGTACGGCGCCTCGACGATTGCCGGTGGAGATGGGTCGCGGATGCCGAGCGAGAACGAACTGGCGATGGCGCGGTTTCAGGGACGGCATGTGACGCGGATCGCGGCGAAGTTGAAGGGGTGACGCCGCACCCCTTACCACATCACTCGTAACTGGGCCTGCATCTCGCGGGGGATGCCGGTGTCGAAGCGGGCGTTGCGATCCATGACAGCGGTGACGACGCCCGCCGTTGCCGCGGCATTGATGACCATGTTGGGATTCATGTAATTGGGGTGATTGAGCAGGTTGTTGCCCAGGAACTCCAGGCGCACGGTGACCCGTTCCTTGATGGGAATCTGCTTGGCGAGGGTGCCGTGGAGGACGTTGGTGGGCGTGCCGTAGATGACGCCCTTGCCCGAGTTGCCGAAGCGGCCGAGCGGCGGCGCGGTGAAGGCGTTGATGTCGAACCAGCGTTCGATGGTGGGGTTGTCGAGGCGGCCATCGGCGATGCGGTCAGGCCGCAGGGTGACGATGGGGCGCGTGCGGTTGTTGGTGAAGCGGGTGCCGGTGGGATCGGGGCCGGTCCACAGAGGCGTGACGGCGCTACCGGTCTCGTAGATGTAGATGGCCGACACCTGCCAGTTGCCGAAGATCAGGTTGGTCCAGCGGCCGAAGTTAGAGCCAAAGGCCTTGCCCTTGCCGACGGGGAGATCGTAGATGAGGTTGCCCTGCCAGCGGTGGCGCGGGATGGCGCCCCAGGTGCCGCGCTCGCGGGCGCGGTTGTAGGCGTCTTCGGGCTGTTCCAGATTCTCCAGATCCTGCACATCCTTGGCCAGCGTGTAGTAGAGCTGGTAATGCAGGCCGCGCAGGTTGCGGCGCTCCATCTCGAACGAGAGGCCGTGATACTGGTGGCCGGCGCCGTTGTCCGTGTAAGGAACGGCGGGGTAGTTGGGGAACGGGCGGGGCTTGTCGACGTAGAGGCGTTCATCGGCGACGGGCTGGTTGTAATCCCAACGATAGACGCCCTGGCGGGTGTTGGTGCCGGTGTAGGTGAGACGGAAGCCGGTGTTCCACTGCTGGCGCTCCATGGTCAGGCTGTACTGCATGGAGAAGGGTACGCGGAGGTCGGGGCGGTTGGCGACGGGGAGCCCGACGGTGCTGGGTCCGCCAGTGCCGGTGGTGGGGAAGGCGATGGGGAAGCGCAGCGGGTTGTCGGTGGAGTTGGTGAAGGCCGGCTCATTGATGAGGAACGGGACGGTGGCGCCGGCGCTGGGGCCGACGGGGGCGGCATCGAAGAAGATGCCGTAGCCGCCGCGCACGACGGTGTTGTTATCCCAGGGGCGATAAGCGAAACCGAAGCGGGGCGCGAAGTTGTTGCGGTCGCCGCGGAGGAGGGTGGACCCGGAGTAGCCGGCCTGGGAGGCTTCGACGACATTGACGTAGCCGCGCGGCATGAGCGGACTGACCTTGTCGAGCGAGCCGTCGGGCACCACGATGGCGCCGGACTTCACATCGAACAGAGCCTGGCGGCCGTTAGCTTCCTTCCAGCCGGGGAAGTACTGGTAGCGGAGGCCAAGGTTGAGGGTGAGCTTACGGGTGAGCTTCCATTCGTCGGTGACGAAGGCGGCGTAGGTGTAGTTGTAGCGGCGGGGCTCGATGGCCGGGAAGTTACGGGAGAAGGTGGAGGGGACGCCGAGCAGGAAGTCGGCGTAGGTGTGGCCCGTGAAGCGATTGGAGAAGGTCCAATTGCCGAACAGGCCGTTGCCCTGGCGGATCTCGTTTGTCAGGCCGCGGAATAGTTGGAAGCCCATCTTGAGGTTGTGATTGCCGCGGAACCAACTGACGTGGTCGAGGAACTGGTGGACCAGGTCACGGCCGCAGGGGACGCAATCGCCAATGACTTCGATGGGGGAGAGGCCAAGCTGATCGAAGGCGACGCGGGGGATGAGGCCGGCATCCTGCACGCCGGGGGCGAGTCCGGTAACGCCGAGATCGCGGGCGATGGCGGCGCCGCTAATGTTGCTGCGGTTGGGGAGGTCGTCGAAGGAGGTACCCCAGCGGAACTCGTTGAGCAGGGTGGGCTTGATGCTGTGGGTGTAGGCGATGGTGCCGGCGCGGAGGGTGCGCCAGCGGCGGTAACGCTCCTGGATGGTGGGTAGGGTTTCGAAGTTGTCGAGGTTCCAATCGACCTTGGTGAGGCGGCCGTAGATGAAGGCTTTGTCGTTGAAGCGATGGTCGACGCGGAGGGTGAGGTTGGGCTGGTGGGTGACCTGGTTGACGCGCAGTTCGCGGTAATTGAGTGCACTGAAAGCGGTGGGATTGCCGAAGTTGGGCTGCGCGATGAAGCGGTCCTGGTAGGCTTTGGCGGCGGGGTTAATGCGATCGGCGGGGATGCGGTTGTTGGGGAAGGGCGCGTTGCCGAAGGGATCGCGGATTGGAGTAGCGATGTTGGAGAAGTCGCCGGCGCGCCAGGCTGGCAGCGGCACGGTCTGGTTGATCTGGGTGCGGCCGGGGCTGCCGGTGCCGAATTCGAGCGTGGTGTAGAAGAACGTCTTGTCTTTGCCGTTGTAGATCTTGGGGATGTAGATTGGGCCGCCGAAGCCCATGGCGATACGATGGGCAACGCCGCTGACGCGCTCGGTGGCGAAGGGGGAGCGGACGCGGAAGGCGGTGGTGGAGTAGTAATCGGAGAAGAGACCGTGGACCTGGTTGGTGCCGGAGCGGCTAATGAGGGTGACCTGGCCGACGGTGCCGAACTCGGCGCTGGTGCCGGAGATATCCATGCGCAGTTCGTCAAAGCCTTCGGTGCGGTCCAGTAGCGGGCCGCTGGCGAAGCCGCCGCCGGAGCGCGCGATGGTGGTGCCATCGATGTTGGCAGCGCCCTGGTTCTGGCGGCTGCCGGCGAAGGAGACCTGGAAGCCGACGGCGGTTTTGTTGATCTGGGGGGAGAGGGTGAAGTAGTCCCAGGCGCGGCGAAGGGTGAGCGGCAGCGCGGTGAGCACGTAGCGATCCTTGACGTCGGAAACGCGCGCCGATTCGGTTTCGATAAGCGTGGCGCCGGCGGAGACTTCGACGACGGTGTCCACGGAGCCGACCTTCATGGGGATGTCGATGCGGCGGTTATCGAGGCCGGTGAGCAGGATGTTCTCGACCTGGTAATCCTGGAAGCCGGCGGCTTTGGCGCGGAGGACATAGGTGCCGTCGCGGAGGTTGCCGATGGTGTATTGGCCTTGCTCGTTGGTGGTGGCGCGATGGACGTAATTGGTGCCGATGTCTCGCGCTTCGATGGCTACGTTGGGGACGGCGGCGCCGGTGGCATCGGTGGCGGTGCCGGTGATGGTGGCGAAGGTGCTCTGGGCGTGAAGAGCGGCGGGCAGCGCCAGGAGCAGCAAAAGGAACAGCCGGGGTTTCATCGCGAGTCCTCCCAGGGAACAAAGATTGGGAGGATTCTATCAGAAGGCAGCGCGGAAAGCGGGGAGGGTTACGGTTTGCGGCGCCATTCGAAGAGGCGGCTGGGAGCGTCCTCGGGGAGTAGGTAGAGGCGGCCGTTTCGCCAGGCGATGCCTTCGTTGGTGTAGAGGACGCCGCGATCGGTCTTGCCTGCCGTGATGCGGCGGACGAGACTAAGGTCGGAGAGCCGCACCCAGTCGATGGCGCCTTCCGCGCCTTTGGTGAGGATGCCGGAGCCGATGAGGAGATCGCCATCGAACTTCAAATCCTGCCAGCCGGTGGGGATGGGATTAGGGCGCTTGGAGAGATGGCGGCCGTCGCGGGTCCATTGGTAGATGAGGCGGCTGGACCAGTTGCCGCCAACGAGGGTGCCATCGGGGGCGATGGCAATGCAGCCGATATGATCGGCGACATCGAACTGGGACACGAGCGCGAGAGTGCGCTTATCGCGGCGCTGGACGCTGGTGGGGCCGCCAGGGTGGTACTCGGCGACGGGCACCCAGATGGTGTCGCCGTCGAGCATGATGCCGCCGGGGTGGATGCGGGCACCCTGCTGGAGTTCCACCTGCTTTATTAGCCGGCCGGAGGGGAGATCGAACAGCGACAGATAACCCTGCTTTGCCTTGGCATGAACGGACGAGACCCAGAGCGAATCGCCTTCGATATCGATGCCCTGGACGTGATGGAGGTCGGCGTTGAGGGTGATGGCGGGGCGCGGTTGCCAGGTGGACTCGAGGGTGGCGGCCTGGAAGAGAAGGAGCAAGGGCAACATGTGTTCGGATTGTAGCGGCCGGCTGTTACTTTATGCTGACAGGCGGCTGCCACCAGAGCAGTTCGTTGGTGTCGTAGAGGGCGACCGCGATGCGCCCGGCCAAAGGCAGAAGCGCACGCGGCCCTTGCCCCGGATACAAGACGGTTCGGGGTTCCGCGAATGCCTTCCCGAAGGCCGTCAGCCCCGTTCCCCGCCACATCACCACTTTGTGCGACACATGGCAAGCCGCCAGCAGATCGAGTCTGCCATCGCCATCGGTATCGTGGAGCAACACGTCGCGGATCTCATCGGCGGTAGATTCGCCGGCGCGGGGCGTCCCAGGCCCGTGCGCCCCTACGAAGCGAAACCGTCCCTTCCCGTTGCGAAAGACGGCGACATTGTCAGACGGCCCGCGGTTTCCAACAACGAGGTCGGCGAAGCCATCGCCATCGAGATCGCCCGCCTTTAAATGATAGGGGGTGTGGCCGTGGGAGTAGAACATCTGGTCGCGGCGGAAGGCCCCACGCTTATCGCCCAGCCATACTTCGACCAAGTTGGCGGAATAGATGGTGAACGCCAGATCCTGGATGCCATCGCGATTGAAGTCCGCCACGGCCACATCGCGAGGTCCGGGAAGGAGCGGATAGAGTTGGGTCGTGAACCGGCGGCCTCCCTGGTTGCGCAACACCGCGAAGAAGTCGCTGGACCAGGCCACGACCACCAGATCCACGGCGCCGCGCGCCTGTGCCGGCAACGCCGCGATGGACGTCAATCCAGGCACCGGATAAATGGGCGCTCCCCCGGCGGTACGCTGCTTGTCGTAGACGTGGACTCCGGGGATCGTGATGGGCGCTTCGACGGCGAGATACGGCGCCTCGCGCGTGCCCCAGAGAATGGACAGGTGGCGGCCATCGTTGGCCTGGAAGTTGACCACGGCGACGTCCAGAAGGCCGTCTAAATCCAAGTCCCGCACCAACGCCGTGTAGGGGCCGAAGCCGACGCCGAACTCGCGCCGCTCGACAAATTCGGCTGAACCCTTGGTGAAGTAGATCGTAATGGTATCGTTGCCGGGGCGCTTCTCCGACGGCAGAAGCAATTCTCCGCGGCAGACGACCACCACATCGTCGAAGCCGTCGCGGTTCAGATCCCCGCTGGCCAGATGATAAGGTCTAGGACCGGTGGGAAGACTCCAAGCGGCCCCCGCGCATGCCAACATTAGCCAGAGTTTCACGGCATCTCTCCCGGTGCTTTAAAACTGGACGCGGGCGCCGACCTGGATCTGGCGCGCGGCGCGCGAACTCATAATACGGCCGAAGTTCGGATTTCCGAGGAAGTTGTTCGGAGCGCCGAGATTGACGGTGTTGGTGAGGTTAAAGAATTCGCCTCGCAACTGCATGCGCACGCGCTCGGTGAGACGGATGCGCTTGCCGAGCGTGGCATCCAGATTGAAGAAGCCGGGTGCGGTAAGAACATTGCGGCCGGCGTTGCCGAGTTGGAAGTCGGCGGGGTTGGTGAAGGCGGCGGTATCGAACCAGCGGTCGACTGTGCGCGCGCCAGAGTCGAGGTTGCCATCAGCAATGCGGTTGGGGCGGTTCTGGTTGTTGAAGCTGAAGGTACGGGTGGTTTGGGTGCGGATATCGAGCGGGAGCCCGGTTTGGAAGGAAGTGATGCTGGAGATATCCCAACCGCCGAACAGCGCATCGGCCCAGCGAGTGCCCGAGGCCCATCGTTTGCCGTTACCGAAGGGGAGTTCATAGATGGTGGAGACCACCAGGCGATGGCGGGTATCGAAGGCGGAGAGGCCATACTCGCGCGATATGTCATAGCTGTCGATGGGCGCGGTGGAGATACCCAGATTGCCAACGGCGAAGTCTCCGGGCGCGTCGTCCAGGGACTTTGCCCAAGTATAGGAGCCGAGAACGGCCAGCCCGGAAGCAAAGCGCTTTTCGGCACGCAGCGTCGCGGCGTGATAGCGGGATTTGGCTCCGCTGCCCCAACCCCAGATGTTGCCGAACACCGGCACGGGCCGGGCGGCCTGGCCCTTGCCGTAATCGGCCGGGTTACGGATCTGGTTTTCGAGCAGGAACAGAGTGAGGTTGCGTCCGAAGGAAGCGGCGTAGCCTGCCTCCAACACAAGGTCGCGGGCCATCTGGCGTTGGATATTGAAGTTCCACTGCAACGTCAACTGATTGCGATTATCGTCTTCGAACAGACGGCGGGGGCTCAAGCCCTCGATGCGGCCGCTGCCTTGCTGGAAGGATGGCACGCCGTTCTGGAGGCGCGCGACGGGGGTAACGGCATCGGGCGCAATGAAGAAGGTTTCGATGAAATTGGGCGGGTTGAAGCCGAGGCGGACGAAGGTGCCGCCGCCGGTGAGGGAGCGATAGACGCCGAAGCCGGCGCGAAGCACCGTGCGGGAATCGACCTGGTAAGCGGCGCCGAAACGCGGGGAGAAATCGAGCTGGTTGGTGCGCGTCAAACCACGGGAGGCGCCCGGCACAAAGAGACGGGCGCGCTCGGCGGCGGGCACTGGCAGTTGATTGATCTCGTTCTGGACCTGGTCAGGGACCTTGCCATCGCGGACGGCCAGGCGGAACTCACCCAGCGGATTGGCGAGGTTCGGATTCGACTGCCGGTCGTACTTGTCGACAACGGGAGTGAATACTTCATAGCGCAAGCCGAGATTGAGAGTCAGCTTCTGGCTCAGGCGCCACTCGTCCTGGACGAAGCTTCCAAACAGAGACTGGCGGTTATAGAGAGGGCTGAACTGCACGTTCAACTGAATGGATTGCGGATAGCCGAGCAGCAGATCGGCGATCACGTCTCCCGTGTTGGCCTGGGCCGGATTGCTGGAGAAGATGGAGCCGAAGCGCAACTGTCCAAAGGGCACGAAGGAGCCGAACACGTTCGCCTGCAGATAGCGCAGGTCCATGCCCGCCTTCAAGGTATGCTTGCCGGCGTACCAGGTGAGGGTGTCGGAGACCTGGTAGGTGGTTTCCGCCGAGACGATGAAGTTGCTGCCGGAGCCGAATTCGGAATAGCCCGTCTGTATAGATGGAAACGAAGAGATCGCCTTGCTGGGATTGGTTCCGTTCAGTCCGATGGCGCCGGCGGGATCGGTCCCAAAGTTCTGCGGTTTCTGGTCGACCACAAAGCGATTAAAGCCGATGCGGGCGTCGTTGATCAGGCGCGGGCTGAAGGTGAACGTATGGCTCGCCATGGCATTGTGGCCGGTGTTGATGGGATTGGCCGCGCCGGAGTAAGCGGCGGGGATCCCGTCGTTGGCCGCCGAGAAGGTGTCGTAAGTGCTATAGCGCAGGCCAATCGTTTGGCGGTTGGAAGGCCGCAGGTCGCCGCGCACGTTCCATTGGTTCTCATCGAAGTTACGGGGCACCTGGACGCGATGCGCGGTGGCGCCGAGGTTGGCGGCGGGCCAGGCTTCGGCGGCTATGCGCCGCCCCACCGGATCCATGGAGGCGGTAGGGATCCGATTGCCTGGAAACGGGTCGCGGATAAAGCGCGAAGGATTGGCGGGATCGCGGCGGGTGGAGGCCGGATCAAAGACCGGGCGGTTCGCCGGAAAGATGCCCTGACGGAACTCCGCTGGCGGCACATTCAGATTGACCACCGCCGATTGCCGTTGCTTGAGCTTTTCGAAGTTGCCGAAAAAGAAGGCCCGGTTCTTCCAAACCGGTCCGCCGAGCGAAGCGCCGAACTGGTTGCGGACGAAGAAGGGGCTCGGTTGAGAGGAGAAGGCGTCGCGGGCATTGAGGCGATTGTTACGGTGGAACTCGAAGAGGCTGCCGTGAAAAGCGTTACCGCCCGACTTGGTGATGACGGTGAGGACACCGCCCATGTTGCGTCCATACTCGGCACTGGGCGAATTGGTGATGACGCGAAACTCCTCGATGCTCTCGACCGACGGGCGGACGGCGTCGCGATTGAAGAAGATGGTGTTGTTATCGATGCCATCGACCATCAGGTTATTGGAGTTAAAGCGGCTCCCGCCGAGGACGAAGCCGGTGCCCTGGCGGGTGCCGGTTGTGAAGGGAATGGCGTTGGGAGCCAGCGAGGCCAGTTCCAGATAGCTGCGGCCATTTAACGGCAGGCTGATGACGCGGCGGTTGTCGATGGTCTGGCCTACTTCCTGGGTGGCGCTGTCGAGCAGCGAGGCATCGGCGGAGACGGTGACGCTTTCCGAAACGCTGCCCACAACTAGCGAGATATCCACCCGGACCGTGCGATTGGCCACGGCCACGATTCCCGACTGGCTGAAGGTGCGGAATCCCGGCTGGGTGACTTCCAGGCGGTAGGCGCCCGGCAGGAGATTGGTGAACACGAAGTAGCCATCCTCGGCCGACTGTAGCTTGTAGACGAAGCCGCGGGCTTCCGAGATCAATTGCAGTTGGGCCCCGGACACCGAGCGTCCCGACCCATCGGAAACCATACCCGACACTTGGGTCGGCGCAACCTGAGCGGCGAGGATCGCCGCACACACGACTATCGCGGACACAACTCGAGCGAGTTGTTTTCTCATGATTCTTGCTATCTCCGTTTTGATCGAGCGTTACTGCCGAACCGGCGAATGTGAATCCGCCGCCTGTTCCCACTCCCGCGGTGCCTGCGCGACGCCGGCGCACGCCTCGGGTTCGGCGGGCAGACCTTCGAGGGCGCGCGTCATGGCGCCGGCGGCGGCCAGAAGCAATGCGACCTGTTCCCGCCGCACGGCGCCAGTCATGCGGAAGGCAGGAATGCTCACCCCCACCGAGCCCAACACGGGGCCACCCAAACCTGAAAAAACGGGCGCGCCTAAACAGAATGCGCCTTCCACCGTCTCGCCGTCATTCACGGCATAACCATCGCCCCGGCAGCTTGCCAGCCGCTGCTCTAAAATCTGCCAGTCCGTATTGGTGCGGCTGGTAAGTGCCTTCAGGCCGGTGGCGCGCAGCCGGTCGCGCAGATACGCCGGGTCCAGAAACGCGGCCACCGCCAGGCCCTGTGCCGATGCGTGGAGATGACACTGCTCGCCGAGATCCACGACCACCCGCACCGGCCTGGTGCATTCGACGGCGTCGACCAGAACAACCGCGCCCGCCCGGTAGTAGCCCAAATAAACGCTCTCACCGGTTTGCTGTTGCAACTGGCGCAATAAGCCGTGGCAGATCTCGACGGGGCGGCTCCGGCGCGCGACACGCCGCGATAGCTCGACGGCGCGAAGGCCTAAGGCGAAATCGCCGTTGGCGTGGCGCGTGATATACCCGAGCCCAACCCAGGAGAGCAGCAGCCGGTGCGCGGAGGTTTTCGGGAGCCCGCTTTTGGCTGCGACGAGGGCGAGGGGGAGTCCGGCGGGATAGTCCGCCAGCAGTTCCAGTAGTGCAACCGCTTTCTCCAATACTTCCGTGCGAGCCATTCCCGTCTGCTGTTCCATTTGGCGGAATCGATTCCACCTGATGGTACCGGCCGGGGATTACACGGCAATGAATACCTCGTCAATGTACGCTCACACGCCGCACGGGGGAGTTACTGATGGCGGAGAGAGACGCGCACGATCAGGGGACTGCGGGTACCGGTGGCGAAGATTGCATTGCTGTCGGCGTCGTTGCCGTACTCCACCTTCGCAAGCGCGGAGGCGGGTGCCTGCTTCAGTTCGGTCAAAAGGTTCGTGCCACTGGAATAAGGTTCGCGCGTGTAGACGAAGTAAACAAGCTCCTCGCCAGGCTTGTCGTCGAAGGCGGCCGAAGTCCGCACGGGCCGGCGCGCCGAGACTTTGGCGGCCGTGGAGAAGCGCTCCGGTCCGGGGAACAACACGGACCACGAGCCATCGCTGCCTTGCACTACAACGTACAGGTACCCGGCGCCGCGGCTGCTGACTTCGAACTGGATAACATCCCCGGATTGGAAGACGACCGTGGGATTGACGGATCGCGATCGGCCGGCGGTCTGCTTGCCGACGGAGATACGGATGGCGGAGGCGGGCGAGTCGTCGTTTTCGAAGTAGAGGTCGCGGGCGTTGGTCTGGGCCTGGGCGAACACGCCGGAGAGTAGGAGACAGAGCAGCGTGGGGATCATGGGTTTGGGTTGGCGGTGATGGTGCGGACGATCCAGAGGTCGCCGGCGTCGGAGCGGTAGTAAGCGCGCGGGGTCTGCATATCGCTTTCGGGGGTGGCATCGGCGCCAGGGGCGGCGACGAGGTTGCGCTTGCCATCGGTAAGGCTGCGTTGGAGGTCGGGCACGCGGGCGACGCCATAGTCCAGCCACTCCTCCATGGAGATGAGGTTATCGGGCGGATGGTTGTCGGCCTCCAGGGTCTCCAGCGCCTGGATCAGCGAATAGGAAAGAAAGCCGTGTCCCAGGGCGGCAGCTTCCAACGCCACCTGGTAGGACTGCGAAGCGGCCAGGACGTACATGCCCTTTTCCCAGGCGAGTTGGGCGAGGCCGCGCGTATTCAAAGGGCCGCGGCGGCGCTCTTCGGCTTCGAGGACCTGGCCGGAATGACAGGCGTCGATGACCAAGGCAAGGCGGCTGACATCGAGCGACAGCAGCGAAGCTTCCAGATCGCGATCCGAGACGCTACGTTCCAGGACCGGGCGCAGCGCCTGCGGACTGAGGCTGGTGCGCTTGCCGGCAAAGCCGAGGTCATGCGGGATCAGGTAGAAGTGATTCTGCCAGGCGGTGCCGTGGCCCGCATAGTAGATGAGGATGGAATCCTGGGGCTCGGCGGCGGTGACGTTCTGGAAGACGGGCGCGAGGGCCGCGGGCTTCTCGCCAGCCAGCAAACGAAGCGCGGTGATGATGTTCTGACGGGTGGCGTTGCGGTCTTCCAGGCGGATGTGGCGCACGGCGGCGAACTGGCGGGTGAGCGGGGACAGGCGGTTGAGCCGCTCTCCGATGGCGTCGGCATCCTTGACGGCGAACGCGAGGTCGAAGTCGGAGTTGGCATAGCGGCTGATGCCGATGGTGAGCAGATGGAGAACGGGGTCGCGGCGCAGTTTGGCGGGGGCTGGGACAGTGACCTGCGTATCGGGGCTCTTGATGTTGGAGCTATTGAAGGCGTAAGCGCTGAAGATGTTGTCGCCGGAGAGCAGGGAGACGGTAGCGGTGAGTGCCCGCGACTTGCCGCCCGGCGCCACTACTTCTCCCGGCCATAGCTTCACCAGCACGCCGTTGCGGAAGATACGGACATCGCGGACGCCACTGCCTTGGCGGCGAGTGGTGTCGGGATCGGACTCGACGGCGGTGAGTTTGACGTTGGCACGGTCACGGGCGGCTGGATCCGTCTCGACGGTGAGAGTGACCTTGGGCTGGCGGCGGTCGATGGCATCGAGCGCGGTGGTGACGGGCGGCGTCTCGCCGGCCAGGACGGATTTCAACAGACCGGGATAGAAGAACTCGTTGAAGAACAGCTCGATGGGGTAGCGATTGAGCGGCTCATTGGAGAAGCGCCAGCCGGAGTTGCGCATGCCGCCGGAAGAGGCATCGAACTTGCCGTTGGGGGCGGCGGTAACCCAGTCGCGGCCTTCGTTTAGGAAGGACAGGGAGATGACGACACTGCCGGTGGCGGCGTCGAGGATGCGTTTGCCGTCACGGCCTTCGGCGAGCAGGCGGGTGCCGTCGGGGCTGAACAATAGCGCGTCCGGCGAGGCGGCGTCGAAGCGGAACAGCAGTTTCTTGTCCTTCACCTGCCACACGGAAACGCCTTTGTCGGAGCTGGCGGCCAGGCGCAAGCCATCGGGGTCGAAGGCGAGTTGGGTGAGCGGGCCGGAGACCGCCGCCCAGGTGGCGATCTCGGTGCCAGTGGCGGTGTCGAACAGGCGCACTTCCCCATTGGTATCGCCCACCGCCAGCACTTTCGCATTCGGAGCGAAGACGCCGGCGGTAGTGGGGACGCGTGAGGTCAGGTCACGCTTGCCCTCGCGTGTGGAGAGCGTGATCAGCGAAGGGCTGGCGGCGAGGGCTTCGGCGCCATTGCCATGGACGGCGTGCCAGGCGCGAACGGTGGGCGACCCGCGGCGGTCGGTGATGCGGCGGTAGTCGGCGAGGCGATCCCAGGCAAGTTCGAGAAAAAGAATCGCGTCGCTGAGGCGGGAGGTAGGCAGCAGCCATTCGTCCTGGGGTTCGACGAGGCGGAAACTGGTGGCGCGGCGGTTGAGCAGGGCCAGGCGGGATTGCACGGGGATGCGCTGGTAGAGGGCGGCGGTGTTCCCTTCGCCTCCGGTGGCAAACAAGGAGTTATCCGGGGAGAAGGCGACATCATGGACGTCGCCGCCGACGCCCTTGAACTGGCGGAGCGCCCGGCCGTCGCTGGCGGAGCGGCGTTCCACGTTGGAAGACTGGAGGCCGACGGCCAGCCAGCGACCGTCGGGGCTGAAGGTTAGCGCATGCACCGGCAGACGTGGGTTCACGATGTCGAGTTGGACGGAGCCGCCCTCGAGTTTGTGCAGGCGGACGGAACCATCGCCACAGCCGGCGACAAACCAATTGCCATCAGGACTGAGGCGCAGGGCGGTGACGGTATCGGTGAAGCCGATAGTGAAGCTGCGCTCGATCTTGCCAGTGGCCGGATCCCAGATGGTGACGCGGCGGTCGGTGCCGCCGGCCATCAACTTGCCGTTGGGAAGAAAGAGCAGGGCGCGGAAGGACTGGCTGCGCTCGTTGGCGAGGTTGACGATGGTGTCGGCAAGGCCAATCCGCATAAGCCTGGTTTCCTTGCCGGTGGCGATGTCCCAGAGGCGGATGGTGCCGTCGGCGCCGGCGGAGGCCACCTGGGAGCCGTCGGAGGAGAAGACAACGGCATGGACGGCGCCGGTATGGCCGGAAAGGACGCGGCCTATGCCGGTTTGGTGGTTGGCGACGCGTACCGTGGAGTCTTCGCCGCCGGTGGCGACATTCTCGCCGAAGACGGCCATGGATAGCACGGCGGTGTTATGGGCCTTCCATTCGCGTTCCACGCGCTGGGTGGCGGTGCGAAAAACACGAACGAAGCCATCGCGGCCGCCGGTGAGGACACTGGCGCCATCGGGGCTGAACTGGACGCGGGTGAGGCGGCTGGTGTGGTAGCTATCCACCACCAGTTCCGGCGAGGCCGCCGCGAAGGCCAGGGGCGCGCACAGCAGGGCCAGCAGCCCGGTTAGCCGTGCACGTTTTTCTTGGCTTCCTCCGACTCGTACTCGCACTTAACCCCGCTCCTTGCTTCGATGATGGCAATGAT
Source organism: uncultured Candidatus Solibacter sp. (assembly GCA_964385495.1). Taxonomy (GTDB): domain Bacteria; phylum Acidobacteriota; class Terriglobia; order Bryobacterales; family Bryobacteraceae; genus CADEFT01. The sequence continues at coordinate 44,046 of CAYLPH010000014.1, forward strand.
CTTGCGCGGCGTGCCCTTGGGCAGTTCCAGGACAACGGCCTGCGGCTTGTCACTGGCGTCCTTGAAGCCGACGGTGAGGAAGTGCTTGCGCTTCTTCGAAAGCAGGAACATGGGGGAGATTACGACGGCCACCCCGATGCGGCGTCCGGCTTTCTGGCCGTACTCGACCGAGGTGATGCCCTGGTAGGGGATCTCGAAGGCCCCTTTCTTCGAAGAGAATTTGATCACCTTGCCGTCGGAGGTGTCGAAGAGACCCTCGGCGCCGTCCAGGCCGGACATGGTGCCGCCGACGTACTGCACCTCATCGCCAGCCGCATAGAGGGTACCGGCCGCCGCGCCGGAGATGCCCAAGGCCAACCAACTGCTAAACTGCCGCCGTGTCATTGTGCCATGCCTCCTTGCGCTAGTTCTCGTAGTTCTTCTTGGCCTCTTCGGACTCGAACTCCACTTTCTTACCGGAGCGCGTTTCGAGCGTGCCGATGATGGAGCGGACCGAACCTTTGGCCAGTTCGAAGACGGCGCTTTGCTTGGCACCGGCGCCATCCAGGTAGGTGAGCGTGAGGTAATGCTTGCGTTTCTTAGAGAGCAGGAGCACCGGGCTGACGGCGACCGCGGCGCCAACGCGGCGGCCGACCTTCTGGCCGTACTCAATAGTCTCGATTTTGGCGCAGGGGATCTCGATGGAGCCTTTTTTGGAGTTGAAGATTGCCTGGCCATCCTTGGACAGATCGAGCAGGCCTTCGGTCTTTTCGGGCACCTTGGCGGTACCACCGATGTACATGACCTCGTCACCGCGCACGCCGGCAAGCGAGAGGCCCGCCGTCAATACGGCAAGGAACAGGAAACGCGTCACGGGGATTCTCCTTGGCCCATGATCGTAACACAAGCGACATGCGCGGGGCTGGAAAAGTTTGCAGCGGGAGGAAACGGATTAGTCGCGCTTGATTCCGAGCGCTCGCATCCGCTTATGGAGGTTGGTGCGCTCCATGCCCAGTGCGCGAGCCGCGCTCGATACATTCCAATTGGCCGATTCCAACGCGCGGGCGATATGCTCCCGTTCGGCGCCTTCGCGGGCCTCCTGGACCGAGTTGCGCGGGCCACCCTGCTTCGCCATGCGCAGTTCCAGCGGCGCCGAAGTCACGGGGATGCGGTCGGCGGGAGTGAGAATCGCCATGCGCTCGACGACGTTGCGGAGTTCGCGGGCGTTGCCGGGCCAGTGGTAATCCTGCAGCACCTCCAGGGTGTCCTCCTCCAAGCACTTGGAGCGGAAATTGTTGCGTTTGCAGAACTCGGCCAGGAAGTACATGGCGAGCGGCTTGACGTCGGCGGGACGTTCGCGAAGGGCGGGCAGGCGGATGGGCACCACGCTGAGGCGATAGTAGAGATCCTCGCGAAACTTCTCCTGGCGCACCATGTCTTCCAGGTTGCGGTTAGTGGCGGCGACGACGCGCACCTGGACGCGGACGGGCCGCTCGCCGCCGACGCGGTGGAACTCGCCTTCCTGAAGAACGCGCAGCAGTTTGGCCTGGCTGGCGCCGTGCAGATCGCCCACTTCGTCCAGGAACAGCGTGCCGCCGTCGGCGAGTTCGAACTTCCCGCGGCGGGCGGCAGTGGCTCCCGTGAACGCGCCCTTCTCATGCCCGAACAGTTCGCTTTCGATCAGTTCGGTGGGAATGGCGGCGCAGTTCACTTTGACGAAGGGGCCGGAAGCGAAGGGGCTGTGCTCGTGGATGTGGGCCGCCAGCAGTTCCTTGCCGGTGCCCGATTCACCAATGAGCAGCACGCGGGCATCGCTGCGGGCGGCCATCGACGCCTGTTCCACGGCCAGGCGGAAGGCGGGCGAATCGCCAATCATGCGGGCGGAACCGGCGGCGGCCATCTCCCGCAGCACTTCGTTCTCGCGGCGCAGGGCGGATTGTTCCAAGGCGTGGCGAACGGCGAGAATGACACGATCGCGGGCGAGCGGCTTTTCGAGGAAATCGTAGGCGCCGACGCGGACGGCTTCGACGGCATCGGCGATGGTGGCATGGCCGCTGATCATGACGACGGGCGCGGCGATGGCCTGTTGGCGCAGTTGGCGGAGCAAGTCGATGCCGTTGCCATCGGGAAGACGCACGTCGAGCAGGTAGCAATCGAAGGCCGCGCCGGCGTTGGTGAACTCGGCGGCGGTGCGGCATACCGTCACCTTATAACCCTCGCCTTCGAGGATCCAGGTGAGCGAACGCCCAATGTTCTCTTCGTCGTCGACAATCAGGATGCGCTTGGCGCCCATTCTGTTTCTTTCTTCCCTTCCCTTATGGCGGGCGCCAGACAAACCGGCACGGTGAGGCGAAAGGCGGCACCGCCAAGTTCGCTGGGGATCAGTTCGAGGTCGCCGCCGCACAGCAGCGCGCTCTTGCGGGCTATGGAGAGGCCCAGGCCCATGCCGGTCCTCTTGAACGAGATGGTCGGTTCAAAGAGGGTCTCGCGGGCGTGGAGGCTGAGGCCGGGACCGGAGTCGTGGACTTCGAGCAGCAGGCGGCCGCCCTCGCCGCGGGTGATGGCGAGCACGACGCCACCGGGGCCGGCGGCTTCGGCGGCATTCTCGAGCAGGTTGGTGAGAATGCCGCGAACGAGGTCCTGATCGGCCTTGCCCCAGGCGGCGCCGGTAGCGAGGCGGCACTGGTAGAGCACCTCGGGATGGGCGCCGCGGAGAAGGCCGATGCGCTCTTCGACTACGGCGTTCAGTTCCACCGCTTCCAGCGACACCGGCGGCTCGGCGGCAAGTTCACTAAAGGCGCGGACACGCTTTTCCAGCCTCGTCACCTCTTCAACGATGATGGCAGAAGCCTGTTCAAAGAAGGCGCGGTCGACCGAGGTGCGCTGGCGGGCGGCGATCTCTTCCACTGCCAAGCGGATGGGGGTGAGCGAGTTCTTCACCTCGTGAGCCATCTTGCGGCCGAGCGCCTGCCAACTGGCCAGCCGGGTAAGGAAGATCAGACGGTCGCGGCTGTGCTCGAGTTTGGCCGCCATTTCGTTGAAGGCATGAAAGGCGCGGCCGATTTCATCGGTCCGATTGACGGCCAGACGGGTGCGGAGGTCGCCGGAGGCGGCGCGGCGAAGGCCGTCGGTGAGGGTCTGGATGGGGCGGGAGACGCGGTGGGCGAAGAAGATGAAGACGGCGAGGGTGACAACCCCGACGGCGGCGGCGAGGACGATGAGGGTGAAGCGAAAGCCGCGGCGCAGATCGCGATCGCGGGCGCGCCCCGCCTGGACCCGCGCGGCGCCAATCTGCTGTTCGATGTCGTGGAGGCGGACGGGGCCCAGCGGGGCTTCATAGCGGAGGACGGCGTTGTCGCGGCGGAGCAGTAGTTGCAGGCGGTCGCCACGGGTGCCGGCCAGGCGGTACTGCTCTTTCTCGCGGCTTTCCCAGAAGAAGACGATCTCTTCGGGCCACTCACGGCGGGTGTCGAGCGAGAACCGGCGCTGCGGGATGCGGCCGGCTTCGGCGTCGCGATGAAGGTTCTCGCGGGCCTGGCGGTAGAGTTCGCGGCCGGTGGTCTCCAGCGATTGGGCGAGGCGTTCCACATCGCGGGTGGAGTTCATGGCGAGGCTACGTTCCAGCAGGGACATGGTCACCCAAAGGGTGAGTCCGAGCGGCGCCAGCACGGCCACCAGGAAGGCCAGCACCAGCCGGTTACGCAGACCGCCGCCGTTCATGCGGTTTCAGCGGCCCCCTTTGGCACGGATCTGTTCGAGGGTGGCGGGTCCGGCCTGGACATTCCACTTCTGCTGTTGGGTGCGGGCGGGGCGGGAGAAGATCTCGACCAGGGCGGCGAGGCTGATGCCGCGCTCGGATTGGGCGGCGAGGGAGGTGTCGGCTTCGGGCTCGGCACGGACCTCGAGTTGGACGGTGAAGGGCTGGGTGGTGGCGAGGCCTTCGGTAGCCATGCTGAGGTTCTCGAGTGCCCAGGCTTCGGCCGCGGGCAGAGTGAGATTCGACGCGGCGAGGCGGGGGATGTTGCCGGAAGCCAGGCGGGTCACGCGAAAACGCTCCTCCCAGAGATCGTAGCTGATCACGAAGCGCTGGAGGGAGCGGCGGACGGTGGCGCCATTGGCGAGGAGGCTGAGTTGGAAGTCGTAGGCGACGGCGCGGCCGTTGCGGATGATGTCGAGGGCGCGGCCGGAAAGGAAGTGGACGTTACCCGCGCGGAGGCGCAGCGAGGTGCCGTCCCAGATGGGACTGACGTCCTGTTGCGGGAGGGCGAGCGGGCAAAGCAGCAGGGAGGCCGCTCCGAGGCCCAACAAAGCCCAGCGTCTGCGATTGCGGCTGGGCATTAGAAGTTCATCCCCAGCAGGAAAATGGGCTCGGCCCGTCCTTCCCGCAGCGGGAACGCCACAAGAAACGAGAAGCTCTCTCCTTTGAAGCCGGTGGTAAAGCCGAGGGCGAGGGAATGCAGGACGCGGGTGCGGCCCCCGCGCTGGTAGACGGTGCCGGTATCGTAGACGGCGCGGAAGGGCTTATGACGATAGTCGATGGAGCCGTGGGCCATGCGGTTGCCGCCGAGGGGCGCCACGTCGTACTTGTTGTAGCCGCGCAGGGTGCTGCCGTTCCCCAGAACGAAGCGTTCGAAGAGCGGGGCGCGCCCGCCGAGAGTGCCGCCCAGGAAGGAAGCCTGGATCTGGTCCTTGCCGGTTTGGAATGTGTAACGCGCATCGAACAGATGGCGCGTGTAGAGGAAATCGCTATCGAGGAAACTGGTGGCCGCGCGCAGGCCGTAACCTGCCTCCACCCTATGTTTGAAGACCGAACCATCCCATCGCCGTTCCAGGCGCAGAGAAGAAATCAGCGAATGGGAGCTTTCATGACGCGCGGCCGGAAACTGAGTTTGAAAACGCTGGATACTGACGCCCGCGCCGAGCCAGACGCCGGGCAATACTTCCACGTGAATCGCGGGTTCCACGATCTGGCGGGTACGGTAGACGCCGGGCACATCGGCGGAGTTTGCGCTGTCGAGCGCGGTTAAGGTGGCGCCGTTCCATTGGGCGCGGTAGCTGGCCAAGTGGACGCCGACACGGAGGTGGCCGCCGGCGGCCAGGCGGCGATAGCTGCCGCGGATACCGGAGAAGCGTTCCAGCAACTGGTCGTTATCGGTGATCAGGCCGAAGCGCAGTTGGTGGTCGCCGAAGTCGAGGTCGGCATCGGCGCCGAAGCTGAAGTTTTGCTTGGAATGATAAGCCAGTTGCGGAACAGTAACATCCTGCTCGCGGTAGCTGCGAACAACGTCGAAGACAACCTTAACCGTATCCGGCTTACTGCCTTTGGCGATGCGCTGGTTGACGCGGTAACCGCGCAGCTCTTTCTTCATCTGTTTGGCCAGCCGGTCGACGGCCTGTTCGTCATAATGGGCGCCGACGAGGCCACGAATGTCGCCGCGCAAGGAAGCGCTGATGCGCTTTTCGGCCCGGGGCGACACTTCGACGCTCTCCACGGTATAACGGGAATTGACGTTGGGGTCGGACTCCGGGTTGCAGCGGGCAGCTTCCGGGGTGAGAGCCGCCAGGAGAAGCAGGATGCTGGGAACCACACGCATGCTTCTTGAGAAGCACATCGACTGCCAAACGCTAAGCCTTTTTAAGACAGCTATTTAGGCTTGTGTGGCGTGTGAAGGCACGGCACACCTGTAGAAACAGCACAGGCTGGCGATCCGGAAGTGAGGTGTCCGAATGCCAGCCTGTGGAAACGATCAGTTACCGTTGGTATTCCCGTTGTTGCCGGTGTTCACGATCTCCGGCAGACTGCCCTTCCCCTTGGGGGCCTCGGCTACCTGGCGCAGAACCTCGGGACTTGCCACGATCATGCGGCGGCGGCCGAGAGCGACCAAACCGCGGCGCGCCAACGAGTTGAGCGTGCTGGAAGTGGTTTCGCGGGTCGCGCCCACCAGGCTGGCGATTTCCCCTTGCGAGAACTGCACGGCGTGTCCCGTGCCGTCCTCGGTGGCGACACCGACGGCCTCCGCCAGTTCCGCCAGATAGAGCAGAATGCGTTGTTCCACATCGCGCATCAAAAGCAGCTCGATCTTTTGCTCCAAATTCTGTTCGCGGCGAGCCAGCAATTCAGCCAGCATGCGCCAGACTTCCGTCCGCTGGTTACAGAATCGCCCGAACAGATCTTTCGGGAGGATGGCGATACTGGCTTCCTGCAGCACCTCCGCCGTCGCGTGACGGTTCCCACCCAGGAGCAAGGCGTCTTCGCCGAAAATCTCTCCCGGCCGAACCAAGGTCAAAAGCACTTCCTTATTGTCAGGCCCGCGTTTGATGATCTTGACCAGGCCCGATTCGAGGAAGAAGATGCTATCCGCCGGGTTACCGGTCGAATACAGCACCGTGAAGCGCCGGCACTGCATAATGCGAGTGACACCCTCCATGGTGAGAAGGTGTTCCCGAACCAGACGGGCGAAGTTCGCCCCAACCTCAGCGCCTTCCATCTTTGTTACATCCATACCAGAGTCAGACTCCTTCTCAACCGCTTCAATGGATACTGTTCCAGTACCAGGTTTTATCATTGCCCCCGAGTGGACATCCCTAAGCTAAGAGGGTTCTTGGTTGCGTAAGGTTACCGATAAACGGTGTACGTTCGACATTTCAGGATGTCCGTACCCGATTATCTCAAACTTTAATCGATTTTGCGAAGGCGTTTGGCAAACTTTGCAGCACGGCTGAAAAGCGCCTCGGTATCCTCATTCACCACACGATCCCTAACCGATTGTAAGTTAAGGATATAATCGTCTAGGGCGGCAATCAATACAGTTTTGTTTGTATGGATGATATCGCTCCAAACCTCATGCGAACTCATGGCCAAACGTGTCATGTCATACAATCCAGGGCCCGCTACCTCGGCAAGGAAGGGTGCGTCATCCTTAGTTCCTAGCATCTCGGAGAGTGCAGAAGAACACATTTGCGGTAAATGGGAAGCGCGACCCACACGCTCGTCGTGGCTCTTTGGATTAAGTTGGATTAGTAAGGAACCAAACAATTTGATTTGATCAAGGAACTCGGCGGCGATGGGACGTTCCAAAACCGCGGGTGCATCCGGTGTCACAATATACGGCCGCCCCTCAAACAGGCGGGCCTCTGCCGCCGCTACGCCACGCGCCTCTTTCCCAGCCATGGGATGTCCGCCTAGGAAAACGCCCGGAGCAAAGTGGCGGGCCGCCTCCTGTACGATGACCTGCTTGGTGCTGCCAGCGTCGGTGACCAAGCCATCGGAACGGACGGCGCGGGCAACGAGCGGCAATTGTTCCAGGATGCGGCCGATCGGGTTGGCCAGGTAGACCAGGTCGGCTTGGGAGACACCCTCCTCAAGTGTGCAGCCCTCATCAATGACTTGAAGCGCGAGGGCCTGCTCGAGTGTGGCCTGGGAGCTGACCCCAACAATACGGCCGGTGAACCCATGGCGGCGCAGCGCGAGAGCGAAGCTGCCGCCGATCAGGCCGACGCCCACGATGGCGACGGTGCGGATACGGGGGGTGGACTCCATCTTAGAGAGTTCGCCCCACGGCTGGCGCGATCATGCGCAACTGCTGCATCAGTTCCGTGAACTGCTCGGGATAAAGGGATTGGGCTCCATCGCTGAGGGCCTGGTCGGGGGTGGGGTGCACTTCCACCAGCAGGCCGTCGGCGCCCGCGGCCACGGCGGCGCGGGCCATGGGAATGACCTTGTCGCGGCGGCCGGTGCCATGGGAGGGGTCGGCCATCATGGGGAGATGGGAGAGCTTCTTCACCACGGGAATGGCGGAGATATCCATGGTGTTGCGGGTGTAGCTTTCGAAGGTGCGGATGCCGCGTTCGCAGAGGATGACGTTGTAGTTGCCGCCCGAGAGCAGGTATTCGGACGACAGCAGCAGTTCCTCAATGGTGGCGGAGATGCCGCGTTTGAGCAGCACGGGGGTACGGGACTTGGCGAGTTCCCTGAGCAGATTGAAGTTCTGCATATTGCGGGCGCCCACCTGGAAGAGGTCGACGTACTGCTCCATCATGGGGATCTGGGTATGGTCCATGACTTCGCTGACCACGAAGAGGCCGTTGCGGTGGGCGGCCTTCTGCATGATCTTGAGGCCGGCTTCCCCCAGGCCCTGGAAGCTATAGGGCGACGAGCGAGGCTTGAAGGCGCCGCCGCGAAGGCCTTTGGCGCCGGCCGCGGCCACCTGGGCGGCGGAGCGCTCGATCTGATCCTCGTCTTCGACCGAACAGGGGCCGGCGATGACAACCACGGCATCGCCGCCGATCTCGACGCCGCGGACGTTGACACGGGTGCCGGCGGGCCTGAAGTTGCGGCTGGCCAGTTTGTACGGGGACATCACCGGATGGACTTCCTTGACCCCGTCGAGCAGTTCGAGATTGCGCGGGTCGAGGATGTCTTCCTTGGGTCCGACGCAGCCGAGAACGGTGTGGACCACGCCGGTGGAGCGGTGGACCGTGAATCCCACGGTGACCAGCTTTTCGATGACCGCCTCGACCTGGGCTTCGGTGGCGCCCTGTTCCATCACGACAAACATGCGATCTTAATCCTTTGCCTGTGCCTGGCTGGCGCTCTGTTCGGCCTGCATGCGGTTGCGTTGGATGGTACGCATTTCGTCGATGATGCGTTCAAAGACGCGTTTGACGGCTTCCGGCGGCATGGGGCCTTCGTTGTTGCGGGTGACGTTCTCAAACACCAGTTCTTCGCGCTTGGGCTCATAGATGGGGAGCGCGGCCTGGCGCTTGACGGCGCCGATCTGTTCCACCACGCGGGTACGTTCGTTAAGCAGGCGGACGATGGCAACGTCAATCTCATCAATGCGCTGGCGATGCCCATTGAGCACCGCGACCGCTTCTTCCCTGGTCACGCGGCGACTCCCTCCAGCGCCCCGGACAGACTGCGCGCGTAGGATTCGAGCCGCGTTTCAAACTCGGAAGACTGGCCGTACTGTTCCAGCAGGCGGACGAAGGCGCTGCCGACGACCACGCCATCGGCCAGACGGCCCACCTGCGCGGCCTGGTCGGGGGTGGAGATGCCGAAGCCGACGGCCAGCGGGAGTTGGGTGACCTGGCGGAGGCTGCCGACGAGGCTGCCAATGGAATCGGACAAGGTCTGGCGCTCGCCGGTGACGCCGGTTCGAGAGACCAGGTAGACGAAGCCGGAGGAGTAGCGGGCCACCAGTTCCAGGCGGCGGGCGGGGCTGGTGGGCGAGGCAAGGAAGACGGTATCGAGGCCGGCTTTGCGGAGTTTCGCCACGCGGTCGCCCGCTTCCTCCACGGTCAGGTCGGTGAGCAGTACGCCATCGACGCCGGCTCTGACGGCATCCTTCGCCAGCGCGTCCATGCCGTAGCGGAGCAGCGGATTGAGGTAGGAGAAGAGCAGAATGGGGATCTGCGATTTCTGGCGGATCTGTTCGGCGATCTCGAGCACGCGCGGCACGTTGGTGCCTGCCGCCAGGGCGCGTTCGCTGGCGGCCTGGATGACCGGGCCATCGGCGATGGGATCCGAGAACGGGACGCCGAGTTCAATAAGGTCGACGCCGCCACGTTCGAGTGCTGCCACGACGGAGGCCGTGCGATCGGGGGTGGGGTCGCCGGCGGTCACGTAGGCAATCAGTGCCGGGCGTTTCTCTTTGGCTTTGCGCGCGAACATCTCGGCTATGCGCATGCTACGCACCTCCTTCCGCTTCCAGTTCCACGAAGTTCTCGCGGTAGATATCGATGTCTTTGTCGCCGCGGCCGGATAGGTTGACGAGGTGGATCTCGCCTTTAGCGTCAGCGGCATGGCGAAGGGCTTCGGCCACGGCATGCGACGATTCGAGCGCCGGGATGATGCCCTCCATAGTGGCTAATTTGCGGGCGGCCACCAGCGCATCGTCATCGTTGCAGTAGCAGTAGGAGGCGCGCCCCTGATCGTTGAGCCACGCATGCTCGGGTCCGACCATGGCGTAATCGAGGCCGGCCGAAACCGAATGGGTGAGGGAGACCTGGCCGTCGCCGTCCTGCAACAGGTAGCTGAAGGCGCCGTGGAGGACGCCGGGAGAGCCGCCGGAGAAGCGGGCGGCGTGCTCGCCGAGGCGGGGGGATTTGCCGCCGGCTTCGATGCCCACCAGTTTCACTCCCTCATCCTGGACGAAGGGGTGGAAAATGCCGATTGCGTTGCTGCCGCCGCCGACGCAGGCGTAGACGACGTCGGGCAGGCGGCCTTCGCGCTCCAGCATCTGGGCGCGGGCTTCGACGCCAATGCAGCGGTGGAAGTCGCGGACCATCATGGGGTAGGGATGGGCACCGAGGGCCGAGCCGAGCAGGTAGTGGGTGGAGGCGACGTTGGTCACCCAATCGCGCATGGCTTCGCTGATGGCGTCCTTGAGGGTGCGGCTGCCGGCGGTAACGCCGACCACCTTGGCGCCCAGCATTCGCATGCGGAAGACATTGAGCCGCTGGCGGCGCATATCCTCCTCGCCCATGTAGACGACGCAATCGAGACCGAACAGCGCGCAGACCGTAGCGGTGGCGACGCCATGCTGCCCGGCGCCGGTTTCAGCGATGATGCGCTTTTTCCCCATTCGGCGGGCGAGGAGCGCCTGGCCGAGCGCGTTGTTGATCTTGTGGGCACCGGTGTGGAGGAGGTCTTCGCGCTTGAGGTAAATCTTTGCTCCGCCGAGGCTCTCGCTGAGACGCTTGGCGTAATAGAGCGGGGTGGGGCGGCCGGCGAAGGTGGCTAGCAGCTCGTCGAGTTCCACCTGGAAGGCGGGATCCTGGCGGGCTTCGAGGTAGGCCGCTTCCAGGTCTTCGAGCGGGGCCATCAGGGTTTCCGGCACGAAGCGGCCGCCGTAGGGGCCGAAGTGCCCGCCAGCGTCCGGCTGCACCGATACTAACTGTTCTTGTTCGGTTCTCATCTAACTACTCCCGAGTCCGGCGGCGCGCCTGGCGGCCTTCACGAACTCCTCGGTCTTGCATTTGTCTTTCCTGCCGGGGGCCGATTCGATACGCGAACAGGCATCGACGCCCCAGGGCCGGGCGGCTTCCATGGCCGCGGCGACGTTGGACCCATCCAGGCCACCGGCCAGGATCACACGAAACGGGAGGCCGGCCGCCATGGACCAGGCGAATGGCTTCCCCGCCCCGCCGTACTCGGCTCCGGCAGGCCCGTCGAGCAGGATGGCTTCGGCGGCGGCAAAGGGGGCGAGGGTTTCGGGGGTAAAGGCGGCGTCCACCCGCAGCGCCTTCCAGACGCGAAGGCCTTTCGGGAAATCGGCGGCGTGCTCTTCGCCGTGCAGTTGTACCACGTCCAGGCCCACCAGCGCGGCGATGCGGGCTACTTCGGCGGGCGCTTCGTTCACGAAGACACCTACCTTGCAGACGGTCACCTGGGCGGCGATCGGCGCGGCATCTTCGGGCCGGATGTAGCGTTTGCTTTGGGGATAGAAGTTGAAGCCGAGGGCAGTGGCGCCGGCGGCGACGGCATCCTGGGCGTCGGCGGCGTTCGTAATTCCACAGACCTTAATCATGCAATCAGGCATGCCAGAGCCTTTGCCGGATCGGGCGCTTTCATGAGGTGTTCGCCAACGAGAAACGCATGGTAGCCGGCATCGCGGAGCAAAGCGATATCCGCGGCGCCATGGATGCCGCTTTCGCTGACACGGACTACGTTTGGAGGCATGCGCTCGGCCAGCCGGAGCGAGGTTTCCAACTTTACTTCGAATGTGTGGAGGTTGCGGTTGTTGACGCCCAGGATTTCGGCGCCGGAGTCGATGGCGCGGGTAAGTTCTTCGCCGTCATGCACTTCGACGAGGGCGGCGATGCCAAACTGGGCGGCCTTCTCACGCAGGGCGCGCATTTCGGCGGTGGTGAGGATGGCCGCGATCAGCAGGATGGCGTCCGCGCCGTGGGCGGCGGCTTCGATCACGTGCAGTTCGTCGAGGGTGAAATCCTTGCGAAGGGCGGGCAGGGCGACGGCGCCGCGGGCGGCTTCGAGGTCGGCCAAGCTGCCCTGGAAGAAGCGGGTATCGGTGAGTACGGAGAGCGCCGCCGCGCCACCGGCCTCATAGGATCTCGCAATGGAGACGGGCTGGAAATCGGCACATAGCAGGCCTTTGCTGGGCGAAGCTTTTTTGATTTCGGCGATGATGGCGGGCTGCCGGGAGAGGAGTGCCTGGCGGAAGTCGCGACGCTGGGAACGCCGTTGCTGGGCAAGGAGTTCCAGTTGGGCCCGGCGTTCCGGGAGGTTGGCCAGTTCGCTTCGTTTGTGTTCGACAATCCGGGCCAGAACGTCCGGTACCGCGGTTACCATGACAGGGAACCTACATCCTATCACGCTAGGGCAGGCGGAGGGCGGTTTGGGGCGGGGGGCAGCCACTGCTGGATGACCTGGAGCAGGCTGGCCCGGTCGACGGGTTTGGAGAGGAAATCGCTCATGCCGGCATCAAGGCAGCGCTGGCGGTCCTCGTCGAAGGCCAGGGCTGTGAGGGCGATGATGGGAACCTGGGCGCCGCGGCCGCCCAGGGCACGGATGCGGCGGGCCGCCTCGAAGCCATCCATGACGGGCATACTGCAATCCATGAAAACGAGGTCGTAATGCTGCTGTTCCCAACGGTGGACGGCATCGAGCCCGGAGGCGGCGATATCCACCTCGACCCCCATTCCCGTGAGCAGAGCCTGGCCTACTTTTTGATTGATGACGTTGTCTTCCACCAGGAGCATGCGGCGGCCCAGGAGAGGCTTGCCGGGGGTGAGGGGCGGACTGGCAACAGGGGCCGGTGGAAGCGCAGCCTCCAGGGGGAGAGTGAACCAGAAGCGCGTGCCTTCGCCAAGCACGCTTTGCACCTGGACAACGCCGCCCATCAGCGTTACCAGTTGCTTGACGATGGCCAGGCCGAGGCCGGTGCCGCCGATGGTGCGGCTGGTTTCGGCGGAGAGCTCGCTGAAGGCGTCAAAAACGGAGTCCAGCGCGTGCTTGGGAATGCCGGCGCCGGTGTCGGCGACGCTGAATTCGACCGCCAGCGGGGCGGTGTTCCGACAACGGACCTCCAGAGTTACGCTGCCGTGGCTGGTAAAGCGGAAGGCGTTGGAGAGGAGGTTCATCAGAACCTGGCGGAGGCGGCCGGAATCGGCCAGCACCCAAGGCGGCACCAGCGGATCGAGAGTCACGGTGAAGGTGAGACCCTTCTGTTCGGTTTGCGGGCGGTAAAAGGCCTGGAGTTCGGCCACCAGTTGGGACAGAGAACAGGGCGCGGTCTGGATGACCAGTTTGCCGTGATGATACCGCGTGAGATCCAGGATGTCGTTGATGATGCGCAGGAGGCCATCGCCGGCTTTCTGTGCCGTATCGAGCAGTTGCTGCTGCTCGGGGGTAAGGCCGGCCGCGGATAGCAGCGCGAGCATGCCCAACAGGCCGTTCATCGGCGTGCGGATCTCGTGGGAGACCTGGGCGAGGAAGGCGGATTTGGCGGCACTGGCCGCCTCGGCGCGCTCCCTTGCGACGCGCAATTCCTCCTCAACGGCGCGGCGCTCGGTAATGTCCTCAATCATGGCGAGCATCCAGCGCGGGACGCCGTCATGGCTGCGCAGCAGGGTACCGGTGACCGAAACCCAGAGTATGCGCCCCGTCTTGCAGCGGCAGCGTTTCTCGACCTGGAGGCGTGGGATTTCGCCGGCAAAGAGTTGGCGGACGCCGAGGATGGTGCGTTCGAGATCGGCTTGGTGAGTCAGGTCATGGAAGGTCAGTTGCGTGAGTTCTTCATGGGAGTACTCGAGCATCTGGCAGAGTTGCGGATTGATACGAACCAGTCCTCCTTCCCGATCGAGCAGGGCAATGCCAAGCGGTCCCTCCTCGAAGACGCGGCGGAAGTGCTCCATCTGCTCGTGGAGGGCCTCCTCGGCGCGCGCGAGCGGGGTGATGTCGGTGATGGCGCCTACCACGCGGCGAACGCGGCCGTCTTCGTAGCGGTCCACGTGGGCGCGGTCCAGGACGATGGCATACTCGCCATCGGCGCGGCGCAGACGATACTTGACGTGAAAGTGGGAGAGGCCGCTCAGGCCTTCGCGGACCTGATGTTCGGTCTGGGCACGGTCGTCGGGATGAACCCGATCAAGCCACCAGGAGAAGCCGTCATTATCGACAGCCTCCCCAACGAGTTCCGCGAAAACTTCATTTCGCCAGACACGCCCGGTGTCCGGATCCCACTCCCAAAGGGCGTCGTTGGCCGCTCTGGCGAAGAGGCTGAGGCGCCGCTCGCTTTCCTCGATGGCCTGCTGCGCCGCCAGTTCGGCGCTGATGTCTTCGGAGATGCCGATATACCCGGCCACTTTCCCGTTCTCGCCGTGTAGGGCGGAGTTGGTGACACGGGCGGGAAACAGGTGGCCATCGCGATGGCGCACGTGAAAGACGCCGCGCCAGACGCTGTTCGGTTTGACATGATCCCGGAGGATTCCCTCGGCGCCGGTACGGCTGGCCGGATCGACCGTGAGATCAAAGATGGACTTGCCAATCGCCTCGTCCGCGGAGTAGCCGTACAGTTGCTCCGCATAGTGGTTCCAATAGGTGACGCGGCCATCGAGATCGGTGGCGATAACGGCCTGTTTGACCGCTTGCAGCAGATCGGCCAATAGGTGCAGTTGCCGTTCCTGCCGCCAGCCCTGGGTAGCGTCCCAAGCCATCCCTACCACCACGCGGGAACCCGGCGGGGCATAGCGAGCGTAAACCCGTTCGTGGCACTTCAGGATCCGCGAATCGCCAGCTCGGGTGACAAATCGGGCCTCGAAAGTGGCGGCTTCGATGCCGGTCTGCGCGATACCCAGGTAGTGGGCGTTGACCTTGGTGAGGTCCTCCGCATCGACCAGGCGCAGGTGTGCGCCGGATCCCAAGGCGAGGATCTCGTCCGGGGAGTACCCGAGCAAGTCCGCGATGCGCGGGCTAAGCCACAGGAAGTTACCCCTGGTTGCATCGAAGAGGTACGCAGCCCCGGGGCAAACCTCCCCGAGGAAATCCAGCCTCTCCAAAAAGTTGAGTCCTCCCGCCAGAGTTAGTCGCGAACAGGTGTATTTTTTCTCATTCTAAACTGGTTTCGCTACTAAATATGTTGTAGGAGCGGCTTTTCGTGGCGGCGCGACGGTTCTCGCCGCGCGGGTTTCAATGTTTGTGATCGCCCTTGGCAGCGGCGGCGGGCTTGTCCGCGGGTACCCCAAGCAGCACCTGATTCGCCATCAGCTCCCCGCCCGGCAACTTCGAGCCGATCACGCCCACCCGTTCGCCAACCTTGACGCCTTCCCTGGCCGCGGGTTTGCGATTGTGTTCGAAAGTGGTGCGGCTGGAGTACTTTACCTGGAGCGTCGCCGTTTTGGTCTTCAGGGTGAGCCCGGTAGCGCTGGCGGCGATCACTTCGCCCACGGTGGCTTTATGGATCTTGTCGTCATGGGCGGAGAGGCCCGCCGCGGCGATTAGCGAAAGGGCGAGCGGCATAAGTGCTTGTCGTCTGGTCATGGGTTTCCTCGATTCAAGTAGTAGTAGTCCGGGTGCGCCCGGCGGCAAGATACACCGCCGGGACCACCACCATATTGAGGGCGGTGGATGTGAGCAGGCCAAAGAGAATGACCATGGCCATGGGGGCCTGGATCTCGCTGCCTGGCTTGCCCATGCCGGCCGCGATGGGAACCAGGGCAAGGCCGGCGGCGAGCGCGGTCATCAGAATCGGAGCAAGGCGTTCGGAAGAGCCCAGCAGTACGGCCTCGCGCAGATCCGTGACGCCCTGCTGTTCGCGCAAGTGGCGGATGTGGGCCACCAGCATGATACCGTTCCTGGTGGCGATACCGAAAAGGGTGATGAAGCCGATGATGGAAGCTACCGACAGGATACCGTCGGCAAAGTAGACACCGGCCACGCCGCCGGCGAGGGCGAAGGGAAGGTTCAGCATGATGATGAGGGCGTCGCGCGTGGACTGGAATGCGGCGGACAGGATCAGCAGGATAGCGGCAATCACGCCGATCCCCAGGACCAGCAGCCGCCGCGAGGCCTGCGCTTCGCTTTCGAACTGGCCGCCGTACTCGACACGATACCCTGGCGGCAGCTTGACCTGGCGGCTGACCGAGGCTTCGATATCGCGGACCACGCCGAGCAGGTCGCGGCCGGCCACATTGCATTGCACGACAATCTTGCGTTGTACCCCTTCGCGGCTGATGAAGTTCGGGCTGCGGTCTTCGAAGACATCGGCGACGGTGTGGAGCGGGACCTTGGCTCCGGAGGGGGAGTCGAGGAGGGTCTGTCCGATGGCGGCGATGTCCTCTTTGCGAGCCTCGGGGTAACGGACCACCAGGGGGAAGCTGATCTCGCCCTCGAGGATGCGGTTGACCTCATCGCCCACGAAGGCGGTCTGGACCAGGGAAGCGACCTCGCCGGGTTGCAGGCCGTAGCGGGCGGCGTCTTCCGCCCGCACTTTGACGCGGATCGTGGGGATATCGGTCTGCTGCTCGACCGAGAGGTCAACTAGCCCGTCGATGCCACGCATGGCGGCTTCCACCTGGCGGGCCAGCGCGCGGAGCAGCATGAGGTCGTCCCCGAAGATCTTCACGGCGATATTGGCGCGCGTTCCCGAGAGCATATGATCGATGCGGTGGGAGATAGGCTGCCCGACCGTGACGTTCATGCCGGGAAGCAGGGTGACCCGTTCGCGGATCTCCCGCAGCACCTCCTCCTTGGGGCGGGCCTGCATGCGGAGCGTGACGTCCAGTTCGGCCGATTCGACGCCCTGGACATGCTCGTCGAGTTCGGCGCGGCCGGTGCGCCGGGCGGTGGAGACCACTTCGGGAATGCCCAGCAGGATGCGCTCCAGCCCGCGGCCGAGGTTGTCCGAATCGGCGAGGCTGGTGCCGGGGAGGGTGACGGCGCTAATGGTGAGGGTGCCCTCATTGAACTCGGGGAGGAAAGCGCGTCCGGCGCGGGAGAGGACTACGGCGGCGCCGGCGATCAGCAGGATCGACGGCAGAACAACCCAAACCGGATGATCAATCGACCAGCGGAGCAGAGGCCGGTATAGCCGTTTGAGCCGGCTGACCAGCCACGGCTCGTGCCCTTTGACGATAGAGGCGGCATTCGGCAACAGGAACGAACAGAGCGCTGGAGTGACGGTCAGGGCAACGGCGAGGGATGCCGTGAGGCTGACCACGTAGGCGAAGGCGAGTGGACTGAGCAATCGGCCTTCGACGCTGCCGAGGGCGAACAGCGGTAGGAACACGAGTACGACAATGACGGTGGCGAACACGACGGAGCTACGGATTTCGCTGCTGGCGCGGTAGATCACCTCCAGCGAGGGAAGTTTCTCCGGTTCCGGGAGGACGGCATTCTCGCGCAGGCGCCGCATCACGTTCTCGACGTCGATGATGGCGTCGTCCACGAGTTCGCCGATAGCGATAGCGAGCCCGCCGAGACTCATGCTGTTGATGGTGAAGCCGAACCAGTTCATGGCCAGCACGGCGGTGAGCAGCGAAAGGGGGATGGCGAGCAGCGTGATGAAGGCCGCCCGGAAGTTCATGAGAAAGACGACGACTACGATGACGACCAGAATGGCGCCGTCGCGCAGCGCCTTGGCCAGGTTCTCGAGCGAGCGTTCGATGAAATCGGCCTGGCGGAATACGTGGCGGTCGATCTTCATACCGGGCGGAAGGCCGCGCTGGATCTCATCGAGCGTGGCGTCCAGGCGGCGGGTGAGTTCCAATGTATTGGCGCCCGGCTGCTTCTGGATCCCCAGCACCACGGCAGGCTCCGCGTTGTGGGAACCTTCGCCGCGTTTGAGGGCGGGTCCCACCTGGACCTGGGCGACATCGCGGATGAAGACGGGGCGTCCCTGGCGGGCGGTGACGGCGATGCCGCCGATGTCCTCGATGGAAGCGGCGCGGCCGATGCCCTGGATCAGGTATTCCTGGCCGCCGGCGACGCGGAAGCCCGCCGAGGCGTTCCGGCTGCCCTGGCGCAGCGCGGTCTCGACATCGTTGAGCGAAACGGCGAACTGGCGCAGCGCGTGGGGTGAAATCAGTACCTGGTACTGCTTCTGGTCGCCTCCGGTGGGAACCACCTGGGCCACGCCGGGTACGGCCAGCAGGCGGCGGCGCAGCACCGTATCGGCCACCGTACGCAGTTCCATGCTGTTATGGCGGGCCGATTCGAGGGTGACAAAAAGGATCTCGCCCATGATGGACGCGATAGGGGCGAGGTAGGGCCGGTCGACCGTATCCGGCAGGGAGGACGCGGCGAGCGCGAGTTTCTCGCTGACCGTCTGGCGGGCGCGGTGAATCTCCTGGCCCCAGTCGAACTCCACCCAGATTACGGCGACGCCAACGGCCGTAGCGGAACGGACTCGACGCACGCCGGGAGCGCCGTTGATGGCGGATTCGATGGGGAAGGTGACCAGGGTCTCCATCTCGGTGGGCGCCATGCCGCGCGCCTCTACGAGGACGGTGACGGTGGGCGCGGTGAGATCCGGCAGTACGTCGAGAGGCGCTTCCCGGATGGAATAGGCGCCCCAAACCAGCAGTGCCGCGGCGCAGAACAGCACAACGGATCGGTGATGCAGAGACCAGCGGATGAGGGAGTCGAGCATGGTCACTCCTTAGTGCACGTGCCCGTGCGCCGGCACCTGGCTCGAAAGGGAAGCGAGGCGGATGAGGTGCGCTCCGCGGGTGACGACGCGTTCGCCCGGCATGGCCCCTGCGATCACTTCGACGAAGCCACCTTCGCGGATACCGAGTTTCACGGGCCGGCGCAGGAATGCCTCGCCGGAGTCCTGGATGAAGATGACGGGGCGGCCGCCGTCGTCAACGAGAGCCGATTCCGGAACGGTGGGCGCCAGGCGGGAGGCGCGGGTCAGCAGGCGGACATAGAGCGCTTGGTGGATGGCGATTGCCCGGTCGCGGTTGTCCACCTGATAGATGACCGGAAAAGTGCGCGATTGGGGATCCACGACGCGTCCGATGGAGACCAGGCGGGTCAACGGGCGGGGCTGCGCGGCGCCGGGGATCTCCAGTTCCGCTCCGCTCAGATTGCGGACCTGGGGTAGTTCCGATTCCGGCACGATGGCGGCGACATAAACCGTGTCGGCGTCGACGATGGTGAACAGCGATTCGCCGGTCTTGACGTTTGCTTCCGGCGCGGCGTTGACGCGGGTGACGATGCCGGCGATGGGGGCGCGAAGGGCGAACAGCTTTGCGCCTTGGGGCAGCGATTGGCCGGAGCTGGACGCCTCGTACTGGCCGATGCGGGTTTCGGCGGCGCGGAGGCGGGCTTCCATGGTGGCTTCGAGCGTACGGGCTTCGTCCAGGCGTTTGGCGGGGACGGCCCCCGCCCTTACGAGGCGTTCGGCGCGTTCGCGATCCTTGCGCGCAAGCTGCAGGGTGAGCAAAGCCTCGCTCCTGGCCAGTTCGAGGGACGATAAATCGTTGGGGACGCTGGTGGGGGGTAGCAGACTGGCCAGCACCTGTCCCTGGGCGACGCGGGCGCCGATCACGGGGAGGTTCGGGGCGATCAGGCGGCCATCGAACGGCACCGTGACTTCCGCTTCGCCTCCGGAACGCGGCATGACTTCGGCGGGCACACGGAGGCTGGCGCGGAGTTGGCCGTCCTCAATGATAGAGGTAGCGAAATCGAGGGTCCATTGCTGTTCCTTGAGAAAAGCAATCTTTTCCTGCGCCTCGCCGCCGTGTTCATGGATGGCGGCGGCTTTGGTAGCCGATGCGGTGATGGCGCCGAGATCATGACGGTCGGTCAGGCCATCTGCGATAAGGTGCACCGAAAGCTGGAACTCGCCGGAGGTGGTGGGCTTCACGTCGACGCCGAAGATGCCGGGGCGGGAAGGCGCGGCGGTGGTGAACCTTTCGAGCTTTCCGTTCGCATCGGTGAGGTGGATCTCAACGCGTCCGGCGGTCACTGGTTTGAAAGTGTCGAGCCGGGTCAGGTGGACGGCGAAACGGCTGATACGGCCGGTGATCAGCGGAGGGTATTCGGCGAACAGTTCGGTTTTGCCCGTCCAGTTCGTGAAGCTCTCCGGATGCGGTTCCGGCTCGGCGGCCTGCTGGGCGACCGGCTCCTGCCGGCGGCAAGCCGCCAGGCCCAGTAGCAGGACCAACATGACTCTCTTCATTTCCCGAACTCCTCTCCGACAACCCGTTCCAATTCGATCTGCGCCTGTTTGACGGCGGCCTGGATATCGATCATGCGCAACTGGCCCTGGCGTTGGGAGCGGTAGGCGTCCAGCAGTTGGAGGATGCCGATCTCGCCCTCCTGGTAGGCGAGCGTGGCGATTTTGACCAGTTCGGCGCCGGCCCCGGCCAGTTCCTGGCGGTAGCGGTCGCGGGCCTGGGAGCGGATGAGGAAGGCGTGGAGCATGCCATCGATGGAGGCGCGAATCTGCCGCTCGAGGAGTTGCAGACGCGCCGCAACGCGCTGCTGCCCGGCGGAGAAGCGCGCCACTTCCGTTTGTCCCTTGTTGAAGAGCGGTACCGGGAGGCTGACGGAAACCACCGTGCCGCTGGCGACGCGATTCGGTGCGACTTCGGCCCTTTTGAGTCCGGCGCTGACCACCGGTTCCGGAATGCGCAACCGCTCGGCGGCCTGCCGTTCCAGCCCATACTGCTCGCCTTTTCGCTGTTCGGCGCGATAGTCTTCCCGAACCGCCAGCGCCCGCTGGACAAGCGAGCCAGGCTCTGGGAGGGGGAAGGTGGTGTCGAGTACGCCCGCTACCTGGGGAATGGAAGTGTCGGAGGGAAGGAAGGCGGACAGCCTCGCCCGCGACAACCCGGCTTCGGCCTGGACCAGAGCCAGTTCCGCGCGCAGTTCGGCGCGCTCGCGCTCCGTGCGGATGCGGTCGAACGCGGAGCCCTCGCCTTCCCGTTCGCGGTCGTGGAGGACGCGGAGGATGGACTCGATTTCGGCGAGTGCGGCGTCATAGACGGCGGCACGCTGCTGTCCGGCCAGCAAATCGTAGAAGGCGAGGCGGAGGTTGGTGCGCGCCTGCCAGAGGTCGAAGGCGCCTTCGGCTTCCGTGGCGCGGACATAGGAGTCGCCTGCCTGCCGCAGCAGGCGGAGACGGCCGTTGAGGGCGATGGCCTGCTCGGCCTGGTAGAACTCGGTGAATCCGGCCCCTTCGCGCGTGTAGCTTACGTTGGGATTCGCGTAGAGCGTCCGCCCGCGGGCTTCGGCCTGGGCAGCCGCTACCCGGGCGCGGGCCTCCCTGGCAAACGGAGACTGCCCTTGAAATGTGTCGACAACCTTCTGCTCGGTCCACTCCCCGGCCGCTTCCAGACCGCGGCAGGCTGCGATCCAAAGGAAGAAAGCGGCGGCGCGACGGCGCAAACGCATGAAACCACCTCGTCAAAACTGGAAAAGGGAAGAAGCAACAAACGCGCACACGAAGGGTGCGCCTGACGGGAGGCTTAGGCGGGAGGAGCGCGGAAACGGAGGTTGCCCCTGCGCCAGGGCGGGTCGTGATTATGCTGCGCCGGCGGAGCGAGCGTGACGGCTCGCGGAGTGAGCCGCGGCAGGCGGATGGCATCGGGCAGCAGGGCATGCAGCACGATGGCGGCCTTGGCTGGCGCAACCACCCAATCCTGGGAGCGGGCGCCGGCGCTGTGATCCTCGGATTGCCACGCGGGCTCCGGCTCCGGCGAGTGGTGGCTCAGCAGATGGGTGTGCGGGGTCCCATCGTCGTGTTCGTGATGGGGATCGCGATCATGCGTGTGGGCGAAGGGCGCCTGGACGAATGCCCAGAAGAGGCACGCGGCCAGCCACGCATGGAGACTTTTCCGCAAGCTTCTTCAGTCTACCCTTTGCAGAGAGCTGTTGTGCTGCTGCGGGACTATGATGAAGGAGTGAGGCAGACGCGAGTAACGAAGTTTCACACGTTCGCGGAGGCGGATCGGGCGGACAAGGAGCGCTATCTGGAGCTGACGCCCGAGCGCCGACTGGAGATCGTGGCGGAGTTGCGGGCGATGGTATACGGATGTGCTGACGATGAAACTGCACCCCGATTGGCGCGAGTTTATCGGATTGTTAAACTCCCACGGAGTTGAGTATCTTCTGGTGGGGGCGCATGCCCGGGCGGTGCATGGCGTGCCGCGATCCACCGGCGATATCGACTTCTTTGTGAGGCCCGGCGTGGAGAACGCACGGAGGCTGATGGATAGCTTGCGCGCGTTTGGGTTCGGCGCCGTGGGGTTGCGTGAGGCGGATTTCGAGCAGCCCGGGCAGATTGTGCAACTGGGGGTAGAGCCGTACCGGATCGACCTCATCACGGGAATCAGCGGCGTGACGTTCGAGGAAGCTTCGGTGGACCGGGTGGAGACGATGGTGGATGGACTACCGGTACCGGTGATCAGCCTGCGGGCCTACCGGAAGAACAAGGCGGCCGCCGGGAGACCGAAGGACCTTGGGGATTTGGACGCGCTGCCGGAGTGAGTTATCCTCTCGTCAGCTTGCCGCGCCGGCGCCTGAGGTCTCCCGCGCGCCTCGCGGAGGGCCATCCTTAGAAACCAGAACTTTGTCGATGCGGTTGCGGTCCATATCGAGTACCTCGAAGCGCCACTCGCCGATCAGCAGATGGTCGCCGGCAGCGGGGATGCGATGCAGATGCGCGAGGATCAAGCCGCCGACGGTAGTGAAGTCCGTCTCCTCTCCCGGCAATTGGCGCCAGCCCAGGCGATCGAGGAAGTCGGGAATTGGCAAAGCACCGTCAACCAACCACGATCCATCCTCGCGGCGAACGGCGCTGGGCCGGTTCGGGGCATGCGGATCGCGCAAATCTCCGACGATGGATTCGACGAGATCGGTGAGGGTGGCGATGCCCTGGACGCCGCCATGCTCGTCGACCACGACGGCCATCTGGTCGCCGGATTCCTGGAAGCGCTCGAGGACGTCAAGGGCCGGTGTGGCCTCGGGGACCAGCAGTGGCGGGCTGGCGAGCCGGCGAAGATCCGGCGTTTGCCCGGCGTCAAAAGCGAGGAAGAGTTCCTTGATATGCACGATGCCGAGAATCCGGTCCAGGTCTCCTTCGATCACGGGAAAGCGCGAGAACCGGCTGTCCGCGAGGACTTGCCGGTTGACGGTCCAGGGCGCGGTGACATCCAGGGCGGCAACGCGGGCGCGGGGTTGCATGAGTTCGGCGATACGGCGGTCTCCCAGCCGAAACACGCCCTCCACCATCTCCTGCTCGGCCTCCTCGAAGGTGCCATGCTGCGTTCCCTGGGCGATGAGGACCTTCACCTCATCCTGCGTGACGGGAGCCTCCGCCGAAGGCCTGACAGGCAGAACTTTCATGACGATTTTGGTGGAGAAGGTCAGGAACTGCACGGCGGGCGCGCCAATGCGGGAAAACCTCCGCATGGTGGGCGCGATGGCGGAAGCTATGCCTTCCGGATTGCTCAAAGCGACGCTCTTGGGCACCAGTTCGCCGACGATAAGCGACAAGTAGGCGATGACAACCACCACAACGGTGATGGACACCGAATCGGCGTAAGGAGCCACGGCCGGAAATTGTTTCAGGTAGAGGGCCAGCTTCTCGGCGATGGTTGCTCCGCCAAAGGCACCGGCGAGCGTGCCGATGAGCGTGATGCCGATCTGCACCGTGGAGAGGAAATCGTGGGGATTGTCAGCCAGAGCGAGGGCTACCGCCGCACCACGCTCCCCATCGTCGGAGCGCTGGCGCAGGCGCGCCTTGCGGGCGGAGACCACGGCCATCTCGGCCATCGAAAACAGACCGTTCGCCAAAACCAGCACGAAAACCAATGCGACTTCCAGCCAGGTATTGCCCATGGGACCATCATACGGCCTGCGGAAATGCGCCCAGTGGAGGGAAAGGTGGCGAACGGGACCGCTTGCGGTGGCCATCACCCATCAGAATTCGTAACCCCGAGCCGCTCTTCCGGGCCGCTACTGCGCCCAGGACACGTCCAGATTCGTAACCGCGCCGTCCTTGATGTCGATATCCTGCTCTTCTCTACGGCCCTCGCGCGTAACCGTGATCTTCCGCTTGCCCACCGGCAGCGTTAGCACGGCGGGGGTCTTTTCCCGGCGTTCCTTGCCATCGACGAAGATCGCGGCGCCCGCCGGGGTGGAACGAATCATAAGAGTGCCGAAGGTGCGATCGAGAACTAGAATCTGCTCGGCTTCCGAGGGCACCTGGAATATGCGGGACTCTGTCCGATAGCCGTCGAGGATGGCTACCAGCGTGTGGCGGCCGCCGGGGAGAGGCAGGTCACAGGGAGTGGTGCAGACCGGACCTTTGCCGTCGAAGGTGACCTTGGCGCCTGGCGGGTTGGTGACGATACGGACCGGGGAGTCGGCGGGTGGGCGCGTTTCGCGGTCCTCGTTTCGTTTGCGTTCGACGGCGGGAGCCGGCTCGACGGCCGGCTTGGTTTCGGTCGCTGCCGGCGTTTCGGATTTCGGAGACTCGTCCGAGGGCGGCGGCGGTTCGGGCTTGCGGACGGCCGGACCCATGGCGGAGGGGCGGGTCTCATCGACGAGGGGCGGGGACGGTGCCCGTTCGGCGACTTGGGCGGGTTCGCCGTCATTGGAGAAGAAGAGCGTACGGGCTCCAAGCGCGGCCGCCACTAAAACCACGCCGATTACCGCCACCCACAGCCGACGCTTGTTGAAACGGGCCGCGGGGAGCGTCTCATCGGCAAAGGGTGGAACAGGCTGTGGGGCGACGGCGACGGGCGCTTGCGCGGCCAGTACCAGGGGCGCAATCTCGTCGGCCACCGTTTCCACGGATTCTACGCTTCCGGCGCGCATGGGCTGCCAGCCGGGACGCGCCTCGCAGGCGCCCGTGATTGCCTTCGCGAACTGGACGCAGTTGGGGTAGCGCTCGGCCGCCTCCTTGGCCAGCGCCTTGCGGAGCACATAGTCCACCCCGGCCCCGAGGGAAGCGTTCAGGCGCGAGGGCACGGCCGGCTCGTCATTGACGATCTTGAACATCAGCGAGGGCAGCGTGGGACCGGAGAAGGGCCGGTCGCCGGTGAGCAGTTCGTAAGCGATGACAGCCAGCGAGAACTGGTCCGAAGAGCCGGTGACCGGGCGATCGGAGATCTGCTCCGGAGACATGTAGGACGGCGTTCCCAGCAGCACGCCGGTGTTGGTGGCCTGCTGCGAGGTGAACTTGGCGACACCGAAATCTGTGATTTTGACAGTGCCGCTGCTGTCGATCATGATATTGCCGGGCTTGATGTCGCGATGGACAATGCCTTTGCTGTGGGCATAGTCGAGTGCGGCGGCCGTCTGTTGGAGGATGTCGAGAACAAGCTGGCTGGCCAGCGCCTCCCGCGACATGAGTTTCTCGAGCGACGGCCCATCCACGTACTCCATGAAGACGTAGCAGAAATCGCCCTGCTCCTGGATGTCGTAGATGGTGACGATGCCCGGATGCTTCAGAATGCCCGCCGAGCGGGCTTCCCGGAAGAGACGGTCCTTAAGGAACTTACGCTCGCGCTCACTGCTGGCGTCGCTGAGGCGGATGGTCTTGATGGCGACAATGCGCCCGATAGAGGGATCCTCGGCACGGTACACAACGCCCATTGCGCCCTTACCCAGTTCGCCTAAGATGCGGTACCGCCCGATTTGCTCCATCGGTGAAAAGCGCCTTCATTGTACCAACCCGTTACCGGGGTTCGTACCCGCGGCAGAGAAGTTACGATCGATACATGCGGCAATTACTCCAGCAAACGGCGGCGCTGGCGGCGGAATACCTGCGGGAACTACCGGACCGGCGCGTGGCGCCCTCGGAGGAAGCGGTGGCAGCGCTCGCCACCTTTCAGGAACCCATGCCGGAAGGGCCAACCAACGCGAAGGAGGTGCTGGAGCGCCTGCACCGGGTGGGATCGCCGGCCACCACGGCGATGCCGGGACCGCGATTCTTCGGATTCGTGATTGGCGGGTCGCTGCCGGCGGCATTGGCGGCGAACTGGCTGGCGACGGCGTGGGACCAATGCCCGGGGCTGTTCGTGGCATCGCCGGTGGGAACAGCATTGGAGGAGGTGGCGCTGGGGTGGTTGTTGGACGTGCTGCGGCTGCCGCCGGGATGCGGCGCGGCGTTCGTCACCGGGGCAACCGTTGCCAACTTCACCGCCTTAGCGGCGGCGCGGCACAAGGTGCTGGCGCAGGCGGGATGGGATGTCGAAGCGGATGGGCTGTTCGGCGCGCCGCCGGTCACGGTGGTGATCAGCGAGGAGGCGCATCCGTCGGTGGTGAAGTCGCTGGGTCTATTAGGATTGGGTCGGTCGAGGGTGGTGCGGGTGCCAGTGGACGGGCAGGGGCGCATGCAGGCAGCGGCAATACCGCGAATCAGCGGACCGGCGATCGTCTGCCTGCAGGCGGGCAATGTGAACACCGGCGCGTTTGATCCGGCGGCGGAAATCTGCTCGCGGGCCAAGGATGCCGGGGCATGGGTGCATGTAGACGGGGCGTTCGGCTTGTGGGCGGCGGTCAGTCCGCGGTTGGCGCATCTGGCCGCGGGAGTGGAGCAGGCCGATTCCTGGGCCACCGACGCGCACAAGTGGCTGAACGTGCCGTATGACAGCGGATTGGCGTTCGTGCGCGATCCGATGATGCTGCGCGGCGCCATGTCCTTGGTGGCACCGTACCTGCCGCGCGGCGAACACCGGGAGCCTTCGCTGTATACGCCGGAGCTGTCGCGGCGGGCCCGCGGTGTAGATATCTGGGCGGCGCTGTACTCGCTAGGCCGGAGCGGGCTGGCGGAGATGATCGAGCGCAACTGCCGCCAGGCGCGCCGATTCGGAGAGGCGCTACGGGCGGCGGGCTTCGCGATTCTGAACGACGTGGTGTTGAACCAGGTACTGGTGTCCTTCGGCGGCGCCGAGCGTACCAACGAAGTGATCCGCCGGATCCAGGAAGACGGCACCTGCTGGTGCGGGCCGACGGAATGGCAGGGGCGGACGGCGATGCGGATCAGCGTGTCGAACTGGTCGACAAGCGATGAGGATGTGGAGCGCAGCATCGCAGCCATCGTGCGGTGCGCGAGGGTTTAGCCCTGCTACAATAAGGGGACTTCCCCACTCCTCATGTTTCGTTCTTTGTTTGGCTCCACTAGCGAAGGCGAGCCGAATCTCCTCGAAAGGCTCAAGCAGGGTATCTCGAAGACCCGCTCGGGATTCGTGTCTATGTTGGAGGACACGATTCATGGCCGCAAGGAGATCGATGCCGACCTCCTCGAAGAGTTAGAATACGCGCTCATTACGGCGGATGTGGGCGTGCGCACGGCCACCGAAGTTCTAGAGGGCATCCGGCAGCAGGTGGATCGCCACCTGGTCGCGGACGCGTCTGAGTTGAAGGGTCTGCTGAAGCGCGCGCTGCAGGACGTATTGGAAGCCGCCGAACGGCCGACACCGCTGGTAGCGATGCCCCCGGCGGTGGTGATGGTGGTGGGCGTGAACGGGGCGGGCAAGACCACAACCATCGGCAAACTGGCGCATCGCTATAAGCAGGAAGGGCGTAGCGTGCTGCTGTGCGCGGCCGACACCTTCCGCGCCGCGGCCATCGAGCAATTGGAAGTCTGGGGCCAGCGCACGGGCATAGAAGTAATTCGCCAGAACCAGGGATCGGACCCTAGTGCGGTGCTGTTTGACGCGCTGCATGCGGCCAAAGCGCGCAAGGTGGACTACGTGATCGTGGATACCGCCGGACGCCTGCACAATAAGGCGCATCTGATGGGCGAACTCGAAAAGATGGACCGCACGGTAAAGAAAGTCATCCCTGAGGCGCCGCATGAGGTGCTGCTGGTGATCGACGCCACCACGGGCCAGAATGGCGTGGAGCAGGCCCGCAACTTCACCCAGACCAGCGGGGTGACGGGCATCGTCCTGACGAAGCTGGACGGCACGGCCAAGGGTGGCGTGGTGGTGGCGATCGCGCGGGAGTTGAATCTGCCGATCCGCTACATCGGGGTGGGCGAGAAAATCGACGATCTGCTGCCGTTCGAGCCGGAGAAATTCGTGGAAAGCCTGTTTGCCGAAGCATGAGCGACTATCTGGGTTTAGCTCTGGATCTGGCGGCCGGGGGTGTGGGGCAGACCAGCCCGAACCCGATGGTGGGGGCCGTGCTGGTCCGCGGCGGCAGCATTGTGGGCCAGGGGTTCCATACGTACGCGGGCCGCAAGCACGCCGAGGTGCTGGCGATAGAAGAAGCAGGGGAGCAGGCCCGCGGCGCGACGCTTTACGTCAGCCTGGAGCCGTGCTGCCATACTGGGCGCACGGGGCCCTGCGCCGACGCGGTGATCGCAGCGGGCATTCGCAAGGTTGTGGCGGCCATGGAGGACCCGAATCCGCAGGTCAGCGGGAAGGGATTCGAGCGGCTGCGCGCGGCGGGGATCGAAGTGGTGGTCGACGGCGAGTACACGGCGCGGGCACGGAAGCTGAACGAAGCCTTTATCCACTTCATGGAAACGCGGCAACCGTTTGTAACGCTGAAGTCCGCCATGACGCTGGACGGCAAGATTGCGGCGCCGATTGATAACGACGGCTGGATTACCAGCGAACGGGCGCGGGCCCATGTGCAGACGCTGCGCCATGCCTCCGACTGCATTCTCAGCGGCATCGGCACGGTGCTGGCGGACGATTGCCTGTTGACGGATCGTACGGGGCTGCCTCGGTCGCGGCCGCTGCTGCGCATTGTGCTCGATTCGCAATTGCGGCTGCCGGTGGAAAGCCAGATTGTGCGGAGCGTGGATAAGGATCTGCTGGTAGTGACGACATCGGCGGCGAGTCAGGAGCGCAAGGCGGCGCTGGAGGGCGCGGGCGTGGAGGTTTGCGTTCTGGACGGGCGGGATGGGCGTACGGACCTGCGCGGGCTGCTGGATTTTCTGGGCGCGCGGAACTACCAATCGCTAATGATTGAGGCGGGCAGCCTGGTGAACTGGGCGGCTCTCGATTGCGGGATTGTAAATCGCGTCTATTTCTACTACGCGCCGAAGATTCTGGGCGGGTTGAAGTCCTTGCCGGTGGCCGGCGGGTCGGGACGGCCGAGGCGGCAGGACGCGCTGGTGCTGCGCGACATCTCGTTGCATCCGATTCCGCCCGATGAGTTCGCCGTGGAAGGATATCTGTAACGGCGTATGTTCACGGGCATCATCGAAGAGTTGGGCACGATTGCGGTCGTGGAGCCTAAGGCGGCGGGGACGCGGCTGCGGATCGCCTGCCGGACCGTGCTCGGCGATGCTACCGAAGGCTGTAGCATTGCGGTGAACGGGGTGTGCCTGACGGCGGTGAATCTGGCGCCCGATTCGTTCTCCGCCGACCTGGCGCCGGAGACGCTGCGTGCCAGCAACCTCGGGGACCTGCGGGTGGGCAGCCGGGTGAACCTGGAGCGCTCGGTGGCGGCGGGTTCGCGCTTATCGGGCCATATCGTGCAGGGCCATGTGGACGCCACCGGAGAGTTCCTGTCGCTGGAGGATCTGGGCGCTGGAAACTGGTGGCTGCGGATCCGCGTGCCCGCTGAGGTGGAGCGCTATGCGGTGTACAAGGGATCGATTGCGATCGATGGCATCAGCCTGACGGTGGCGAAGCTGGAAGGCGATGTGTTGTCGGTGACCATCATCCCGCATACGTTCGAGAACACGACGCTGGGATTTCATAAACCGGGCGGCCGGGTGAACCTGGAATGCGACATCGTGGCGAAGTACGTGGATAAGCTGCTGGGGCGGATCGAGAAGCCCACGGGGCTCACGCTTGATCGCATGAAGGACATGGGATACTGAGGGCGAGTCGCCCGCATGCTCCTGTTTGTCGCGCTGCTACCGGCGCTCGGCGCCGCCGAGCCCCCCACTTTCTACCGCGATGTTCTGCCCGTTCTGGCGGAGCGCTGCCAGAGTTGCCACCGGCACGGGCAGGCGGCCCCAATGCCGCTGCTGACCTATAAACAGACGCGCCCCTGGGCGAAGGCGATCAAGGAATCGGTGCTGGCCAGGCGCATGCCGCCCTGGCATGCCGACACGACGGCGATGCGCTACCGGAACGATCTGTCGCTGAGCGAGGCGCAACGCCGCACGCTGATCGAATGGGTGGATGGCGGGGCGATGGAGGGGGATGCGAAGCAGACGCCGCCGCTGCGCACGTTCGCCGAGGGGTGGCGCATCGCCAAGCCCGATGTAGTGTTTGCCATGCCGGAGCCGTTCGACGTGCCGGCCGATGGCACCATCGACTACCAATACTTCCGCGTGCCCACCAACTTCACCGAGGACCGCTGGGTGGAGATGGCCGAGGTACGGCCGTCGGCCCATTCAGTGGTGCATCATGCGATTGTCTCGATCAGCCCGCGCGGCGGCGGCGTCTTCGGATCGCAGTTTCTGGCCGGCTACGCGCCCGGTTCGGCGCCGCAGATCTGGAAGCCGGGCGTGGCGCGGATGATTCCCGCCGGCGCGGTGCTGATCTTCCAGATGCACTACACGGCCACGGGTAAACCCGCCACTGACCGCACGCAGGTGGGCCTGGTGTTCGCCAAACAGCCGCCGCACGAGGTGGCGCTGGCGGTGCGCGCGGTGAACTCCTG
Source organism: uncultured Candidatus Solibacter sp. (assembly GCA_964385495.1). Taxonomy (GTDB): domain Bacteria; phylum Acidobacteriota; class Terriglobia; order Bryobacterales; family Bryobacteraceae; genus CADEFT01. Next base: position 74,581 of record CAYLPH010000014.1, read on the forward strand.
GTTCGAGATTCCGCCCCATGCGGCGGACTACAAGGTGGAAGCGCAGTACACGGCGGGCGAGGGGATGAAGCTGGCGGCGATCCGGCCGCACATGCACCTGCGCGGGAAGGCGTTCTCCGTGCGGGCGGTGTTTCCCGACGGCAGCGTGAAGGCGGTTCTGAACGTACCCCGCTATGACTTTCACTGGCAGCCTTACTATTACCTGCAGACGCCGCTGGAGTTGCCGCCGGGCACGAGGTTGGAATGCGTGGCGCGATTCGACAACTCAAAGAATAATCCGCGCAATCCGGATCCGGACAAGGCGGTATCTTGGGGCGAGCAGAGTTGGGAAGAGATGATGATCGGGTGGTTTGATGTACTGGTGGCGAATCCGAAGATGGCGCGGACTTCCTTGCGGCGATAGTCCAGGCGGTTGTTGGACAATTAGTCCATGTACGCGATCCTCTTTCTGCTCAGTCTGCCGTTACACGCGCAATCGGTGGCCGAGATCCGGTCCAAGCTTTCCGCGGGCGACCTGCTCAGCGCCGACGCCATAGCCACCGACCTCTGCGCCGCCAAGCCGAACACCACCGAGTGCGCGGCGGCGCAATCCTGGCTGGCGCGCGGGGCATTCATGATGGGGGATCACAAAGCGGCGGCCGCCTATGTGGCGGAGACGAAGCGTCTGCTCGCGGCCACCACGGTGGAAGACGGCAATCGCACGGCGGCCCGTGGCGCCGTCATCGAAACCGAAGCCCGGCTGCTGGCGGCCAAGGGTAAGAAGGGCGATGCGCTGCGGTTGCTGCGGGAAGAATTGGCCAACGCCACGAGCTACCCGCTGCAGGCGCGCATCCAGAAGACCATCAACGTCCTTACCCTGACCGGAAAGCCTGCGCCTCGCTACGACGCCTCGTTCCAGGGCAAGCCTACGCTGCTGTTCCTGTGGGCCCACTGGTGCGGCGATTGCAAAGCGCAGATCAAGGCGATGGGTGAGTTCTACAAAAAGCACGGCGAGCAGGTGCGGATCGTGGCCCCGACGCGCCGCTACCAGCAGGTTCCGGATGTAGAGAAGCCCAGCGAGCAGCAGGAGAACGAGCACATCGAGAAGGTGTGGCGGGAGACGTATGCGCCGCTGGCCGGCATCGCGCATCCGATCGACAATGAGACGATGCTGGCATACGGCGTCAGTTCCACGCCGACCATCGTCTATATCGACGCCAAGGGCATTGTCCGCTATTACGGCAGTTCGCGCATGAGCCTGGCGCAGTTAGAGAAGCTGCTGGACAAGAAGTAGGCGCACTTATCCGCGCAGTTCGGCGGTGATCTCGGCCGCGGCCTTGCGGGCCTGCTCGATTTGTCCGATCTCGAAACTGATGGCGCCCACCTTGGGGTGCCCGCCCCCGCCATAGCGTTCGCAGATGCTGGCCAGGTTGTGCACCAGCGGCTTCTTGGCCCAGGGATTGGAGCCCACCGAAACCTTCGTGCGGAAGGTGGAGACGCTCACCGACACCGTATAGAGCGAATCCGGAAACAGGTAGTAGGGGATGAACTTGTTATACCCATCCAAGCCATCGCCCACCAGATCGAAAAACACGACGCCGTCTTTATGTTCGGAGCGCTCTTCGATGATGCCGATGGAGCGCAGGTGGCGGGCATGGAGCGGTTGGAACAACTCCTGGATCTCGGGCTTCTCGATGATGGCTTCCAGGCGTTCATGGGCCATCCAGCGGATGATTCGCTGGACGATATCGGAGCCTTTGGAGCCTTCGATGACCAGCGTCAGCTTCATGGCCGCGGCCTTCATGTCGACGGCTTCCTTGGCGTTGGCGTATTGGGCGCCGTCGATGATGTCGGCCCAGGCGACGAGTTGGTCGAGGTCGGGTGCGCGGTAGCCCCACTGCGTTTCGGCAATGGTAGCGATGTACTTGGTGCAGGAGCGGAAGGAGGGGTCGAACATCTTGCGACCGGAGGCATCGCGCTTGAAGTGTTCGGCATCCTCCTGGCTGAGGAAGGCGCTCTGGTGATGATCGAACCACCAGGTGAGCTTCTCGTTGGGAGAGTACTTGAAGTCGACGATGGCGTTCTCGTCGCCGTCGAAAAGCGAGTCTTCAAAGATCTGGGAGGCCTTGTGGGCCATCCCCGTGTAAAGGTACTCGGCATCCGGGTGGAACTTGTCCTGGTTGAAGCGGGTGAAGAACGCCGCCGAGGCGGCCCCGTCGAAGCAGTGATCGTGATACAAGACCCTGACGCGCATGGTTTGTGAAGAAGAGCGGAAAACCCAATAGCTTCCCTCAAAACGGGTGCTCATTGCAACTGACCCCGGAAAACGGCACACAATCGAAGGAAGAGATGACCTGGAAAATCACGTTGGAGTACGACGGCACGAAGTTCAGCGGCTGGCAGGAGCAACTGAATGCGCGCACCGTCATGGGCGAATTGCGCAAGGCGGCGGAGCCGTTCTTCCAGGCCCCGGTGGACCTGCAAGGGGCGGGGCGGACCGACGCGGGCGTGCATGCGCTGGGACAGGTGGCGCACCTGCGCGTGAAATCGAAGGCAAAGTTCGCGCCCGATTCCATCCGGCGGGCCTTGAACGACGCGCTGCCCGCCGAGATTGCCGTGCTCGCGGTGGAGGATGGCGGACCGCGCTTCCATGCCCGCCACGATGCGGTATCGCGCAGCTATATCTACCAGATCTCGACGCGCAAGAACGCCTTCGCCAAACGTCACGTCTGGTGGATCAAGGAAGCGCTGGACCTGCAGGCCATGACGGACGCGGCAAAGCTCATCGAAGGGCGCCATGATTTCGACTGCTTCCGCGCGGCCGACCCGTCGAAGCCGGGCGAATCGACGATCGTGGTGGTAAACCATGCGTCGCTCGAAGAACATGAAGACCTGATTCTGTTTCGCATCGAGGCGTCGCATTTTCTCTGGCGCATGGTGCGGCGGCTGGTGGGCGTGCTGGTGAAGGTGGGACGTCATGAGCTGACGGTGCAGCAGTTCGGCACGCTACTGGAGGGCCAGTGCGATCCAAAGTGGAAGATCAGCGAATGGACGGCGCCGGCGTCAGGCCTGTTTCTGGAGCGCATCGCCTATAAGTGAGTAGGAGCTACCTAATCTCCCACCCGATCTCGGCGACCGCGGCATCGGCCTGATAAGCGGTATTGCAATGGATGGCAACCGTATCCTTCACGTCGTGGGCATAGCCGCCGGCGAGCGTGATGGCCACTGGCACATGCTGTCCTAGCGCGACTTCCATCACCAATCGGTCGCGCTCACGAAGGCCCTCCAGCGTAAGGTTCAGACCGCCAAGCTGGTCCTGGACGTAAGGGTCGGCACCGGCCACGTAGAAGACAATATCCGGCTTGAAGCCAGGAATCGCGAGGCGGCAAGCTTCGCCCAGGCGCCCCAAATATTCGTCGTCGCCGGTGCCGTCGGCCAGGTGAATGTCGATGGTGGAGGGCGGCTTCTCACTCGGGTAATTGCGGTACTGGTGAATGGAGAGCGTGAAGACGGAGGAGTCGCCGGCGAAGATGGCGGCGGTGCCGTTGCCGTGATGCACATCCACATCAACCACCATCGCCTTGCGGATGACGCCTTCGGCCTGGAGGGCGCGGATGGCTACCGCCACGTCGTGGATGGCGCAGAAGCCCTCCCCGTGGCCAGGGAAGGCGTGGTGAAAGCCGCCGCCCACGTTGTAGCCCGCGCCCTTTTCGAGCGCCAGGCGGGCAGCCAGGATGGTACCGCCGGCGGCCAGCCAGAAGGCGCGCACCATCTGCTGGCTATACGGCACCTCAAGTTTAAGGATCTCGGCGTAGCTGATGGTGCCCTTACGCATCTTGTTCACCCAGTCCTCGGTATGAACCAGACGGATGTCCTCATCGGTGGCGGGCTCGGGTTTGGAAAAGCTTTCCTCCGTGGCAAAGCCGTCGGCCAGCATGCGCTCGCGAATGAGCTTGTACTTGACGCTGGGGAAGACGTGATCGCCGAAGTTCAGGTCGTAGCCTTCGTGGTACACCAATCCAATGCGGGACATGTTTTATTTATTGTCCGCCTGCAACGCCGTTAATAGCGAGACGACGTACACGTCCTGCTCCGAACAGCCGCGCGAGAGGTCGTTGGCGGGCTTCGCCAGCCCTTGCAGGATGGGGCCGAAGGCGACGGCGTTGCCCAGGCGCTCCACCAGCTTGTAGCCGATGTTGGCGGCCATGAGATCCGGGAAGATGAGAGTGTTGGCCTGGCCTGCTACCGCCGAACCCGGAGCCTTGGATTCGCCGATGGCGGCCACCAGCGCGGCGTCGGCCTGCAGTTCGCCGTCAATGGCGAGGTCCGGGACGCGTTCCCGCACCAGGCGCAAGGCCTCGCGTACGCGATCCACCTGATCCCCCGTACCGCTGCCCTTGGTGGAGAACGCGAGCAGGGCAACCACCGGTGCGGCGTCCAGCAAAGCGGGGACGTTGCGGGCGGTGGCGATGGCGATGTCGGCCAGTTCCGCCGCGCCCGGCTGGATGACGACGGCGCAATCGGCAAAGGCCAGCAGGCCACCGTTGCCCATAGCGGGGTTCTGCACGGCCATGACGAAAACGCTGGAGACGGTTTTCACCCCAGGCGCGGTGCCAATGGCGTGCAGGGCCGCGCGCACCGTTTCAGCCGTAGTGTTGGCGGCGCCGCCGACAAAGCCATCGGCATCGCCCATTGCCACCATGAGCGCGGCTTGGTAGAGCGGCCGGCGGGCGACGGCGGCTGCTTCCGCCTCCGTAACTCCCTTCGCCTTGCGGCGTTGGTAGTAGAAACCGGCGTATTCGTCCAGCCGTGCGGGCGGTACGTCGAAGGTGCCGGGGAGCAGCGGCTCGACGAGCCCTTCGCTTTTCAGGCGGGCGGCGGCGCCGGCGATGCGCGGGTCGGCCCCCTCGGGAAAGACGATGCGCTGGCGGCGGGCCTGGGCCCGCACGCGCTCCTTCTGCCGGTCGATATACTGAACCGCTGCCTGCGGTGTAGTCATGAAGCTGTTCGCGTCCTTTTCCGCGCCTGGCGCACGGTGCCGCGGCACCCGCGCCTCTCTCCATTCTAGGGTTGCTCGTGGCGGATAGATCGCACAGCGGCTATAATTCCCCTTCAGGGATTTAACGTTCGAGAAGCTGTAAGCAACTACAGATCATACGGGAGTTTTATGCGTAAGAAAGTAACTGTCGTCGGCGCGGGTAACGTGGGTGCGAGCTGTGCGCTGCGCATCGCCAACAAGAACCTGGCCGACGTTGTCCTCGTCGACGTGGTGGAGGGTGTCCCCCAGGGAAAAGGCCTCGATTTGGCCCAGTCCGGCCCCATTGAAGGGTATGACGTCGCCGTCACCGGCGCCAACGATTATGAGCCCACCGCCAACTCCGACGTGGTCGTCATCACGGCCGGCTTCCCCCGCAAGCCCGGCATGAGCCGCGACGACTTGCTGATGGCGAACTATGAAATCGTCAAGGCCGCGACCGAGCAGGCCGCGAAGTATTCGCCGGAAGCCATCCTGATCATCGTCACCAATCCGCTGGACGCGATGTGCTGGACGGCGAAGCAGGTTTCCGGCTTCAGCCGCAACCGCGTCATCGGCATGGCCGGCGTGTTGGACACCGCCCGCTACCGCACGTTCCTGGGCCTGGAACTGGGCGTTTCGGTCACCAATATCCAGGCGATGGTACTGGGTGGCCACGGCGACACGATGGTGCCGCTGGTGCGTCTCACCAGCGTCTCGGGCATCCCGCTCACCGAATTGCTGAGCAAGGAACGGATCGACGCCATTGTCGACCGCACGCGCAATGGCGGCGCCGAGATCGTGAAGTTCCTCAAGACCGGCAGCGCCTACTATGCGCCCTCGGCCGCCTCGGTCGAGATGGTGGAGTCCATCCTGCTGGATCAGAAGAAGGTTCTGCCCTGCGCCGCTTATCTCGAAGGCGAGTACGGCTACAACGGGCTGTTTGTTGGCGTGCCGGTCAAGTTGGGCGCCAATGGCGTGGAGAAGATTTACGAAGTGCAGTTGACTCCGGAAGAGAAGACGGCTCTCGACAAGAGCGCCGGCGCTGTTCAGGAGTTGATCAACGTGATTCAACAGAAAATCGGATCGTAAACGGAGACTGACTCACATGACCGAACAAACCGTACAGATGGTTGCGGGCGTGCTTTGCGTGTTGCTGGTGGTGATCATCATCATGCGCCGCAAAGCCAAGAAGAAGACCAGCGCCCAGGACGACTTCTAAACCGTAACCCAGCAGGACAAGCCCTCGTATGCCATCCAAGCGGAAAGCCGCCCCGGCGAAAGCGGCGTCTATTAAGGATCCAGCCGCCGGGAAGACCCCGCAGGTGGACGAACGCTACGCCTGTTTCAAGCTGACGCTCGCTCAATCGAAGATCCACCGGTGGGGGCTGTATGCTCTCGAGAACATACCCCCCAACCGGAAGATCATCGAGTACACGGGGGAGAAGATCAGCCGAAGGGAAACAAAGCGCCGCGACCACCGCGAACTGCACTATTTGTTCACCCTGGACAGCTATTGGACCATCGACGGCGCCGTCGGCGGGTCCGGAGCCGAGTTCATTAACCATTGCTGCGAGCCCAACGTGCGCGCCACCATCCTAAAGGGCCACATTCTCTACTTCAGCAAGCGATTCATCAAGAAGGGCGAAGAGCTCACGATTGACTATCACTTCGCCAAGGATGTGGAGACGGTGTACTGCAAGTGTGGGGCGAAGAAATGCCGTGGCACTATCAATTTGAAGGAGTGAGGGCGAGCAGCACGTCAGAAGGTCATTGTCGCTCCGTGTGGAGGTCGAGGATCTGTGCTGGGGTGCCACCAAATTCCAGCGCCGGCGAAGAACATTGGTGTCCAGAGTCGCACGAATCATTGTACCGAGCGGTTACCCTTCTTTCGTTCGGCGGCTCGGACCTCCTTCACGATGCGCACCACGTCTTCCTCGGTGATGCCGCGATCCTTGGCCTTAGTCCGGTACTTTGCTGTGATCTCTGCTCTCTTCTGCTTCTCATAGGCTCTCAGAGCCTCTCGAACGAGTTCGCTCATTGTCCGGTTTTCCGCCTTGGCGAGCGCCTCGGCAGCTTTAGCTTGGGCGTCCGTGGCAGGCACGGGGAACATCACGCCAGTATAATAGGTCATGCTGAAACGGCGACAGCTTTTCCAAAGCTCCGCGCTTGCCGCTTCGATGTTCGGACTGCCCCTGTCCGCCTCCGTCACCAAGCCCCCAGCGCCCCTCCCCGATCCCAAACTCCGCCAGTCCGACCCTGAAAAATATTGGCGTCGCGTCCGCGACGAGCAGTTCCTGCTGCCCAATTGGCGCGCCTTTCTGAACAACGGCAGCCTCGGTATCGCTCCGCGCCCGGTAGTCAAGACCGTCACCGATTTCATTGTCAGATCAGCCGGGCTGGAGATGGACTGGTACCCGCGTTGGGGCTACGAGACCATGGACGAGCATCGCCAGGAACTGGCCGATTTCTACGGCTGCAAGAAGGACGAACTGGCGCTGACCCACAACGCGACCGAAGCGCTGTCCATGCTGGCCAACGGCATCGACCTCAAGGACGGCGACGAGGTAGTGATGACCGATCAGGAGCACCCCAGCGGCCGTGGGCCTTGGCAACTGCGCGCCGCGCGCCATCCCATCACCTTGCGGGAAGTCAAGATCCCAACCCCGCCCCAAGATCCCGGCCAACTGGCCGACCTGCTGATAAGTTCCATCGGCCCCAAGACTCGCGTGCTGGCCTTCAGCGGCATCCTATCGCCCACCGGCTACGTGATGCCCGTCAAAGAGATCTGCGCCGCGGCGCGAGCCAAGGGCGTGATCACGATCGTCGACGGGGCGCACATGCACGGGCAGATCCCCTTCAAAACGGCCGAACTCAATGCCGACTACGTGGTGGGCAGCCCGCACAAATGGGCCTACGCACCGGCCGGCTGCGGACTGCTGTACATCCGCGAAGAAAATCTCGAACGCCTGTGGCCAACCATCTGTACAGGCACGTGGAACCAGAAGGATCTGAAAGCGGCGCGTTTCATGGGCTTCGGCACCAATAACCGCGCCATCATGGAGGGCATGATCGCCGGACTGCGATTCCTGAAAGACCTGGGGCCGGAAGCCGTCTACGCGCGCATCCACACGCTGGGGAAGCACTATTGCGAACGGGCCAAGCAGTCCAAACACGTGGAACTGCTGACGCCGATGGACGACCGGATGTACGGATCACTGGTGGCGGTTCGGTTCAAGAGCGATAAGCTGGATGCGTTCCACGATGTGCTAAAGAAGAAGCGCATCTGGGTGAACATGGCGAAACAGATTCGGCTTTCGGCGCATATTCACACCCGACCACAGGATATCGACTTGTATTTCGACATCATGGACCACACACTGGCCAACACCTGATACACTCTTCCCCGGAGGTGCAGATGAGGATGCAAGTAGCCTTCTTCCCGCTCCTGCTCATCAGCGCGTGGGCTGGGACAGGAGCCATCACCGAATCCCAGGCGCCGGAGCAGCGCGGCACGATTTCCATCGCAGACAATCGCCTCACGGCGGTGGGAGTCAACCTGGCCGAGGCCGTCCAGGCCCTGCAACCGCGTATGAAGATCAAAGTTGCCCCAGAGATTGCCCAGCGGCGCTACGATCTGGACGTCCAGGCCACGCCCGGCGAAACGCTCACGGAAGCCCTCAAGAGAAGCCTACGGGAGGACCTGGGGATGCAATTGTCCTGGGACAAGGAATCCGTTCCGGTTTGGGTATTCCGCCCAACGGGAGAACCCGTGCAGCCCATGAAGCCTTACCCCCCGGCGGTGCCCAAAGGCCATTTCTCCTGCCGCTCCTGTTCGGTCGCGGATCTCGGAGCCGCCCTGGAAAGGGGATTGGGCACTCCCGTACTGTTTGAACCAAAGGACCTGATTCTTTCAGACGTGATGGTGCAGTGGCTGGACCAGCCCTCGTTGCTTGCGGCGGTTCAAACTGTTCTCGGACTCCGTGGCTCCACCGAACTCAGAGAGATGCCAGTCATCGCCATAGCGCCGGTGCCAGAACACTGACAACCCACACCCGCGACATCAGCCAGCGGAGGCCCGATACCACTCCAACGTCCGCCGCAGTCCCTCTTCCAACGTAAAGCGCGGCGCATGCCCCAACTCCGCGACCGCCAGATCCGGATCCGCCTGCGAATCCCGCACGTCGCCCGCTCGCGAGGGTCCGTAGTTGGCCGGCAGCGTAATGCCCTCAATCTTCTGCAGCGCGTCCCACACCTGGTTCAAGGTGTAGCGATTCCCGTTACCGGCGTTGTACACCTTGCCTGCCACGTGGCTACCGGCCTCCGCCGCCTTGATGCACAGCCCCGCCACATCCTCCACGTACGTGAAATCGCGCGATTGCTCGCCATCGCCATGGATGGCAGGCGCCACCCGTTTCAGCAGGCAGGAGTTAAAGATCGAAAGCACCCCGGAATAGGGGCTCGATGGGTCCTGCCGCGGCCCATACACGTTGAAGAACCGCAGGCTGACCGTTTCCAGTCCGAAGCAGCTAAAGAAAACGCTGGCGTAGTATTCCCCCATCAGCTTCTGGGCCGCATAGGGAGACTTGGGGTTGGGCGCCATGGTCTCCACCTTCGGCAGCACCAACGTATCGCCATAAGCCGAAGACGACGCCGCATACACCACCCGCCGCACCTTGGCTTCCTGGCAGGCGCGAAACACCTGGAAGGTGCCATCGATATTCACTTCATGGGAGGGCACCGGCTCCACGATGGAACGCGGCACCGAAGGAATGGCGGCCAAATGGAAGACCGTATTCGCCCCGGCCACGGCGTTCGACACCGCGTCGAAATCGCGGATATCGCCCACCTGCAGGCGAACGCCCGCAACTCCAGAGAGGTTGGCTTCGCTCCCGGAATACAAGTTGTCGAAGGCGACGATGTCGCGGTGTCCCTTATCCACCAGGCAGCGGATCAACCCGGATCCAATGAACCCCGCGCCTCCCGTTACGACTACCTTGCCCTGAATACTCACAGCTTCGAGATCTCTCCCTCCAAATAACGTAGCGACTCATTGGCGATGCGCTCCGGCCCAAACGAGAAGTCGAAGGCTTCCAGCGAAACCCAGCGCTGATACCCTTTCCCGATCAGCGTGCGCAGCACCGGCTTGAAGTCATAGTCGCCCTGACCGCAATGCTTGCCATCCATTTCATTGACGTGAACGTGCCGGATCCAGTCGTAGTACCTATCCAACAGAACCTCGTGTGGCTCCAGTTCTTCGACGGCGTTATGCGTATCGAACATGGTCTGCACGCCGGGGCTGGCGATCTGTTTCACGATGCCGACAGCCTCTTCCAGCGTTTGCACAACGTCGCACTGCGCGCTGGGCAACGCTTCCACCAGCACCGTCACGCCGCGTCCGGCGGCATGGCCGGCCACCCCCGCCAGCCCTTCGGTGTAGCGCGCCGTGGCTTCCTCACGAGTCGACCCGTCCACCGTATTCCGCTGGAAGGGCGACCCGAACACCATAATTCCGCCGTCGCCCAGGTCCGCGCAGAGGTCGATCAGGTTGCGGATATGCAGCCAGCTTTTTTCGCGCAGCGCCTGGTTCGGGGTCGTAACATGCAGGCCCTTGGGCGATACCATCAGCCAGTGCAGGCCAACAAACTCCAGCCCGGCATCGGCAATCATGCGCTTCACCTCGGCGCGCCGTGCCGCGCTTATCTGCGCGGGATCTTCGGCCAGGGTGAACGGCGCAATCTCAATCCCGGTATACCCCGCCTTGCGGATCGCGGCGCACTGCGCGGCAAAATCCCAGTCCTGGAAGTATTCGTTACAAGTCGCCTGTTTGAGAACAGCCATCCCCGTTTAGTGTAACGCGGCCCCTTCGATGAATTAGAATCGGGAAGCATGTCACAGCCCGATGAGGCCGGGATCCGCGCCCTACAGGAGAAGATCGCCACGCTCGAACAGCAGGCGCGAGACTCGCGGCGCGTGCAGACGCGGCTGGCCGTCCGCGACGCCATCACTCGCGCGCTGGCCGAGTCGGCATCGCTGGCCCAGGCTGCGCCGTGCGTACTGGAGGCCATCGGCGAAACCCTGGAGTGGCAGACCGGGGCGCTGTGGCTGGTGGAACCGCACCTGGATGTGATGCGCTGCGTGGAGTTCTGGCATGCGCCGGGGCTGGACGTGACAGCCTTCGAAGCCGCCACGCGCCGCGCCGCCTACGGGCGCGGCATGGGCCTGCCCGGCCTGGTCTGGGAGCGCCGCCAGAGCGTCTGGATTCCGGACTTCAGCGGGGCGGCAAGCCTCAGTAACGCGCCGCGTGCGGCGGTGGTGGCGGAATACGGGCTGCGGGCCGCCCTGGCATTTCCCATCCAACTTGGAGACGACCTGTTAGGCGTCCTCGAGTTCTTCAGCCGCGAGATCAAAGAGCCCGATGCGGACCTCGCCGAGATGTTCCGCGCCGTGGGCAGCCAGATCGGGCAATTTGCCGAGCGTAAGAAGGCAGAAGACCTGCTGAACCGATTCTTCATGCTCTCGGTGGACATGTTCGCCATCGCCGGCTTTGACGGCTACTACAAGTTGGTGAACCCGGCCTGGGAACGGACGCTCGGCTATACGCCAGCGGAGATGGGTTCGAAACCGTTCCTGGAGTTCGTGCATCCGGAAGATCGCGACGCGACCGTGGCCGAGGTCGCTAAGCTATCCAGCGGCGGGGACACCATCTCCTTCGAGAACCGCTACCTGGCGAAGGACGGCAGTTGGCGCTGGATGCTATGGAACGCCACGCCGGTGATGCAGCACCAGGTGATCTACGCTTCCGCCCGCGACGTTACCGAACGTAAGAGCGACGAAGCCAATATCACCCGCCTTCGCGAGGAGGCCGAAGAGGCGAATCGCGCCAAGAGCGAGTTCCTGGCACGCATGAGCCACGAGATCCGCACCCCGTTAAACGTTATCATCGGGATGGGCGATCTGCTGGACCGCACGCCCCTCACCGCAGAGCAGCGCCAGTACGTACGCATCTTCCAACGCGCGGGCAGCACGTTGTTGGCGTTGATTAACGACATCCTTGATCTGGCGAAAGTCGAATCCGGCCGCATGACGCTGGAGGAACTGGAGTTCGAAGTAGCCGGCGCGCTGGAATCCAGCGCCGAGATGCTTTCGGAACAGGCCAAAGCCAAGGGTCTGACGTTGCGCGTGGAGATTGGGGCGGGAACCCCGCGCCGCGTGAAAGGCGATCCGGACCGCCTGCGCCAGGTCCTGATCAACCTGGTGTCGAACGCCGTCAAATTCACCACGCGGGGGCGCGTGACTATCCGCGTCGAACCGGAAGGCGAGAACGACCTGCTGCGGTTTTCGGTGGCCGACACCGGTATCGGAATCCCGCCGGATAAGCTGGAGATGATTTTCGATGCCTTTACGCAAGCCGACGCCTCCACCACGCGGCAGTATGGGGGTACTGGGCTCGGCCTGGCCATCTGCAAGCGGCTGGTGGACCTGTTGGGCGGGCGCATCTGGGTGGAAAGCACGCCCGGAGCCGGAGCCACCTTCACGTTTACCGCCAATCTGCCCGACGCCGGGGAAGGCCTGCTACCGCACCTGGCGCCAGTCTCCGAGCCCGTCGCCGTGCCCCATGCGCCGCAGGAGGCGGCACAGCCCGGCACGCGCATCCTCGTTGTCGACGATTCCGACGAGAACCGCTTCCTGGTGGCCGAATACCTGCGCGACACGCGAGCCCACCTGGAGTTCGCCGCCGATGGAGCCGAGGCCTTCGAGAAGTTCCAGGCCAGCCTGTTCGACCTGGTCTTCATGGACCTGCAGATGCCGATCATGGACGGGTATGAGGCGACGCGCCGCATTCGCGCCTGGGAGCAGGAGCAGCAGCGGCAGCCTACGCCCGTAATCGCGCTCACGGCGAGCGCCATGGAGAGCGAACTGCACCGCTCGCTGGAGGCCGGCTGTACCGCCTACCTGCGCAAGCCGGTGCGGCTGGCCACGCTCCTGGATGCGGTGCATCGGTACGCACCGCCGGCCGAACGAATTGTCGTCCGGCCCGACGCGCGGTTGCGGCAAGTTATCCCTGCCTATCTCAAGAACCGCCGGCGCGACCTGGACAAAATCGCCGCCGCGCTCGACCACGGCGATTATGCCGCCATCCGCGATATCGGCCATAAGATGAGCGGCACCGGAGGAGGCTATGGCTTTCCCCAGGTGACCAGGATCGGCCGCTGCCTGGAAACCGCCGCCAAGCAGAAAAACGCCGCCCGCATCCGGCTGCACCTGACGGAACTGCAACGCTTCCTGGAGCAGGTGGAGATCGGCGAAGACGCGCCGCCTACTTCAAATACTTGATCAGCAGCACTTCGTTGCCGGCCTCATTGTAAAGCACCTCATCCACGAGTTTGCGCGTCATCAGAATGCCATAGCCGCCTGGCCGCATTCCCATCTGCTGGCGGATCTCAACGTGCTCCACGGGCGATTCCAGCGGATTCGCGATGGCCGCGTGCGTCAGGTTTTCCATGGAGAAGCCCTTGCCCGGATCCTGCACGTAGTACAACAGCGAATGCTCGGCGCGAATGTACGACACCATGACGCGCTTTTCCGGGTCGTGCCCGCCGCCGTGTTCAATCGCGTTGAGCAGCATCTCGCGAAACGCCATCGCCACCGATTCTCTTTCGTCCTGCCCCAGCCCCGTCTGGATGGCATTGAGAAAGTGCAGAATGCGGTCGGCGGTCTCCATCTTGCAGCGCAGCCGCAGCGACAGCCAGTCGGGGCGAGCCGACAGGATCTGGATATCGTCATCCGCGGCGGTACCGGCCAGCGCGTTATCCACCACCTCCGCCACGGCATGCAGCGAGAACGGCTTGCTCAGGTAGGTGTAGGCGCGGTCGCGAATAGCCCGCACGATGGTCTCCGGTGTGTTGGCCACCGTCATCACCACCACGGGCGTCTCCGGCCGCATGCGCCGCACCCGCTCCAGCAGCGAGAGCCCGTCCAGGTTCGGCATATTCACGTCGGTGATAACGAGGTCGAATGGCTCGCTCTCGATGCGCCGCAGAGCCTCCACCCCGTCCGATGCGCTCTCAATCTGGCGATTTGCTCCGGCCAGCCCGGCGGCCAACAGGTCCAGGATCTCCGGATCGTCGTCCACCACCAGAATGCGTTTGGAGGAAGTCATAAGGTTGTCGTCATTTTCCCATGCGGACAATCGGCAGGCTTTCGCCGTTTGCTAATGGTACCGCCAGCCGCTCGATCTCGCGATAGCCGTGCCGCTCATACAATGGCACACCCGTTAGCGTGGCGCCCAACTCGAATCGTTGGAAGCCGGCCTCGCGCGCCGCCGCTTCGCACGCCTGGAGGATGCGGCTCCCCAATCCGCGCCGGGCAAATTCCGGATGCACGAAAAAGGCCCGGATCCGCGCGGCATCCTTTCCCGGATCGAGATTGCTGTCTTCCCTACCCTGCATGGCGTCGGCTCCAAACAGCGTCCGGAACCGGCTCCAGCCGCCGCATGCCGCCAGGCGCCCCTCCCCGGTTTCCACCACGAAATACGTGCCATCGGCAATCAGACGGGTATCTACCCCGAATACCTGGCCGAGCGCGCCGGCCCGCTGCGCCTCATTGTAATCTCCCGCCTGCAGGCCATTCACGGACGCCGCAATCAACGCCCGCAGTGCCTCCGCATCGGCCGGCGTTGCCAGCCGCAGCCTCACGCCAGCAGTTCCTGGATGAGTTCGCCGCCCGTCTGCGAAAGCTGCTTCTCCCGGCCCGCGTGCAGATAGCGAAGCTTGTTGTCGTCGAGACCCAACAGGCGTAGGAGGGTAATGTGGAAGTCCTTCAGCGGATGTACCGCCTCCACCGCCTGTAAGCCCGTCTCATCGGTAGCGCCAACGATTTGCCCCGCCTTCACACCGCCGCCGGCCAGCCAAACCGGCATTGCCGTGGCATTGTGGTCGCGCCCCCACACCGCGCCTTCTCTACGAATGCCGTTATCGGGCGACCGTCCAAACTCTCCGGCCCACACCACCAGCGTATCCTCCAGCATGCCGCGCTGCTTCAGATCGCGCAGCAGGCCGCCGATGCCTTGGTCAATCGCCCGGATCCTCGCCCCATGAGCCTTATCGATGTAATCATGCGAATCCCAGCCCATCGCAATCACCTGCACGAAGCGCACACCCGATTCCAGCAGCCGCCGCGCCAGCAGACAGCGCCGCCCGAAGGCTTCGGCCTCTTTGTCCGCGCCTCCGATGCCGTACATCGACCGCACCGCCTCCGGCTCCTTCCCGATATCCAGCACACCCGGCATTTCGGCCTGCATGCGGAAAGCGAGCTCATAGCTCTCGATACGCGCCGCCAGTTCGGCATGCTCCGGATGCTGCTTCTGATGGTGCCGGTTGAGACTGTTCAGAAAATCGAGATTCGCCGCCTGTTCCTTCGCACTCACGCGCGGCTGCATGTCCAGCACCGGCGCCCCCTGCGGACGTAGCGGCGTACCCTGGTAATGCGGCGGCAGATAGCCATTCGACCAATTGGCCGCCCCGCCCTGCGGATATGCCAGATCGGGCAACACCACGAACGCCGGCAGATTCTGGTTCGTCGTGCCCAGCCCGTAACTGACCCATGCGCCGAGGGCCGGATCGCCGCCGAACTGATTGCCGGTGTTCAAGTGATACAGCGCGGTGGGGTGATTCACGCTTTCGGCCCGTAGCCCGCGGTAAAAGCAAACATCGTCCACCACGCCGGCGAAACTCTGGAACAGGGAGTTGATCTCGATGCCCATTTTTCCGGCGCGCTGGAACGTGAACGGGCTCTTCACGTAGTAGCGCTCGCCCGTATTCATGTTCGCTTCAAACTTCGAACGCTCCTTCTGGAACTTCGTCATGTGAAGCTGCGTGAGCTTGTGTTTCGGGTCGAAGGTGTCGATATGGCTCGGACCGCCCTCCATCAGCAGGAACAGGCAGCGTTTGGCTTTAGCCGGCACCTGCTGCGGACGCGGCGATAAGGGGCTGGCCGTCTCCGCCGCCAGCATCGCCGACAACGCCACGGACCCCAATCCCATCCCGCCGCCGAACAGCAATTCCCGCCGCGAGGGCCGCGCCGTCAGCATCCGCTTAGTAAACATAAAGAAACTCGTTCGAATTGAGTAATGCCAGGGTGATGCCTGCCAGCGCTCGCACTTCCGCCGTCACTTCGCTGGCATGCAAATTGTGTTCATACTTCGCCGGACTGGCGAGCTGCGTAAATGCGAAGCTCTCGCCGGTGAGTTCGCTGGTCATCTGATGCACGATCGGCTGGGCGGGCGGGCGCGGCGGCGCTGGCTTGCCCTGATACTCCGTTAGCAGCTTGCGGTAATGCCCCAGCGCCAGACGGCTTTCTTCTGCATCGGGAGCACGGCCAAACGCCTGCTGGAAGGCTGTTCGCACCCATTGCTCCGGTTTCCCGCCGGCCGCGATCCGGTTGGCCCACGCCAGCGCCATATCGTTCACGAACTCGCCATTGAACAGCGTGAACGCCTGCGTCGGCAGCACCGAGGCTTCCCGCCGCTCGCAACTCAAATCCATGGTGGCGCCGTTGAACACCTCCATCATGGGGTCCGGCTGCGTGCGCTGTTGGAAGGTATAGATGGTACGGCGATTGCGTTCCCGGCGCATTGGCGATGCCTCATAGACCGGCGCCAGCGACCCCATCCGATGCTGCGCCTGCCGCGCCACGTCTTCATTGATCTGTGGAAACACGCCCGGTCCGCCGCGCTCCTCGCTGAGTTCGCCGGAGACGGCCAGAATGGAATCGCGCACGGCTTCCGCTTCCAGGCGCCGCGGCGTCATAAAGGCCAGCAGGTCATTCGATGGATCCGCCGTCTTCACCGCCTCTATCGCCGGATGCGACGA
The DNA here is from genome assembly GCA_964385495.1 of uncultured Candidatus Solibacter sp. Classification (GTDB taxonomy): domain Bacteria; phylum Acidobacteriota; class Terriglobia; order Bryobacterales; family Bryobacteraceae; genus CADEFT01. Next base: position 91,447 of record CAYLPH010000014.1, read on the forward strand.
TGCCCGCTGGTAGACCTCCGATAACAGCATCATGCGATGCATGGCCTTCACGCTCCAGCCGCTTTCGATAAACTTCGCCGCCAGGAAATCGAGCAGCTCCGGGTGCGTTGGCTTGCGTCCCATCTTGCCGAGATTATTCGTATCGGCCACCAGCCCGCGCCCGAAATGATACTGCCAGATGCGATTCACCATCACCCGCGCGGTCAGCGGATGACGCGCATCGGCAGCCCAGTTCGCCAGCGCGGCGCGCCGCCCCTCCACGGCTTCGGGAATACGCGGCTCTTCCAAACCCGCGTAGCGGGCCACCAGCGACAACACCCCCGGCGTGACGGGTTCGGCCGGCGATTGCACGTTGCCGCCCGGCAGCACATGCACCGCCGCCGGCTTGTAATCGGCACGCTTCGGGTAGCGCAGCGCCGGACCGCCATCCGTTGCCCCATCGAACGGCCCGTTGGAAACCGCGAACACCTTCGGCTCAAAGCGATCCACCGAATCCTTATAGATCGCCATGTGCTTCTGGTACACCTTGTACTCCTCGAACTCCCGCGGCGAGACGCCCTCATTGGAGCGGCGCGCTTTCTCGGCCACGCCGGGCGGTAGATCCTCCACTCGCGTCACCCCGTGCTTCTTCATCGCGTTCTGTACGCCCAGGTCGCCAAAGCGGTCCATGTTGGCCTGGGTGCGGCGGACCACCTGTTCCAGAATCCGACGCGATTCGGCATCGCCGGGATTCTCCAGGGGTAGGAACGGCAGCTTCGGGCGGGCGAACTCGGTGGCCGCGAAGACTGCCTGCAGGCGGTAGTAGTCCTTGGTGGGGATGGGGTCGAATTTATGGTCGTGACAGCGCGCGCAGCCGACCGTCACCCCCAGAAACACCGACCCGACCGCACTTGTAACGTCGTCGAGAAACAACTGCCGCGTCACGGCTTCCACCGACATCGCCGTATGCTCCCACGGTCCGGCGCGCAGGAAGCCCGTGGCGATAAGCGCCTCCGGATCGCCGGGGAACAACTCATCGCCGGCGATCTGCTCGCGCAGGAAGCGATCATACGGCTTGTCGTTCTGGAATGCGCGAATAACGTAATCGCGATAGCGCCAGGCATTCGGCCGTTCGAAATCATTGGAGTACCCGGAGCTATCCGCATAGCGCACCACATCCAGCCAGTGCCGCGCCCAACGCTCGCCGTAACGGGGTGATGCCAGCAGGCGGTCCACCACGCGCGCAAACGCCTGCGGACTGCTGTCCTTAAGGAACGCATCGGTTTCCCGCGGCGTTGGCGGAAGGCCGGTCAAATCGAAAGTCACGCGCCGCAGCAGCGTGAGTTTGCCGGCCCTCGGCGCGGCTTTCAAGCCCTTCTCCGCCAGCGCCCGGTCGATATAGGCGTCCACCGAACCCAACTGCGCCTTCCTTAGGGGGCGGAAGGCCCACAGGTCGGCCTCCTTATAGGTCCCCCAACGGTCGGCGGAAGGGGCCGCCGCGGGCCAGGGAGCCCCGCCGTCAATCCACTTTGCAACAGCGGCAACGAACGCCGGCTCCGGCTTCGCACCCACCGGCGGCATCTGTGGCACGCCCTCGGCGCGAAGCGCCCGCACCAGCAGGCTCGCCGCCCCCTGGCCTACCACGATCGCCGGCCCCCGCTGCCCGCCCTTCACTACGGCGTCGCGCGAACGTAGATCGAGTTTCCCCATCGCCTGGCCGTCGCCATGACAGCCCTGGCAGTCTTTACGCAACACCGGCTCGATGACATCGGTGAACAACCGCGCGGCGTCTTGCGCCGCCACCGGAATCGCCATCAGTAATAGTAGAAGCACCGCTGGTCTCATCGCCTCTCCCCAACAGGTCCTAACGAAGTCTATCCCATTTCCTTCTTGTACTCTGCGATACTGACGTAACAGCCCTGTCTCGCTTTACATTTCGCACCCTTCAGGAGTCTCAATGAAGCGTCTTTTGGTCACGCTTTGTACCTTCCTTTCGCTGGCCTATGGCCAAACGTCCACGTCGCAGATTTCCGGCACCGTCTCGGATTCCTCCAACGCAGTCATCCCCGGAGCCACCGTCACCGCCACGAACGAAGCCACTGGCGTCAGCCTGAAGCAAACCACCACCGAGGCCGGTCTTTACGCGTTTCCCTCCATCCCGGTTGGCGTTTACTCGGTCAAGGTGGAGGCCCCCGGATTCAAGATCGCGGTCCGCACCGGAAACCAGGTGCTGGTGAACACGCCGCTGGTGGTGGATATGAGCCTGGAGGTGGGCACCGCCAACGAGAGCGTACAGGTGATGGCGAACGCCGAGACGCTGCAGACCTCCTCCGCGGTGTTGGGAAACGTGGTGGAGCAGAAGGCCATCGTCACGCTGCCTCTGAACGGGCGCAACCCGTTAAACCTGTTGATGTATGAGCCGGGTGTCACGCAACGCTCGGGCAACACGGTGAACGTCAATGGCGCGCGCTCCGGCGCGGTTAACGTCACCATCGACGGTATTGACGCCAACGAGTCCACCAACCCTAACCCGACCAACAACATCTTCCGTCTGAATCCGGACAATGTGCAGGAGTTCAAGGTTACTACGCAAAACCCGACGGCCGAGGAAGGGCGCAACTCCGGAGCCAACGTCAGCATCGCCACCCGCTCCGGCACCAACCAGTTCCACGGCACCATGTTCGAGTTCTTCCGCAACACCGCTTTGAACGCCCAGGAGTTCTACTCCAACGCGCAAGGCAACAAGAAGCCCGTGCTCCAGTTGAACCAGTATGGCTTCGAAGTCGGCGGCCCCATCCGCAAGAACCGGACCTTCTTCTTCGGTTCCTGGCAGGGCCAGAAAGTTAACTTCGCCGACCCCATCGACAAAGCTTTCGGCGAAACGGTCGATCTCTACTCGCCCTCCGCGCTCGGCGGCCAGTACCGCTACCTCGTAGTGAATCCCGCCAGCCCGCTGGTGATCAACGGCCAGCGCGTGCTGCAGAATAGCCCCATTCTGGTCGACCCGCGCACCGGACAATACGCCCCCGGCGTCCGCAACTGCGCCTCCAACACCGACGCCAACTGCATTGCCACCTTCAATATCTTCGGCCAGGGCTTAGGCACCGGGCTGGATTCGGCTGTGCGCTCCGTACTGGGCGCCTATCCCGCGCCAAACGCCTACTCCGCCGGCGACGGCCTCAATACCGGCATCTACACCTGGAACAGCCCCGTGCAGGTTCGCGGACCGCAGTACATGCTTCGCATCGACCACACCATCAACGACAAGCACTCGCTGTTCGGCCGCTACCTGGGCGCCGACCAGAACACCCTCGGCGGCGATCCGCTCAACGGCCGGCCTGCCGTGCTACCCGGCTTCCCACCCCGCGGCGAGGTGTTCCGCCCCGCTAAGAACATCGCCATCGGCGTCCGTAGCGTGTTGTCGCCGCGCGTTGTCAATGAACTGACGCTTGGCTTCGCCCGCTGGCAGTTCCTGTTCACCCAGGGCGAGGCCAATCCCAACTTCCCCAACTCGCCGCGTTTCACCTTCAATAACTCCGACGTCGACTACACGGCCAACCCGCGCACCTTCCGCGCCGTGAACACGCCACAGATTGTCGAATCGCTCAGCGTTATCACCGGCAACCACGTGCTTCGATTCGGCGCCAACCTGCGTTTTTACCAGCATAATGACCAGCGCGGCGATGTCGGCGGCACGTCGCTCACGCCGTCCATCTCGCTCTCCCGCACCGTGCGCCCGCCCGCCGGCATAGCCTTCCCCAGCCTCGCCTCCGGCAACACGCCCGGCATCGCCGCCAATGATCTCAATCGCCTCCAAGGCGCCGTCAACGACCTCCTGGGCATCCCCGCCGGACTGACCCAGGTCTTCCTCGGCGATCTCAAGAACGACACGTTCCTGCCCTTCCAGTCCGGCAACGCCATCACGCTCTGGGCGCAGGGCCAGCGTGCCAAGCAGTTCAACTTCTATGCCCAGGACGAATGGAAGGTGCGCCGCAACATCACCCTCAGTCTGGGTCTGCGCTGGGAAGTGAATCCGCCGCCCACCGAAGCGGGCAACCGCGTCTACGTCCCCAATAAGTCCATCGACGGGCGGGAAGGTCCAGTCACCTTCGTCCAGGCCGAGCGCTGGTTCAAGAACTTCAATTGGGGAGCGCTGGCCCCGCGCTTCGGCGTCACCTGGTCGCCCGGCAACTCCTCGAAGATGGTTCTGCGAGCCGGCTACGGCACTGCGTTCGACGCGCTCAATTCCTTCAACGTGACCTCCGTGGCCACCGCCGTCCCCGGCCAGTCGTTCCGCTGCAGTTCCCAATTCTCCGGCGCGGGCGGCACGCTGGTGACGACACCCGGTTGCCAGGCCGTAACCGATGTCCGGCTCGGCGGCGGCTTCCCCAACCAGATGGCCGCGCCTACAGCCAAGCCTTCCAGTTTCCTCACGCCTCCGGCGCAGACGCTGTCCAACGCGCCGCCCGCCCGCGTCTTCGATCAGAACCTGAAGCTGCCGACCGTGCATATGTGGAACGTGACCTTGCAGCGGGAGATCACCCGCGGCTATGTGGTCAGCGCGGCATACGTCGGCCGCCGCGGCACGCGCCTCTACCGCTCCTGGGACGCCAACCAATTGGATGTGAAACCCATCCTGCCGTCGTTCCTGGCCATGCAGAGCAATGTCGGTATCGGCGGCGGCTGCCGGCCCGACGGCACGCTCGCCAACGGCACGCGCTGCAACGGCGCCGTCAACGTGCCCGTACTGCAGCAGGGAATCACCAACGCCGCCTTTGTTAACAGCGCCGCCACCATCACCGACCTCAACCAGAACGCCGCTGGCAATTTCGCCGGACGCCTGGAGCAGTCCACGTTGGCCGCCGGCCTGCGCCCCAACAACCAGTTCGCCCAGATCCTCATCATCGACAACGGCGGCGACTCCAACTACCATGCCGGCCAGTTCACCATCCGCAAGCGCTTCGACCAGGCCGGCCTGCTGTTTCAGGGCGCTTACACGCTGGCCAAGTCGATAGACAACCTCTCCATCGACCCGGTTGCCGCAACCGTCGGCGGCGGCCTTACCACCACCAATGCCCGCACCCCCGCCGATGCCCGCAACTACGACAACGAACGCGCCCGCTCCGACTTCGACCAGCGCCATGTCTTCAACGCCAGCGGCATCTACGAACTCCCCATCGGCAAAGGCAAGGCGCTATTCGGAAATGCCAACCGCGTGCTGAACACCATCGTTGGCGGCTGGAGCATCAACGGCATCTACACCTTCCAGTCCGGCGAGCCGTTCACGGTACGCTCCGGCGTGCTGACGCATAACTTCTCGGCCCAATCCCGCGCCGCGCTGCGCCCCGGCGTCTCGCTTCCCAAGGCGCAGTTGCAGGAGAAGGCCGGCGTGGTCGGTCCGGTGCTGTTCGCCAATGCCGACGCCTTCACCTTCCCCGCCCCCGGCGAAGTGGGCATGGGCCGCAACATGTTCCAGGGCCCTAGCTACTGGAATCTCGATTCCGGCATCTCCAAGGGCTTCGAACTCACCGAGAGGGTCCGCCTGGTCTTCCGTACCGAGATCTTCAATACGTTCAACCACGCCAACTTCCGCAATCCGCGCGACGCCTCTTCCGGCACCCCGGCCATTACGTCAACCCTGTTCGGGCAGACCTGCTGTATCACGCTATCGACAGCCAGCAGCGCCACAACCAATCAGAATGGCGAGAGTTGGCGGGTAGTGCAGTTTGCCTTGAAGCTTAGTTTCTAAGCGCACGGCGGCGCGCCCCAAGCGCCACCAACACGACACCCAACGCGGCCAGCGAAAGACTGCCCGGCTCGGGAACGCTGGCCGCCGTTCCCACGAACGACCCACTGACCAACGGCACCCGCACATAAGAGAACTCGCCATTGCTGAGTTGCCCGCTGCTGTTGGCCAAATCGAGGACCACCGTGCCGCCGGCGCTAGTCAAAAACGCAACCGGATCCAGATAAATGAGTTGAAAGGCCAGCGGATTGCGCCGGAACGGATTCAGCCGCTGCACCGGCTGGTCGTTGTTCAAATAGGTGTACAGCAGTAATTGCGAGAGCGGATTGGACGGCGTGTACACAAAGTCTGGAAGAATGCTGCCGCCGCTGACGGTCAGTTCGTAATCCGTAAGGCCCGTCCCCGGAATCGGCTCCTCGGCATCGTAAACAAAATAGCCGGTCAACGACGCTCCGTCGCCAAACCGGACATCGGATAGGGTCCAGGTAAGGGGGGCTGCGTGCAAGCCGCCAGTGGCAAGCAGAGCCCAGAATAATCCTCGGACAAAAACAGGCATAGGCGCAGTCTACAGAAGGGTGTCCGTTTGCAACAGCCTACTCTGATCCCTGGAAGTACGGAAGGAAACGCCCCGTGGCCGGTTTACGTCGGTTGCTATACCTTTGCCTTCCCTGGCTCGCCGTAAGTACTTTGCCCTAAAGTTCCCCCAGCCTCCCCCCGATAAAAAGGGTGTGGTTGCCGCAGACCAATCCCCGGTACTGGCTGAAGCCGCCGATGTGTTAAGCGATCAACTTCGCTCCCACCTCAGGCGATTGTCGGTCGTACTGCACCCCCATACACCCCATGTGGAGCGCCGCTTCGAGAGCAAGCTTAAGGCGATGAACCTGGGATTGCGGGAACGCTCCGCGCTTACCGCAATTACTCCCGGCGCCGTGGCGCGCGCCCTCTCCACCGCCGGTGCCGATTTCTTTGAGCAGGTGGAGTATCATGGCCGCCGCCTGGCCAAGCTCAACCTGCCTCCCAGCCAGATCGTGGCTGCGCTGGAAGAGTATGACCAGCTATTGACGCCCGTGCTGAAGCGGGTCTTCCCGCAAGAATACGCCAACTTCCAATGGGTCCGGGAACAACTGCATTTCTGCGTCATCCTGACGCTGAATAACGCCTATTACCAGGTACGCGAAACCGAAACCAAGGCTTTTTATGAGTTGTTTCGCGTGGAACTCGAATCGCGTAACCTGGACGACCTGCTAGAGCGCTTCTTAGCCACCCTCAGCCAGTTCTGCCACGCCGACGCCGCGCACCTCTACCTGGTGGAGCCGGACACCGGACACCTGGAGCACCGTTGCGGTCTGGGCGATAAGCAGACGGCGCGCCGCAGCGGCCACGGCCTGCCGGCGGATCGCAAACTGCGCCGCACGCTCGAAAAGGCCAAGTGCTGGAGTTGGAACCGCAAGCAGCCGCCACCGGACGGGGTTCTGCTCGATAACGGTTGGAAGCGCCGCTTCACCACCTGCTGGTCCATCCCGCTCACGGAAGGCAAGCAACTCGCCGGCGTGATGCAATTCGGCTTCAAGAGCGATTACGAATGGCTGCCGCGCGAGCAGGAACTGCTGTCGGCCGCCGCCGAACGCTGCCTGGTTGCCGCCGAAAAGGCCCGCCTCGTGGAAGACCTGGCGCGCCGTGAAGAGCAGGTGCGCACCCTTGCCGAACACATGCTCCACGTCGAGGAGGCCGAGCGCCGCCGCATCAGCCGCGAACTCCACGATGAAGCCGGCCAATCGCTGCTCACCGTGCGGCTCCGGTTGGAGATGATCGAAGCAACGCTACCGGAACAGGCCGACACGCGCCAGCGCCTCCGCGAAGTGCGTGAGGTCACCGAACGCACCATCATCGAGATACGCCGCCTGATCGCCGCGCTCAGCCCCGCCGTGTTGGAACAACTGGGCCTCGGGGCCGCCTTACGGCAGTTGGTCACGCGCTTTCGCGCCGTCCATCCCGCCAAGGTCAAGCTGCAGCTCAGCCGCATCCAACACCTTCCCAAGAAACTCGAAATCATCGTCTATCGGCTGGTTCAGGAGTGCTGCAACAACATTGCGAAGCATTCTGGCGCCCGCAGGGTAAACATTTCCGCGACAACCGCCGATGGAACGCTTAGATTGTCCGTCGAAGACGACGGAACGGGATTCTCGGTTGATGAAGCGCTTGCAAAAAAGAATTCCTTTGGCCTAGCCGGGCTTCGCGAACGCGTTGCCCTCATGGGTGGAAAGTTCGAGATCGAGAGCGAGCCCGAACCGGCCGCCGCACCGGCAACCCCCGCGTCGCGGCGCAGAACCGAACCAGAGCGCGGCCGCCTCAGGCGGGGAACACGCATTCGCATTGAACTCCCAGTGGGGATAGAACCGTTGACTTCGCTGTAAACAAGAAAGAAACGTCGGACGAACACTATGGCAAAAACTCGTATCATGCTGGCGGACGATCACACTCTCTTCCGCCAGGGCATCCGCACCCTGATCGCATCGGAGACGGACATGGAGGTGGTGGGAGAGGCCTCCAATGGCGGAGACGCTGTCGACAAAGCGGCCGAGGTGCGTCCGGATCTAGTCCTCATGGACATCGGTATGCCCGGGCTTTCCAGCTTCGAAGCCACCCGCCAGATCAAAAAGAACCGTCCGGAAACGAAGGTTCTGTTCCTCACGATGTACGACGATGAGGATTACTTGGTGGAGGGCATGGAGGTCGGCGCCTCCGGTTATGTGCTCAAGGATTCGCCCGCCAACCAACTGGTGGCCGCGGTTCGCGATGTTGCCCGTGGCGGCAGCTATCTCAGCCCGCGCATGCTTTCGCAGCTTGTCGACGACTTCCGTTCCCGCATCAAAACCGCCAATCGCCTCCCACGCTTCGCCACCCTCACCACCCGCGAACGCGAAGTGCTGAAGATGCTGGCCGAAGGCAACTCGGTGAAGGAAATCGCCTGTGACCTCAACCTTAGCGTGAAGACTGTCGAAGCCCATAAGTTCAATCTCATGCGCAAGCTCGACATTCACAACAAGGCGCAACTGGTCCAATACGCCATCCAGAAAAAGATCATCAAGATCCCCAATCTGGTGTAGGGCAGGCTTCCCAGCCTGCGCGCGACGTCCACGTCGCGCTTCGCCGGTCTGCGGTACAAAGAAGGAAGGATGTTCCGTTCCCTTCCCGTCCTCGCCCTGCTCGCGGCCACACAAGCCTACGCCGGCTGGGAAGAGGTCCGCTCCGGCCCCTTCCAGGTCTGGTTCGACGGCCACGAACGGGAAGCCCGCCGCCTCCTCGTCCGCCTAGAACAGATCCGCCACATGATCGGCGTCTGGCTCGGCAAGCCCGAGCCTGTCACCCTCTGGCCCATCCACGTCCTGCTCCTCAACGAAAAGACCGCCAAACCCCTCCCCATCGCCCTCGGCCGCTCCACCTGGCTCGCCGCCCTGCCCTACAACGCCGACCCCTCCCCCGCCTGGCAAGCCATCCTCGTCCGCAAACTCCTCGAATCCAACGCCCGCCTCATGCCGACCCATTGGGAATCCGGCCTCATCGGCTTCCTCTCCACCCTCACCGCCGACGGCCCCAAACTCACCCTCGGCACACCCCCGCCCGCCCCCGAGCGCACCATCGACTGGGCTCGCTTCCAATACCTCGCCACCAATCCCGAGTACCAAAGCCGCTTCCGCGTCCTCATGAACAACCTCCAGCAGGGCGCCGACGAGCAGGTTGCTTACCGCAACTCCCTCGGCGCCCCCAAAGCCGAAATCGAAAAGATCGTCACTGCCTACTTCCAGGCCGGCAACTTTCCGCCCGCCGCCATCGCCGGCCGCGCCCTCTCGGAGAAGGACTTCTACGTCCGCCCGCTCGAGCCCAACACCGTTGCCGCCGCCCTGGCCGACCTCACCGGCGACGCCAGCCGCATCGCCGCCGGTTCAATCGAAGCCATGGAATACCAGGGCCTCAAAGGCGACGCCACAGCGTTACAACAGGCGGTAGCCAACGGGAGCAAAAGTGCCCGCGTTCACCTGGCCCATGGCGTCAACCTCAAAGACCCCAAACAGAAGCTCGAAGCCTACGTCCAGGCCGCCAAACTCAACCCCATCTGGGCCCAGCCGTACGTCGAAATGGCCAACCTCGAGAAGACCCCCTCCCGAGCCGCCTTCTACCTCAAACAGGCCGCCCCGCTCGACCCGCGTAACAGCGCCCTCTGGCAGCGTCTGGCCAAAATCCAATTCGAAGCCAACGAATTCAACGACGCCGCCAAATCCTGGTTTGCCGCCGAACTGAGCGCTCCCACCGCCAAGGAGAAAGAAGCCGTCCGCCAGGCCCGCCTCCAATTCGAAGAGGAGCGCGCCGAAAAGGAGGCCGCCGAAAGGAAGCGCATCGCCGACGAGCGCCAGCGCGAACTCGACAAACTCCGCGAAGAAGCTATGAACCGCGTCCGTGAAGCCGAAGCGAAAGCCAACAAAGGCGGCGCCCCGGTCAGCGGCGAAGTCGTGCCCTGGTGGGACGAAAAGCAGGAGATGAAGAAGCTGTCCGGCACGCTCGACAAGGTGGACTGCCTGAAGCCCGCCGCGCGCCTTTGGATCGCCACTCCCGGCGCAAAACCCACCGCTCTCCTCATTCCCGACCCCACCAAGGTCGTCATCCTCAGCCAGAACGGCGAAGCCTCCTTCGGCTGCGGCGTGCAGAAGCCCGCGCGTCAGGTTACGGTAGAATACGTGCCTCGACCGAATGCCAAGCTTGCCACCAGCGGAGACATCAACCGGATTGAATTCCGATAAAGAGCCGCCAGCCGCCGGCCTGCGCTGGATCGCGGTCGCCACCTTCGCCCTCTTCACCGCCCTCAATTACCTGGACCGCCAGACGCTATCCGCGCTGGCCCCGGAAGTAAAGGCCGAATTCCGCCTCTCCAACGAAGACTACGGCTGGCTACAATCGGCCTTCTACCTGGTTTATGCCCTGGCCTCGCCCTTCGCCGGCCTGTTCATCGACCGGGCCGGACTCCACGCGGGCGCCCTGCTCTCCATCACCGCCTGGTCCTTCGCCGCCATGGCCACCGGCTGGGCCTCCGACTTCGCCTCGCTGGCCCTTTGCCGCATGGCGCTAGGGGTTGCCGAAGCGGGCGGCATCCCGGCCTTCGGTAAAGCCGGCGTCCTCTACCTGCAACCCAAGGAGCGCGCCCTCGGCACCGGACTCAACTCGCTCGGCGTCAGCCTCGGCAGCCTCTCGGCGCCCCTGGTGGCCGGCTTCTTCGCCGTCCGCTACGGCTGGCGCGCCGCCTTCGTCATCTGCGGCGCCGTCAGCCTTCTCTGGCTCCCCCTGTGGCTCGCCGTGCGCCGCCGCACTCCACCACCGGATCCCGCCACGCAATCCACGCCCGCCCAGACTCCCGGCCAGATGCTGCGCGACCGCCGCCTCTGGATCCTGGTCATTGCCAACATCCTGGTCATGAGTACCTACCAACTTTGGACCATCTGGACCACCCTCTTTCTAGTCCAGCGCTACCAACTACCCGCGCCGGAAGCCAATCGCGTCTACGCCTGGATCCCGCCAATCTTCGCCGCCGTCGGAGGCCTGTTCGGCGGCTGGATCGCCCTGCGCTGGATGAATGCAGGCGCCACCTGGGCCTCCGCCCGCAGCCGCGTCATCCTCTACGGCGCGCTGGTGTCGCTCATCACCGTCGCCGTGCCGCTGATGCCCACGCCCGCGCTCGCCACCGCCATGGTCTCGCTCAGCTTTCTCTGCGCCAATGCCGTCAGCGCCAATGTCTACGCGCTCCCGCAGGATATCTTCGGGCCGCGCCGCACGGCCTTCGCCGTCAGCGCCATTACCTCCGGCTACGGCCTGATGCTCACGCTCTATCTCCCCTTCCTCGGCCGCATCATCGACCGCTATGGCTTCTTCCCCGTCTGCGCGTTGAACGCCGCCCTGCCGCTGGCCGGCTGGCTGCTCCTGCATCGCACCGCCCTCCGCCCGGAGCGCGCGCCGTGAAGGCTGCGCTCAAGCGCCTGCTGCTCGCGCTACTCGGGAAGGAAGAGCAGCCGATCGTGGTCACGTTCGCCAGCGGCGATCCCCAGCGATTCGAAACCATGCGCGCCGAAGCGCTGCAACTGCTGCCGGACCTCCGCCACTTCGTTGTGAAACCCGAACCTGGCAATGCGTTCGCGCTCTGGTGGCGCTTGCGCCGCCGCTTCGCGCGCTACCGCATCGGCATGGCGCCGGTCCTTTTCGACAACACACCCGAACACCGCCCCCTGCGGCTCGCCGCCTTCCTCCTGGCCCCGCTCAAGATCCTCGCCTACAACGTCCGGCTCGAACGCCACCACCTCCACCCGCGCTCCCCCCTCTCTTCCTGGCTCTTCTTTCGCGGCGTTCGCCTCGACCGCATCCACCTCCGCCCACGCTGGCTCCCCCTCCCCACCCACGACCGCACCACCATCCCCGACGACCCCTCCTGGCACCCCGGGCGCCTGCCGCGCCTGCATGTGCCGCGGGTCGCCGTGCTCACGCCCTTCCTGCCCTGGCCCCTTTCCCACGGCGGCGCCGTCCGCATGCATGCCCTGCTGCGACAGCTTTCCCGCTTCACCGACGTCTATCTCCTCGCCTTCCGCGAAGAGCCCAACCCTGATTTCGGCCCGCTGCTCGAGTTCCTGACTGCCATCGCCATGGTGGGCAAGCCGCGCTACCGCGAACCCCGCTGGTCTTCTCTTCATCCCCCCGAAGTGCGCGAGTATCACTCGCCGCCAATGCTTGCCCTGCTCCAACGGATTCGCCGCGAGTATCACATCGACATCGTTCAGGTGGAGTTCACGCAACTGGCCGCCTACCCCGGCGACATCCTCGTCGAACACGACATCACCTTCGACCTCTACCGCCAGATCCTCCATCGCGACCGCACCCTCGCCGCCCTTTGGGACTGGTTCCGCTGGCGTCGCTTCGAAATCCGCGCGGCGCGCCGCTTCCGCCGGGTCATCACCATGTCCGCCAAGGACGCCGCCCTACTCCAACACCCCGGCGCGCGCACCATCCCCAACGGTGTCGATCTTAGCCGCTTCCAGCCCACGTCCGAAACGCCTGGCCGCCGCCTCCTGTTCATCGGCAGCTTCCGCCACTTCCCCAATGTGCTCGCCTTCCAGTTCCTCTGGAACGAAGTGCTGCCACGGCTGAAGGACGTGCAACTCACCGTTGTCGCCGGCCCCGATCCCGAGCGCTACGCCCCACTCCCCGAAGACCCGCGCCTCACCCTGCAAGCCTTCGTCGCCGACGTCCGCCCGCTCTACCACGCCGCCAACCTCGTACTGGTTCCCACGCTGGTCTCGGCCGGCACCAACCTCAAGGTGCTCGAAGCCATGGCCATGCAGCGGGCCGTGGTTTCCACTACTTCCGGCTGCGGCGGCATCCCCGTTACTCCGGGCAACGAGGCGGCCATAGCCGACGGAGCCGAAGCCTTCGCCCAAGCCATCGAAACGTTGCTGAATGACACATCTCTACGCCTAAGCCTCGCGGCGCGCGCGCGCGACTTTGTCCAAAAACGCTTCGATTGGGATAAACTTGGCGAAATGCAGCGCGAAGCCGTCATGGAGATCCTGCCGGAACGCATTGAGGTGCGCAAGGGTGGCGCTGTGGATCTGCCGAAGGTACGAGCCCTGCAGGCCGAGGCCCTGCCCTCCTCCAAGTGGGATCCCATCCACTACCTCTCGCACGAGTTCTACACCGCCTACTACGACGGCGCCCTGGCCGGCTTCCTCGTCGCGCGCCGTACCGCAGACGACGAACGCGAGATCCTCAACATCGCCGTTGCCGAACCCTACCGCCGCCTGCGTATCGGGGAGAGGCTGCTACGCAGCATGATGGATAACCCCGTGAAAGGTGAGATTTTCCTGGAAGTGCGCGAATCCAACACCGGAGCCCAGCGCCTTTATGAAAGGGTAGGCTTCCAAACCATCGGCAGACGTCCCAATTACTACGACGACCCGCCGGAAACCGCGCTTATCATGCGCATCAAACTCTGACGCTGCGCGCCCCTTCAGTCCTTCCAGAACAACTCCGCATCGCTCCGCCGCACATAGTTCGCATCGACGCCCACTGGATCCACCGCCAGCCCCGCCTCATACCGCGCATGCGCCATCCGCGCCACCATCGCCGCCAGGCTCCGCGGCGCTTCCCGCACCTCCGCCCCTCCCAACAGCGGCGCGAACAGCGCCACCGCCGGCGTGACGAACTCCGCATCGGCCGGCAATGTCGCCAACCAGGCAGGCAGCGCCATCACCACCTCCTCCGCCAACGCCCGGCCCGCCGCATCGTACAAGCCGCCGTAGACTTCCCCGCGCCGCGCATCCAGCAGCGCCGCCCGGACCGGCCCCTGCCCGTACGCCGCCACCGCCGCCAGATTGCTGATCGCCACCACCGGCTTGCCCTCGGCATCCGCCAGTCCCTTGGCCGCCGTCAATCCCACTCGCACCCCCGTAAACGACCCAGGCCCCAAAGCCCCCGCGTAGCAATCCACCGAAGCCAGTGGCCACCCGGCGCGCGTCAATAACTCCCGCAGCGCATCGAACAGCAGGTGCCCGAAGCCGTCCGGCGAATGCAGCGGCATCTCGTCCCGCAGCTCGCCGTCTTCCACCAGCGCCAACCCGCCAAACTCGCTGGTTGTATCGATCCCCAACACCCGCGCCATTACTGTGTCAACCGCAGCACGCGATCAATCGCGTACACCTTCCCCACCGCATTCAGCGCATACAGGCGAATGTTGAATACCGCCGGAAATTGCTGCGCCAGAGTCTTCGGAATCCGCGGCGTGCCGTCGGAGCCGATCCCAATCACGCGGTACCCGCGCCCTTCGGTCGGCACCTCGCCGGTCCACAGATACCGCATCTCGCGCGTCCCCCGCGTCTCACGCTTCACCTTCACCGAAAACTTCCCCGGCTTGCTCATCGACAACGCGTCCACCGCCGGTTCAATGATCTCAAACGGAGCCTTCAACGGGCTCTGTTCAATCTCCTGCATCATGCTCGGACGCGACTCAAACTTATACGACCGCAGCATGCCCTCCTTGCGGCCTTCGCGCGACAGATGCAGAACCCAGTCGTGCGATTTGTCCGGCGGTTCGCCCATCCAGCGCTCGCCTTTGAACTCCTTCTTCTCCTTCGTGAGTTCGCCCGTCACGGGGTTGAACCAGAACACATCGTAGCCGTGCTTGGCCACCAGCACCTCCACCGGCCCTGGCTTTTCAATGTAGATGATGTATTCGGTATCCGGCAAAGACAGAGCCTTGCCACCATCCACGTCGTAATGCGGCTCCAGGTCCCAATACCGTGTGCGAGCCATGAACTCCTGCCACGCCTTCATCGCCTGCAGCTTCGCCTCCGAGTTGCCCACCGCCGCCGTTGGATACTGGCCGGTCATGGTGGCGTTCCACAGGTTCTTGCGGAACTCATCGGCGCTGGCGTTTTCACCGGCAAAGCCCGTATTCACCATCGGCGTTGGAAACAGGTGATGCTCAATGGCGCCGATCGCCGTGGTCTCGTCGTGATGCGTCACGAAGTTCATCCATTGATCCGGCAGCGCCGGCCCCGAACTCGCGGACGTGCCCGTCGACCGCGGATGCTGGTACCCGTCGTATTTCTTCACCTGTTCGCCGATCTCTTTCAACAGCGAACGCCCCTCGGCATGCGACTCAAACTCGCCGAAGATATTCCACGTAATGTGAAACGCCGAGTAGCGGCTAACGAGGTAGCGGATCAGCTTTTCACGCTGCTGCCATGCCCCAAACTGGCTCAACAACGCACCGGGGCTATCGAACAAGACCAGGTCGGCGAACATACCAGCCTTGTTCAACGCCAGAACGCGTTTATCCAACTGCTGGAAGTACGCCGCATCCGGCTGCTCGGCGCTTTTGAACGCGCCCGGCCCCACTAACGCCATCCGCACATGCGTGAACTTCAGCTTCGCCCGCGCTTCGATAAACGCCGTAGCCTCGGCGTCCCCAGCCGTGCCTAACCCCGGAAACGTGTCGCCCATCCACAGGTGCGCCTTCATCGATTCCGTCATCCGCCAGTGATGCACATTCGCGGGCAGGAGGAAGCCCGCATCCTCGGATGGCGTGGCCTGCACCTGTCCCAACTTGTTCTGAAACCGCGCCAGGTTGCCGCTCAGCCGGAAATCCCACGTGCCCGGATCCACCGGCGAGAAGCGGATCACCAGCCGCCGCCCCCCATCCCAAAAGGCAGGCACCAGAATCGTCTTCGCTTTCGGCGATCGCAGTTCCGCCCGCAGATCCACCGTCAGATAGGGATTCGGATGCGCCGCCGCCTCCTTGTCATCCAACTCGATGACAATATCGCAGGGCGAATAGATCGGTGTCGGAGCGCACACCTGCTGCGCCAGCCCAACCCCGGCGCCCAACATCAGCAGGAAACCCAGCCGCGTCATACCCTTAGTTTAACTGGCAAGCCGCGCCGTGACGTTCGGTAAAGTAAATACCATGCGCTTTGTGCTCTGCTTGTTCGCCGCTCTGCTGGTTGCCCCCGCGCAGGAGGTTTCCCAGAGCGGTCTCAGGCTGGAAGCCGCCCGGCCCATGGTCAGCCAACCGCTGCGGGCGCAGCGGGCCATGGTCGCCAGCGTCCATGAACTGGCCACCGACGCCGGCATCGAAATCCTACGGCAGGGAGGCAATGCCGTCGACGCGGCAGTTGCTGTGGGCTTTGTGCTGGGCGTGGTTCATCCGGAGGCCGGCAATCTCGGCGGCAGCGGCTATATGTTGCTGCGCACCACCGACGGCAAGGTGCATGCCATCGATTACGCCGGCACCGCGCCCGCCAGCGCCAAGCCCGGCATGTTCGCCAACACCATGGAAGCCAACGTCGGCTATAAGTCCGTCGCCGTGCCCGGCACCCCCGCCGGCCTTGGCCTGGCGCACGACAAGTTCGGCCGCCTCAAGTGGGCCCAATGCCTGGAACCCGCGCGCCGCCTGGCCCAGAAGGGCTTCCCCGCCAGCATGCGTATGGAGTTGATCCTCAAACTGCAGGTGCCCGTCATGAAGCGCTACCCCGAGAGCGCGCGCATTTTCCTGCACGGCACCGACAAGCCGCTCAAGCAGGGCGAACTCGTCCTCCAGCCCGAACTCGCCGAAACCCTGAAACGCATGCAGAAGAAAGGCTGGCGCGAGTTCTACACCGGAGAGACCGCGCGCCTCCTCGCCGCGGACATGGCGGCCAGCGTCGGCCACATCACCACCCAGGACATGGCCGGCTACGAAGCCAAGCTCCTGGAGCCGCTACAGGTGAAGTTCCGCAATCATCCCATCTACACCATGCCGCCCTCTTCGAGCGGCGGCATTGCGCTCGCCGTCGCTCTCAACGTGCTCGACCGCTACCCCGTCGGCCTCAACATGGAAGGCTCTGCCGCCAGCCGCCACCTGCAGATCGAAGCCCTGCGCCGAGGCTTTGCCGCCCGCGACCGCCTGCTGCGCGAAGGCATCCAGCACCTGCCCGAACTGCTGTCGAAGGAATACACCGAACGCGTCAGCGCCACCCTGGCGCTGGACCAGGCCACCGCCGCCCCGCCCGCCGCCGCCTCATCGGAATCCAACGACACCACGCACTTCACCATCGTCGACGAGAAAGGCAACATCGTCACCAACACCTATACGCTGAGCGGCTTCTACGGCTCGCAAGTGATCGCCAAAGGCACCGGGGTCCTGCTCAACAACCACATGTCGGTCTTCTCCAACCGGCCAGGTACCAGCAACTCCATCGCGCCGGGGAAGCGCTATCAGTCGACCATGGCGCCCACCCTCGTCATGCGGCCCGATGGCCAACCCTGGGTCGCGCTCGGTACCCCCGGCGGCGCCACCATCCCCAGCACCATCGCCCTGGTCATCGAAAACATGATCGACTTCCAGATGTCCCTCCGCGATGCCGTCGAGTTCCCCAGACTCCACCTGCAAGCCGGCCGCATCGAATCCGAACCGGCGGCCTTAGTCTTCGAAGTCGCCGAGAAGCTCAAAGCCATGGGCCACCAACTCAACCCCAGGCTGCGAGCCCAAGGCGACGTCAGCGCCATAGCGCTGGAAGACGGCTGGCGCGTAGGCTGGGCCGACGGCCGGAGAGGCGGCATCGTCCGAGGCTACTGACTCCTGTCTCCTGACTTCTGTCTCCCGTCCCCTGAATGCCACAATAGACAGATGCGTCTCTGCATCCTCCTGCTGGCGGCGGTCTCCGTGGTATCGGCGCAGAGCATCTCCTCCAAACTTCCCGGCCTCACCCGCCAGGACGGCTTCCTGCCCTACTACTGGGACACCAAAACCGGCAAACTCTGGCTGGTCATCCCGAAACTCAACGAAGAGTTTCTTTACGTCAGCAGCCTGCCCGCGGGCCTTGGCTCCAACGACATCGGCCTTGACCGCGGCCAGCTCGGCCGCACCCGCATCGTCCGCTTCGAGCGCTCCGGCAACAAGGTTCTCCTCGTCCAGCCCAACTACAACTTCCGTGCCAGCAGCGATAACCCCGACGAACGCCGCGCCGTCGCCGAATCGTTCGCCTCCGCCGTGATTTGGGGTTTCACGGTGGAAGCCGAAGAGAACGGCCAACTCCTTGTCGACGCCACCAACTTCTTCCTGCGCGATGCCCACGGCGCGCGCCAACGCCTGCAACAGGCCCGCCAGGGAGCCTATACGCTCGATGCGTCCCGCAGCGCCTTCTACCTGCCCCGTACCAAAGCTTTCCCTCGGAACACAGAAGTCGAAGTCACCCTCACCTTCACCGGCGACCCGCAAGGCCGCTTCGTCCAGGATGTCGCCGCCAGCCCGGACGCCCTCACCCTCCGCCAGCATCACAGCTTCGTCCAACTCCCCGGCCCTGGCTACACGCCGCGCCGCTACGACCCGCGCTCCGGCTTCATCGAGCGCTCCTTCTTCGATTACTCCACCCCCGTCGCCGAGCCCATCAACCAGCAGCACATCATCCGCCACCGCCTGACGAAGGACAAGCCGATCGTCTACTACCTGGACCGTGGCACGCCGGAGCCCATCCGCTCCGCCCTCCTCGATGGCGCCCGCTGGTGGACCGAAGCCTTCACCGCCGCCGGCTTCCCCGATGGCTTCCGTGTCGAAATGATGCCCGAAGGCGCTGACTCCATGGACACCCGCTACAACGTCATCCAGTGGGTGCATCGCGCCACCCGCGGCTGGTCCTATGGCTCCGCCGTCGTCGATCCGCGCACCGGCGAGATCATCAAGGGCCACGTCACGCTCGGCTCGCTACGCGTGCGTCAGGATTACCTCATCGCCGAAGGGCTGCTCGCGCCTTACGAACAGGGCAAGCCAGCCAACCCCGCCATGCTTCAGATGGCCCTCCAGCGCCTGCGCCAGCTATCGGCGCATGAAGTGGGCCACACCATCGGCCTGGTCCATAACTACGTCAGCAGCGCCCAGGGCGACGCCTCCGTGATGGACTACCCGCACCCCAACATCGGCCTCAAAGATGGACTGCCGGATCTATCGGCTTCCTACACCAACGGCATCGGGGAGTGGGATAAAGTCGCCATCCGCTATGGCTACGCCGAGTTCCCCGCCGCGCAAGAGCAGGCCGAACTCAATAAGATCCTCGCCGATGCCTACCAGCGCGGCCTCTACCTGATATCCGATGACGACTCGCGCCCGGAATCGAGCGCCCATCCGCAGTCCCACCTTTGGGACAACGGCAAGGACGCCACTGCGGAACTCACTCGTATCCTGGAGGTCCGCCGCGCCGCCCTCGCCCGCTTCGGCGAGAACAACATCCCCATGGGACGGCCCTACAGCACCCTGCAGGAATCGCTGGTCACCACCTACCTGCTGCACCGCTATCAGACGGAAGCCGCGGTCAAAGTTGTCGGCGGTCTGAACTACACTTACGCCACTCGCGGCGATGGCCAGTTGATCACTAGAATCGTGCCGGCGGCCGAGCAACGCAAAGCCCTCGCCGCCGTTCTGAAGACTCTGGACGTCAATGAACTCACCATCCCCGAACGCATTCTGCAGTTACTCCCTCCCGCCGCCGAAGGCTTTCCCCGCACCCGTGAATACTTCCGCTCCCGCACGGGGCTTACCTTCGATGCCCTCACCGCCGCCGAATCCGCCGCCCACATGACCGCCGGCCTGCTGCTGAACGGCGAACGCGCCGGACGCCTCATCCAGTACAAAGCCCGCGACGCGCAGAATCCCGGCCTAGAAGATGTCATCCGCGGTCTCGTCAGAGCCACCTTCAGCCGTCCCGCCGCCACGGGTCTCGCCGCCGAAGTCGGCCGCACCGTCGACCATGTCGTCCTCACCCACCTGCTGAACCTGTTGATCGACGACAACGCCGTGCCACAAGTGCGCGCCATCGTCCGCCAGGAACTGGCGAACGCGATGCGCAATCTGTCGGCAGCCGACAACCACCAGGCCTACCTCGCCGACCGCCACAAGCGCTTTCTCGCGGATCCGAAACCCATCGCCGTGCCGCGCCCCACCGATCCGCCGCCCGGCATGCCCATCGGCATGGACGACCCGTACTGTAACTTCACCCGCTAACTCATGGACTTACTTATCTTCGATCTCGACGGCACCCTCATCGACTCGCAGCTAGACCTTGCCAATTCGGTGAACGCCGCCCGCGCCCAGATGGGCTTCCCTGCCCTGCCGATGGAACTTATCCAAAGCTACGTGGGCAACGGCGCCCCCGTACTCATCCGCCGCGCCATGGGGCCCGATGCCCCGGACGCGCTGGTGGCCGAAACCCTCGACCGCTTCCTTGCCCACTACCGCGCCCACATGCTCGATAACACACGCCTCTATCCCGGCGTTCGCGAAACCCTGGACCAACTCCGCGATGCCGGCACAGCCATGGCGATTCTGACCAACAAGCCGATCATCAACACCGAAGGTATCATCGAGGGCCTGGGCCTCAGCGGTCACTTCTTCCGCCTCTATGGCGGAAACAGCTTCGACCGCAAGAAGCCCGACCCCATCGGCATCCAGACGCTGATGGCCGAACGCAACTCCGCTCCGGAACGCACTGTCATGATCGGCGACAGCGCCGTCGATATCCGCACCGCCCGCAACGCCGGCGTCACCGCCTGCGGCGTTACGTACGGGTTTCACCCCGATAGTCTGAAATCCGATCCACCCGATTGGCTGCTGGACGATATGCGGCAGTTACCGGGTTATCTGGTGGAGACACGTTGAAAGCTCTCGCGCCAACTTGTACACGCCGGGTTATCCTTTAGGCAGGCCGCACCATGACGCTAGAAGAAGCTATTCTCAACAAAATCCGCAAGCTTCCGCCGGATGAGCAGGCCGCTGTGCTGCGATTTGCCGATCAGCTAAATCGGGAAAACCGACCAAAAGTCGTGCCCGTGCGTGATCGCACCCGCGAAGCAGAATGGCTGGCGCATCATCGGGTAGAGTATGCAGGCCAGTGGGTCGCCGTCGAGGGAGACCAACTGATAGCGTCCGGGCCGGATCCGTTACCAGTCTACACGGCCGCGCAACAGCAGGGCGTCCAAACCCCCTTTATTGTTCACGTGTTACCCGAAGATTCGCTACCCTTCGTTCCTGGTTGGTGAGCATGCCGGTCACACTAGAGTTCGACAAGTCGTATCGCTATGGTGATGGGGCGGAGGGGATCAACATACCCGTTACTCTCTCCACCGGCCGTCAATCGGTGGAACTCTTTGCCACGCTCGATACAGGTGCAGCCCATTGCATCTTTGAGCGCCGCTATGCCGACATGCTCGGAATCGAAGCGGAATCAGGCCGCATGCAGAGCTTTCGGACCGTTGCCGGGCTGTTTTCGGCCTACGAACACGAAGTGACCATGCGAACGCTGGGCATTGAGCTGTCGTCCGTCGTTTACTTTGCGCATGATGAGGGCTTCCATCGCAATTTCCTTGGCCGATCCGGTTGGCTGGACAGGCTGCGCATCGCCGTCATCGACTACGACAGCATGCTATTCGTTAACCCGTACCAATAGCCCACAGCCAACGATCTCCCCCCGCGTTACCATGCGGGAAGATGCTCCAATGGCCCGACATCCTCAACCTCGCCAGTAACGGCAACCCGCCTCCCGCCCGCAAGCTCTTCCACACCGAGTCGGAATGGCGCGAACTGTTATCTCCGGAGCAGTACCGCGTCACCCGCCAGGCGGGCACCGAACGCGCCTTCAGTTCCCCCATGTGCAGCCTCTTCGAGCCTGGGCTCTACGCCTGTGTCTGTTGCGGCACGCTGCTGTTCGACGCCAGCGAAAAGTTCGAGTCCCACACCGGCTGGCCCTCGTTTACCCAACCGGTAGACCCCGCCGCCATCGCCTACCAGTTCGACGGTCCGGCCATCTTCAAGCGCGTCGAAACCGTCTGCAACACCTGCGACGCGCATCTCGGCCACGTCTTCCCCGACGGCCCCCCACCTAGCGGCCTTCGCTATTGCATGAACGCTATCGCGTTGAAGAAAGCACCGAAGCCCTGAGTCAGCCGGCAAACCCGCGCGCGAAGCATTTTATACTGGTCTAAGTGTGTTGCATAGGAAAAGGAGATCGACGATGAACCTGGCGAGTGCGGCCGTGCTTCTCACCTTCACCGCGGCGGCCTGGGCCCAAACCAACGTGGGCGTCACCAAACCGGAGGCCAGCCTCCCGTTCAAGCTGACCACCACCGCCACCTTCGGACTGCCCTGGCGCATCGCCTTCCTTCCCGATGGCCGTATGCTGGTCACCGAAAAGATCGGCCCCATCTGGCTGGTTTCGGCGCAGGGAGAAAAGATCGCTCCCCTGGCCAACACGCCGCCCGTGTACTGGCAGGGCCAGAACGGCATGCTGGGCATCTACCTCTCGCCGAACTTCGCCACCGATGAATCCGTCTACATCACCTACATCGAGCCGGGCGACTACGGCGGCGGCCAGGCGCTCGCCAAGGCCAAGCTGAACCTCGGCCGTATCCCGCGCCTCGACGACTTCAACGTGATCTGGCGCCAGATGCCTCGCGGCAAGGGCGGCCAGGCCGGTGGGCAGATCGCCTTCTCCCCCGATGGCCAGTACCTCTATATGACGGTGGGCGACCGCCAGCGCATGACCCCGGCTCAGGACCCCGACCAGCCCGTCGGCAAGATTGTCCGCCTCACGCTCGATGGCAAGCCCGCCCCCGGCAATCCCAACTACGGGAAAACCGGCGCGGCCACGATCAACCTCATCGATCCGCCCCGCGATACCGAACAGGCCAAAACCGCCAAGGTCGTCAGCACCTACACCTTTCCCAACGGCAACCAGACGCCTTCGGAAACGTGGGCCAGCGGCTTCCGCGCCCCTTACGGCCTGGCCTTCTCGCCCACCGGCGAACTGTGGGAAGTGGAACACGGCCCGCGCGGCGGCGACGAGTTGAACCTCGTCCAAAAGGGCAAGAACTACGGCTGGCCGGTCGTTTCCTTCGGCATGAACTATAACGAAGTGCCGATCCCGAGCCATGACTCGCGGCCCGAATTCACCGCTCCCGTTCTCTATTGGGTCCCCGTGGTAGCGCCCGGCAACCTGATGTTCTATCGCGGCAAGAAGATGTTCCCGCAGTGGGACGGCAATGGCTTCATCAGCGGCCTTGGTACCAAGTCCCTCAACCGCCTTGTCTTCGATGGCAAGGGCGGCGCCAAGACCGCCGAGCGTTGGGATATCGGCAAGCGCATCCGTGATGTCGAACAGGCGCCCGACGGGTCGCTTTGGATGCTGGAAGATGCCAACCCCGGCGCGCTCATCCACGTAACCCCCAAGTAAGCCTGAGACGGAAACAGAAGGGCAGCGGCGGCCAGTAGCTCTGCCCGTCAACCTAACCACCGTGAACCAGGAACTCGAACGCCTCGACAGCGCTCCCCCATGGGAGTGGCCCAGGAATACCGCCCAAACCCTGCTCCGTATTCTACGCGACAAGCAAAGCCCGCTCGACGACCGCATCAAGGCCGCAAGCTTCGCCTCCGAGATTACGGTGATCAACGACGAGATCGCCAGCGAGGTGCTGAAACTCGTCGCCGACCCCGCGGAACCGGAACAACTGCGCGCCAAGGCGGCGATTGCCCTTGGGCCGGCACTCGAATACCTCGACACCGACGGCGACGACGACGACTTCGAGGAGCCCCTGCTCAGCAAGCCGGTGGTCAATCGCATCGGGGAGACCTTCGCGCGGCTCTACCGTCAGGCGAAGGACATCCCCAAGCTCGTGCGGCGGAGCATCCTCGAAGCCTCCGTCCGCTGCAGCCAGGACTGGCACGCCGCGGCCATCAGGGAAGCCTACGGCAGCGGCGACCAAGACTGGCGCCTTACCGCCGTTTTCTGCATGCGCTACGTCGCGGGCTTCGACAAGCAAATCCTCGAAAGCCTCGGAAATCCGAACCCAGACATCCAACGGGAAGCCGTTGGGGCGGCCGGTGAATTTAGCGTCGCCGCCGCATGGCCACGGATCGAAGCCATCCTCCGGAATCGCCGCGCGCAGCCCGGGCTCCTGCTCGCAGCCATCGGTGCGGCCGGCTACGTGAATGCGGAGGAGGCACGCCCGCTCCTTGCCGAGTTCGCCGAATCGTCCGATGAGCAGATCGCCGAAGCCGCCGAAGAGGCGCTGATGGAACTCGATTCAATCGGCTTCGATGACGACGAGGACGACGAAGAAGAAGACGAGCCGCTATTCTGAGCGGCTACGGCGCGCCGAAGTCGAAACCTAGTTGATCTCCGTCCACCGGAGCCCAACCCGCGCCACGGTACGGCAGTCCGCGGATCCACGACAGTTCCCACGAACACTCATCCGATACCTGCCACTCGCCTTGCTGGTCGGCCGCCTCCCGCAAGGCCACGAGCAACGTGGCGGTCTCGGCCAGCCGGCCCTGGTGCCGTAGGAACGCCACCGTGCTCCGGGCGATAGACAGCGCTAGCCGCCAATCCGCCGTTGCCGCCCAGCGAAACGCCGCCAGCCACTCGCCTTCGTGACGCTCCCGGAAGTCCGGCTTTGCCGCCCACTCGGCCGCCGCCCGCTGCACTAGTTCCGCATGGCGCCGCCGCTCGGCGTCTAAATCCTTGCCCGCCGCAGCCCACGACGCCGCGCTCAACCGCATCCAGCCGTTGGCCTCATCCAAAGGATCCACCAACCGGCGCTCCGCCAACCGCCGGTATACGTCCGCCGCTTCGCCTGCCTCCAACCCCGCGATCCCTGCCGCCAATTCCAAGGGGAAGCCATCCGGCCGGCACACCGCCATCGCCTTCCACAATCGCAGTTCGACTGGGTCGACCGGCGCCGCCAAGGCTGCCTGTGGCAACGCCGCCGGCGACAGCATCTGGGCACCCGCAGTCTCCCCGCAAGTCCTGGCGGTCACCAGCACCGACGCCCGCCCTTGCCTGGCCGGCAACGTCAAGCCGCCCGGCAGATCGTCGAATACCAGCAACACCCGATGCTTCCCAGCCCGCTCCAGCAGATCGGCAAACACTTCGTCCGTCTCCCCCGGATAGCTCGCGCCAATCTGCCCGGCCAACTGCGCCACAATGGCCGCCAGCGGACGGTCCGCGCAGCGGATCCACAACACATCACGAAAGTACGCCGCCGCCCGCCGGGCGAACTCCTGCGCGAGGCTGGTCTTCCCCACGGACCCCTCCCGCACCAGCAGGGCTCGTCCAGCCCGATCCACCAGCGTCTCCCACAAGACCGCCAACTCCGCATCCCGCCCCTCGAACCATCGCAGCCGCGCCGGAGTGAACGTCCGGCGATCCGGCAACTGGTGCAGGCCGATCACCCACTGCTGGATCGCCCGCAACACCTCCGGCCCGCCGCGCTCCCAGCGGAAACATAGCTTGCGATCGAGGATGCGCGGGTAGCCGCAGGCGCGCACCAGCACCGTACCCAGCGGCGGGTCGCCATGGTTGGCGGCATGGTCCAGCAGCGCGCCCCATCGTTCCCGGCTCACCTGCCCCGGCACCGCCTCGGGCGACAGCAGCAGCAGAATGCCCGAAGCCGCCAGCCCACCCTCCCACTTCTCGGCCACCGTCCCGGAGTCGGTGTCGTCAATAATCACGCGCGCCTCGGCTGTCGCCTCCAGACGCGCCGCGATGGCCCCTGCCACCTCGCGATCCGCCGGCGAACAACAGAGAAAGACTTCGACCATCGTTACATCTTAGCCGCTAAAACACATACCGCAGCGAAAGCTGGAGCATGCGCGCCGTGTCATCCAATCGCGACGCGCCGACGAAGTTGAACGTGTTGTACGTGCTCGTGATCCGGCCGAAGCTGGCGTTCAACGTACTCCGCACCGGCAGCCCAAACTTCGGCGTGTTCATCGCATTGTAGAACTCGGCCCGGAACTGCACCCGGTGGCCGTCGCGAATACCGGAAAAGTACTTGTACAGCCCCGCATCCCAGTTCTGGATGCCGGACCCGAAGAACGTATTCCTCCCAATCGAGCCTTTCCCACTGCCGCCCGGATCGAACGGCCGTTGCCCCTGCGGGGTGGCTACCGTCGGATAGAAGCCGGCCAGGGCGAAGGCCTCTTCCGCATACTGCTTCCCGGTGGCGGGATTGACGCGCGCATTATCCACGCTGATGCCAAACAGCGACTGGTCCAGCAGGATCGGCCGGTCATTCGCCAACCCATCGGCATTCACGTCGTAGCCAGCCGTCACCGTGAACGGATTGCCCGTCGCATAGGTATGATTGCCCGACAGCGTCCACCCGCCCAGCACCGCTTTCACCAGGCCGCGAGTCTTGGCGAAGAACGGCAACTGGTAGCCGTAGTTGATATTGATGCGATGCGCCTGGTGCAGGTCCGACAGCCCGCGCAGCGAGCGCGCCGAGTCAAACTCGGTGAGCGTGTTACCCTGCGTCACATCGGTTCCGGTATCAATCGTCTTCGACCATGAATAGTTCACCATCCAGTGCAGCCCCTTGCGGTAGCGCTGGCGCACCGACACCCGTAGCGCGTTGTAGTAGCTCCAGGCGCCGTTATGGATGTAGAACACGTTGGCATAGCGGGCGTCGGGCCGCCGCAGATTCGTGCGCGGCTGCGCCAGCGAGATGAAACCGGGCGCCGGACTGGTGTTGCCCAGGTTCGGGTCAATCTGGTCATACATCACCCCATTCGACCCCAGAAACGGGAACCGCGCGCGATTGGTCACGCCGTTCAGCAACAGCCCGATCCCCCGTGTCCGCGTGTAGCCCACCGACACAATCACATCGCGGGCGACCACGCGGTCCACCGTCAGGTTGTACTGCTGGATGGTGGGCATGCCCAGATCCGGCGCAATCTGCGCGATGGAAATGCCCGCCGGGTTGAATGTCTGCGGGCTGTAGACATAGCCGTTCGAAGGGTCCGCCGCATTGAACGTCGGATCGTACGTGCGCAGGATGCCGTACGGCGGCTGCGACCGCAAACTCGCGCCCGACTGCGAAAACACGCTCTGGAAGATGCGCGCATGGAAGATGCCGAAGCCGCCGCGAATCGACGTCTGGTCCGGTCCGCCCGTCAACCTGCGCAGGAAGCCCGACTCCGGCCGAGGGGCCCAGGCAAAACCGAACCGCGGCTGATGGCCGCCAAAGAAGGTGCCGTAGTTATACTGCACGCGGTTGTTGATCTCCGTCGGCTTCAGCACCACCTCCCAGCGGTAGCCCAGGTTCAGCGTCAGATTCGGACGCAGCTTCCAATCGTCCTGGAGGTATTGGTTGAACTCGCCCATGCGATTAGCCGTGAAGAAGTTGCCATAGCCCTTCTGGTAGCTCGACACATACCCGCGCAGGAAGTTCTCGTAGCCTTCATAGAAGGTGGGCTGCCCGCGCACGCCGCTGGCGTTGAAGCTGAGAAAGCCGCGCGAGTTGTTGTCGGCTAGGTCATCGAGATGCTGGCGGCGGAAATCGATGCCCATGCGCAGCAGGTGCCGCGCCCGGACATGCGTGAGGTTGTAGTTGAACTGGAAATCCGTTTGAAAGCGATTGATGGGAAAGGCACCGGCAGAGCCCATGGTCGTTGTGGTGAACGCCGTCGGATTCTGGATACGGACGATGGGCGTCGCATTGCCGCTGGAGATGTCCACCAGCGTCGTACGCAGTCCCAGCCCGAAGCGGAACTCGCCGGAAGTCACCGGAGAGAAGATCTGTGTCGCCGTCAGCCCGATGTTCTGCTGGCGGTTGTTCTGGAAGGCCGCCTCGCCTTCGATCAACTGGCCGGGGAAGCGTTTCTGGCGGCTGTACTGGTAGCGCAGCGCATACATATCCCTGCCACTGCGAAGCCAGTCGAGTTTGCCCGAGTAGTCCTGGTCCGGGAAGTTGTTGGCGATCTGGCGGGTGAAACAGTTCGGACAGAAGGCCGGGTTGTTCGGCCCTTCCTTGGGGAAGCGGTCGAGGATGGATTGCAGGAAGGCGCGGTCGGCTTCGAGATTGGGGTGCTCGTCGGGATTCAGGCAGAGGCGGCAATCGCCCACCTGCAGCCGCGTACCGGCTGGAAAAACCCAACGGGTAACGGTGGCATGCGCGCGCTGCTCGGTGCGCTCTAGTCCATGGAACAGAAACAGCTTGTTGCGGATGATCGGCCCGCCCACGGTGTAGCCGAACTGGTTGCGGCGGTACGGCGCGCGCGGAATGTTTGGCGATCCATCGGCCTTCCGTCCCGCCGTGTTATTGAAGTAGCCGTTGGAGTTCAACACCTGGTTCTGGAAGAACTCGAAGGCGTCGCCGTGAATGTTGTTCGTGCCCGATTTGGTTTGCACCAGAACCGCCGTGCCGCCGCGCCCAAACTCGGCGGAGAAGGCATTGGTGAGCACCATGAACTCCTTGATGGTGGAGATGTTCACGTTCTGCCGAGACATGCCTTCGGAGGAATCGTCGTTGCCTACGCCGTCGATCTGGAAGGAAGCCGAGCGCGTGCCCGTACCATTGAACGAAACGTAGGAACCGGTGGAGAGCGTCGGATTGTTCACGCCGGAATACCCGTTCGAACTCTGGAAGCCCGGCAGCATCTCCACCAGCGACAGCATGTTCCGCGACGACAGCGGACGATCCTCGATGGTGCGCTCATCAAGCGATGCCTTCTGCTCGCCGCGTGTCAGTTCAATCGGCGAGGTATCGGCCTCCACCGTCACTTCCGTGGAGACGGTGGCGGGCTTCAGCGTGAAGTCCGCCGTGCGGGTGGTGTTCAACTCGATGTTCGCGCTGCGTTGCACTTTGCCGAAGCCCTGCGCCTCGGCAGTCACCGTAAAGCGGCCCAAGGGTAAAAAGGAGAACTGGTAGAATCCCACGCCATTGGCTACAGTCTGGCGCTGCAACCCCGTGTCCACGGCCACCGCCGTGATGGTGACGCCGGCAATCGCCGCGCCGCTTGGATCAATGACATGGCCTTCGAGGGAACCGGAAACCGTCTGCGCGTCCGTGACCGCAGCCGTCAATAATAAGAGCAGGCCCAAGCGAGTCATGCCTAAATCTTACTCGCCGGGTGTGTGGGAATATACCCCCGGAAGGCGCCGCCACCCGCTCAGTAAGTCTTCTTGTTGCCGTTGCGTGAGTTGGCCACGGTGAACTTGCCGTTCGATTCGGCCTGCACCATTAGATAGTGGCCGGCATCGGTGCCCTTGGGATTGGCAATCAGCGCCTCGTCGACATTGTTTCCGTCGCCGCCCGCGGCCGAGTAGTGCGTCTGCCACAGATCCTGCAAGCCAGGCGTGGCCTTGATGATCTTCCAGGCCGGCGGAGCGCCGCCCTTCTTCTCGCCATTGTTCATGATGGCCACCTTCGGGCCGATGGCGTGCACCAGCGCCGCCGGGCCGCTGGCGTCCATCCCGTGGTGCGTGGTCAGGTAGAGATCCACCTTGCCGATGCGGTTCACCGGACAAACCAGGTCGAGCTCTTTGTTCCAGGTCAGGTCGCCGAGGTTGAGGAACTTGAACTTGCCGAAGGTGACGATGGTGCCGAGCGAGCGGGCGTTCTCCGTCGGATCCTCGGCGCGGCGCTCGGCGCCCTGGCAGAGAGGGTTGGGATCGCCCTTGCGGCTGGTGATGTTGCCGTCCGCGGTGAGCACTTCCACCTGCAGCCCCTTCACGGGAAGCTTATCGCCGGGCTTCACAACGAGCCGCTTGGTCTTCGCCAGCACCTCCTGGTACATGGCCCACAGCTTATCGGGATTAGCGCCCTTTTCCTGATTGGGACCGTGGTCGACTAGCGTGCCGATCGGCATGCGGTCTGCCAGTTGCTTGATGCCGCCCACATGGTCCGTGTGGTAATGCGTGGTCAACACATAGTCGATCTTCTTCAGGCCTGCCTTCTTGGCGGCGGCCACGATGCGCTCGGCATCGCGCCCTTCAAAGCCCGGCCAGCCGGTATCGACCAGCAGCGATTCGCCGGAAGGCGACACCAGCAAGGTTGCCTGGCCGCCCTCCACGTCGACGAAGTAGATATCCAGTGTCTTGGCGGCCCAGACCGGGAGCGCCAGCAGCAATGCAAGAATCAGGCGTTTCACAGTTCTGGATCGTATCACGCCGGAAAGGAAACGTCAGCGTTTCGCTTCGACGTGGAACTGGGCGCGCATCTCGTCTTTCGTACCGGCCAACCCAAAGCCCGCGCTCGGCGGCTTTAGGCCGAACGAGGTGATCTTGAGGATGGCGTTGCCGTCGATGGTCACCGAGCCGGGCGTGAGCGCCGCCTCCAATACTACCGGTCGGCCACTGCCGCGCACCGTCAGCGTGCCTTCGACATTGAACTTGTTATCCCCCTTCGCCGTCACCTTCGAAGATACGAAGCGCATCTCGGGGTACTGCTTGACGGCGAGCATATCAGTGAGGGTATAGTCCACGACCTTCTTGCGATCACTGTCCTTGAGCCAGGTGTCGTTGCAGATCACCGCCGCGGAATCGATCTTCAGATCGACACGCGAATTCTGGGGCGCGGCCGCGTCCAGCAGCAGCTTGCCATCGAATTTAGGGAACTCGAAATTATGCTTTTTGCCGCGCATGACGCCGGTCTTATCGAGTTCGAGAGTAATCTTGTTCGGCCCGCCGGAAACAATACGATATTCGACAGTTTCTCCCCAGGCCGCCGGGAAAAACCATAACACTAATAGAGACAACAGCAAATGACGGATCATTCGGTTCCATCCTTGTATAACAGCGGCGCGGCATTCTATTCCACGCTTGCTACCTATTATGGGAGTGTTCGATCTCGTACTCAAGGGAACAAAGTAAGTTGCGGGTCGCCGGGGTCTTCGGGCGGCAGATAGATATCGGCGCGGCGGGCCAGCCGAAGTTGCTCGCGGATCTTCGCGATGCGGTCCTGGATGAAACGCGGATACTGGCCTTTCAGGAAGTCGGCCTTGCCGTAATGCTTCTCGTAGCGGGCCACCAGATGCGGATACCGCTCCGCAAGGAACGGGAACCACACCTGGCGCGAACAGGGTTTCAAGAATAGCGGGTTGCCGCCGTAGCTGGTGGCGCCCGCCTGTTTCGCCGCCGATGCGACGGCGTAGAGGCTGGCGTAGCTGTCGTTCAGAAGCGGTAGCACGGGCGAACTGAAGACACCGACGGCGATGCCGCATCCGGCCAGGCGGCGGACGGCGTCGATGCGCAGGTCCGGGCGCGGCGCCTTCGGTTCCAGCAGGCGGGCCAAGTCGCGGTCCATGGTGGTGACGGTGAACGTCACATGCAGCATGTTGCGGCGGGCGATGCGGCTCAGCAGATCGGCATCGCGGGCCATCAAGTTGGACTTGCTGATGAGGCTGATCTGGCGCCCGCGGTCTTCGGCAAGCACTTCGAGAATGCGGCGCGTCACCCGAAAGCGCGACTCGGCGGGCTGGTAGCAATCCGTGGCGGTACCAAGGGCGATCATCTCGTCGCGGGGGATGGCGGCCAACTCGCGGCGGAAGGCGGCGGCATCGAATTCCTTGGCATAGATGCGGGTTTCGAAGGCCTCCGGATCGCGGATCTCCAGGAACTCATGGGTATAGCGGGCATAGCAATACTTGCAGCCGAATTCGCAGCCCCGGTAGGGGTTGATGGTCCAGTCGAAGAAGACGCGCATGCGGGCCTGGCAGCGGGTGATGAACTTGCGGGTGGGGAGGGGGTGATAGGAGATATGGCGTTTGGCGAGGAGGGTGGGAGCGGCAGCGGCGAGGAGGGGGAGGGTGGCCGGCATGCGGTTATTTTCGCTTTTATTTCGCTTATCCGTCAAGCCCAGAAAACTCCACCTGTCCGCTACACTAAAGGAGTGCGCTTAGCCGCCACCATACTCCGCAATACCGAAATCCTCTTACTCGCCGCGGTAACCCTCACGCATTGGTTGTTCTGGCTGCACTGGCGGAAGCAGAACGCTACCAGGCCGTCGCATCGCCGGCGTTGGGGCAATGTGTTGCTCGCTGTCTCGCTACTTTGGGCGGCGGTATCCATCATCGGCAACCTGCGGCCCGTCGCGATGCGAGTTCAGACTGGCCCAACCGCCACGTGGATCAAAGGGATGGGCGAACTCTGGGGAATTACGATCGGCGCGGCCTTGGCGTTGTACCTGATCGTGGTGAACCTGGAGAAGCGCTATCAGCCGGAGCGCCGTGAGTTTCTGGACGTAGCGCGGACCGCGATCCTGGCGGCGCCGGCGGTGTTCACGGCCTACGGGACGGGAATCGGCCGCAGCGATTACGAAGTAAAGGAAGTCGACATCCGCATTCCCGGCTTGCATAGGGACCTGCGGGGGCTGCGAATTCTGCACCTCAGCGACATCCACCTGAGTCCCTTTTTAAGTGAGCGGGAACTGGCGCGGGTGATCGACATGGGCAACGAAGCGCGGGCGAAACTGTGCCTGGTGACGGGGGACTTCATCACCAACGGCCTGGATCCTCTCGATGCCTGTATGGATCAGCTAGCGCGGATCCGCTGCGACGCGGGCATAGTGGGATGCAACGGTAACCATGAGATTTTCGCGGGGGCGGAGGAGCGTACGCGGCAGTTGGGTAGCACGCGCGGCATGCGCATTCTGCGCGATGAAACGGCGGTGCTGCGTTTCGGCGATGCGCGTCTGAACATAGCAGGCGTGGACTACCAGCGCTTTCATGAGCCGTACCTGGCGACCACCGCGCGGCACCGGCAGGAAGGTATGCTGAACCTGCTGCTGTCGCATAATCCCGATGTGTTCCCGGTGGCGGCGGAGCAGGGGTGGGATCTGACGCTGGCGGGCCATACGCACGGCGGCCAGATCACGGTGGAGATCCTGCACCAGTGGGCGAACGTGGCGCGAATGTTCACCCCATTCGTATCGGGCAAGTATGAGCGGAACGGCAAATCGCTGTATGTGACGCGGGGAATCGGCACGGTGGGAGTGCCGGCGCGCGTGGGAGCGCCTCCGGAGGTAAGCATCATCCGCCTGTGCGCTTCCTGATTCTGAGCGACATTCACGGAAACAAGCATGCCCTGGATGCCGTGCTGGCGGACAGCACGGGGCAGTGGGACCAGGTGGTATGTTTAGGGGATATCGTCGGTTACGGCGGATACCCCAATGAAGTCACGGCCTGGGTAAGAGAGAACGCCTCGACGGTGATTCGCGGCAACCACGACCGCGCCTGTTGCGGGGATGAGTCGCTGGAATGGTTCAACCGTCCGGCGCAGCAGGCCGCGCTGTGGACGCTGGCCCAACTCGAGACGGCGCATCGCGAGTACCTGCGGGATCTGCCGGCGGGCCCGGTGGCGGTGGCGAATTTCTGGGCGGTACACGGATCGCCCGCCGATGAGGACGAATACATCACGGATCGCGGCGATGCCGAAGTAGCCGCCCGCTACATGCCGGGCGAGATTTGTTTTTTCGGCCATACACATTACCAAGGCGGCTTTGGTGTCCGCCGCGGCAGGGTTTGGGAGCTAGCGCCGCCGAAAGGCAAGGAAACGGAGCGCTGCCATGAGTTGGAGAACGATTCGGTTTACCTGCTAAACCCCGGCTCGATTGGACAACCTCGGGATCACGACCCGCGGGCGGCGTACGCGCTGTTTGACAGCACAACGAAGACGGTGGCGCTGCGGCGTGCGGTGTATGCGGTGGAAGCCGCGCAGAAGGCAATTCGCGATGCGGGTTTGCCGGCGTGGCTGGCCGACCGGTTACGCGTTGGGCGCTGAGACAAAAGCCACTTCCCGGCCCCGGCGCTGCGTCTAAAGAGCGGATGCGCAACCTTGTAGTCGTATTGGGTGACCAGCTTGACCGGGAGTCGGCCGCCTTTGATGGCTTTGATTGTGCCGGAGACCGTGTATGGATGGCGGAGGCGGCCGGGGAGTCCACGTATGTGTGGAGCCATAAGGCGCGGATCGCGATCTTCCTGGCGGCGATGCGGCACTTTCGCGATGAGTTGGACGTGCCGGTGGAATACCGGCAGTTAGACGATGCGGAGAACACGGGCACGCTGGAAGGTGAGTTACGGGCCTCGCTGGAGCGGTTGCGGCCGCGGGCGGTGATCGTCGTGGAGCCTGGCGAGTACCGTATCGAACAGATGCTACGGCGGGTCGCGGGCGAGGCGGGCATCCCGTTGGAGATCCGCCCGGACCGGCACTTTCTCTGTTCCAAGGGCGAGTTCGCCGACTATGCCAAAGGGAAAAAGAAGCTGCTGCTGGAGTTCTTCTATCGTTGGATGCGGCAGCGAAGCGGCATCCTGATGGAGGGCCGCAAACCCGTGGGAGGCGACTGGAACTTCGACGCGGAGAATCGGAAGAACTTTCCGAAGACTGGGCCCGCGTTTCTGCCGGCGCCCGTAGCGTTCAAGCCGGATGCGACTACGGCGGAGGTGCTGCGGCTGGTGGAGGCGCGATTCGCGAAGCATCCGGGCCGGCTGGCGCACTTCGATTGGCCGGTGACGCGTGCGCAGGCGTTGCAGGCGTTGGATGACTTTATCCGCCACCGGCTGCCGCTATTCGGGCAGTTTCAGGATGCGATGTGGACGCGCGAGCCGTATCTGTATCATTCGCGAATCTCGGCGGCATTGAACTTGAAGTTGCTGTCGACGCGGGAGGTGTTGGAAGCGGCCGAGGATGCGCATCGCCAGGGGCATGCGCCGATCGCTTCGGTGGAAGGCTTTGTGCGGCAGATTCTCGGTTGGCGCGAGTACGTACGCGGCATCTACTGGCATTTCATGCCGGGCTATGAGGAGAGCAATGCGTTAGACGCGCATGAGGCGCTGCCGGGCTTCTATTGGGATGGCAACACGGAGATGAACTGCCTGCGGGAGGCGATCGGGCAGACGCTGGATTACGGCTACGCGCACCATATCCAACGGCTGATGGTGACAGGTCTATACGCGCTACTGCTGGGAGTGGAGCCGCGCCAGATCCATGAGTGGTATCTGGCGGTCTATGTGGATGCGGTGGAGTGGGTGGAGATGCCGAACGTGATCGGGATGTCGCAGTTTGCCGATGGGGGCAAGATGTCGACGAAGCCGTATATTGCCAGCGGCAAGTATATCCAGCGGATGAGCAACTACTGCACGGGGTGCCGGTACGACCCGGCGAAGGCGACGGGGGCGGATGCCTGTCCGTTCACGACGCTGTACTGGGACTTTCTGGACCGGCACGAGGCGTTTCTGGGGCAGGTGCCGCGGATGGAGATGCAGTTGCGGAATTTGCGGAATCTGGGCGCGGGGGATCGGGCGGCAATCCGGGCGCAGGCGGCGCGGCATTTGGAGAGTCTGCGGGCGTAGGCCCAGCCGACGGGAAATATTCAGTTGTGTAAGAGCAATGCACCATTCCGGTGCGCGGCTGCGGGGTTAGGGTTGCAGATTGGCTTCGCTCGTTCAGCGGCGGAAGAGGCGGCCGAACGAGAAGCTTTCCGATTCGCCGTCGCGGTCCCCGGCGATTGGCTTGGTTTGTTCCAGCTTGGCGAGGTGCCCTTTGATGGTCTGTCCGGCGGTGGCGGCGAGGTGGACATCGTGGCGGTAGCGGCCGGGGGTAGCGGACTCGGCGTGGAGTTCGACTTCGGCGCACTCGCAGCGATGCTGGTTCCAGGCGGCGTGGAGGATACGATGGAAAAGGAATTCCTGGTAGCCGGGTTCGGGAGCGAACTGCTGGCGCAGGGTGGATTCGAGTTCGGTGAAGGTGTCTTCCTGGCCGGGGAGGATGACGAGCGTTTGGGAAGTGAAGCCGTGTTTGGTGGCATTCTGCGATGAGGTTGCTTTGCCGGTTTCCGTTTTCGGGCCGGTGGAATGCTGGGCGTTCGCCTTATTGGCGAGGACCTGAGCGGCGGATGCCATGCTGGTTTCTCCTTTTCGGTTTCGGGCGTTGGGCAATGAGGATTGCCCCGGTTGAACGATACACCCGAGGGTGGGAAAAGGCGGGCAGATTGGGGCGCTTCATGCCGTCAGTGCTTGCTCGACGCCATGGACCTCGACAGTCAGCTTCAGTCCGAGCGCAAGGAAGGCGGCCTCGAGTTGGTCGAGCCGCGAATGGTGGCTCACCCGGAAGAGGCGATTGATGTTAGCCTCCTTAATTCCGGTGCGGCGCCCCAGTTCGGCCTTCGTGATGCCGGAATTCAGAAAGGCGCGGTACAACTCGGCTTTGGCGTCAGCGAGTGGGGGTAGACGGACCATGTGCCAGTGTTCTGCATGGCGCTCGACGGGATCGGGCAGCGGACGCCCCGTTTCGATGTAAAACCCGACGATGGTCACCAGTAGGTCTTCCGCCATTTCGTATGCTTCCTCAATGGTTTCGCCTTGGGTGACTCCACCGTCAAAATCGGGAAAGGTAACCACAAACCCGCCGCCGGGATCGGGTTCAAAGCGCGCTGCGTATGGCATGATGGGCCTCTTATTTCCTGGTTTAACCGAGTTGCTTGAGAATCGACTCATACGTCTTCGTCTTGATCTCAGTAGCAGGATGGCGTGGGATAGTGGAGAACTTGCCACCGAGCGTAACGATCGTGTGACGAGTGCCCTCTTGGAAGGTGCAGCCTTGCTTCTTGAGCCATCGTTTCAGCTCGCTGGCCGTCACCTTCTAATCTTATCATGTCTGATTAGCATCGGGCGGTTCGAAATCGAAGCGGAATGGCGCATGCGGTTGGCATCGTTGCCGTACGAGCGCGACGAACACGGGAGCGCCTATAAGTGGGAGCCTGTGATCGTCTTGCGAAAGCGGTAGAGGCCCGCCTAGCCGTCCGCCGCCAGATCCCAGCCATACAATCTCATCAATTTCTCACGAAAGCCTCATTCCATCCCGCGCGATCCGCCTATACTGGGCTCCATGCAGGCGGAGGCAACTGTGCGCACCACTCGGCCAATGAAGCAGGTTCTCGATGCCAGGGCTTCAGCGAACTTCGTGGGGCGGGAACCCGAGCTATCGCTTCTGCTGGAGTGTATTGCCGGAGCGGAGCCCGCGCTGGCATGGGTGTACGGCATCGCGGGCGCGGGCAAAACGGCTTTGCTGCAAGCGTTCTCATCCAGGGCGGCGGCACGGGGCTACACGGTACTCTCCTTCGACTGCCGGTTTCTGGCGCCATCGCCGGAAGCGTTCTGTGCCGCGCTGGAGAAATCGCTGGGAACGCCCCTGGCCGCGGAGGGACCGGAGGCGAGCGCGAAGAGGCTTTCCGCCCTGGGACCTTGCGTGCTCCTGTTGGACAGCTACGAGTTGTTCCGGCTGCTGGACAGTTGGCTGCGCATGGTCTTCGTGCCGGCTCTCACGGATAACGTCCGGCTGGTGATATGCGGAAGGTACGGTCCGGGGCCGGGTTGGCAGGCGGCTCCCGAATGGCGCGGACTGGTTCGGCCGATCGAGCTGTCCCCTCTGCCGGAGGGGGATTCGCTCGCGCTGTTGCGCAGCGCCGGGCTGGACGCGGATCAGGCCGGGGTGGTCTACCGTATCGCGCGTGGCCATCCGATGACACTCGTGCTGGCCGGGTTTCACGCCCGCACGGCGGGCACCCCGGCGGAGATCTCCGATTCCGCCGCTCTGGTACACCAACTCGTGCAGGCCTATCTGGCCGAGGTGCCGGACCGCAAGCTGCGAACCGCGGTGGAGGCCTGCTCGGTGGTGCGCCGCACCACGCGCTCGCTGCTGAAGGCGATGCTCCCGGAGAGCGGCGGCGCGGAGCTGCTCGAGGAGTTGGCCGGGCTTTCGATCATGCAGGCCACGAACGAAGGCCTTCTGATGCATGAGCAGCCGCGGGATGCCGTTGCGGCGTGGCTGCGCAACACGGATCCGGAGCGGTTTCGCCATTACCGGCGCGCCGTCTGGCGCCAGCTTCGGACGGAGTCGCACACGGCGGATCGCGAGGACTGGTGGCGATACACGGCCGACATGCTGTATCTGTTGCAGAACCCCAACATCCGGGAAGCGTTCTTTCCCAGCGGATCGCAGGCGCTGTCGGCGGAGCCGGCCCGAGGTGAACATGGGCCGCCCATTTTGTCCATCGTCGACGCCCATGAGACGGCGGCCGCCGCGGCGGCGCTCCGCCAGTGGTGGCAGCGGTCGCCGGAGTGCTTTCAGGTGCTCCGCGACACGCGCGGCGCGGTCGCCGGTTTCTATGTCCTGGCGGAGTGGCCCGCGGTCCGGGAGACGCTACCTGGATTGGATCCAATGGCATCCAACTGGCGCCGCCATCTACAGGAGCGGCCCATCGGCAGGCAGGAGACGGCGCTGTTCATCCGGCGCTGGCTGAGCGGCAGCGCGGGCGAAGCGCCCTCGGCGGTACAGGCGGCCTGCTGGACGGACGTAAAGCGCTCCTACCTCCGGCTGCGTCCACAGGTGCGGAGATGTTACGTGTCGGTTGGCGACCTGGCCACCTACGGACCGCCGACGAGCCAGGTGGGCTTCCAGGTTGTGTCCGGCGCATCCGTTTCGTTCGACGGCGCGCCGTGCCATCTTGCCGTGCTCGATTTCGGTCCCGCGTCGATGGACGGATGGCTTAGCGATCTGGTTGCCCGCGAGCTAGGCGTGGATCCGTGCGGATTTTTCGATGTGGAAGCGCGCGAACTGGTGGTTGCGGACGAGCGGATCGGCCTGACCGACCTCGAGTTCGGAGTCCTGCGCTACCTCAAGGACCGGCAAGGCAAGGCGGTATCGCGGGCCGAACTATTGGAGCGGGTGTGGCAGCAACGGCCGGACTCGGGAAGCAACGTGGTGGACGTGATCGTGCGGTCGCTTCGGGGCAAGCTCGGCGCGCGCGCGGCAAGGATCGCCACGGTTCGGGGCGTGGGCTACCGCTTGCAACCGGAAGCCGGCGGAAACGAAAGATGAGGTACGGACGGTGAAACCCAGTTTTGTTCTTGTGCATGGGGCGTGGCAGGAGGCCGGCACGTGGGATCTGGTACGGCCGAAGCTGGAAGCGGCTGGCTGGACGGTCGACGTTCCGGAGCTTACGGGTCTGGAAAGCAGCGCCTCCCTTACGCCGGACATCGATCTCGAACGGCATATCCAGGATGTGACGGCCGCGGTTGGAGCCGCGCCGCGACCGGTCATTCTCGTGGGTCACAGCTACGCGGGAATGATCATAACGGGGGTGGCGGCACGGGCGCGTAATCTGGCAGGGCTGATCTATGTGGATGCGTTCGTGCCGGAGAACGGGCAATCGGCCCTGGATCTGATGCCGCAACAGATTGCCGGAATGTTCCGGGACCGGGCGCAAGCCGATGGGGAGGGATGGCGGCTCCGCGCGGGAGAAGGGCACTTGGACCTCTGGGGATTGAGGCCTGGACCGGCCCGGGAGTTCGTGAGGGCACGATTGACGGATTTCAGTCTGCGATGCTTCGAGCAGCGCGTTTCCCTGTCCGGCGACGGCGGCGCCGCACCACCGCGCACGTATATCGCGGCGACTGGAGAAGACTATCCCGCGCGAGTAGTCTTCCAGCCCTTCGCCGGCAAGGCACGCCGCGAAGGGTGGGCCTACTTCGAGCTTGCGGCAGGGCATGATTGCCATGTCGAAATGCCCGACGCCGTGGTGGAGATCCTGTTGTCGGCGGCGGCAGCCGCGACCGGTTCGAAGAAGTAAACACACTGACGCTAACTGAAAGAAAGAGGAGGCAGAATGCCAAATGCAAAGGGGCACCCCTGGGAAGGCTCCGCCGATACGCTGCGTATGGCCGTTCCGGGGGGCGTATTCGCCGCGGGCGAGCAGGGCTTCGATGAGGCGCGGGAGTTGTGGAACGCGCTGCACGACCGGATGCCGGCATTGGTGGTGCGCTGTTCCGGAGCGCGGGACGTGGTCCACGCCGTCAATTTCGCCCGCGAGAACGAATTGCCGGTGGCCGTTCGCGGCGGCGGGCACAACGTCGCCTGCAGCGGCAGTTGCGATGGCGGCCTGATGATCGATCTTTCGCCCATGAAGGCCATGACTGTCGATCCGGAGTTACGGCTGGCGTCTGCGGAGCCGGGGTTGACCTGGGGTGAGTTCGACCGGCAGACGCAAGCGTTCGGGTTGGCGGCGACGGGAGGGATCTGTTCGCAGACGGGTATCGGCGGCGTAACGCTCGGGGGCGGATTCGGCTGGCTGATGCGGAAGCACGGATTGGCCTTGGACAATGTGGTTTCGATGGACGCGGTCACGGCGGATGGCACGCTTCGCAAGGTGACCGCCACGGAGAACAGTGACCTGTTCTTCGGTTTACGGGGATCGCAATCCAACCTCGGCATCGTTACCCGGTTCGAGTTCCGGCTGCATGCGGTGGGGCCGATGGTCCTCGCCGGCATGGTACTGCACCCGCTGAACCGGGGCGGAGAAGTGCTCCGTTTCTATCGCGAATTCACCGCCGAAGCGCCCGACGAGATGAGCGCCTGGGCGGCGATGCTGACGTCTCCCGATGGCCATCGGATGGTAGCTATTCTCGCTTGCTATGTGGGCGACCCGGCGGCTGGGGAGAAAGCCCTCGAACCACTGCGGACGTTTGGGCCCCCGGTAGCCGACATGATCCAGGCCAGGCCGTATGTCGAAGCGCAGCGCCTCATCGACGAAGCGTTTCCCCGGGGCCGCTTCAACTACTGGAAATCGAGTCTGCTCCGCGCGTTGGACGACGGCGCGATCGACGCGCTGGTGTCCGGATTCGAGCAGGCGGCATCACCATACTCCAGCGTCCTCATCGAGCACTTGGGTGGAGCCGTAAGCCGGATCGCGCCGGCCGCCACAGCCTTCCCCCATCGCGATGCCGCCTATGACGTGGTGATCATGCCCATGTGGGTGGATAGCGGAGAATCGGCAAGCCATATCGCTTGGGCGGACAAGATGTGGGAGGCCGTGCAGCCGGCCTCGACGGGAGGGGTGTACGTGAACTATCTGAGCAACGAAGGAGCCGAGCGGGTTCGCATGGCTTATGGAATGAACTACGAACGCCTCTCCCGGTTGAAGCAGCAGTACGACCCCACCAATCTCTTTTGCTGGAACCAGAACATCCGGCCGCGCCAATAACCAGCCGGTGGGAAGGATCGCACTTACTTTCGCGCGCGGAGTAACGTAAACTAAATACTTTGTGCTGGCCTTTGCACTAGCAGCCGGGGTCGCGGGATTCCCCGCTATGGGGAAACATGCCGCGAACCGGGTTTGGCGCCAGCGGCGCCTGAAACGCCTACGGAATTGGGAACACCAGGAGCCGTGCCGGGAGGTACGGCTCCTTTTTGTTTTGGGCAACGGGGTTTTCGCGAAAAGGAAGGGAAAGCACCTACCCGGCTCACCAGGCCGTGCAGTAGGATCTTAAGGGGAACTGACATGAACCACTACATCGTGTTCGGCCCACAGGGCTCGGGGAAAGGAACGCAATCCAAGCTGCTGTGTGACGACTACGATCTTGTGCACATCTCGATCGGCGATATCTTCCGCTGGAACGTGCAGAACCACACGAAACTGGCGGCGCGGATCCAGCGCATCACCGAGGCCGGCCTGTTAGTGCCGGATGAGATTGTGGAGGAGGTGGTCCGGCGGCGTCTGGAGGAGCACGACTGGAATTACGGATTCGTCCTCGATGGCTTTCCGCGGACGATGCCGCAAGCGCAATATCTGTTCGAGAACTGGAACATGGACCGCGTGATCTACCTGGACATCGCCGACGATGTCGTGGCGGAACGGGTGGCGTACCGCGCCCGGATCGGTGAAGGCAGCGGGTTTACCAAGCGGGCCGACGATAACCCGGATGCGTTAAAAGTACGCCTGCGGGAGTACCACGAGAAGACCAAGCCGCTACTCGAGCTCTACCGCAAGAAAGGCGTCCTGCTAAGCGTGGATGCCAGCCGCCCCGTCTTAGACATCTATGCGGAAATCCGCCAGCGCTTGGGGTTAGCCGAGCCCGTACGGCGTATGTCGCGGCCGGCATAGAGGCCATCCACACCTACACTTCTTCTCACCTAATCACAAGTGGGGCAGGCGTCCACCGCCTGCGCGCGACGTCCACGTCGCGCCTCTTCTCCGTCACCTAACTCGGAGTTCTCTGCTTATGCGATCACAAGCCTTGTTTCTAATACAATCAACACCTTACAAGACCTACCCAAAACCCCCATGCTATGGTCGTCCCGTATGACTGACCAAACAGAACGCAATCGCGAAAACGCAAGCCACTCCACGGGCCCGAAAACCCCGGAAGGCAAAGCCACCTCCTCCCAGAACGCCAGAAAGCACGGCTTCACCGCCCGCAGCGCCTGGTCCCCAGCCCACTTTACCGAAGACCAGATCCAGTTCTACCGCGACTACCACAGCCGCCTCAAACCAGACGGCCCCGTAG
>CAYLPH010000015.1:0-131960 GCA_964385495.1 uncultured Candidatus Solibacter sp.
GCTCGCGTGGCCCTGCTGGCGCGCAGCAAAGCCGAGCTTGACCTTGCCGATCTTGAGATCGAACATGGCGGCGGCAGTTCGCTGCGGCTGCGGGCCGATGTACGCAACTACGAGGAAGTGCACGCGGCGGTGGATCGCGTCCGTTCGCACTTTGGGGAATTGCATGCCGTGGTGTGCGCGGCGGGAATCCAGGGACCGATCGGGCCGCTGGCCGAGATCCCCCCGGCCGCCTGGGAAGACACCGTGCAAACCAATCTGTTCGGCGTGATGCATGTCTGCCGGGCAGCGTTGCCGCACATGATCCCGGTCCGCAGAGGCAAGATCATCGCCCTGAGCGGCGGCGGCGCCCTCACCGCCCGGCCGAACTTCACGGCCTATGCGGCATCGAAGGCAGGGCTGGTGCGCTTCGTGGAAACGCTGGCCGAAGAGGTGCGGGAACACAATGTGCAGGTGAACTGCATGTCGCCGGGCGGCACCTATACGTCGATGACCGATGAGATTCTGCGGGCGGGTGACCGCGCCGGTTGGAAGGAGAGGGAAGACGCCCAGCAGGTGCGGTTGACAGGCGGCATCCTGCCCGACCGGCAGATCCAACTGGCGATGTTCCTGCTTTCCGAGCGCAGCAATCATATCAGCGGCAAGATCATCCACGTCAATGACGACTGGAAGCGGTTGGAGACCGGGCAGGTGCATCCGGAAATCTATACGCTGCGTCGCGTCCAGAAGGTCTGATGCACGGCTCGCTATGGTAATCTTGGGCGGAAGCCTATGCCCGAAACTCGTGAAAAAGCTCAGTTGATGAGCGCTTCGGAGATTGACCGCACGCTGGTGCGGCTGGCTCACGAAATCCTGGAACGTACGAAAGACCTGGACAAGCTGGCGTTCATCGGAATCCGCCGCCGCGGGGTGCCGCTGGCCCAGCGATTAGCGGCGAAGATTGAATCGCTCGAAGGCCGCCGGATCCCGGTCGGCATTCTCGACATCAATCTCTATCGCGACGACTTGTCGACGGTGGCGCAGGCCCCGGTCGTGAGCGCCACCGATATCCCCTTTTCCGTGGTCGGCATGGACATTGTTCTCATGGACGATGTTCTGTATACCGGCCGCACCATTCGCGCCGCGCTCGATGCGCTGTTCGATATCGGCCGTCCGGCGAGGGTACAGTTGCTGGTGCTGATCGACCGCGGCCACAGGGAACTGCCGATCGAAGCCCGTTACGTCGGCCGCATGGTGCAGACCTCCGGGCGCGAGATCATCGAAGTGAAGTTGAAC
Organism: uncultured Candidatus Solibacter sp.; assembly: GCA_964385495.1. Taxonomy (GTDB): domain Bacteria; phylum Acidobacteriota; class Terriglobia; order Bryobacterales; family Bryobacteraceae; genus CADEFT01. The sequence continues at coordinate 1,273 of CAYLPH010000015.1, forward strand.
GAAATCGACAGCATGGAAAAAGTGCTGCTGGTGGAGCTCGTGGATTAATGGCGAAGGGACTGCTGGGAATCGAAGACCTCACCCGCGTGGAGATTGAGGCGATTCTGCGGCGGGCAAAGGATTTTCAGCCGCTGCAGAACCAGAGCAACAAGCGGCTGGACCTGCTGCGCGGGCGGATGCTGGTGAACCTGTTCTTCGAAGCCTCGACGCGCACACGCACCAGCTTCGAGATTGCCGCCAAGCGTTTGGGCGCCGATACGGTGTCGATCACGGCGTCGGGCTCGAGCGTGGCGAAAGGCGAGTCATTGGTAGACACGCTGAATACGCTGGCCGCGATGAAGCCGGATGCGATCGTGATGCGCCATGCGGCCTCCGGCGCGCCTCATTTTCTGGCGCGGTACCTGCCGACGCCGATCGTCAATGCCGGCGATGGAACGCACGAGCATCCCACGCAGGCGCTGCTGGATGCGCTGACGATTCTGGATCATCACTCGACACTGGAAGGCCTGCGCGTAGCCATCATCGGCGACATCGTGCATAGCCGCGTGGCGCGCTCCAACATGTATCTATTTTCTAAGTTCGGCGCCGAGGTGGTATTGTGCGGACCGGCGCCGCTGCTGCCGCCCGCGATGGCGCAGCTTGCGCCGGGCATGACATTAACGCACGACATGACCGAAGCCATCCGCGGCGCGGACGTCATCATGATGCTGCGCGTGCAGTTGGAACGGCAGAACGAATCGCCCTTCCCGGCGAGCGAATATTATCCCTTCTACGGGCTGCGGCTGGAACATCTGAAGCTGGCCAAGCCTTCGGTGCTGGTGATGCATCCGGGGCCCATCAATCGCGGCCGCGAGATTGCTTCCGATGTCGCCGATTCGCGCCAGTCGGTGATTCTGAATCAGGTGGAGAACGGCATTGCCGTGCGCATGGCCGTGCTCGAAAGGATCATGAACTAAACCGCGATGTCGAGTTTGTGGATACGTAACGGGCGGGTGATTGATCCGGCGAACGGCCGGGACGAAGTGGCCGACGTGCTGGTAGTGGAAGGCCGCGTGGCGGCCGTTGGCAGCGGGATGGAGCATTCCGGAGCCGCGCAGTTCGATGCCACGGGCCTGGTGGTGACGCCGGGGCTTATCGACATGCACGTGCATCTGCGCGAGCCGGGCTTCGAGCATTCCGAAACCATCCGGACGGGCTCCATGGCGGCGGCGGCCGGCGGCTTCACGTCGATTGTCTGCATGCCCAACACCTCGCCGGTGAACGACAGCGCCACGGTGACGCGCTACATCATCGAACGCGCGCGGCAGACGGCCGTAGTGAATGTGTTTCCCATCGGAGCGATTACGAAGGGCAGCGCCGGTGAGGAGTTGGCGTCCATCGGCTCGATGAAGCAGGCGGGCATTGTCGCCATCTCCGACGATGGCCGTCCGGTGATGAACGCGCGTGTGATGCGGCGGGCGATGGAGTTGGCGAAGGCCTTCGACGTACCCGTCATCGACCATTGCGAAGATCTGCACCTGAGCGCGGGCGGCGACATGCACGAGGGCCTGTGTTCGGTGCGGCTGGGGCTGCGCGGCATTCCGGCGGCGTCCGAAGACGTGATGGTGGCGCGCGACATTCTGCTGGCGGAGTTGACCGGCGCGCGATTCCACGTGGCGCACATCTCATCGCGGCACTCCATTTCGATGGTGCGGCATGCGAAGATGCTCGGCCTGCCGGTGACCAGCGAAGTCTGCCCGCATCACTTCACGTTGGCAGACGAGGATATCCAGCCCTACGACAGCAACTACAAGATGAAACCGCCGCTGCGGGGGCGCGAGCACGTGGCCGCCGCGGTGGAGGGTATCCTCTCCGGCGCGATCGACGCCATCGCCACGGACCACGCGCCGCACCCGGGCAGCGAAAAGATGCAGGAGTTCGAGCGCTGCCCGTTCGGCATCCTGGGTCTGGAGACGGCCGTCGGCCTGTCGTTGGGCACGTTCGTCCACACGGGCAACGTGGCGCTCAACAAGATCATTGAGACCATGACAGTGGCTCCGGCACGCATCCTGAAGCTCGACCGCGGCACCTTGTCGGCCGGGGCTCCGGGTGACGTGACCGTACTCGATCCGAACAAGGAGTGGACGTACGACGTGAACCGCTCCCATTCGAAGAGCCGCAACTCTCCCTACCACGGCCACACCTTCAAGGGGATGGCCGTGGCAACCATCGTCGGCGGAAACATCGTCTTCGACGCAAGATAAAAGGAGTACAGCCATGAACGGACGGCGAGGCGGGCAGATGCCCTGGATGCCGATCCTGCTGCTCGCCGCCTTTTTCGCGCTCACTTCAGCGCGGCAGGTGGCGTCGTGGGTTCTCGACATCGAATGGTGGAAAGAGCTCGGGCAGATCGACACGTATTGGCTCACTATCTGGTACGGCGTGGTGCCCGGATTGATCGTAGCGCTGTTGGGCTTCGTGGTCCTGTGGATGGCGCATGCGCGGGCGCTGAAGAAAGCCGGCACGGGGCTGGGCCGCCTGCCGCTTTATGCCAAGCTCTCCACGCTGGTCATCCTGGTGCTGGCGTGGATGGCCTCCGGCGTTACGGTGAACAGTTGGACGGCGGTGCGCTTTTTGGGGTCGCGGCGCTTGGGAGCCCAGGCCGGTTCCTGGATCGACCCGGTCTTTGGAAAGCCGCTGTCCTTCTATCTGTTCGAACTGCCGTTCTGGAACATGCTGCTGGACACGGTGCTGCTGTTCACGGTGTTGACAGGGCTGCTTTACGCGGTGGCGACGCTCTATTGGGGACTGCGCGAGCGCGTCCCGCGGCTGCTGGCCGAAGGCACCTTCGAGCTCAATGATCTGGATATCGGCCCACTGCTCACTTCGAAGCTGGTGCGGCTGATTGCTTCGGCTTTCCTACTGGCGCTGGCGGCAAATCACTTCCTGGGCCGCTATGACCTGCTGACGGAAGACCACGGCTTCATGGTGGGCATGGACTACACCGACGAGCGCGTGCGGCTGCCGTTGCGCTGGTTGACGATTGCCGCTTGTCTGATCGGCGTACTGCTGGTATGGATGCGGCGCTGGGTGGTGATGGCCGTGGCGGTGGTGGTCTGCCTGGTGGTGGAAAGCGTCGCGCCGCGCGTGGTGCACAGCGTCTATGTGCGGCCGAACGAGATCTCGTTGGAGAAGCCCTACATCGAGCGGCATATTCAGGCAACGCGCATCGCCTATGGATTGGAACGCGCCAAGGAAACGGAGTTTCCCGCCCGCCTCAGCGCGCCGGTGAACATCAACAAGCACCAGGAACTGTTCGACAACGTGCGGCTGTGGGATTGGCGGGCCTTCCACGACACCGTTAGCCAGATCCAGGCGCTACGTCCTTACTACGTCTTCCACGACACCGATGTCGACCGCTATCAGTTGGACGGGCGGCTGCGGCAGGTGATGCTGACGCCGCGCGAACTGGATGTACGCCAGTTGAGCCCCGACGCCCGCGGCCGCTGGATGAACCCGCACTTCATCTACACGCACGGCTACGGCGTGGTGCTGGCCGAAGCCAATCGCATCACGGCCGACGGCCTGCCGATGCTGTTCATCCAGAACGCGCCGCCGGAGATTCGCACCAAGAGCCTGCAGTTGACGCGGCCGGAGATCTACTACGGCGAGACCGTCCACGAGCCGGTGTTCGTGCGCACGGGACAACCCGAGTTCAACTATCCTTCGGGAGCCGAGAACGTGCATTCGCGTTATGAAGGCAAGGGCGGATTTCCCATCTCGTCGGTGGGCATGCGCTTGGCTGCCACGGTGGCTCGTACGGATTGGAATATTCTCCTGACGGGCTTTCTGACGCCGGAGAGCCGCATGATGATCCGCCGCGATGTGCGCGAGCGCGTCAACGAACTGGCCGGCTTCCTGCGCTGGGATAGCGATCCCTACCTGGTGATCACCAAGTCCGGACGGCTGGTGTGGATGATCGACGGGTATACAACCTCGCGCGCCCATCCCTATTCGCAGTTGGTGCGGTTGGCCGAATCGGGCGCGGTGAATTATGTGCGCAATGCCGTGAAGGCCACGGTGGATGCCTACGACGGCGACGTGCAACTGTACGTCTTCGATGCCGAAGATCCCATCATCCGCGCATACGGCGCGCTCTTCCCGAAGCTGCTACAGCCGGCCTCCGCCATGCCCGCCGATCTGCGCGAACATGCCCGCTACCCCGAACATATGTTCCGCATCCAGGCCGAGATCTACCGCAACTTCCATATGCGCGATCCGGAGTCTTTTTATAACAAGGAGGATGCCTGGGACATCGCGCGCTTCCTCACGCCCGATGGCAAACCGGCCGGGCTGGCGCCCACCTATGTAGTGGCGACGCTACCAGGCGAGTCGAAGCCGGAGTTCCTGCTGATGACCCATTACACGCCGCGCAATAAGGACAACCTCATCGGCACGATGGTGGCGCGCTGCGATGGAAACAAGCTGGGCGAACTGCACTTCCTGCAGCTATCGAAGCAGGAACTGATTTTCGGCCCGCTGCAGATTGAAGCGCGGATCAACCAGGATCAGAACATTTCCAAGGACCTGTCGCTATGGAATCAACAAGGCTCGCAGGTGCTGCGCGGGCAGATGCTGGTGCTGCCGGTGGATAATGCTTTCGTCTATATTGAGCCGATTTACATTCAGGCCAGCGAAGCGCGTATGCCGCAGTTGAAGAAGGTGGTGATCGCGGCGGGCAATTCGCTGTTCTACGCCGATACCTATGAGCAGGCGCTGGCGCAGTTGGCGGGGATGCAGCCCGCGGCGGCTCCGGGTCCGCCACCGGCGGGCGCCGTCCCGGCCACGCCGCAGGTCAGCGGTACAGCGCCAGCACCGGCGTCAAGCGGGCCCAGCGATGCCGACCGGCGTCTGGAGGAAGCACGGCGCCGCATGCAGCGGTACAAGGAACTCGCTTCGCAAGGCAAGTGGGCCGAAGCGGGCAAGGAGTTGGAAGCACTGGAGGCTATCGTCCGCAGATGAAGGTTGCGATTGTTGGCACTGGTTATGTGGGGTTAACCACCGGAGTGTGTCTGGGTTATCTAGGCCATCAGGTGGCCTGCCTGGATACGGATCCGCGCAAGGTGGATGCGTTGCGCGCGGGGCGCATTCCTATTTATGAGCCGCATCTCGATGAGCTGCTGGCGGCGGCATCGGCGAACCTGCGATTCACGGCGTCCTATGAAGAGGCGGTGCCCGATGCGGAGGTGATCTTCATCGCCGTCGGGACGCCTTCGTCCGGCGATGGCAGCCCCGATCTGCGCTATCTGCGAGCGGCGGCGGAGAGCGTCGGCAAGCACCTTGGCGATCACTTTACCGTGATCGTAAACAAGTCGACGGTGCCGATTGGCAGCGGCAACTGGGTGGGGTCTCTGGTACGGCAGGCGCGAGGCAGCAATGGCTCCTTTGCCGTAGCGTCGAACCCGGAGTTTTTGCGCGAAGGTGTGGCGCTGCGCGACAGCCTCTATCCGGATCGGATCGTGATTGGCGCCGATGTGCCGCGTGCGTTGGAGGTGCTGTATTCGCTCTACCGGCCGCTGCTGGATCAGACGTTCACAGCGCCGGCGTTCTTGCCGCGGTCGGAGAACTTCGGCGCGGTGCCGCTGGTATCCACGGATCTGGCTTCGGCCGAGCTGATCAAGTACGCCGCGAACGCCTTCCTGGCATTGAAGATCAGCTATATCAATGAAATCGGCACGATTGCGGAGCGCGTCGGCGCCGATGTGCAGCAGGTGGCGCGCGGCATCGGACTGGATGGGCGCATCGGTATGCGATTCCTGCAGGCGGGTATCGGCTGGGGCGGGTCGTGCTTCGGTAAGGATACGGCGGCACTCATCGCCACGGGCCGCGACTATAACCTGCAAATGCCGATCGTGGAGGCGGCACGGGAGGGAAACCGCACCCAGCGGCGGCGGGTGATCGAGAAGTTGCTGGGCGAGTTGAAGATTCTCAAAGGCCGCAGTGTTGCCCTGCTGGGGTTAGCCTTCAAGCCGCAAACCGATGATCTGCGCGACGCGCCCGCGTTGGAGATCGCCCGGTTGCTGGTGGAACGCGGCGCCCAGGTGCGGGCGCATGATCCGGTGGCGATGGCACACGCGCGAGCGCAGTTGCCGGCGGAAGATGTTTTGCTCTGCGAATCGGCGGAAGAGGCGTTGCAGGATGCCGACGCGGCGGTGTTGGTGACGGAGTGGCCACAGTATCTGGAACTGGATTGGGAAGCCATGGTGGGCCGGATGCGGGCGCCTGTGTTGCTGGATGGGCGTGGGGTGCTGGATAAGGCGCGCCTGCGTGCGGCGGGGTACCGGCTGCTGACGTTGGCGGGATAACGTGCGCCCGCATAGTAGAATCGGGCTTATGTCCCGCCGCTGGGTAATCTCGCTACTCCTCTCTATTCCCCTGCTCGCGCGCCATCCTGTGCGAGAACGCAAAGCCATGGTGGTGGCGCAGGAGCAACAAGCAACCGACATCGGCGTCGCGGTTCTAAAGGCGGGCGGCAATGCGGTCGATGCAGCCGTGGCCGTAGCCTTCGCCCTGGCGGTAACCCACCCCACGGCCGGCAACCTGGGCGGTGGCGGCTTCCTCCTGCTACGTACCAACAACGGTGAATCCACATTCTTCGACTTCCGTGAGCGCGCTCCTGGCAAAGCCACGCGCGACATGTATATCGGGCCGGATGGCAAACTCACGCGCGACAGCCTGGTGGGGTGGCGGGCCTCCGGCGTCCCCGGCACCGTGCACGGCCTTTGGACCGCTCACCAGAAGCACGGCAGCAAGCCCTGGGCATCCCTGGTGGCCCCAGCGATCAAGCTGGCCAAGGGCTTTCCGATGAGCTACAGCCTGGCCGATAACCTGGAGTCCGCCGCTCCGCGCTTGTTGAGCAAGTATCCGGAAACCAATCGCATCTACCTGCGCGACGGCAAGTTTTATCAAAAGGACGACCTGTTCGTGCAGGCGGACCTGGCGCGCACGCTCGCGCGCATCGCCAAGCAAGGTCCGAAAGACTTCTACGAAGGCGAGACGGCGCGCATCTTCGCGGCGGCGATGGAGAAGAACGGCGGCCTGATCACGCTGGAGGATCTGAAGAACTACCAGACCGCCATACGTAAGCCGCTGACCGGCAGCTACAAGGGCCATGACATCATCACTGCGCCGCCGCCCAGTTCCGGTGGCATCGGCATCCTGCAGATCATGGGCATGCTGGAAGGTACCGGCTATCAGAACACGGGCGCGGGGTCGGCGGCATCCATCCATATGGTGGCCGAGGCGATGCGTCGTTTCAATGCCGATCGCAGCGAGCACATGGCGGATCCGGACTTCTTCAAGGTGCCGGTACCGGGCCTGCTGAGCAGAACCTACATCGAGCAGCTTCGCAACAGCATCGACAAAGAGCGAGCATCGAAGTCCGATGCCGTGCGGCCGGGCAAGCCAGCGTTGACGGAAAGTACCGAAACCACGCACTTCTCCGTCATTGACCAGCAGGGCAATGCGGTCGCGCTCACCTATACACTGAACGGCAGCTTCGGCAGCGGCGTCACCGTGCCAGGCCTGGGCTTCCTGCTGAACAACGAGATGGATGACTTCAGCGCCAAACCCGGGGAAGCGAACATGTTCGGCGTGGTGCAGGGCGAGGCGAATATCATCCAACCGCGCAAGCGCCCGCTGTCTTCGATGACGCCAACCATCGTTATGAAGGACGGCAAGCTGAAGATGGTAGTGGGCGCGCCCGGCGGGTCGCGCATCATCACCGGCGTCGCGCAGGTAATCCTGAACGTGCTCGATTTCGGCATGGGCGTACAGAGCGCCATCGATGCGCCGCGTTTTCATCACCAGTGGCAGCCGGACAAGCTGATGGTGGAGCGCGAGATGTCGCCCGATACGATCGCGGCCCTGCGGGCCAAGGGACATGAGGTTGATTTCATCAGCAACGTGGCGCTGGTGGAGGCCATCGTGGTGGAAGATGGCTGGTTGGCTGGCGGCACCGACCGCCGTGCCCACGGGAAAGCGGCTGGATTCTAAAGCAAAGTATGCTACACGGCGTATCGACGCACTTCATCGTCAATCACCGCCTGACAACGGCCTGGTTGGACAAGATCTGGAACATCGGCGTTCCGCTGGTGGAAATCTTCTGCGCGCGGCAACATCTGGATTACCAGAACAAGGCGCAGGTGGCGGAGTTGGGCCACTGGTTCCGCGATTCGGCCATGCGGCTGCATTCGCTGCATTCGCCCATGTTCAACGACGATTGCTGGGGCCGCACCGGACCGAACGCGATCATCACCATCACTGAAACCACGAAATCGAAGCGCGTGCCGATGGTGGACGAGATCAAGCGCGCCATTGAGGTGGCGGAGGTCATCCCATTCCGCTACCTCATCCAGCACATGGGCGGGTTGAACGAGCCCTTCGACGAACGCAAGCAGGACGCCGCCTTCAATGCCCTCGACGAGCTGCGCGTGTTCGCCCGCCAGCGTGGGGTCGAGATTCTGCTGGAGAACATACCGAATGAGCTGTCATCGTCGGAACGGCTGGTGCAGTTCCTGGAGATGACGCATCTCGACCTGGGCTTCTGCCTGGACACCGGACACGCCAACATGATGGAGGGTGTGGAGAACGCCTTCGGGATCCTCCGCGACCGCATCCGTTCCACGCACATTCACGACAACGACAGCGTGAACGACTCGCACCTGTTCCCCTACTTGAAGGATGGCGGCACCATCGACTGGCGCAAGACCATGCACCTGCTGCGTTCGCGCTCGGAGCAGTATCCCTTGTTGTTGGAGCTGAAGGAAGACACCTCCATGGGGCCGCCGCTTGATGCGATCCAGCGCATCTTTGAGCGGCTGGAAGGGGAGGCACCACTCGGTGAGGAGAGATAAGCTAACCCCCAACATGTTACCCTTGTACTTTAAATTCACCGGTCGCCGTGCCGGCACGTACTAGCGAGTCGTTCGTACTTCGATCGTGGCCGTACGGGGAGGCTGATCTCATCGTCAGTTACCTCACCCGGGATTTGGGTAAGCTGCGCGGCGCGGCTAAGCGCGCAAGGCGGCCCAAGTCGGGTTTCGGAGCCGGTCTGGAGCGGCTGTCGCTGGTGCAAATGACGTACTTCGAGCGGGAGAACCGTGAGCTGACCACGCTCACTTCCTGCGAACTCATCCGCTCTCCGTTCGGGCTACAGACGAACTTCGAGACGGGCGTGGCGCTGGACTACATCGCCGAGGTGACGGACGAATTGCTGCCGCCGCATGAGCCGAACGAGCGGCATTTCCGGCTTCTGCTGGCGGTGACCGAGTACCTGGAGGCAACCGCGAAAACGGATCCTTCAGCCACTTGGGCGGCATTGTTGTATTTCACGCTATGGGCCGTGAGGCTCAGTGGCGTTTTGCCGGCGCTGCGGGCAGGCGCGGATTCGCTGGCGATTGCGCAGGAGATGTTCGAGAAACCGATTCGAGAACTAAGCCCTCGCCCCTGGTCGCGGCAAATGGCCGCGGAGCTACGTCATTTTCTGCATCGCGTAATCGAGGAAACGATCGAGAAACGGCTGCGAACGGCGCAGATGCTGGAAAGCTTGTGAGCCCGCAGTAAGCAACGCATGGATACCTTCCAAGAAACAGTCTTTAAGCTCAAGCGGTACTGGTCCGACCGCGGCTGCGTGATTCAGGAACCGTATGATGTGGAGGTCGGCGCCGGCACCATGTGCCCGGAGACCTTCCTGCGCGTGCTAGGACCGCAAGCCTATCGCGTGGCGTACGTGCAACCCAGCCGCCGCCCCGCCGACGGCCGCTACGGCGAGAATCCGAACCGCCTCTATAAACACCAGCAGTTGCAGGTGATTCTGAAGCCGTCGCCCGCCGACATTCTGGATCAATACCTGGGATCGCTGGAAGCCATCGGCATTGACCTCACCAAGCACGACCTCAAGTTCGAGGAAGACAATTGGGAGTCGCCGACGCTGGGCGCCTGGGGCATTGGCTGGCAGGTGATGATGGACGGCCTGGAGATCACGCAGTTCACCTACTTCCAGCAATGCGGCGGGCAGGATTTGGATCTGGTGCCCGCCGAGATCACCTACGGCCTGGAGCGGCTGGTGGCGTTCCTGCAGGACGCGCCTTCCATTTACGACGTGAACTGGACGCCCGAAGTGAAGTATCGCGAAGTGCGCCTGGCCGAAGAACTGCAACACTCGGTTTACAACTTTGAAGTAGCGGATATCGAGACCCTGTGGGCGTTGTTCGGCCTACATGAGAAGGAATGCCAGCGGCTGATCGAACTCTATAAGACCTATCCCGACAAGCATCGCTTCCCGGTGCTGCCGGCCTATGACCAGGTGCTAAAGTGCTCGAATCTGTTCAACTTGCTTGATGCGCGCGGCGCCATTAGCGTGACGGAACGCGTCGGCGTGATTGGGCGTGTGCGGCGCTTGGCGGTCGGCGTGGCCGGCTTGTGGGTGGATCAGAACAAGCCGGTGGAAGCGGAGGTGGCGGCGCAATGAGTTCCCTGCCCCTGTTGATTGAAATCGGCGTCGAAGAGATACCCGATTGGATGATTGCTCCGGCTTTGGCGGAGTTGCGGGAGGGCGTCGAGAAGATGCTGGCCGCCGAGCGCCTGGGCGGCAAGCTGCGTTTGGCCGATGCGACGCCGCGGCGCCTGGCGCTGATTTTCGATGAGGTGCTCGAGCGCCAGCCGGATGCCGAAGAGCTGGTGATGGGTCCGCCGAAGTCGGCCGCGCAGAAGAATGGCGCGTGGACTCCGGCCGCGACCGGCTTCGCGAAGAAGAACGGCGTCGAGGTGGAGCAGCTTCATATTGAAACGACACCGAAGGGCGAGTACCTGGCGGTGCGCAAGAAGATTGAGGGATCGTGGTCGAAGTATGTGCTGGCGGAGAAGCTGCCCGCCATCATCCTGGGTATTCACTGGCCGAAGACGATGTATTGGGCCGGCAAGGATGGCCCGCGGTTTATTCGCCCCATCCGCTGGCTGGTGACGGTGCTGGATTGGAACGTGGTGGAATACGAGATCGCCGGCGTGACCACGGGTGTGATGTCGCAGCCGCACCGGCGCTTCAATCCTTCCCGCATCAGCATCTCCGCCGAGAACTACGTGGAGCAGCTTCGCGAATGGGGCGTGCTGATTTCGACCGAAGAGCGCCGGGAACAGATCGTTACCGGCATCCGCCAGTTGGTGGTGGGTACCAAGCTGATTCCGAACGTGGACGACAGCCTGTTGCATACGCTGGCGTACCTGACCGAATGGCCCACACCGATCCTGGGCAGCTTCGACAAGGAGTTCCTGACGCTGCCAGAAGAGGTACTGGTGACGGTAATGCGCCATCACCAGAAGTACTTCTCGGTGAGTGACGCCAAGGGCAAGCTGGCGCCGCACTTCATCGCCGTGATGAACATCCCCGGCGATCCCGATGGGCTGGTGCGCCACGGCAATGAGAAGGTGCTGAAGGCGCGCTTCAACGATGCCCGCTTCTTCTGGGACTTCGACCAGAAGAAGAAGCTGGCCGACCGCGTGGCGGATCTGGCGAACGTGACCTTCCAGGCGAAGCTGGGCAGCTATCTGGATAAGACGAATCGCATGGTGGCGCTGGTGAAGGAACTGGGCGGCAATGCCGATGCCGAACGCGCGGCGCTGCTGTCGAAGACCGATCTGACGACGGAGATGGTCAAGGAGTTCACCGAACTGCAGGGCGTGGTCGGCGGCCTTTACGCGAAGGCGCAGGGCGAGCCGGAAGCCGTCGGCAAGGCCATCTACGAACATTACAAGCCGGTGAGCATGGAGGATTCGATTCCCGCCACCGCGGAAGGCCGCATCGTGTCGTTAGCCGACAAGGTGGACACGCTGCGCGGCTGCTTCGGGATCGGGCTGATTCCATCGGGCTCCAAGGATCCGTTCGCCCTGCGGCGCGCCGCCCAGGGCATCATTAAGATCCTGATCGAGGGCAAGCTGCCGGTGCTGCTGTCGAAGCTGAGCAACGGCGATACAGCCCTCGGCGACTTTCTTCTCGACCGCGTCCGTTACTACTTCAAGGATGTGCGCGGCTTCGCCTATGACGAAGTGAACGCCGTGTTGGCGGCCAGTGCCGACGATCTGGCCGACGCCGAACAGCGGCTGGCGGCGATCCAAGCAGTGCGCCCCACAGCCGATTTCGAACCGCTGGCGGCCAGCTTTAAGCGCATCAAGAACATCCTGAAACAGGCGGGCTTTCAGTTCACCGGCGATGTGGATCCGGCGCTGCTGGAGCCGGGTCCCGAACAGGAACTGCATGCGGCATTCCACGCCGTGCGCGGCCTGGTAACCGGCATGCGCGAGCGCAACGACTACCGCGGCGCACTGGCGCTGATCGCTTCCCTGCGCCCCGCGGTGGACAAGTTTTTTGACAAGGTGCTGGTTAACGCACCGGACGAGAACGTCAGACGGAATCGCCTGACGCTTCTGGCCAACTTATTAACGGAGTTTTCCACGATCGCCGACTTCTCGGAGATCGTAACGAGTTCCTAACAGGAGACAAACAGGAAACCTATGGCAAAGTACGTTTACTTCTTCGGCGGCGATAAGACCGAAGGAGACGGCAAGATGAAGAATGTCCTGGGCGGCAAGGGCGCCAACCTGGCGGAGATGTGCCGCTCCGGTGTGCCCGTGCCTCCGGGCTTCACGATTGTGTGCGACGCCTGCAACGTCTACTTCCGCAACGGCAATGCGACGCCGGCGGAGATCAACGACGAGATGTACGCGCAGTTGAAGAAGCTGGAGAAGGAAATGGGCCAGAAGCTGGGCGATGCTTCCAACCCGCTGCTGGTGAGCGTCCGCTCCGGCGCTCCTTTCTCCATGCCGGGCATGATGGACACCATTCTGAACCTCGGCCTGAACGACGAAACGGTGGAAGGCCTGGCTAAGAAGGCCGATAATCCGCGTTTTGCTTACGACAGCTACCGCCGCTTCATCCAGATGTTCGGCAACGTCGTTCTGGACATCGAGAAGGATGAGTTCGAGCACATCCTGGAAGCGCGCAAGAAGAAGATGCGCGCGAAGCTGGATACCGACCTGACCGCCGCCGACCTGCTGGCCGTGATCGCGGAATATAAGGCTCTGGTGAAGAAGAAGACCGGCAAGCCCTTCCCGCAGGACACGCACAAGCAGTTGGAAGGCGCCCGCGACGCCGTGTTCCGTTCCTGGCACAACGACCGCGCGAAGTTTTATCGCCGCCAGAACAAGATCGACGACAACCTGGGCACCGCGGTGAACATCCAGTCGATGGTGTTCGGCAACCTGGGCGAGACGTCGGCCACGGGTGTCGGCTTCACGCGCAACCCCGCCACCGGCGAGAACATGTTCTATGGCGAATTCCTGACCAACGCGCAGGGTGAGGACGTCGTGGCCGGTATCCGTACGCCGCGCCCGATCGTCGAACTCGGCGACGTGCTACCGGAAGCCTACCAGCAACTGCGCGACATCACCGCGGCGCTCGAAAAGCACTACCGCGACATCCAGGACTTCGAGTTCACCATCCAGGACAAGAAGCTGTGGATGCTGCAGACCCGCAATGGCAAGCGCACGGGCCCCGCTGCGGTCCGCATTGCCGTCGAGATGGTGGAAGAAGGCCTGATCTCGAAGCAGGAAGGCATCATGCGCGTCGATCCAAACCAGTTGGATCAACTGCTGCACCCGATGCTGGACCCGAAGTCGCTGAAGGAATTGACGGGCCTGGGCAAGGGCCTGCCGGCTTCCCCTGGCGCCGCGGTCGGCAAGATCGTGTTCACCGCCGACGATGCCGTGGCGCAAGCGACGAAGGCTCCCGTGGTGCTGGTTCGTAAGGAGACCGTGCCGGACGACATCCACGGCATGGAAGCGGCGAAGGGCATTCTGACGTCGCGCGGCGGTATGACCAGCCACGCGGCGGTGGTCGCCCGCGGTATGGGTACGCCCTGCGTTGCCGGCGCCGAGACCATCCTTGTGGATGAGCGCGGCAAGACCATGACCGCCTCCATCGGCGGCAAGAAGATCACGCTTAAGGAAGGCGACTGGCTGTCGCTCGATGGGTCCACCGGCCAGATCTACGCCGGCCGCGCCGCCACGATGGATGCCGATCCCACCTCCGGCGTGCTGGCCACCTTCATGGGCTGGGCCGACGAAGTGCGCGGCGACTTTGGCGTTCGCGCCAATGCCGACATCCCGCGTGACGCCAAGATCGCCCGCAAGTTCGGCGCGCAGGGCATCGGCCTGTGCCGCACCGAGCACATGTTCTTCGGCGAAGACCGTCTGCCGCACGTGCAGGCGATGATTCTGACCGACAACGAAAAGGATCGCCGCAAAGCCCTGCAGAAGCTGTTGCCGATGCAGCGCAAGGATTTCGCCGGCCTGTTCGAAGCCATGGACGGCTTCCCGGTGGTCATCCGTACGCTGGACCCGCCGCTGCACGAGTTCGTGCCGAAGCGCGAAGAGCTGATGGTGGACCTGGCCAAGCTGCCGAACGCCGACGCCAAGACCAAGAAGGAGATGGCGGCGCGCTACAAGATGGGTGTGGGTGACCTGAAGAAGCAATTGCCCGGATTGCTGAAGCGCGTGGAAGAGCTGCATGAGTTCAACCCGATGCTCGGCCACCGCGGCTGCCGTTTGGGTATCACCTACCCCGAGATCACCGAAATGCAGGCCCGTGCCATCTTCGAAGCCGCCGTGCAGGTGGCCAAGAAGGGCAAGAAGGTGATTCCGGAAGTGATGATCCCACTGATTGGGAGTGTGGCCGAGTTGGAGCATCAGAAGGCGATCGTGAAGCGCGTGGCCGACGAAGTGTTGGAGAAGGCCGGCATGACCAGCCTGCACTACCTCATCGGGACAATGATCGAAATCCCGCGCGCCGCGCTGACCGCCGACATGGTGGCCCAGCAGGCCGAGTTCTTCAGCTTCGGCACGAATGACCTGACGCAGACCACGATGGGTCTGAGCCGCGACGACTATACGAAGTTCAGCAAGGACTACCAGGACAAGAAGATCTTCAAGGCCGACCCGTTCGCGGTGCTCGACCGCGAAGGCGTGGGCAAGCTGGTGAAGATGGCGGTGGACCTCGGCCGTTCCGCGCGTCCCGATCTGGAAGTGGGCATCTGCGGCGAGCACGGTGGCGAGCCGAGTTCGGTGGAGTTCTGCTACCAGGTGGGTATGAACTACGTGAGCTGCTCGCCGTTCCGTGTGCCGATCGCGAGGTTGGCGGCGGCGCAGGCGGCGCTGGCTAGCAAGTTCGGGAGCGAAGCCAAGCGGACTGCGTAACGTTACGGTTCGTGGTTGGATAAGAGGCCAGTTCCCGATTGGGGGCTGGCCTTTTGCTTTGGGTGTAGGATAAAGGCATGGCTGTGAAGACATCACTGGCTCGGACTTCCGCCGCGGAGTTGGAGATGATGATGCAGTACCCGTCTGAGTCTCGAATCCGGGCGTATGCGGCAGAGCTTTTTGGCGACGCTGACCGCGCCCACCAGTGGCTCACGGGCGACGTGCCGAGCCTGGATAATCAGACTCCGGAGATCCTGCTTCGATCTAATGATCCGGAAGACCTGCGGCGCGTGCTCGCTGTTCTGGTGCAGATAGACTACGGCGTAATCGCTTAATAGACAATCTTCATGGCGCTTTTGCGGGTGTACCGCATCTGCTCTGCCGGCCGTGAGCCGTATGACGCGATGGGCGCGAGAATCGTGGGAGGCCGCTGGAATCCGCGCGGCATGTTGTGCCTCTATACGTCGACGCGCCTATCGCTGGCGCTACTGGAGAAGTTGGTACACTTGCCTCGCGGGAGTTCTCCCGTTCAGTTGCGGTACGGCTGGACCGACGTTCCAGAGCCAGGCCGCTCGCTCGACCTAGGACGCCGGTTCTTCCGTGATCGGCATACCACTGAAGAAATGGGCAAACAATGGTTGCTCCATCAAAATGAGCTCTCGGTGAGGATACCGTCCGTCATTGTTCCCATCGAGGACAACGTGATTCTCAATCCTCTTCATAACGACTTCTCCGCTCTCTACTGGGAATCCGACGATCTTGAAATGGATCCACGGTTAGTGTAGTTGCGCAAGACGCGTCACCATCGCTGAACCAGAGCCGCGTGCGTGGGGTTGGACGGAGTTCCCGCCGCACGCGCCCCTTTGCTCCGCTGCGGATACGGGGCTTGCGCCCTCGCACTCAGGAGCATGGTCATCCAAACTTAACCACCCTACACGGCCGACTGCCGAATATTCACCCAAGTATGCACATGCGGGTTCCCCCGGAAATACCAGATCATCGCCGGGCTCTCCAGTTGCCACACATCCCACACCTTATCGTCCCCTAAATCCTCCGCCACGAAATACGCCATGTGCAAACCCTTCACGCCGCCGTTGGCTTTGATGTAGCGCATCGCCTCGGCGACATCCTTCTTCCGATACGGCAACAGCAAGTCCGCCAGCACCTTCTCCACCAACCCCCGCTGGTCGGAACTCATATCGGCGACCGGGATCCCTTGCATCTCTTCCTTCTTGCGCAGATTGACCGTCGCAGTCTTGGTCTCCGGCCGCCCCGTCCCCACCACCAGCGCCTGCGCCCGCTGCTTGCCATCCAAGGCGTTGAAGACCTCGTTGGCGCGCTTGGCCTGGTACCAATAAACATTGCCCGGATGGTCCGCGGGCTCGGTCCCCTTCGGCCCGGACTGGTGCCCATAGAAGATCGGGCCGCCGAACGCGGCGCCCTCCACGGAATCGCCATCGCAGCGCACCGTGCAGTGCCGGCCCGTCAGCACAAACTCGAACTTGCCCGAGCCCGGTTCGCCGAACAGTGCCACCGCGTAGTTCTGCAGTCCTTTTGCGTCCTCCTGCACCTGATGCTTCACGCGGTCCAGGAATTCAGGGTTGTACAACCCCTGCCAGATCTCCTTGATCATCTGCTGCTGGTCCGGCGTGAACTTGCCGACCCTGCCCGGCGTGATGAACCAGTTGGCGTCCACTTTCGACCGCAGCTCATGATCGAAGGGCATGCAAACCTGCTGCTTCTGCTCCGCGTTCAGGCTCTTATAAAAGGTGGTGACGAGTGTTTCGGAAGCAGGCGCCGCCGGCTTGGGGGCGGCGTCCAGAGTAAGCGCGGCGGAACCCAGAGCCGCGGTCTTCAGGAAAGAGCGGCGATCCGGCCGGCAATCGGGACAATCCATACAGGGGAATCTCCTTTGCCGGAGATTCTATCCGAGCCCGCGGCGGAACGCCAGCCACCCCGGGCGTTGCTTATGTAACCGGCTGCGCGCGGGCCGCCCGGCGCCAGGCCCAATGCTCGAGTGGATGGAGGACGGTAAAGTTCCAGCGTATCCCGGTATAGCGGCGCATCTTGAGGATAAACGCCGCCGAAAGCGGCCCAACAGATAGCACCAGGCGCGTACAAACTGCATATCGTGGCCTCCTGGCTTTGTTAAGGCAAGCGGCCTTCCAAAGCGCAACTTGCTCAAAACGGAAACACGCACACCCGGCAGTTTTGCTAACCCTGCACAAACTCCAG
This sequence comes from uncultured Candidatus Solibacter sp., assembly GCA_964385495.1. GTDB lineage: Bacteria > Acidobacteriota > Terriglobia > Bryobacterales > Bryobacteraceae > CADEFT01. The sequence continues at coordinate 18,793 of CAYLPH010000015.1, forward strand.
GCGGTCGCCCTAATCGGTGTGCGCCGGTGCACGTACAGGGTGCGGCCGTCTTTGGAACTGCGCCGCCAAATCATCAAAAAGCGAATAGGCCACCGGTGTAACCAGCAGCGTCAACAGCAGGGAAAGGCTCTGCCCGCCGATAACGACAATCGCAATCGAGCGCCGTTCCTCCGCCCCCGGACCCGCGCCCAGCGCCAGGGGCAACATCCCGGCCACCAGCGTCAGCGTCGTCATCAGGATCGGGCGCAGCCGGTCGCGATTGGCCTGGATGATGGCCTCAAAGCGCGGCATGCCTTCCGCCCGCAAGTTGTTGGTGTGGTCAATCTGCAGAATCGAGTTCTTCTTCACCACGCCAAACAGAACCAGAATGCCGAGGGCGCTGTAGAGGTTCAGCGTATCCTTGAATAACCATAACGACAGAAACCCGAACGGAACCGACAGCGGCAGGCTCAAGAGAATCGTGATGGGGTGAACGGTGCTCTCAAATTGCGACGCCAGGATCATGTACATGAACACGATCGACAGCATGAAGGCGATCAGGAACTCGCCGAAGGTGCGTTCGAACTCTCGGCCGCGGCCCACCACCGTCGTGCTGTAAGCCACCGGCATGTTTAGCGCATCGGCGGCCTTTTGCATTTCGATGAGCCGGTCGCCCAACGCGTACCCGCCGGTGACGTTGGCGCGGATGCCCACCACGCGCTGGCGATCAAGCGCCTCGATGCGATAAGGCGCCATGCCTTCCTGCAACTTGACGACGCTGTCCAGCCGCACCATCTGCCCGTTGCGCCCCTGCATGTAGAGCTTCGATACCGCGCTGGCATCGCGGCGATCCACACCCGTCAGCCGCACCTCCACGTCATAGTCCTCCGCGAGTTTATCGTCGCGGAAACGCGACACCTCATCATCGCCGCCCACCATGATACGCAGCGAACTGGCGATGCCGGAAGCATCCACACCGAGGTCGGCCGCACGGTCGCGGTCGATGGAAACCCGCAGTTCGGGTTTGGTCATGCGTAGCGTGGTGTCGATGTCCGTCAGGCCGGGAATCTTCGTCGCCGCCGTCTGGCGCAGGCTCTCGCTGTAGCGGCTGAGGTCGTTCAGATCGGGACCGCGGATGGAAAAATCGATGTCGACGGGAGCCGAACCCTGGCTCACCGTAGAAGAGTTGCGCACCTGGATGCGCAGATCAGGGAACTGCTTCAGCCGGGCGCGGATGGCGTTCATCACGTCGCGCTGGGAATAGATGCCCTGGAAAGCCTCGCCGGGCTTGCCCTGCAGCGCCTTTTCGAAGAAGCGCGGAATGGAGAGCGCGCGCTCCTCCACCGGCTGGATGCGAATAAAGAACTGGGCATTGTTGACGGCATTCAGGTAGCTGGAGCCCATGGTCGCCAGCACATGCTGCACGCCGGGCAGGGTAAACAACTCCTCCTGGATGCGCTGCACGGTGGCATCCATGGCGGCCAGGCTGGCACCCTCCGGCGCGGTCACGTTGACCTCGAACTCGCCTTCATCCACGTTGGTCGGGATGTACTCCTGGCGGACCATGCGGTAGAGCGGCAGACAACTGGCGATGGTCACCACCGCGGCCATCGCCACCACGGCGCGGTGCCGCATACTCCAACTCAGCATCGCCGTGTAGCTGCGGTCCAGCCAGCCGTAGAAGCCTTCGCGCGACCCGGCATGGTTACTGTCCCCGGCTTCATGGCTGCTGCGCAGCAGGCGCGAGCTCATCATCGGCGTTAGAGAAAAGCTGACCAGCAGCGACACCAGGATCGCCGCCGCCGCCGTCACGCCGAAACTGAACAGGAAGCGCCCGGAGATGCTCGACATGAAGGACACCGGGAGGAAGATCACTACCAGGCTGAACGTGGTCGCCATCACCGCCAGGCCGATATCCTTGGTCGCCAACACTGCGGCCTGCATGGGCGGCAGACCCTTCTCTTCGATGAAGCGGAAGATGTTCTCCAGCACCACGATGGCGTCGTCGATTACTACGCCCACCATCAGCACCAGCGCCAGCATCGTGATGTTATTCAACGTAAAGCCGAAGGCGTACATGACGCCGAACGTCGCGATGATGGACGCCGGAATCGCCACCGCCGCAATGACCGTGGCGCGCCAGTTGCGCATGAACAGGAAGACCACTAAGGACGCCAGAATGCTGCCCAGCACCAGGTGCAGCCGCACTTCGTGGAACGCCGCCTCGATATAGCGCGACTGATCCTGTACAATCTCCAGCGTCACCCCCGGAGGAAGAAGCTGCTGGATGCGCGGCAGGCGGCTTTTGACGTTGGTGATGACCTCCATGGTGTTGGCGCCCGTCTGGCGCCGCACCTGGAGCGAAACGGCGGTTTTGCCGTCATAGCGAGCCGCCGTGCGCTGCTCTTTGTGGCCGTCTTCGGCATAACCGATGTCGCGGATGCGCACCGGCGTGCCGTTGATGTGGGCCACGATAAGGTCGTTGAACAGCGCAGGATCCGGGAACCGGCCGAGCGTTCGCAGCACCACCTCGCGCGCCCCTTCATCAATGCGGCCGCCGGGAATTTCGGCGTTCTGGCGGGCCACCGCGTCGCGCACCTGGAGGATCGGGATCTTATAGGCGGCCAGGCGGTTGGCGTCGATCCACACATTCACGGCGCGCTTCTGGCCGCCAATGATCAGCACCTGCCCGACGCCGCCCATCGATTCTATGTTGTCCTTCACCTGCTGTTCGGCGATCTCGTACAGCTCGCGCGGCGTGCGGCTGCCGGAGAGAACCAGGCTGAGAATGGGAGACGATTCGGTATCGAGTTTGCGGATGAGCGGCGGCTTGGCGTCGCGCGGCAGTTGCGCGATGACGGTGGCGACGGCGTCGCGTACATCCTGGGCGGCCACGTCGACGTTGCGCTTCAGCAGGAACGTGATGGTGACAATCGACTGGCTTTCCGTGCTGGTGCTGCGGATGCTGTCGATGCCCTCCACGGTGGCCACGGCATCCTCGATGCGCCGCGTGATGGAGCTTTCGATCTCCTCCGGGGAGGCGCCCGGCAACAGCGTGCGTACGGTGACGATGGGCAGGTCGACGTCGGGGAAGCGGTCGATGCCCAGCTTTGTGTAGGAGACTCCGCCCACCACGGTGAGCGCCAGGATCAGCATCACCGCGAATACCGGCCGGTGGATACAGACTTCGGCGAGCTTCTGCATGCTTTTAGCGCTCCACCGTCACGGGCTGGCCGGGTACGAAGCGGTCGGTCGGATTGACCACCAGAGCCGCGCCTTCCTCCAAACCGGAGGCAATCTCGATACGGTCGCCTTCCAACCTGCGGCCCATCCGGACGATCCGTTCGGCGAGCTTGCCGTCCTTGACAACGAACGCGCGGTCGACGCCGGCGAAATTGATGATCGAAGCGCGGTTGACGGCAATGCCGCTGGCATTCGGATTCACCGTGATAGTGGCTTCCACGAAGGCTCCCGCGCGCAGGCGGCCGTCCTCGTTCGGCATTTCGCCCTCAATGATCAGCGAGCGGTTCTGCGCTTCGATGGCCGGACTCAGGCGCACCACGCGGCCGGGGCGCGGCACCAGTTGCCCTTCGAAGGTGATGTCGATGCGCTGGCCGGCCCGCACCCTGAAGGCCTGCCGTTCCGGAACCTGCAGACGTACGCGCAAGGGGTGCCAGCGGACCAGCACCACGGCCGGGGCGTTGATGGCCAGGTACTCGCCCAAGGTGGCGATGCGCTGCGTGACGGCGCCGCGGAAGGGCGCGCGAATCACGGTGTCGGCGAGTTGCTGGCGGGAGAGCGCCAGTTCCTGTTGCCGCTGCAAGAGTTCGGCGCGGGTCCGGTAGATCTCTTCGATGGCGCCCTGGTGGCGCGCCTCGGCTGCCTGCAGATTGACGCCGGCGCGCTGGAAATCCACGTTCGACACTACGCCTTGTTTGAAAAGCTGTGCCGCGTTGGCCTGCATCAGCCGCGCCTCTTTCAGCGATGCGGCTGCCTGCCGCACCAGCGCCGTCTTTTCCGGATCCACGGCGTCGCCATCGTTCGGCCCCAGACCCAAGCGCGCCCTGGTCTGTTCGACGGCCGCCTCGGCTTGTTTGAGGCGTAACAGGTAGTCGTCTTTCTCCAGTTCCACCACGACGTCGCCCTGCTCGGCGCGGCTGCCCAGATCTACCTTGATAGCGGAAACGCGGCCGGCGACTTTTGCGCGTAGGGTGGCCTGATCTTCGGCCAGCAACTCCCCGGTCGCACTGACGATCTCCGCGATGTTTTCCAGTGCTGTCTGCCGCACTCGGACGGGAACACGCGCGTCGGCTTTGGCCGTAACGGTTTGCTGAGAGTACGGTCCCGTACAGCTAAGGGATAGGCACCAGAGGGCGGAGGTGGCGAGGATCGGGCGGAAGGCCATACACTTCTATGGCGCTCATTGTCTCACATGGGTAACAGGCCCCCGTGGAACGTGGCAAAACCGAAGGCACCCGCTCCCTTCCCGGTCGCGGCTCCGTAGCAGAATCAGCAGTTTACACAAACCGAGTCGCGCGCGCCAGCGAGCGGGTTTCGAAGTTTGGGCAACCCCGCGGACAAGTGGCCTTTCGGGATTCAGTTAACCGCGGTCTTTAAGCAGTGCGCGGCTCATGTTGTGCAGCGACACCTGGAGTGGCGATGCATCCGGCCATTCGGGAAGCGCCGTGGGCTCTTCGGCGACGGTGGCCGCCCGCAGGCAGAGATCCTCGAACAGCGCGACCAACGCCGAGTCGCGCCAGCCTTTGGCTGCTTCGCTCTTCAGGATGCTAACCGCTTCCTCATGCGTGAAGGCTTTCTTATAGGAGCGCTCGCTGGTGAGCGCGTCATAGACGTCGGCCACTTGCAGGATGCGCGCCAGCAGGGGAATCTGCTCTCCCGCCAGGCCGTCGGGATACCCACTGCCGTCCCAGCGCTCATGGTGATTCCGGATGACAGGCAGCACCAACCCAAGGCTCTTCATCGGGCGGCAGATCTCCTCGCCCTTGGTGGTGTGGGCGCGCATGATGTGCCATTCCTCGTCCGTCAGTTTCCCGCGTTTGAAGAGGATGGAATCCGGGACTGCCACTTTGCCGATGTCGTGCAGGTATCCGCCCCGGTAAAGGGCCACCAGTTCGGGCCTCGTGAGTCCCAGCGCCATGCCCAACGCCGTGCTGTAGGTGGCCAGACGCTGGCAGTGATCCCCGGTCTGCTTGTCCCGCTGCTCCACCGCCTGCGCGAGCGCGAACAGGATGGTCTCTGCCTCCTCCAGCGAATCGATGGCCGATTTCTGCATCAGCAGCGATTGGATGCGCAGCCGCACCAGCGTCGGCGACAACGGCTTCAGCAGGAACTCGTCGGCTCCCGCCCCAATGCCCGAAATCTCATGCTCCGTCCCGTGCAGATTCGTCATGATCATCACGGGAATCAACTGGGTCTTGCGATTGTTCTTTAGCCAGCGGCAGAAGTCCGCGCCGCTCACTTCCGGAAGCATCAGGTCCAAAATGATCAGGTCGATCTTCTGACGCTCCAACTCGGTCATCGCTTCAGACGCCCGCCGCGCTTCGACAATCTGGTATCGCTCCGATTTGAGCATGGCGCGTAACAGGCGGCGGTTTACGTCCTCACGATCGACAACGAGAATTGTGGGAATCCCGGCGCTCTCCACCGTGATTTCCGGCGGCAGCATGGCGGGCCACATCGCACCGCCTCCAGCCAGCCCTCTGCGCCTGGCCGCGTCCATATCAATCACCTTGGATGATTCACCGCTCTTAATGAGATCTTCGGCAGCGGGTTGCGGGCGTTTGAGTGGCAGTGACATCGGCCTGGGCTTTCCATCGGACGTTGTGACCGAAAAATATAGGCCCGTCACGTTTTTCCGGACGGATTTCTTATCTCATTTCTTATAATGGCAACCATGTTCCGCCGTTCCTTTTGCGCCGCCCTCTCCGCGGTCGGCCTGTCCGCGGCCTCCAGCGGCGTTCCCGTCCGACCTATTACGCGCGGTCCGCGCTTCCATTGGTTTGGCTACTACGATAAGTTGCAGTTCGATCCAACCAGCCGCTACGTATTGGGGATGCAAGTCGATTTCGAGCACCGCTCCCCGCGCCCGGAGGACGTTGTCCGCGTGGGCGTCATCGACACTGGCGACGGCGACCGCTGGACCGAACTGGGCACCACCCGCGCCTGGAACTGGCAGCAGGGCTGTATGTTGCAATGGGTGCCCGGATCGGCCACCGACGTTGTATATAACGACCGCCTTGATGGCCAGTTTGTCTGCCACGTGGTGAACGTGAAATCCGGGAAGCGGCGCACCATTCCTTCTCCGATTTACACGTTGAGCCCCGATGGGCGCTGGGCAATCACCTGCGATTTTCGCCGCCTCAACAACTGCCGGCCCGGCTATGGTTATGCGGGAATCCCGGATCCAAACCGCGACGTGGCCGCGCCGGACGATGTTGGCGTGTGGCGCGTCGACATGGCGACGGGGAAACGTAACCTGTTGATAAGTATAGCGGATGCGCAGCGAATTCCCTATCCACCGGGCTATTCCCAGCAGGCCAAGCACTGGTTCAATCATCTGCTGATCTCGCCCGATGGGCAGCGCTTCATCTTCCTGCACCGCTGGCGCGGCGACAAGGAAAAGGCGGGGTTTTCCACGCGATTATTCACCGCGAGTGCTACTGGAAAAGATCTATACGTACTAGACCCACACGGTAAAACCTCTCACTTCATCTGGCGGGATAATCGCCATGTTTTAGCCTGGGCCTGGCACCCGTCCCAAGGCGACAAGTTCTACCTCTATCGCGACAAGTCCGGCGCTGTGGATGTGGTGGCGCCGGATCAGATGACCGTCAACGGCCACTGCACCTACCTGCCCGGCAATCGTTGGATCCTCAACGATACCTACCCGGACCGCGATCGCCTGCAGCACGTCTATCTCTATGATCTACAAACAAAACGGCGCGTGCCGGTAGGCGATTTCCCCTCCCCGCCCGAGTACACCGGGGAGTGGCGCTGCGACACGCACCCGCGCTTCAGCCCGGATGGCCGCAAGGTAGTGATCGACTCGGCTCACGCCGGCGGCCGCCAGATGTATCTGCTGGATATCAGCTCGATCATGGCCAACTCCTGAGTTCACGTCTTAGGAATTTTCCGGTAGCTGTCTTGGGAATTTCGGCGACAAATTCCACCTCGCGTGGCACCTTATAGGTAGCCAAACGCTCGCGGCAGAAGGCCAGGATTGCCTCCGCTGTCACCTCATTCCGAACCGCCAAGAACGCCTTTACGGATTCGCCACGGTAGTCGTCCGGAATGCCAATGACGGCCGCCTCCTTCACTTCCGGATGCTGGTAGAGAACGTCCTCCACCTCGCGCGGCCAGACTTTGAAACCGGAGGCGTTGATCATATCCTTCTTCCGGTCAACGATATAGAACCATCCGTCCGGATCCATGACGCAAACGTCGCCGGTGAGAAACCAGCCGTCGTGAAAGGCCGCCGCCGTAGCTTCCTCCCGGTTCCAATACCCTTCGAAGACAAAGGGGCCCTTCAGGACCAGCTCGCCCGCCTCGCCCGGCGGCAGGACTCGCCCCGGGTCCGCCACATCCACAATCTGCGCTTCGCAGTTTGGTATCGGCAGACCGATGGCGAGCGCTCCGCTGGCCGGATCCACGGGAGCCCGCAACCCCAGCGGCACCGAGTGTGAGGGAGAATTCACTTCCGTCAGGCCATAGGTGTTGTGGATATAGCTGCCGAAACTGGCTTCGAATTGTTCCGGCAGCGTGGGCGCCACCGCTGCGCCACCCGTAAAGCATTTGGCAAGGAAGCCGCCCGGTTCCGCCGGTTTGTTGTTGAGGAGGGACAGGTAGGCGGTGATCGAGGCGATGGAGAACGTACCGCCGTACTCGCGCGCCATCCGCACTGCCTCGCCGGGGTGGAAGCGGTGGAAGAGGATCAGCTTGATACCGGACAGCAGCGCCGCCCCGAGGTGTCCCACCAATCCGGTGATGTGAAACAGCGGAGCCATGGCCAGGATCGCATCCTCCGAGCCGAGTTCCATCCAGGTGCGATAGAAGTTGCTATTAAACGCGATCTGGCCGTGTAAGCCCATCGCGCCTTTAGGTTTACCGGTGGTGCCGGAGGTGTAGACGATGTGCGCCAAGTCGCGTGGCCCGACGGCGCGCCGGTGTCCCGGATCCGGCTGGTGGCGCCGCAACTCGCCCAGCAGATCTGCGGCGTCGCGAACATCCAATCGCTCGCTTTGCGCCAACAGGGGCGAGGCTGCCGTGGTCACCCACTCCAGCTCATTGGTTGTGAAGATGTGTTGGACGCCGGCTTTCGCCAACGCAGCACCTGCGTGGGCTACGAACAGCGAGTCCAGTCCCACCCAGGCCTTGGCGCCGGAATCCCGCAGTTGGAACAGCAGTTCCTCTTCCTTATACATAGGGCTGAGGGGCACAATGGCCGCCCCGCGCTTCCAGGCGCCGTACTGGGCGATGGCGAATTGCGGATTGTTCTGCAGCGAAAGGGCGATCCGATCCCCCGGCCCAATAGCGCGATGGGCCAGGCAGGCGGCGAACCTGGCCGCTAGATCGTCCAGCTCCGCATACGAGAAAGTGCGATTAAAGTACTGCAGCGCGGGAGCTTGCGGGTGTTCGGCGGCCTGGCGGTCGAGAGCGTCGGCGAGGGTGGTTTGCGGGATGGGAAGCGTAGGGGGAGTGCGGTAGTGGGCCAGCCAGGGGCGGGAGTGGTAGGGGTTCATGGGCGTGGGAACCAGTGTAGGACGGGACGGTTCGAAAATCTTCACATCGAGCACAACATACTACTTGACACACTAACACTAAGATCATATATTGGAGTTGTGCAGAGGCGATCTGCAAAAGATTTCCAGGAGGAACGCAATACCATGTTGACCCGCTACAACGCTTTCGCAGGACTTGACCCCTTCACCGCCGATGTGAAGCTGTTTCAGGACACCGTCTCCCGTTGGCTCGATGAGACCACCACGGGCCGTCCCTGGACTCCCGCTGTCGACATCATCGAGACCGAGAACGACGTTGTGCTGAAGGCCGATCTTCCGGATGTCGATATGAAGAACATCAACATCCAGATTGAGAACGGCACGCTCAGCCTGAAGGGCCACCGCCGGTTTGAGAACGAGAACAAGGGCAAGGGCTATCACCGCATTGAGCGCAGCTACGGCTCGTTCGCCCGCTACTTCTCGCTGCCGGAGACGGTGGACGCCGAGAAGGTTGCGGCCGACTACAAGAACGGCGTGCTTACGGTCACCCTTCCCAAGAAGGAGATCGCTAAGCCCCGCACCGTGACCGTGAACGTGAACCAGTAAACTCCCCGTAATCTTATGAGTGGCGGATCCCCACCGGCGGGGATCCGCCACTTCTTGTTTACGGACGCACGATCCCCCCGGCTTGCCATAATGGACGGATGGAAGTTGGCGAGCCGGCGCGCCCGGCCCAAGGCTTTATCGGGCTGGTGCGCGAATCGTTATCCGGTTCGGAACAGGACTACACCACGGGCGACCTGGGCCGCTCGATTCTCCTGCTGGCCATTCCCATGATCCTCGAGATGATCATGGAGTCGCTGTTCGGCATTGTCGACGCCTTTTTCGTCTCCGGCCTTGGCACGCAAGCTGTTGCGGCCGTAGCTCTTACCGAAGCCATCCTCACCATCATCTTCGGCATTGCCATCGGGCTGAGCATGGCGGCGACCGCCATGGTGGCGCGGCGCATCGGGGAAAAGGATCACGAAGGCGCGTCCATCGCGGCAGTGCAGGCGATCTGGATCGGCGTCTTCTGCGCCGTCCCGGTGGCGATCGGCGGCCTCATCTACGCGCCGGAGTTGCTGCGATTGATGGGTGGCGACGAGCAGGTGGTCCGTACGGGGACCGTCTACACGCGCACCATCCTGGGCGGCTGCGTGACGGTGTTCCTTCTCTTTCTGAACAACGCCATCTTTCGCGGGGCCGGTGACGCGGCCATCGCCATGCGCGCGCTGTGGGTGTCGAACGCGATCAACATCGTGCTGAATCCCTGCCTGATCCTCGGGCTCGGCCCGTTCCCCGAACTCGGCCTGCTCGGTTCGGCGGTTGGCACCACGATTGGCCGGGGCTGCGGCGTGGCTTACCAGTTCTGGGTGCTGTTTGGCGGCATGTCGCGGCTCACGGTCAAACGAAGCCAAATCGGGGTGAACGTCCCGGTGCTGTGGAAGCTGGCCCGTGTCTCGGCGACCGGCATTGCCCAGTTTTTGGTGTCGACGGCAAGCTGGTTGGGCCTGGTCCGCATCATTGCGCTTTCGGGCGCGGCGGCCCTGGCCGGGTACATGTTGGCGCTGCGCATGGTCATTTTTATCATCCTGCCCGCCTGGGGACTGTGTAACGCCGCCGCGACCATGGTCGGCCAGAGCCTGGGCGCCGGCAAGCCGGAGCGCGCCGAAAAAGCCGTCTACGTGGCCGGTCGCTACAACATGGCGTTCCTGATGACGGTGGCGTTCGGCTTCATCTTCGGCGCCGAGTACCTGCTGCGCATCTTTTCGTCCGACCCGGAGGTGATTCGCTACGGCGTAGCCTGCCTGCGGTACATCAGCTACGGCTATGGCTTCTACGCCTGGGGTATGGTCACTGTACAGGCGTTTAACGGCGCGGGCGACACCACCACGCCGACGCTTATCAACCTCGCCTGCCAGTGGGCGTTGCAGATTCCGCTGGCCTGGGCGCTCTCGTCGGGGCTGAACCTCGGGGCCACGGGCGTGTTTCTGGCCATGACGATCTCCGAATCGGTCCTGGCGCTGGTCGGCATCTGGGCTTTTCGCCGGGGCTCCTGGAAGAAACAGAAGATCTAACGGCGCGGGGGCTCGATGTGCAGCAGTTCCTTCTTCTTCGACGCCAGCGCCGCGTTCAGGTAGTCGATAAACGGCGTCATGAGCGCAAACCGGTCGCTGATCTGCTTGGCGAAGACCGGCTTCTGCGTGTCGCCCAGGGGGATGTCGGTCTTGAACAGAATATAGTGCTTGTAGCGCACCAGGTCCGCCGCCGGATGATCGGGAAGGAAGCCTTTCGGCGGCCGTGTGAGTTGCTCGCCCTCCAGCCCGCCCATCACTTTCTTCAGTTTCGGCTGGGCCAGAATCTTCCGTAGTGCTTCGTGGTTCTCGCCGACATACGACCGCAGTAGCCGCAGCACGTCCGGCGGCGGCATGTAGATGCCTCCGCCCACCTCAACCTCCTCCGCCGTGATGCTTACGTAATAGCCGCCAAAGAAATCGCCCTTCGCGCCGCCTTTGTGGAACGACGCGGCGATGTTCGTCTTATACGGCGTCTTATCCTTGGCAAAACGCGTATCGCGATAGATCCGTAAGATCGCCTTCTTGGGCTCCGTGATGTAGGAAGGGGCGAACGTCGCCAGCCGCGCGTTCAGTGCTTCCACGAGTTCCGCCATCGGCTGCCAGACCTGCGCGTCGAACTGCTCCTTGCGCGGCTGGAACCACTCCCGGCTATTGTTCTTCTTCAATTGGCGCAAGAACGTAATCCCCTCTTTGGGGAAGCCGGCAAAGGCGTGGCTCAAGGCGTAACTCCTATAATCGGAAGGAATGTCTCGCACCTCATCCGTAGTGGATGCATTGGCGCGGTTGTCTGGAGTCCAGTGTCACCAAGACGAGCCGTTACGTCAACATACCCGTTTTGGAATTGGCGGCCCGGCCCGCTGGCTCCTTGATATTTCGGTCCAGGACTCCTTTGTCGAAGCGGTGCGCACTTTGGAAGCGGGCGGCGCGCCGTTCCTGGTGCTGGGGGGTGGATCGAATCTGGTGGTTTCCGACGACGGCGTGGATGCCGTGGTCCTGCGGTTCACCGGGCGGGCACTGCGGATCGACGGCGAGCAACTCACGGTGGAGTCCGGCGCGGTTTTGCAGGATGTAGTGGATGCCAGCATCGCCGCGGGCCTTGCGGGTCTCCACACTATGACCGGAATTCCAGGATGGCTGGGCGGCGCGGTCTACGGAAACGCGGGAGCTTACGGGCACTCGATGCATGAATTCGTGCGCGAAGTGGCCGTTGTGGACGGTAGCGGGCTCCGCACTCTGGACAACGCCGGTTGCCAGTTCGCCTACCGTGAGAGCATCTTCAAACGCCATAAGGACTGGATCATCCTGTCGGCGACTATACGCCTGGCTCCGGGCAATGCCGCCGGCCTGGCGGCGAAGGCCTCCGAGATCCGTTCCATCCGCGACGCCAAGTATCCGCCCACCATGCGCTGCGCGGGGAGCATCTTCAAGAACCTGCTGTTCCGGGAGTTGCCGGTTTCGGTGCAGGGCGAGGTGCCCCCTACGCTGGTAAGGGAAGGGAAGGTGCCGGCGGCATGGTTCCTGGAGCAGGTGGGGGCGAAGGGGCTGCGTTTCGGCGATATCCAGGTGGCGGATTACCATGCCAACCTGATTTATAACGATGGAGGGGGAACAGCCGCGGACGTGCGCGCCGCGATAGCCGAGTTGAAAGCCAGAGTCGAAGCTCGCTTTCACTTTGAAATTGAAGAAGAAGTGCAGTACGTGGGCTTCGCTACGGCCGGCGCCGGCGCCGTTTGAAGGGCGGGCGCTTCAACGCCAGCGCTGAGAAGCGCCATATCACCCGCTCCCTCGCGGGGGGGTGTGAAAAACCTAGCTTAGCCGCTAGGGCTGAAACGCGATCTCTTCGCCGCCGATAATCACAAGCGTGCGGATGTCGGCGCCCTCATAGACAACATCCGTGAGTTGTCCGCGGTGCGGCCGCCGCACACGAATGTCCTTCGCGTTGGGCGCCCCGGCGTTGCGAAGTACCTCCCCTACCGTGCCGGAGATAGACGAATAGCGCAGCGTATCGCCAACCCGCACCGGCAGTTCGCCGGAGATCGCCATGCCCGCGGGTACGGCAAAACAGAATTCGCGCAGGGCACGGCAGGCCGCTTCAGGATCCGTGCGGACCCGCTGGGTGTACTCGTCCAACTCCTTCGGCGAGCGGGCGGCGAGCAGCAGGATGTCATGGTCGGCCGCCGAACGGCGTGTGAGGAAGAAGAGGCGATACCAGCGGGCTTTCGGCGATACCGTGGCGATGGCGGCACGGGGCTTCGGTGTCACGGTCAGCTTACCCTGGCGATAGCTCTCCACGCGTTCGATGATGGGCGTGCCTCTATCCATCCGGTACCACGCGGTCTCGAACCCCAGTGTCTGGCCAGCCTCCCGCAGCGGCGCCACGATCTTCATCCGAAACGGCGGCCGCAGATCGACGAAGCCAGACTGCACCGACGTGCCATGGCGGAAGTAGAACAGCACGCGCGAGGGTAGCGCCAGCCCTTCTACGATGCCGTCGAGCACCGGACCGGCCTCTCCTGGCTTGAGACAGCCGTTGGTTTCCAGTACCAGCAGGCGTTCCCGAAAGCGGTCGATCTCATCGAGCAGTGTCATGGCCACGCGCCCGGCCTGCTCCAGATTCTTTCGATCGGCCTTCAGGGTGGCGGTGCGGCCCTTCCAACTCAATTGAAAGGTGGCACCGCTGATGTCGCACCCCTTGCGGCGGGGCCCGCGGGCTTTGTTTAAAACAAGATCGCTGGTGCGTGCCGTGCCCGGTGGCGTTAGCATCTCCTGCCCGCCCACCCGTTCAAAGCGGTATGGCCCGCCGATGACCGCCCGCTTCTGCGAACAGCCCACGGCCGCCAGTAGCAGCACCAGGCTACTGCAGCTTGCGAAGGCCTTCCAGCACGGGGACCGAAGGGATGGGTTCATGAAGTCCGAAGGTGAAGATGTCGGTTTGGGAAGCAATGGTTACGTACTGCCTGCCTTCCACCTCGTAGGTGATGGGCGAAGCAAACACCGGCTGACCCATGTTGTAGTGCCACAGATGGCGGCCGTCTTTCGCATCGACGGCCACGAGGTGATTGTCATCGTCACCGAAGAAGATGACGCCACCCGCCGTGGATACCGTGCCGGCCCACATCACGCCCGGGCCGGTCATCGGATACTCCCAGACGCGCTTGCCGGTCTTCGGGTCCAGCGCGCGCAAATAGAACTTGCCAGGCTCGGTGGGGATCTGCTCGCCGCCGCCGCCCGCGAAGTTCTGCATGGGCTTGGGGTCTTTGGCGGAGCTGACGTAGATGTCGCATTGCTCCAGCGTCACCACATAGAACAGGCCGGTTTCCGGATGGAAGGTGGGCGACATCCAATTGCTCGCGCCGCGCACGCATGGGCAGGCTTTGTTCCCGTTCGGTGTCGGATCCTTGCCGGGCACCAGGATCGGCTTGCCCTTGGCATCGATCCCCGTAGCCCAGTCCAGTTTGTCGACAAAAGGCGTGGCGCGCAGGTACTCGCCCGTAACGCGGTCCAGCACATAGAAGAAGCCATTCCGATTGGCATGTACCACCACTTTGCGCGGCTTGCCGTTGATCGGGATGTCCATCAGCACCGGCCAGCCCTGCGCGTCCCAATCATGCGTGTCGTGCGGGGTGAACTGGAAATACCACTGGAGCTTGCCGGTGTCGGGGTTGACGGCGATGAGCGACGCGGAATACAGGTTGGCGCCGTTGCGGTCGCCGCCGTAGAAGTCGGGCCAGGGATTGCCGGTGGTCCAGTAGATCAGGTTCAGATCGGGGTCATAGGTGCCGCTCAGCCAGGTTGCCGCGCCACCCCACTCCAGCGTCTTCGGACCCCAGGTCTCCGAGCCGGGCTCACCCCGTCCAGGTACAGTATGGAGACGCCAGAGTTGCTCTCCGGTGGAACTGGAATAGGCTGCCAGAAAACCGCGCGTGCCCGTATCGCCGCCGCCAATACCGACAATCACCGCATCCTTCACTACCAGTGGGGCAACCGTGGCAAAGGCGCCCATCTTTGTATCGCAATAAGCCTTGTCCCAAACCAGCGCACCCGTGATCCGATGCAGCGCCACCAGATGGCAATCGCCTGTTACGAAGAAGACGCGGTCTCCGTGAATGGCGGCGCCGCGGTTCACACGGCTGATGGTGCTGCGTTCGTCGCGATAGCCCCAGATACGCCGCCCGCTGCGCGCATCGAGCGCATTGATCTCGTTCGAATTGGTGACGTACATCATGCCCTCGTAGACGATGGGCACAGTCTCCAGCTTGCGGCCCGTCTCCATGTGAAACGTCCACTTCGGCGTCAGGTTGGCGGCGTTGCCGCGGTGGATCTGCTTCAGCGGGCTATGGCGCGTGCCCTTATAATCGCCCGCATAAGTCAGCCAGTTGCGGTTCGGGCTGGCTTTGATGTCTTCAAATGTAACGGGCTTATCGCTCACCTGGGCGCACAGAGAGCAGGCCAGCAGCGGAGTAAGAATCCAACGCATCTATCGTGCTCCTTTGCCAAGGCGAGGCTCCACCGGGCGTGCGGTTTGCCGGCTGAGGTAGGCGAGCAGGTTCGTCAGATCCTCTCGCGAAAGCTTGACGCTGGGCATGAACGTGGCCACCTCCACCTTGAAATCGGTCAGGTCCGTGGTCCGCAACAGGTACAGCTTGCCGTCTTTCCCTTGCAGTTGCATGTCGTAATTGGTGTAACTCCGGACCACGCCTTCCAGCGTGCGGCCGTCCTTCGTTTTCGCGGTGGCCTTCGCGAAACCCTGCTGGATTCGGGCGCCGGGCTTCACGATGGATTCGCGCAGATACTCATAGCTGCGCGCGCCGCCGGCGTTCGTCAGGTCGGGACCCAGCATGCCGCCGCGGCCCGCGATCATGTGGCAGCCCGCGCAGCCCTGGCTGGCATAGACGCGTTCCCCCGCGGCGGCGTCGCCCGGAACCAGGATATCGGCGGCCGGCGAACTCAGGGCGCGAACAAACGCCACCAGCTTCCAGATCTGGTCGTCGGGCAGGTTGGTGCCGGGCATATCCGTGCCGGCGACCCCGCGCTTGATCGTGGTGAACACCTGGAAATCGTTGGACCGGCGGATGAGCTTGCCGTCGCGCAAAGCGGGGCCCCGGCCCCCTTCTCCGGTCGTGCCGTGACAGCCGCCGCAGGAGCCCGCGAACGTCTTCTTCCCTTCTTCCACCGCGCCGGCGTCACCGCCGAAGGGATTCTCGCGGTCTTCCACCTGCGGCTGCGCGAGGGATGCCGCCGCCAGCAGGAGCAGAAAAGCGGATCGCATGACTTAGATCTTCCCTCAGAGCGGCCAGTTATGGCACGCCTTACAAGCCATTTCCTTCGGCTTCTGTAAATGCGCCTTTGCCGCCGACCCATGCGGCAGATGGCAGTTCTGGCAATCGGCCAAGATGTCGGTATTGTGCGTGTGCGTGGGCACGAACGCCGCCCGGTCATGGCACTGCGCGCAGACCGTCGCCGCCGTCGCGCGTTTCAACGCCCAGGCGTTGTTCTTCACGGCATGACAGGTGTCGCAGCCCACCAACCCCGGAGGGTGCACGCGGAACGTCGCCCCCGCGCCGGCCGTAAAGCTGATCTTCGCCTCCGACCCACCACCCGCCACCGCCACCTCATGCTTGCCCGCCGTCAACTCGATCTCCGCCTGTACCACCCCTGCCACGGGCTCCGTGATTGCCACCGGCTTTCCGTCCACGGCAAGCGTAGCCTTGCCCGGCGCCCGCGCGATGACGCGCACCTTGCCCACCGCGACGGCCGAGCCGTCCACCGGCGCCAGAATCACCGCCGGCTCCTGCGCCAGCGCCACGGTCGACGCCAACAACCAGACCAGCCGCACCGCTACCATCGTGTCTCGTTCCGGAACCGCACCAGGCTGCGGTCAATGGAGGCGATGTTTGCCACCCCCGCCAAGCCCATATTCAACGCCAGTTCGGTATGGAGCAGCGTCATCACCCGCTCCACCCCGCGTTGCCCGAACGTCGCCAAGCCATACAGATAGGGACGCGCCACCGCCACCGCGGTTGCTCCTAATGCCAATGCCTTAAGGATGTCCGTGCCGCGCCGGAAGCCGCCGTCCACCAGCACCGGAATGCGCCCGTTGACCGCCCGCACCACCTCCGGCAGCGCCTCTACCGTCGAACCGACATGATCCTGCTGCCGCGCGCCATGATTCGATACCACCACGCCATTGGCGCCGTATTCGACGCACTTGGCGGCATCCTCCCCAATCATGATCCCCTTGATGACAATTGGCAGGCTGGTGGCGGCGCGCAAGTCGCGCAGTGTGTTCCAGGTCGGGGTCGGGTTCGGCCGTGCCGGCGGATAGATGCCCACCCGCCACGGGGTCTTTGCGTCGGGCATGCGGCCCTGCGCATCGCGCTTCGGCAACCCGGTTTCGCACCACGAGCGCTCCAGCTTGTTCTTGATATCCCGTTCCCGGTGCGACACATGCATAATGTCCACCGTAAAGCAGATGCCCGAACAGCCCTGCGCCTCAATGCGCTTCACGAAGGACCGCATGGCCTGTGGATTGTTGAGCTGCCCGCCGGTGGTCACCTGCCACCAGGTTTTGGCGCCCTGATCGGCCTCGATCAACTCATCAATGCCGCCGTTGGTGATATGCAGCGCATTCACGGCGCGGGCGGCCTTTGCCACATGCTGCTCACCATTGGCATGAAAGCAGTTCTTGCCGCCAGAAGGATCGATTAGGATCGGGTAATCCAGCTTCTTGCCGAACAAAGTGATCGATGTATCGATCTTGCTGGTATCCGTCAGCGCCCGGGGCCGGATGAGGATGTTCTTGAAGACCGCCCGGTTGTCGTGCAGGCTCTGCTCGTCTTCGCTGCCGCCGTCCAGATAATCCCACGCGAAGGGATCCAACTTCTTCTTGGCCAACTCCCGGAAGTCGAAGACGTTGACCGGACCGTAAAGCGGATCCTTGTAGTCGATAGCAGCGGCGCCGGTCGTCGCGCTCTGGGAATGCAGTGCGGGCGAAGCGGCAGCCCAGCCGAGGAAAGCGCGCATCGCGGTGCGCCGGTCGATCATCATGGGCTACATTGCATCACACGGCACCCGGTGACGCAAGCAAGAAGCGGCTGCTAATAAACCTGGAACAGAAACACCTGGTTCGAACCCTCCGGCGTAATGGCATACTCGCCATTCTGCAGGAATTCGTTCGCTTCCACCCGGTACAGCCCCCCGCCCAGCGGCTTCACGCTCAGGTGCAGAGGCCTTGACGATTCCTTCGGCTTCTTGCCGGCCGGCGGGAAAATCACTTCGCGCTTGCCGTTCTTTACTTCCAAGCGGTAAAGCTGCAACTGATCGGCCTTGATGCGGCTGCTCTCAAACAGAAAGATAGGCTCCGCCATGGGCGTCCGCGCCTGACTGGCGGCGCCGTCCACCACATACGCCACCTCATTCTTCCGTTTCTCTTCCTTGGCCTCGGCGATCTCCGCCGGAATCAGGTTCGTGGCATGCAACAAAAACAGCGTGTCGGCCTTCGGCGGCTTGGGCCCGGTGTACTTCTGCGCCCAGATCGCCGGAACCAGGAGTGTGGCAATGAGCAGGCTACGCAGCATCTATTCCCCTCACCCCTATTGTACGCGCGGCGGCGCCCGCCGGTTACTTCACGCCGTTTCCATCAGTTCCGACCGCTGCTCGATGTTCTCCAGCAAGCGGTCGAACTCGCCCGCTTCAATCGGCTTGCGCAGCACCAGCCCGTCCGATTGCGGAAACAACTCGGAGGGGTCGGAATCTATCCCATCGGCCAGCAGCACGAACGTCGGCCCCTGCTCGCGCACCGCATCGAAGAACTCCACCCAGGTACTTTGCCCCACCCGCACCGCGCAGAAAATCACGTCGATCCGCAGCCGCCGCAGCAACTCCAGCGCCTCCGACGCATCCTGGATGGGCATTGCCCGATGCCCGCGCCGCGACCAGAACGACAGCAGCCGCCGCTGCTCGGCCGGATCCGGTTCCAGCACCACGGCGGTAAGCGTTCGCGTACTGGAGCGCTGCGGCTGGTTCACCGCCAAGTCTTCCGGGAAGGCCGCCGGCAGTTCAATCTCCATCCGGCAAACCCCTTCCCCGGCCCGCGCCAGTTTCAAGTCGCCACCCATGCCATGAAGAATGCCGCGGCACACGCTGAACCCCAGCCCTTCGCCATTCTCCCCTTGCGGAAACTCATCGAACAGCACCGACCCGTAGCGGATGGTCACCACCACGTTGCGCACCCGCAGCCCGGCTTCCAGCGACAGGCGCGGATCCAGCGTCGTACGCGCTGAACGCGCCGCCAGCAAGATCAGGTTCCGCAGTACGGTCTCAAATTGCGCCGCCGACCCAACCACCCACAGCGGTTGTGCCGCCAATCCCACGTCCAGCGTCAGATTGAATGGAGCAATCTCCTTCCGGCTGGCCGCCGCAATCTCGTCCACCAGCGTATTGAGTTCGATCGGCGTAGGCTCTTCTTCATCGCGCCCCGCCACCTGTGAATAGCGCGACAGAATCGCCGACACCCGTAGCGACTCGTTCACAATCGACCGCGCCGCCTGGTCGCTGCGATGCTCCATCAGGTGGTGCGCCAGGTTCACAATCGACTCCAGCGGCTGCCGCAGTTCCGTAGCCACTCCCGTGATGATCTGCCCGGTCGCCGCCAGCCGCTCGCTGCGCATCATCTGCTCTTTGCGAATCCGGCCGTCGATCAGCTTGTTAACGATCGCCACCTGGTTGGCCAGATGCTGCAACGCCAGCAATTCTTCGGTGGGGTACATGCGCCGCTTGTGATGCGAGGCCACCAGCAGTACCCCCGTCAGTTCCTCATTCGCCAGCGCCGGCAGCAACACGATGCTCCGCGGAATGGATTCGCGGTTCACCCCCCAGTACAATGGGCTGCGGCGCGCATCAGAAATCGCGAGCGCCGTGCGGTTACGGAAACACAGCGCCACGGCATGGTCGGCGCTGCGCGGCGATTGCGATAGGTTTACTAGAATCCCTTCACTGTTCCCGGGCTGCAGCGTGCGCCGCAGGCTCTGGTTGGCACGGTCGAAGCGAAACATCTCGATCTCGGTGCAATCCAGAGCCCGTGGCCCCAACGTGCGTAGCTTGCGTGTCAGGTCTTCCCGCGAGGCGCAGTTCAACAGGTCTTCACACAGCGAATGAATCCGCCGCACGGATCGCCGCAGTTCCCGCCTGCGGTAGTGCCGGTAGCCGGTCTGGGCGATCAACAGCGTCACCGCCACGCCAAAGGCCAGTAGAAGCAGTGGCGAAACGGCCTCTTTCCGCTCCAGCAACTGCACCACCGAAACGCTCGGTATGTTCAGCCGGTAGCGTTCCGGGCTCGGAGGCTCGGCTGCATTCTGGCCGGCAATTCCGGTCACCCGCACCCGGTCCCCGACAAGGAAACGGTTTAGCCCCGATCCCAGTGGCGTGGCCGCCTTCGGCAGGTACACCGGATACGGCTCAGGCTGCCCGTCGTCCAGCATCAGGTAGGAGCCGCCGGCGTCCTCGCCAATCGCGACGATCCGCCCTTCCACCTCCACCGTCAGCCCCACCGCCTTCGGACCTTGCAACTGCTCGATGCGGCGGCTCTCCGGCCGCGGCGCCGGACCCTGCCCAATCAGGTGCAACTGCGCCGGCTGCAGCACCGGCATGCCCTCGCGCTGTTTCAGCCGCCCCGTCACCTCGACGACATCCCCCGGCGCCAACCGCTCGAACATGAAGTCCGGCGCCTCCAGCGTGAGTACCCCGCCGTCCTTATCCCGGAGCGGAAGCTGCGAATAGGCGCCGAACCGGACCGGCCGCCATGCGACCACGCCCTTCACCACGATCTCCTCTCCCTCATGGGCGGGAGTAAGGTCCTGGTGCCGGGCGGAAGCCTCCGCTAACGATAACGTGACCTGTGCGTCCAGGCAGGGTGCTACCAGGAGCAGCCCCAACCACAGGGCTAAACCCTGGCGTGAGTTCGCCCCGTCGCTGGTGAGCCGCCGATCCATTGCCAGTAAATCGGCTATCGGCAGAAGAAGAGACGAACCTTATATCCCCGTGTAGGGAGATAGCCAGTCAGGCAGAGAGGGATCGCTGAAGTCGGGGATAGCCAGATCCGTCGGCGGCAGAACGGCCCCAGGTACCGTCGTCAACCCCACCACCCGCGCCCCGGCCGCCCGCGCCGCCGTAATCCCGCCCGGCGAGTCCTCGAATACGATGCAGTCCCGCGGCTGCACCCCCAACCTCTGCGCCGCCAGCAAATACAGGTCCGGCGCCGGCTTCGGATTCGCGACTTGATGTCCATCCACCACCACCCGGAAGAACGGCGCCAGCCCCGCCTCCTCCAGAACAAAGTTCACGTTCTTTGGTTCGGCGTTGCTGGCCACCGCCAGCGGCAGGCTGCGATACCGCTCCAGGAACGCGCGCACCCCCGGCACCAGATGCCGCTCCAGAACCGGCCGCATCCGCTCGCGGTAGCGCGCCTCCTTCTCGGCGCCGTGCCGGAAGATGGCCTCCGCGCCGATCTCCTTGCCGAAGACCTCGGCCACAATCTGGTCATTGCGCTTGCCATGCATCCATTGCATGATGCCGTCGCGATAGAGGCCGTGTTCCTCCAGGTATTCCTTCCAGATTTCGGCATGCATCGTATTGGATTCGATGATCACGCCATCCATATCGAGGATAAGTGCTGTCATTTTTTGGGAGAAGCTTTCAGTGTCGCAAGTGCTCTGCGTACAGCGGCGTCGGGCTTCGCGAGGCCGCGCAGCAGCCGTACCGCTTCAGCCTGCTGCCGGGCATCCTGCGTGCGAGCGAAGGCTTCGGCATACGCCAGCCCCAACTCGCGCGTGCCGCGATCGGCCGTCGAGAACGGCCGCAGTTGCCAGTCCGCGGCCGACGCTGCCCGGCCCGGTCGAACGATCCGATGGTCCGCCCCCGGCATGTGGCACTTGGCGCAATCCGGTCCCCGCCGGCACTGCCGCGGCGTATGGCAACTCTGGCAGGCCGCGGCGCGCTCCGTCTTACCTGTATGCACGTCGTGGCACGACGAACACCACAGGTCCGGCCCGGCCTTCTGCCGGCATTTGCTGGCGTTCAGCCCATCAACAGGCCCCGTAGGCTTGGCCGATACGAAGGTCGCCACGTAGCGCCCGAACTCCCCACCCGGCCGGTACTGGCTGGCCTTCCGTCCCACCCGCGCAACCTGGATCGCATCCTTCAAATGACACTGCCCGCAAACCGAATCGCGCGCCGAACCTTCCAAAGCCGCCGGCACAATCAGCCGGTGCGACCCCTGGATATGCAGGCTCGCCGGACCATGGCAATCCTCACAGTTCACCCGGTTTGCCGCCATCTCCGTCTTCGCATAGTTGCGCGAGATATTGCGATGGCACTCCTGGCAGGGCTGGTTCCCCACCGTGGCAAGCTGAGCCGCAAGCAAAAGCCACAGCATGCGGCGTTATCGCGTGGTCACTTTCAAATCGCGGAAATAGCCGGCCGTGCCCGGCCCGATCCACAACGCCACCGCCCCCGCCGCCTCGCCTTGCTTTAGATCGTCGACGATCAGGTTCGGCTGCGCGGCGCCATGTACGTACAGGCGCGCCTTGGTGCCCTCCACCGTGATCTTCATCTTCGTCCACGCCCCCGGCTCCAGATCCACGTACGACTCGTACTTCTCCGGCGTCTCCTTGCGCAGCCGCTGCCAACCCCAGCCTGGATGCGACGAATACTGCAGCGAATGATTCCGCCGCACCTGGTCCTCGGCCCGGCCATTGGTGGGACGCAGGTAAATGTATTCGTACTTCTCGCCTTCGCCCTGCAGCCGGAAGGCGAGCCCGATGAAGCCGCGCGCCCCTTCATTGGCGCCCTCCGCCACCGTCCCGGCCACCTCCAGTTCCATCGTGCCGTTCCGCAGCGTGACACCCTTGACGATCGCCAGCGCCCCACCCCCGCCATCGGCGTTCTGCCGCGCCGCGCCCGTATCGTGCACCAGCTTCAGACCTCGCTTGCCTTTGAACGTGGCAGCCTCCGCCTTCGACCCCAACGGCTGCACCGCCGCCGCATCCGTCAACGAAATGGACTTCACCTGCGCCGGACAGAGCGGCGCGCCCGCGAGCAGAAGAAGAGGCAGCCAGACCTTCATCCCTTGAGGGATAGCACAAAACCTCGTCTGCTATTCTTGGCCACATGCGGGTGTCCCGACAGGTTCTTGCTTCCCTCTGTGTCATTGCCTTAGTCCGCCCCACCGTCGCGCAGAGATCCGCGGCGCCCCCGAAATTCGACCTCACCGTCGACAACATCATGCGTGGTCCCGCTCTCTACGGTTACCCGCCCCGCGCCGTCCGCTGGTCGGGCGACAGCCAGAAGCTCTATTTCGAATGGAAGCGTCACGACGAGCCGGTCCTGAAAGAGTTCTCCACCTATGTGGTGAATCGCGACGGTTCCGGCCTCACGCAATTGACCGAGGACGAAGCCCGTGAGCAGGCCCCGCCCCAGCAGGCCGATTCCACCCGCGATTGGAAGCTGTCCGTGTATTCCGAAGACGGCGACATTTTCATCTACGACCGCCTGGCCGGACGCCGCCACCGGCTCACCCACACCACCGACCGCGAGTCGCAACCGCGCTTCACCCTCGACGAAAAGCGCATCGCCTTCGTCCGCAACAACAACCTGTTCGTCCTATCCCCCCAGGATGGCGTCCTCCAGCAGATGACCGACATCCGCACCGGCGCCGCCGCCCCTTCCGACGACGAGGAGAAGAAAGGCACCGACTCCCAGGAGTATCTGAAGAAGGAAGAGAAGTCGCTGTTGGAAACCGTGCGCGACCAGGCCGCTAAACGCGAAGAGGATCGCAACAAGCGCAAGCGCCGCAATCCCCGCAAAACCTTCCGCCTCACCGCCAAGCAATCCGTGCAAGGCTTGTACCTATCCCCGGACGAAAGCTACGTCCTCGCCCGTATCGCCGAAAAATCAGACGGCTCGAAAACCACCGTCGTCCCGAACTTCGTCAACGAAAACGCCTACACGGATCCCGAGACCAGCCGTACCAAGGTGGGTGACGCCAACGACCGTGCCCGCTTCGCCTTCCTTGACGCGAAGACTGGCGAATCGAAGTACCTCGATACCGGCCTGAAGCAAACCGCTAAGGACGGCAAGACCGCCGGCCGCGACGTATCCTTCCGCGCGCCCCGCTGGAGCGGCGACGGCAAGCATCTGGCCATGTTCGTCCGTTCGGCCGACAACAAGGACCAGTGGATCGTCATCGTCGACCCCACCACGGCCAATGCCCGTGTCGTCTCCGTCATGCACGACGACGCCTGGCTCAACAACTTCACTATGTTTGGCGAAGGAAGTTGGGGCTGGCTGAAAGACAACCGCCGCCTCTGGTTTGTCTCCGAGCGCGATGGCTGGAACCACCTCTACACCGTCGATGCCGAAAAGGGCGAAGAGAAGCAACTCACCTCCGGCAAGTGGGAAGTGCGCGACGTGAAGCTCGATGAAGCCGGCGCCAACTTCCTGCTCACCACCAGCGAAGTGCATCCCGGCGAAGAGCATGTCTATCGCATGAGCATCGACGGCGGCTCGCGCGAGCGGCTCACCACCATGACCGGCGGCCACGACGCCGTGCTCTCCCCCGACGGCGCCCTGCTGGCCAGCATCTTCTCCTACACCAACAAGCCCCCGGAACTCTACCTGCTCGACGCCAAGGACGCCGCCGCGAAGCCCGTCAAAGTCACCGATAGCCCCGCCCCCGAGTTTGCCAACTACTCCTGGCTGGACGTACCCATCGTGCAGGTGCCCGCCCGCGATGGAGCCCAGGTGCCCGCCCGCATGTACAAGCCCAAGAACTACCGCCGCGGCGGACCGCTGGTGATCTTCGTGCACGGCGCGGGTTACCTCCAGAACGTCCACAAGCGGTGGTCGAACTACGCCCGCGAATACATGTTCCATCACCTGCTGCTGGAGCGCGGCTACCTGGTGCTGGACCTCGACTATCGCGCCTCCGCCGGCTACGGCCGCGACTGGCGTACCGCCATCTACCGCCACATGGGCGGCAAGGATCTGGCCGACCAGGTGGATGCCGTCAAGTGGGCCATTACGCAGCATGGGGTGAATCCGAAGAAGGTGGGTATCTACGGCGGCAGCTACGGCGGCTTCATCACGCTGATGGCGCTGTTCACCCAGTCAGAGACTTTCCAGGCCGGCGCAGCGCTACGGCCAGTCACCGATTGGGCCCACTACAACCACGGCTACACCTCGAACATCCTCAACCTGCCGCATACCGACACCGAGGCCTACAAAGCATCCTCCCCCATCTATCACGCCCAGGGATTGAAAGGCGCGCTCCTCATTTGCCATGGCATGGTCGATCGCAACGTGCACTTCCAGGACACCGTCCGCTTAGTCCAGCGCCTCATCGAACTGCGCAAGGAAAACTGGGAAGTGGCGCCGTACCCGGTGGAGGATCATGCCTTTCTCCAGCCCACCAGTTGGGCCGATGAATACAAGCGCGTTCTGAAGCTGTTCGAAGAAAACCTCAACGGCAAACGCTAAAGCTAAACCCCACGGCATGAGGGAGCCGCCGCCTACTTCTTCCGCAACGCGATCTGTCCTTTGCGCGAAAAATCAACGGATTCGGTGAGTATCCGCATGGCCTCCTGCGGCGCATGGAAGCCAGTGGAGTTCTCCGCTTCCACGAAGTCCAGATAAAACTGCGCCTTGCGCTGGAAGTCGTAGGACTTGGCCAGATCGGCTTCGGTTGCGCCTTTTGCCTTGGCCTCCCGCAGGTCGTCGATCAACTCCATCAGCGCGTCCATGGCGATGTTGCGGGCGCCGAAGAAGCGCTGCTGGATGGTCTCGACGCGATCCTTCATTTCCTGCTCCGAGAAGTGATGGCAGCCCTGGCAGGCGCGGTTGATGTTCAGCAGCGGGCTGCGTACGTGATGGTCGCTGATCTTCAGCCCGCCTTCCCGCTTGTAGGGCATGTGGCAATCGGCGCACGCCACGCCGCTGCGCGCATGCACTCCCTGGCTATACATCTCAAACTCCGGATGCTGGGCCTTCAGAACCGGCGCGCCGCTTTCCTTATGCACGAAGTCCTTGTGCTTCACTTCGTCGTAGTAGGCCACGATGTTCTCCACCTGCAAACCCTTGTGCCAGGGGAACGTCAGGCGTTTCCCGGGCCCTTTGAAGTAGTACTCGACGTGGCACTGGCCGCACACATAGCTGCGCATCTCCTGGGTAGTGGCCATCGTCCGCACGTCGTAGTTGGCAATGCCCTGAGAAGCTTTGTAGGCCTTGATTCCCTCGATAAAGGCCGGGCGGGTAATGCGCAGCTTCATCGAAGTAGGTTCGTGGCAATCGATGCAGGCCACCGGATGCTCGATGTTCTTGTGCGCTTCGGCGTATGGCATCTGGTTGAGCTTCTCAAAGCCGGCGAAGATGTCGCCGTCGCCGAGTTTCTTATAGGCCGTATAAGCGGAGGCGTGGCAGTTGATGCAAGCGCCGGGCTGCTTGAACTCGGTGACGCGCCGCGTGGTCTCCTGATCCAGCAGCATGTAGGCGTGGCCGCGCTCCTCCCGGAAGTCGACCGAAAAGGGATATCCCAGCCACATCCGCTTCAGCCGTGGATCTTCTTCTATCTTGCTTTGCGACACCACCGAGCGCTCGTCGCCCTTCTTCGGAGAATGCGGCTGCCCTTCGGAACCCCCGTAGCGGGTGCGCTGCATGTCCACCGTGGATTTGTAGCTGGCGTAATGCAGCGGGAAGTTCTTGCCCCAGTGAGCGGGGTCGGGCGTTTCGTCCGTGATCTCGACAACCCGGAAGAAGGGGTTCCGCGCCTCTTGTTTGCGTTCGAAGATGTTCACCAGCAGCGCGGCGATGCCGAAAGTGGCAAGCGCGGTGATCACCGTGGCGATCAGGACGGGGCGCAGCGTGGTGCGTTTTGAATCGGGCATGGTCATGTTTCCTTAGTGCAAATGGCCGGCGTCGCGATGACAGCGAACACAGTCGATATTGGCCGTGGAGCCAGGATGGGCGGCATCCAAGCCACTGACGATCTCCGCGTGGCAGTGTAGGCAGGCCTCCCGCGTGATGCGCGCATTGCGTGGCGTGATCTGGATGTGGTCCGGGAATCGCTGCGTCGTGAATGCCAGCGAGTGAAAGAAGCCGTTGAGAGCTTTGGTGTAGTACTTCGGGAAGAAGCTGTGCGGCGCGTGGCAATCGTTGCAGACCGCGGCCTTGCGGTGGCTGCCCTTCATCCAACCTTCGTACTGCTCGCGCATCACGTGACAATTTGCGCATGCGGCGGGGTCATTGGTGAGATAAACGGCGCCCTGCGCGTACCCAAAGGTAAATACCCCCGTGCCCGCGCATATCCCGAGTAGCGATCCGAGCAGGACCACCGTGATAACACCTTGCGACTGCGTCTTCCTGGTCACCTATCAGGATTATGTACCCCGGGAACGAAAAGTTCTCGTGACGGAAGTCACGGAAACCGCAAATTCCTTTCGTCAGACTGAGGCTGTCATGCGACTTCTTCCTTTACTTCTTATCGCGGCGCTGAGCCCTGTAAGCGCGCAGACAAATCCACCGCCGAAGCCCGGGTTGGCCAAGCGGCTGAACTTCCAGGGCTCGGTCCGTACCCGCGCCGAGGCTTGGGACTGGTTCGACAACGGCTCGTCGGAGCCGTATGGGTATCTCGGCGCATTGGCGCGGTTCAGCATCGGGCAGCGCTACGAGAGTTTCGACTGGCAGGTGGAGATCGCCGTGCCGCTGCTTTTGAATCTCCCGCAACGAGCCGTGGCGCCCGCGCCACAGGGGGCGCTCGGGCTAGGCGCCAACTACTTCACAGCCAATGACAATTCGCGGAACGCCGCGATGCTGTTTCCGAAGCAGGTATTCGTACGGTGGAACCTGGCGCCGCGGCAATCGTTGAAGGTGGGGCGTTTCGAGTTCCTGGACGGCAGTGAAATCACCCCCAAGAACGCCACGCTGGTGGCGCTGAAGACGATGCGCGTGAACCAACGGCTGTTGGGAAACTTCGGCTGGTCGCACGTGCAGCGGGCGTTCGACGGCTTCCATTACACCCTGGCCAAACCGGGTGGCACGGTGACATTGATCGGAGCGGTGCCGACGCGCGGCGTGTTTCAGGCCGACGGATGGGGTTGGAACAAGGCGGCGTTCTCCTATGC
Source organism: uncultured Candidatus Solibacter sp. (assembly GCA_964385495.1). Classification (GTDB taxonomy): domain Bacteria; phylum Acidobacteriota; class Terriglobia; order Bryobacterales; family Bryobacteraceae; genus CADEFT01. Next base: position 46,798 of record CAYLPH010000015.1, read on the forward strand.
CTCCTTTGGAAAGGCAACCGGCAAGGACGCCAGCGCCGGCGAACTCCGGCTGTTTGGGCTCTACTATCACGACTGGCGGCAGATTCTGAAAGTAGACAACCGGCCGCTGGCGGCGCGCCAGGCCGACCGCAACAACATCGGCGTATTCACCTGGGGCGGCCACTACCTGCATACGCGCGAGACGAGCGCGGGCACGGTGGACGTGCTGCTGTGGGGAGCGCTGCAGAACGGGCGTTGGGGGCGCCTGGATCACCAGGCCTACGCGGGCGACTTCGAAGTGGGCTATCAGCCGAAGGGCCTCGCCTGGAAGCCGTGGCTGCGTGCCGGGTACTATCGCGGGTCGGGTGACGGCAATGCCGCCGATAGCAAGCATGGCGCCTTCTTCCAGGTGCTGCCGACCCCGCGTCCCTTCGCGCGATTCCCCTTCTTCAACATGATGAACAACCAGGATGTGTTCGGCATGGTAACGCTACGGCCGAACAAGGCGGTGTCGTTAACGAGCGAAGTGCATTCCCTGCGCCTGAGCGCGAGCCAGGATCTTTGGTATCAGGGCGGCGGCGTCTTCCAACCCTGGACCTTCGGCTATGCGGGCCGCCCGTCGAATGGGCGCGGCGGGCTGGCCACCCTATGGGACGCGAGCCTGGATTGGAAGGTAAACAGCCGCCATACGCTGAGTTTGTACTTCGGCAATGCCTGGGGACAAGGCGTGGTGTCAGCGCTGTACGCCAACCGGAGTACGGCTCGCATGGGATACGTCGAATGGACGGTTAAGTTCTAGCTGGCTATAGCCCGCCTTACGGTAACGCCACCACTTCAACCGCGAAACTGGCGTCCATCGACGGCAGCCCTTCGAACAGCAGCATCGTCGAGGCGGGCGGGCGGGCTTTATCCAGGAACGCGAAGCGCACCGCGCGGATCTTCGCCATGAGATCGCCGGTGAGCGGATAGTAACTCGTGAACACGGCGTTCTTCAGATTGCCCCCGGCCGCGACCAGGTCTTTGCTCAACCGCTCGAAGGCGAGCTTCACATCGCTCTCCTGCGTGCCGAAGGCCTGCTGCGTGCCGGTGAGGATAATCTTCGGCACGTTCAGAGCGATCGCCTGCGAGTAGTTGGGCGAGGGCGTCAGCCCCTCGACGCCGATGGCCTGTACCGGCGATGCCGGAGCCTCACGCAACCGCCCGGTGCCCTCGCATTCCACCAGCGCGGCACTGAGCCCGCGCAGGGTTTGCACAATCGTGACCGAGGCTTTGGGGAACGCCGCCGACACGCTGGCGCGCTGCGTGGCATAATCGCCCAGCGCGCTGACGAAGCAGGTGACGTGGAACATGTCGTCCGGTGTGACCTTGGCCTCATTGGCTGCCAGCTTCAGACGCCGCAGCGATTCCTGCACCAGCGGATCCACCTTCTCCAGGGCTTCCTTCGAAGTGATCTGCTGGCCCGAAAAGAAAGCGATGCCGTTGGGGTTCACCGGCTTCTTTTCAGACGTCACGGCTTCCAGCAAGACCTGCGCGCCTTCCTGCGGCACCGCGCCGATCCGAATGGCGCTCACCGCGGGCAACGGAAGCCGCCAACCGGTGAACTCTTCGCTCACGATGGACGGCACCCGGCGCATGTCGCCAGTACCGGAAACGAACGCCCTTACTTTGAGAATGGTGGCACCGCGAGCCTGGCTGCGGAGCGCCTTCAAACCGTCCTTCACCTGTTGCGAGAGAAGGCCTTTGGACGACAGCGGAGCCGTGAGATAGCCCATGCGCTGCGGTTCGGCTGGCACCGCGTGCGGCGGGTCCTTCGGCAACTCCAGGACTTGCGTGATCTCCTCTTCTTCGCCCTTTTTATTGCGCTTTTTGCGCTGGGCGGGAAGCACGTCGGCGACGAACGCCACGAGCAGAGGAAGCACAACCAGGTAACGCAGCGTTCTCATGCCGTGAATCGAAATTGTATCATCTGGCCTTGGCTACTTCCCGTAAATAACCCGTGAACGCCTCCAGAGCTTTGGTAACGTAGCGCTTTTCCAGACGGATGTAGCCGATGCTCCGCGTCACGGCCGGCGTGATGGCCACCAGGCGGCACCCGTCGGCGTAACCGCGCGCCATCTCCGGCACGATACTCACGCCAAAGCCGGAGCGGATGAGTTCGAAGATGGTGGCGAACTGGTCGGCCTCGAAGCGGGCGTTGAAGCGGGCGCGGGCGCGGTCGCAGGCCGTCAGGGCTTCTTCTCTGAGGCAGTGGCCGTCCTTGAGGAGCAGCAGGCGCTCCCCGGACACGCGGCGGAGTTGCACTTTTTCCTCGGCTGCCAGGGCGTGGTTCCTTGGGACTGCCAGGTGCAACGGCTCGCGGAAGAGTTCGGCCATGACGAGCCCGGCGTCGTCCACCGGCAGGCTGAGCAGGGCAAGGTCGAGTACCCCGTCCTGCACCTGCTTCACGAGTTCGGCCGTCGTGGCCTCGCGCAGATGGAGGTCGATCTCGGGGTACCGGGTGACGAAGGTCTTCAACGCCGGCGCCAGGAAGTAGGGCAGGATGGTGGGGATGGCGCCGATGCGCAACGCGCCGCCAAGTTCGTCGCATACGCTGCGGGCATACTGCGGCAGCGCGTCGGCCTCTTCGATCAGCGCCCGCGCCTTCGGCAACAGTGCCGCGCCGAGCGGGGTCAACGAGACCCGGCGGTTACTGCGTTCGAACAGTGCCGCGCCAAGGGCCGCTTCCAACTTGCCGAGTTGTTCGGACAGCGAAGGCTGGGCGATTCCCATCTCCTCGGCGGCAGCGGTGAAGCTGCCCGTGCGGGCGATGGCACAGAAGCACTCCAGTTGGCGCAGGTCGAAGTGGCGGCCTTTGCCGGCTGGCTTCTCTTTGGTGGCCATTTTGATGGATTTATGGTCGCAACCGGGGGGCGGGATGTCAAAAGGGGTTGGGAGTAGACTGGAGGTGTAATGGGAAACTCACTGAGCGACTTTCTGCGTGCGCGCAAGCAGCAGGCTTCCGCAACCACGGTTGACTGGAATCGCAAGCGGGATCAGTGGCTTGAGGCGGTGAGGGGACTATATCGCCAGGTGGAGAACATGGTGCGCGCCGACAAGGAGGCCGGCGTCATCGAGGTGCGCACGCGCGAGGTGCCCGTCACCGAGCAGTTCGTCGGCACCTACAATGCGCCGCTTCTGGAGTTGCGGGTGGGCATGGAGGAGGTCCAGTTTCTACCGAAAGGCGTTACAGTGGTCGGAGCAGAGGGACGCGTAGACCTGCGCGGGGACCGGAACACCGTCACACTTTTATGGGAAGGCGGTAACCGCTGGACCCTTGTTCTTCGCCGAGTCCCCGATCTGGAAGCCGCGTCCCTGTCGGAGGATAGTCTCCGCGACGCCCTGCAGAAAGTGATGCTGCCTGTACTCTGATGGAAGCTTTCGACGCCCACACGGCGCCTGACTTGGATGCGGTGCTGGTCTGGGCCGAACTGCAACTGGCCGCGCTGGCGGAAGCGCAAACCGAGATCTTGAGCAGCCTGCGATATGGTCACACTCCCGCCCCTTGGTTTGCGACAGCTTTCCGAGGAATGACATGGGAAGAGGTTGAGGCGCATTTTCTGGCCCAACGACGGCGCCTTGACCTTCTGACAATGTTCGAGTTGCTGGCGATGACAGAGGCAGTCCTCAAGCTGGACTTTCAGGACAGGGTGCTCAATCGACGCAAGGATCCGCTCTCCCGGCGATTCCGCGAACTCAATAAGGTGCGACCTCGGGGTATCCGCCTGAAGGAGCACCTGATCCAGTTGATAGAGGAAGAGGGACTAGTCATCGGCAAGGTGGTCAACGACTTTAGAGCGCTACTCCCCCTTCGCCATTGGCTTGCACACGGAAGGCATTGGAATCCGAAGCTGGGACGAGCTTACACACCAGGAGATGTTTACGATATCAGCAGGCGATTTCTGGACGCGGCCGGGTTGAGTTAACGTACGCGGAATTGGTCTGGTCCAATTTGGTGTGGTATGCTGACGAATGTCGCGATGCTTCCCGCCATTCAGCTCGACAGCAACTCGGAAATCCCGCTGTACCGGCAGCTTTCACAACAACTTAAGGCGCACATCCAGTCCGGGCGATTGACGCAGGGGGAGCGATTGCCGGCCACTCGGGAATTGGCTGGCTCACTTGGCCTGAACCGGGCCACGGTTGCAGCGGCGTATGAAATCCTCGAAGGGGAGGGGCTGCTCAAAGGGCATGTCGGGCGGGGGAGTTTCGTCAATGGGGCAGCGGCGGCGGAACTGCCGCGGACTGCGCCCTCGTCGCCGACCCTGGCGATGCCCTCCACAGGCATTAGCTTCGCCAGTTCGCGCCCGGCTGCGGCGTTATTCCCAATGGAAGAGTTCCGCGACACCTGTCAACAAGTGCTCGCCTCCTCCGAACTCCCGAACATCCTGCAACTCGGATCGCCGGCGGGCTATCCCTCGCTGCGTCGCTATCTGCTCGAAGAGGCCCGGCTTAAGAAAGATGCCGCACCCGCCGATGACATTCTCATCACCAGCGGCTGCCAGCAGGCGCTCGACCTGCTCCAGCGGGTGCTGATCCAGCCCGGCGATACGGTCCTGATGGAGGATCCCGTTTATCCCGGTCTGCGCGCGGTGTTCGCATCTGCCGGGGCGCGGGTGGCTGGAGTGCCGGTACGCTCGAGCGGTATCGACATCGCCGCCCTCGAAGTGGCCTTGCGCCGCGAGCGGCCGAAGCTGTTGGTCGTAACCCCGAACTTCCAGAACCCCACTGGCACCACTCTGGCCTTGGACGCCCGCGGGCGTTTGTTGGATCTGGCGGCGGCTACCGGCGTACTGGTCGTTGAGAATGATATCTACGGCAGCCTGCGTTATCGGGGTGAGTCCCTGCCATCGCTGAAGGCACTCGATACGCGCGGTAACGTCGTGCAACTGGGCAGCTTCTCCAAGATCGCCTTCCCCGGCCTGCGTGTCGGCTGGGTGATCGGCGATTCGGCCCTGATCTCCAGACTGACCGAAGCCAAGCAGTGGTGCGATCTGCATAGCGATCAGCTTTCCCAGGCGATCCTCTACCGGTTCGCCGAATCGGGGCGGCTGGCCGCGCACGCGGAGCGAATTCGAACCGAAGGGCTGGTCCGGCTGGAAGCCGCGCTTGACGCCTGCGCCACCGATTTGCCCCCAGGCAGCACCTTTACCCACCCCGAGGGCGGCATGAGCCTCTGGGTCCGCCTGCCCGAGCCATTGGACGCCGGCGAGTTGCTGCCGCGGGCCGAGCGCGCGGGCGTTAACTATTTGCCAGGTAAGTACTTCGCCGTCTCCCGCACGGAGACCGCGGGATTGCGTCTTTGCTTTGCCGGTCTACCTCCTGAGGAGATCCGCGAGGGTTTGGCCCGGCTGGGCGATGTGTTTCACGACGAGTTTGAACGGGTGCGCGCGGCCCGCCGGCAAGAGCCGGCCCCGGCGCTCGTATAGGGTGTTCGAAAGCTAAGGAGAGGATGTTATGAGGTTCTTGGATGAGCAGTTCCGGTTGAAGATCGGACTGGCGGAAATGCTAAAGGGCGGCGTCATCATGGACGTCACCAACGCCGAACAGGCAGTGATCGCGGAGAAGGCCGGCGCGTGTGCCGTGATGGCGCTGGAGCGCGTGCCGTCCGATATCCGGCGCGATGGCGGCGTGGCCCGCATGGCCCCCATCAGCAAGATCCGGGAGATCATGCAGACGGTCAGTATCCCCGTGATGGCGAAGGCGCGCATCGGCCACTTTATGGAAGCCAAGGTGCTGGAGTCGCTGAAGGTGGACTACATCGATGAGAGCGAAGTGCTGACTCCGGCCGACGAAGAGCACCACATCGATAAGCACCCGTTTTCGACGCCGTTCGTCTGCGGCGCCCGCAACCTGGGTGAGGCGCTGCGGCGCATTGCCGAAGGCGCGGCGATGATCCGGACAAAGGGCGAGGCGGGCTCGGGGAATATCGTCGAAGCCGTCCGGCACATGCGCACCATCGTCAAGGAAATGAAGGCTTTGACGGTGCTTTCGAAGGCCGAACTGCCGACTGCCGCCAAGAACCTGCAGGCGCCGCTGGAGATGGTGGAGTGGGTGGCGGCCAATGGCAGGCTGCCGGTGCCGAACTTCTCGGCGGGCGGCATTGCGACCCCGGCCGACGCCGCGCTGGTAATGCAGTTGGGCGCCGAGGCGGTCTTCGTCGGCTCGGGCATCTTCAAATCCAACGACCCGGAGGCGCGCGCCAAGGCAATCGTCAAAGCCGCCACCTACTACAACGACCCGGAAAAGCTCCTCGAAGCCAGCGAAGAACTCGGGATCGGCATGTTCGGTCTGGACATCAAGCAGATTCCGGAATCGGAGCTGTTGCAGACGCGGGGTTGGTAAACGGATGAAACGCGTTGGGGTGCTCGCCCTGCAGGGCGACTTCGAAGCGCACCGGAAGGCGATGGAGCGCGCCGGTGCCCAGGCGATTGAGGTTCGCAAGGCGGAAGACCTGGCAACCATCGACGGCCTGATCGTCCCCGGTGGGGAGAGCACCACGATGCTGAAACTGCTGCATGCCGAGAACCTTTACGAGCGGCTGCGGGAGTTTGGCCAAACGAAGCCAATCTTCGGGACCTGCGCGGGCGCCATTCTAGTGGCCCGTGAGGTGTTGTCTCCGAAGCAGGAGTCGCTGGGCCTGGTGGACCTGACCGTGGAGCGAAACGCCTACGGGCGGCAGGTAGACAGCCGGATCGTGAAACTGGAAGGCGAGCCGGGCACGGCACTGGAACAGCCGTTGGAAGCCGTATTCATCCGGGCACCGATCATTCGTCATACAGGGTCAGACGTTCGTACGCTGCTTCGCTATAATGGAGATCCGGTACTGGTGGAGCAGGGACGGCACCTGGTGGCGACCTTTCATCCGGAGCTGACGGGCGATCCCCGCATTCATCGGAAGTTTCTGGAGAAACTCGACGATTCGCGGTGACTACTAAAACAGAAGCTCTGTATATCGCGCCCATGGATCGACCGTTTCGAGTTCTCTTTGTTTGTATCGGCAATGCCATTCGAAGCCAGATGGCGGAAGGCTTCGCCCGCTGCTATGGCTCGGATGTGGTCGTGCCGCGCAGCGCGGGGCTGTCGCCCGCCGCCAATGTCATGCCCTTAACCCGTAAAGTGATGTTGGCACGGAACATCGACCTGGGCGATGTTTATCCGAAGGGGCTGGGAGACCATGGCGCCGAGCCCTTCGACCTGGTGGTGAACCTCAGCGGGCATGCCCTGCCGGGCGCCTTGCGCGCCCCCAGCCGGGAGTGGCGCGTGAAGGACCCGATGGGCGGCAAAGAAGACGCCTACGAGACCACCGCGAACGAGATTGAACGGCTGGTGATGCAGCTAATCCTGGAGTTGCGGCAGTTGAAAAAGCGCTGGCAGGAGGAATTCCCCAGCGGCGCTATTCCGATGCGGCGGCCATGACGCCAATTCTGCTATTCTGAATCTGTTATGGCTATTCCGAACGTCAAGCGCTTCCGGATCGCACATCCGGAGACCGGGCAGCTCGCCACCATCATGGCGGTTCTTCCCAAAGGCGCCGACGTGGATACGTTCGTCGCGGATGCCACCAAGCGCTTCGATTGGAAGACTTGGTCGGACCAGCAGGCGAAACAGTTCAAAGTCCGCGTCGGTCAGCAGAAACAGAAGAAGGCGAAGTAAGCTCGCCGTTCTTCTTTCCAGACCATCCTTTTTCCAGCTTCAGGGCAGCCGGGCCGCAAGGTTTCGCGCTGCCCTTGCTGCTTCCTGGCCCACCTGCACGTCCCCGTCATCCTTCAACTTATTAAGAACATCCAGGGTTTCGCGATCGCCGGTGGCGGCGAAGATCTGCGCCAGGCGGATCTTCTCCTCGCGGGTGGCATCGGGGCGGTGAAGGGCGGGGTAAAGCGAGCGGCGGATCTCGGCGTCGCGGGAGAGCTCCGACAGCAGCGGGGCGGCGGCATCGCGATAGAGCTTCGAATTGAGCGTGTTCACCAGGTACTGAAGCGGGCTGAACTCGGCGATATCGCGTTTCCCGAGCGCCACGCAGGCAAAGGCCTGCGAAAGGCGCGGATTGGTCTTCTTTTCCTCGTTGAAGGCGTTCTCCAGGGCCGGCAGGTCGTGCGGATTGCGCATGCGGGCGTAGCCTTCGGCGGCGGCTCCACGGAGGCCTTCATCGGGGTCGGAGAAATACTTTTCGAAGACCGGGCGGCTGACGTCGCCGGCCATCATGGCGATGGCGGTGAGGGCGGCGCGGCGGACCTTGATGTTCTTGTCGGTCTCGAGAATGTCCTTGAGAACGGGGAGGGCGTCACGATTGCGGAGTATGCCGGTGGTCTCGATGGCGTTGATCTGCACGCGGTCGTTGAGGTCGCGGAGCAGGTATTGGATCTTCGGGCCGGAGGAGAGATCGCGGATCTTCTGAATGGCCAGCAGGCCTTCCTGCAGCACCAGGTCGTTCTTCGACCGCAGCCCTTCGTAGAGATCGTCGAGGGCGGCCTTACCGCGCAGGATGCCGAGGGCGCGGGCGGCCCCGGCGCGGGCTTCCATGGAGGCATTGCCGTCGCGGACCAGCTTGCCCAGCGCTTCGATGACTTCCGGTCTGACGGTGACGCCGAGGTCGATGATGTCGTCGTTGACGTCGGAGAAGCGCCCGCGGATGGCCGTGGTGGTGCGCTTGAGGGAGCCGCTGAGGCCCGTCTTGAGGTAGCCGGGGAGATAGAAGTTGACGAGGCCGTCGGTGGCGCGAAGCTGAATCTCGGCGGAGGCGTCACGGGTGGCGGCGATGAGCGGATCTAGGCTGCGGGGGCCACCGGCTTCCGCGATGGCTTTCACGGCCTCCCAGCGGACCTCATCATCCTTGTCCTGGAGGTAGGGCTCAATCTTCGGGATAGAACCGGAACCCTGTTTGGCGTAGTCCTTGATGGCACGGATGATGGTCTTGCGGTCGTCGTCGAAGGCGGAGAGCGCCAGTGCCGAAAAAAGCAGGAGGCCGATGGTTCGCATTGCTGCTAAAGACGTTTAGCGTACGAACTCGAGTTTCACCTGGTGCGGGATAAGTCCGGCTTCAAAGCCCATGTCGAGCATTTTCTGCGCGGCGATGGGCACCTGGTCGCCACAATCGACGGTGTACTCATTCACGTACATGCCGACGAACTTGGTGGCCTGGGAGACGTCCATGTCGCGGGCGAACTGGAGGGCGTAGTTGATGGCCTGTTCGTGATTATCGAGCGCGTAGCGGATGCTGTCGGAAAGCAGGCGGGTGCACTCGGACTGAAGGTCGGCCGGGATGCGGCGCAGCATGACGTTGCAGCCGAGCGGGAGCGGCAGGTTGTACTTGCCTTTCCACCAGCGGCCGAGATCGAGGACGCTGTGGAAGCCTTCCTTGGAGTAAGTGAGCTGGCCTTCGTGGATGACGAGGCCGAGATCGACGCTGTGTTCCTTAACGGCGTCGAGGATCTTATCAAAGGGCATCACGACGGGCTCGAAGTCGGGCTCGTAGAGCTTCAGGGTGAGGTAGGCGCTGGTCAGGGTGCCGGGGATGCCGATGCGCTTGCCTTTGATTTCTTCCGGCTGCATGGGGCGGTTAGCGGCGAGGATGGGGCCGTAGCCATCGCCGACGCTCGAGCCGGCGGCCATCAAAACATAGTGATCCTTCACGTAGGGGTACGCGTGATAGGAGATGGCGGTCATCTCATAGGTGCCCAGCATGGCCTTCCGATTCAGAGATTCGATATCTTCCAGGACATGCCGGAAGTTCACGATTTTGGATCGGATTTTCTTCGTCGCCAAGCCGTAAAACATGAACGCGTCATCGGAGTCAGGGCTGTGCGCGCAGACGAATTCTTGAACACCGGAGGGACTCATAGGGAAGGATGCGAACCCTCATCATAGCAGACCTCCCCCGCCGCCCACTTTCAGGCGGCGAATTAGCCGTGGAGGAGGAGTTCCATTTCCGGATGAAGGTCCGCCAGCGCCACTTCGAGATCGCTCATCGCCGGATCCAAATGGGTAAGGTCGGCATGGCGGCCGAGCATCTCGACGGCGAGCGCGGCGTTGTGCGCGGCGTACGCGCCAAAGTTGCCGACGCTGCCTTTCAAGCTATGGGCGGCACGTTCGACGCCCTTGGCGTCGCGCCTGCGGACGGCCAGCCGCAAGGCTTCGAGTTGGGAAGGATATTCGTCCAGATATAGCTGGGCCATCTCCTGGAGCAACTCCAAATCCCCGCCGACCCGTTCCAAGGCTGTAGGCCGGTCCAGCACCGCCAGTTGTTTCGTCACGTTCACTTCTGACTCCGTTTGGTAGACCTTGTGGGGTCTCCGGTAGCAAGCTTGGCACCTTCCTCGCGCGACTGCGGCAGGAAGGCTCCAGGTTGGGGACGGGCGCCCAACAACCTGTGCTCAGTCTATCGTCGGAAAACGGCTGTTTCTACAGAGCGTGAGATAAATTGTACACGCTCCTTTGACAAGATTTGGGTCAATCCTATTTTTGCAGTGTTGTACACTGAATGCTAGGGAGGTGCACTTTCCCGGGTAGAAGACAGGCCCAAGCCGTGTCCCATACTCTCGGCCGCATACCCATAGGATGCGGCGATGCATCCTCGCGCGGCATCCTCGGATGCGATGCATCGCCAACCTGGCTCGGACGAGCCTGGCACTTCCTGTTCTCCCAACTCCTGTTCCCCGATACGTGCCGGGTGTGCGATATCTCTCTTAAAGAGGCCGATCGCGTTCCGGTGTGTCCCTCCTGCCTAGCCTCGGTCACCCCTTTGGCCGCGGAGTACTTCTGCGCCGCTTGCCAGGCACCATTTGCGTCCCCTTTTCCCTTAGACGAGCACCAACTGTGTGGCTTATGCCGCCGCGGGGCGCGTGGCTTCGACCGCTGTTACTCCTATGGATTCTACGAAGGCACGCTGGCGCGGCTGATCCAACTCCTGAAGTATGAGCGGATAGAGCCGCTGGCCCCAATTCTGGGGGGCCTGCTCAGCCAAAGTCTGCCGCGTGATATCGCGTTTGACGGCATTGTGCCGATGCCGATGCATTGGACGCGGCGTTATGTGCGCGGGTTCAACCAGGCCCAACTGCTGGCGGGCAATCTGAGCCGGCGGACAGGGATACCGCTGCTGAACGCCGTACGGCGTAGCCGCGTAACGCGGGCGCAGGTTGGATTGAGCGATCATCATCGCCGCCGCAACGTTGCCGGTGCCTTCGTGGTTCGCCGCGCGGACCGCCTGGAGGGGCGCCACTTGCTTCTGATCGACGATGTCTTAACGACTGGGGCGACCGCCGCCGCCTGTGCGGCCGCCCTCAAAAAAGCCGGGGCGGCGCGCGTTACGGTACTGACCGTGGCGCGGGCGGACCGCCGGCTCGCGCCGTCCGTACCGCTTGGGAGAGACGAGCCGTTACGGGCGCAATCGAACACCGCTGGGGGATGCTAAATGTCCAGTCTCGATCGGCTTCACAATCCGGTGCTTGTGCTGAACGCAAGTTATGAACCCATCAATGTCTGCGCGGCCCGCCGCGCCTTGGTGCTGGTGCTGAAGGGTGTGGCGAGCGCGGAAGCGCATTCGGTCTCCTACGTCCATTCCGCGCGGCAATCGTTGATGGTGCCCTCGGTAATCCGGCTGCTGGAGTATCGCCGGATTCCGCACCAGAGCCGCGCCCTGTCGCGCAAGAACATCCTGCTGAGGGATCGCTACACCTGCCAGTATTGCGGCAAGACGCTGCCGTCGGGCGAACTGACGCTCGATCACGTGATTCCGCGGTCGCGCGCCGGCGACAGTTCGTGGGAGAACCTGGTTGCCAGTTGTAATCCGTGCAATAACCGCAAAGGGAATCGCACGCCGGATGAAGCGGGCATGAAGCTGCACCGCGCGCCGCGTCCGTTCACTCTGCACACCAGCCGGCACCTGATGCGTATGCTGTCGAAGGGCGACGACCAGTGGCGCAAGTACCTGTTCTTCTAAAAGGGCGGCGCATGCTAGCCTCGGAAAGTGAAGAAGAAGCATGCGCATTCCAAGCGGCCCGTCCATGTGCGGCGGGTGGATGAAGTCGAAAGTCTTGAAGACATATTTCTGAACTGTCTGCCCGCCTTTGGCGGCGCGTACCTACGCCGCGTTTACACCCTGCTCGATCAGGCAATCGGCATGGATTGCCCGCTGACGCTGTCGATTTCCGGGCCTGTCACGGTATCGGGGCAGCATCAGGCGTGGCTGCTGCCTTTGTTGGAAGCCGGGTGGGTGGCCTACCTCAGCACCACCGACGCGGTCTGCTATCACGACGGGCACCGCTCGCTCCGGAAGCATACGAAAGATACGGTTTTCGAAGTGCCGATTTTTGGGGACGACGGCGCGCTGCGCGACGAGGGCACGATTCGCGTCACCGACATGGCCTTCGAGGAAGACGTGCTGCTGGACCAGGACAGCTATCTGTCGGCGATCCTCCGGCGTCCCGAGTTCCAGAAGAAGATGACCGGCACCGAGATGCGGTACTTGCTGGGCCAATACTACGGCGAGCAGGAAGAGCGATTTCAGGTGGCGCCGGGGCTGCTGTCCACCTGCAGCCGGATGGCGATTCCGGTTCTCGTTGGCGCGCCCGCGGATGGCAGCGTGTTCCTGAACTCGATGAAACTATGGGCGATGCGGAATGCGGGACTGCTGGAGGAGTATGCCTTCGAGATCGACCTCCATGCGGAGGTTTTCGAAGCCTGCGCGTATCACCGGTGGGGGCTGTTCGAGCATCCGGCGGGCAAGCTGGGCACGCTGATTCTGGGCGGCGGGGTGCCGAAGAATTACAATCTGCAGCCGGAGCCGGCATTGGGGCAGGTGCTGGGTCTGCGGGGGATCCGCGGGTATCACTTTGACGTACAGATTGTATCGGCGCCGGTGACCGACGGGTCGTTGTCGTCCTGTCCGCCGGCGGAGGCGGTGACGTGGGGCAAGGTCGATAAAGATACCTACCAGAAGACCACCGAGAGCATGCAGGGCGACTACTCGATGGTGATGCCGTTTCTGGTGAAGGCGCTGTTGGATAAGCGGAAGAAGTTCGCGGCGCTGCGCGAGACGATGGGGGAAAAGAAGCTGTTTGCGCGGCACCCGGAGGCGCGGGGGTATCTGCGCTCGGCGGACGGCTACCGGTTGTACGAGAAGCGCGAGGCGTTGTCGGCCAGCCTGCTCGCGGATGTGAAGAAGAACCGCAAGTGGCTGGCCGAGTCGATTCGGGAGAAGTAAGGCTCAGGCTTCGCTAAGGGCGGCGATCAACGATCCCTTGGCGGAGGCATAGAGCGGCTCGGCCGCCAACCGGACTTCGGAAACCGGGATGGGGAAGTCGTTGCCGCTCATGGCTTTCTGGAAGCGCTCGACGAAGCCGCCGGGGGTGGCGCTACCGCCGCTGAGCACCAGCGGGATGGGGCGGCCCAGCTTCGGCATGGTTTTGGAAACGCGGAAGGATTCCTTCATGCCTTCGATAAGGGCCTGGATCATCTCGTCATAGTAGGAGGCGATAACCTGGTGCAGTTTATCCGGCTGGCTGCCGCCGAGACGGAACTCCTGCTCCTTGGTGATACGGATGCGGGTGGCGAGCTCGCCCGTAGCTTGGGCGGTGTTGGCGTCGACGTAGTCGCCGGCCTTGGGAGTGCTAAACGTCAGCACGGGCACCGAAAGGTAAGCGAAGCAGACATTGCAAAGACCGCCGCCGCAACTGATGCCGATGCCGGTGTAGTTCGATTCCGCCAGTTCGGCATAGACCACGGCCAGGCCCTCGTTCAGGCTCTGCGCTTCGAAGCCGAGCTCGGTGAGGATGCGTTTGACCGCCGTTTCGTGATACGCCGTGCTGTCGGTGGCGCCAAGCGGGGGCGCGGGGACGGAGAACGTGATCTTGCGGCCCTTTTCGGTGACGTCCTTGAGGACGCTGGCGAGGATCTCGGCCAGTTGGCCTTCGCTTTCGGGTTCGCTGGAGTTGACCAGGCCGGCGCGCATGGGACGGCGCATCTCGCGTCCCAGTAAGTCGGCAAACCGTTCGGATTCGTTGCCGTGGATAACCAGGTCGGAGCCGTGGACGCTGTAGGGGACGCCTTCCTTGCGCAGGATGTTCTCGGTGATACGCGAGTACGGAATGCGGACAAACGCATTCAACTGCGACAGATACTTATACTCCTCCGATGCTCCGTTGCCGGCCGTTTCCGCCAAAACGACGCGGCTGGTGCCGACATCGAGTCCAAGTGGGCTCATTCCTGATCCTCTCTCGTTGATTGGTTTTTGATGCTCTGGTAAATCCCGTGGTAGCGTTTCCGGAGTTCCGCCCGGTACTCGACCAGGCGCATTCCGGCGACGGTCGCCGCCTGCCGCTGTTCTTCGTGTCCTAACAGGAGCCCCTTCCATAGCCGCGCTTCCGATAGTTGCACATAACTGACGTCGTAGGTAAACCCAAATTGTGTCAGACTTGGCAGCGGGATGGAGTAGTTGTCGGGTAACCCCATGGCGGCAAAGGGAAAGCCGACAGCCCAATCGGTGTGGGCGCCCACCCCCCAGTTGTCGGGATTGACGGAAACCTGGGCGTGCGTGACACAATTCTCAGCCGCGATGCCATACTTGGCGCGGAGCATGTCGGTGAGAATGCGGCCGCTGTGCTGTTGGGCCTCGCTGATGGTTTCGAAACCGTCCTGAGGGCGGGTTTGGGCTTCGAAGGCGACGCCGAGAAAGCTGTCGTTCAGGTTGACATAGAGCCGGTTGGAGTCGCCCCAGACGGAGTTGCCGGCGTGGTTGGCAATACTGTCCTCCTTGACGACGCGGTACACCCGGCCGAAGCGGTCGATCAGATAGTGGTAGGCCTTAATCTGGCGGACATAGCCCAACACGCCGCGGGCCAGGATCTGCAGCCGGCGATTATGCGACTCCTCAAAGGGAGCGACGTCGCTTTCGGTGGTGTGAAAGACGATGCCCGCCGGGCGGTTGGGATCGGTTACAACCAGAGGATGATCCGGTTTTCCTTTGCCGGGTCCGCGGCGGTCAAACGCACGCAGACTGCGATGGGAGTGGTACTGTTCGCCGCGGGTTTCGATGCGCAGGCCATTGCTGTATACCTCGAAGTCTTCTTTCTTTTCCACCAGCCAGATGCGGGCCGGCTTCCCTGGCACCTGCAGCGAGGGGCGCTCCGGCGGAGGCACCGTATGCTGCCGCAGCAGGCTAGTGGCGGTGATGATGGAAGACGTGGGCATGAAGACGATCGACAAACCGGCCGCCGCTGCCACAAGCGCGCGCTTTGCCTGCGTGCGCCGCTCTTCGACCAGTAACGTACCTCGCCGCAGAAACCGCAGGCGGGAAACCGGATCGGAGATGCGGCCCGCCCACAGATGCAACACGGCGCCGGTAATCCACCCTGGTGGAGCCAGCCGTGCCGCGCTGCGCATAGGGACGCCCATTTTCTTCCATCTATCCTTCGAGTGCGCTCGAGACGGAGAATCTCTCCAGGAAAAGAGTGCCTGTAAAACCCTAGGTTATCCTAAGGCCTATAAAGGTGGTAGTAGAAAAGGGCACCGTCTCCTAGTACTTGTCCTCGGGCAGTTCTCCTGTATTCAAGATCTTGGACTCGCTGGAAAACTTACGGAAGCTGTCGTAGGTGACTTCCACATCCCCCTGCATCCTTTTCAGCAATGCCAGGCGGGCATCCAGCTTCACATTGACGGACTTGGGCATCCACACCTCGTTGTTCACGCGGGTTTGCGCGATGGCGACGTGGGAGCCTTTCGCCAGCCGGGCCAGAAACAGACCCCAGCTCACGGTATCGACAGCTTCGGCTTCCAACTTTACCCAGCGGTAGTCGGACTGGGATATCCACAACTTTCCCTTGAACTTAGAAAGCAGCCCGGCGCGGGGAACCTTTGGTTTAAAGCCGGGTTTGGGGAGTGCTTCGATGACCCACGTCTTGTGTCCTTCGGTGGTCTCCTCGCCAAGGAGGCGGAAGTTGTAGGCCTCCGGGATCTCCTTGCCGAACTCGCGGCTGCGGCGGCGTTCGTCCTCTAATTTTCGCTGGCGCTTCAGGCGATCCTTTTCCGGCTCCTTGGCGCGTTCCGCCAGGAACTTGTCCAGGCGTTCCCGCTCTTTGCGCTTGTCCTTGTCAGACAGGGGCTTGCCGTCCTTCTCGATACGCTTCTCGTAGCGCTCGCCGTAGAAGAACATGATTTCGGAAACCTCGCTTTCGGTGCGTTTGGGTTTGCCTTTGGAATCGCGCTCGGTGAAGCGGGCGCGCTCGATGTAGGTGTAGTCTTTCGAGCGTTCGAAATCGGTCTGATCGCGATTAACCGATTTACGAACGATGTCGAGGGGATCCTGGGCTTGAAGGACGAGGGTGGTGAACAGCAGGAGGGACAACATGCCTGAGAATGATACGCGCGGGCGGCGGCATTTGTTTCCACCGTATCGGTTCAGCGCCAGAACTGATACCACTTGCGCGAGGGCCGGAACGTGTAGGGCTGCGGAGGCAGGGGCGCACCGGCCACCGCAGCCGTGGGGTTATCGACGAACAGAGCCTGGGCGAGTTCCGCGGAGTACTCCTTCGATACGAACCCGAAAGCTTCTTTCAGCAGCGGAGGACGGTGTTTCAGGTCATGGGCATCGCTGGCGATGAAGTGAACCAGGTTCTGGTTCAGCAGTTCCAGGCTGAAGGCGCGCGCAGTCTTGCCGAAGCGGCCGGTTAGGGATTGCGCGGTCACCTGCAAGTACGCGCCCTGCTCGACCCAGTGCTTGAGCTGCGGTAAACGCTGCTGGAGCAGGGTATTGCGTTCCGGGTGCGTGACCACGGGAATCATCCCGGCTTCGCCCAGGCGGGCAAAGATATCGGCGGTGTTCTGGAAAATGAGCATGTCCGAGAACTCCACCAGCAAATAGCTTTTGTGGTTGATGGTGTACCGGGTGGGGTGGTTGATGGCGTCCTGGATGTTGTCGAAAGTAAGGTGGAAATCGCAGCCCGTCCACAGTTCGATCCTGCCGCCGGCGGCGGCGCGCAACTGGTCCGCCCTCTCCCGGATTAAGTCAGGTTGGAACTTGTACTCGAGGTCGGCGTGTGGCGTGGCGACAATACCGCGAGTTCCCCCTTCGGCAGCCATCCGCAACATGGCCACGCTGTCCTCCAGGGTCTTGGAACCGTCGTCCATGCCCCAGAGGACGTGGCTATGAATATCGATCAGATAAACATCTCCTCGTCCTGATGAGCCTGGACGACATTGGGACGCCCGCCCTTGAGCATGTGCTGGACGGCGGCACGGATTCCATTGGTAACGCCCTGGATTTCCCGCAGCGGCTTCATCACACCGCCGTGGACGGTGTTCACGGTTTCATGGACCTTCCCCATGGCGTCGTCCAACACCAGTTCGGCGCGGTCCATCTGGGTTCTGGCGCGCGTGGAGACGTCGGCCAGCAGCGTATCCACGCGAACCAGTTGGGTTTTGGTGGAATCGAGGATCTCGTTGGTTTTAGTAGTGAGTTCGGTCAATTGGGACCGGCTCTGGTCGATCGTCTGCTTAGCGGAATCGAGAATGGACTCCGCCCGTGGGACGAAGCCCGCCACCTGCTGCTGTAGTTCCTTCGCTTTCTTCTGGAGAGCGAGCAGCGCGAAGAGCTGTCCGATCTGGGCGAAGGCGGTGAGGCCGACAAAGACCGCGATCACCATTACCAACGTTTCGTTGTTCATGAACGAAGAAATCCTCTAAACAAAGAGACGGCGAACGAGACGAAATGGACTACGATTCGGCGGGCCCGGGCTCGCCGGACTTCTGGAAGGTCTCGCGATAGGCCTGCTTACCGGCTTCGACGGCGGCGCCTAACTGCTCGCGCTGCTTCTGCACGGCGCTCTTGCCGCGTTCGATAACCTCACCGGCCTGGGAGCGGACTTCGTCGCCGCGGCGCTTGACGTAATCGGCGCCTTCGCCGGCTTTGTCCTTGATCAAGCCGCGCGTCTCCTCGCCGGATTTGGGCGCGAAGAGGATTCCAACCGCGACTCCGATGCCGAGTCCGAGGAAGAAATAAGAAAGGCGTTTATCTTCATCCATAAAGCGGCTCCTTTACTGCCCCTAGTGTACCATCGAAGATGAAGGAGAGCGCACACTCATGGCATTCGCCAAGCGCCCCAAGACACTGGAGCGGGACGAACTGCTACAGTACGCGGTCAGGCTCCTAGGAGGGCGCGCGCAATCTACCGGCGAACTGCGGGACAAGCTGCGGCGCAAAGCCTCCGAGGCCACCGACGTCGATTACGTGCTGGCCAAACTCAAGGATCTGGATTACCTGAACGATAAGCGCTTTGCCGAGTATTTCGCCACGCGGCGGCTGGAGAACGAAGGATTCGGCAAAGCGCGCGTGATGAGCGATCTGCGTGCCAAGCGCGTGGCGCCGGCGCTTGCCGAAGGCGCGGTAAGCGCGGCCTTTCAGGACGTGGATGAGGTGGATCTCATCGAGCAGTTCCTGGCGCGGAAGTTCCGGGCCAAGCCGCTGGCGCAGGTGTTGGCGGACGAGAAGGGTGTGGCGTCGGCATACCGGAAGCTGCGGACGGCGGGCTTTTCGAGCGGGAACGCGGTGAAGGTGTTGAAACGCCACGCGCGGAGCGTGGAAGGCGTGGAGCGGTTGGAGGACAGCGAAGAGCCGCCAGTGGTGGAGGGGGAGTGACACTCCGCTACGCGCGGCCGCGGCCATTGCCGCGTTTGCGTTCGAGTAGCACCATCTGGCTGTTGACCGGCTTCTCGCCCTTGCCGGGCTGAACGCGGCGATACGTGCCGTCGGGCTGCATCTCGCGCGCTTTTACGTTATCGGCCAGGTAGACCCCCAGCACGCGGTCGCGGACGAAGCGCACCAGCGCGGGCTTTTCGATGGGGAACAGGGTTTCCACGCGGCGGTTGATATTGCGCGGCATGAGGTCGGCCGAGCCGAGGTAGATCTCCTCCTCCCCGCCGTTCATGCAATAAAAGATGCGCGTGTGTTCCAGGAAGCGGCCGAGGATGCTGCGGACGCGGATGTTCTCGCTGACGCCCGTGACGCCGGGGCGCAGGCAGCAGATGCCGCGGGCAATGAGGTCCACCTGGACGCCGGCGCCGGAGGCTTCGTAGAGCAGGCGGATGAGCGGCGGATCGACCAGGGCGTTCATCTTGAAGATAAGGCGCGCGGGCTTGCCCGCCTTGGCATTCTCCATCTCGCGCCGGATCATCTCCGTCAGGCGGCGGCGCAGGTTGATGGGCGCCACCAGCAGCTTCCGATAGTCGGTCTTGGCGGAATAGCCGGTGAGGAAGTTGAACAGGCCGGAGGCGTCGGCGCCGATCTCCGGGTCGGTGGTAAACATGCCGAGGTCGGTGTAGAGGTGGGCGGTAACGGCATTGTAGTTGCCGGTGGACATGTGAACGTAGCGGCGGATGACATCGCCTTCGCGGCGCACCACCAGGGCGACTTTGGCGTGGATCTTGAGGCCGACCAATCCGTAGACGACATGGACGCCTTCGCGTTCCAGCGCGCGGGCCCATTCGATATTGCTCTCTTCGTCGAAGCGCGCTTTCAACTCGACGAGCACGGCCACCTGCTTGCCGTACTCCATGGCTTCGAGCAGCGCCTCGACCACGGGGGCGTTGCGGCCGACGCGATAGAGGGTCATTTTGATGGCCAGCACGTGGGGATCGCGGGCGGCGGCGCGGAGGAAGTCGACGACCGGCTGGAAGGAGTCGAAGGGATGATGCAGCATCAACTCGCCGCGGCGGATGAGCGAGAAGATATCTTCGTCTTCGGATAGTTTTGGCAGGCCGGCGGGGACGAAGGCGGGCCATTTGAGATCGGGGCGGTCGATGCCGGCGAGGTGGCGCAGGCGGGCCAGCGAGAGGGGCCCATTGACGCGATAGATGTCCTCTTCTTCAATTTCGAGATTCTCGCGCAGCGTGTCGAGCAGGCTGTCCGGCATGCCTTCCGGCACCTTCAGCCGTACGACATCGCCGAAGCGGCGTTTGCGTACCCCCGCCTCGACGGTTTCCAGCAGATCGTCTGCTTCCAGTTCCTGGATGGCCGAGTCGGCGTCGCGGGTGATGTGGAACGGATGCGATTCCACAATCTCCATGCCAGGGAACAATTGCTGGACATTGGCCTGGATGACCTGCTCGATCCAGACAAAACTGAGGGGCCCTGGGCCGGCGCGGCGGGAGCGCTGCAACGGCAGCAGTTGGGGTAGCGAATTGGGTACCTTAAGGCGGGCGAAGTGCTCCTGGCCGCGGTCATCGCGAATCAGAACCGACAGATTCAGGCTGAGGTTAGAGATGTGCGGGAAGGGGCGGCCGGGATCGACCGCCAGCGGCGTGAGCACCGGGTAGATGGTGTTGTTGAAGTATTCGGAGATCTGCGCGCACTGGGTATCGGTGAGTTCGGAATGGTCCAGCACATGGACGCCGTGGCCCTCGAGTTGTTCCAGCAGCAGAACGCGGCAGCGGTGGGCCTCGCGCATGAGTTCGATGACACGTTCGCGGATGACGTCCAATTGCTGGCTGGGGCTGAGGCCATCGGGGCCGGTTTCGGCGATGCCGGCCTCTTCCTGGTTCTTGAGGGCCGCCACGCGCACCATGAAGAACTCGTCGAGGTTGCTGCCGAAGATGGAAAGGAAGCGCACGCGCTCCAGTAGCGGATTGCTTTCATCGGCGGCTTCCTCGAGCACGCGGCGTTGGAACTCCAGCAGGCTCAACTCGCGATTCAGATAGAGCGACGGGTCGTCAAACGAAGGCTTTGGCGCACGGTTAGAAGCAGACTTACGGGCCATGAATCCTCAAAGCGGGCGGGCCGAATCAGATGCGTGGGCGGGTTTCCGGGCGAAAAGGAAGAAGGCGGGGGGCGATGGTAAGACAAGGCGGAGCCCGGCGATTCGCATGGGCGCAGTATAACAGAGGGTTTGTGAAAGGCGCCGTGCGTGGGCGCCTGGAGGTTAGTGTTTGTTCGAGGGGAAGGGGCTTGGCTTGGCGGCGTCCCCGGCCTGGGGTTCGGCGGTGAGGCCGGACTGGTTGAGGATGATCAGGTCGACGCGGCGGTTGCGGGCGCGGCCTTCCTCTGTGTCGTTGGGGCCGACCGGGACGTTATCGGCGTAGCCGGCGACGGCGAGCTTGTCCTTGGGGACGTTGTAGCGCTCGGTGAGGATGTCGAGCATGGCGATGGCGCGGGCGGAGGAGAGTTCCCAGTTGCTACGGAAACGTTCGTTGTTGATCGGGATGGCGTCGGTGTGGCCTTCCAGGCGCACCTGGTTGGGTAGACGCTGGACGGCTTCGGCGATCTTCTCGATGCTTCCGAAGGAGGAGGTTTTAAGGGCATCGTCGCCGGAGGGGAAGAAAGCGGCTTCGCGGAGGCTGACGACGAGGCCGCGCGACCCCATGTGGAGTTGCACCTTGCCGCTGTTGATTTCGTCCTGTAGTTCCTTGTTTAGGAACTGGAAGGAGGGCAGGAGCTCGGCCACTTTAAGGGCATTGATATCGGGTTTGACGGGGGAGGCCTGTTTGGCGCCGCCGGGGCCGCGCATCTGGTTATTGCCCATCCCTTTGTTGTCGATGGTGCCACCGAGGATGCCGGCGAGGAGGGCGGCAACCTGGTTCTCCTCGAGGGCCCGCTTGACCGAATCGGAGACCTGCTGCGCCTTGCCCTTATCGGACTGGGTGGAGGCGAACATCACCACGAAGAAGGCGAACATGAGCGTGATGAAGTCGGCGTAAGAGACCAGCCAGCGTTCGTGGTTGGCATGTGGCTCCTGCCGTTTGCGTGCCATCGGGTCAGGCCTCCACTTTGGCCGTCGCCGGTTGCTTCGCCGCTTTCCCATGCGAGTAGGCCTCCAGTTTCCAGCGGATCAATTTGGGATTCAGTCCTTCGACGATCGCGGTAACGCCTTCCAAGGTCATCTCCTTCATGCGGATCTCTTCCTGGGCGCGCGCTTTGATCTTGCCGGCGGCTGGCAGAAAGAAGAGGTTGGCGATACCCACGCCGTAGACAGTGGCTACGAACGATACGGCAATACCATGGCCCACGGCGTCGATGTTGGCGAGGTTCTTCATGACCTGGATGAGGCCCATCACGGCCCCGAGGATGCCGACGGTGGGGGCATAGCCGCCGGCCTGTTCGAAGACTCTCGCCTCGGCTTCGGCCTCATGCTCGTGCATCTCGATTTCGAGTTCCATCATTTTGCGAAGTTCCTGGAGGTCCGTCCCGTCCACGGCAAGGGTCAGAGCTTTACGCAGGAAGGGATCTTCGAGTTCGCCGGCTTCCTGCTCCAGCGAGACGATACCTTGCTTACGGGCTTTGGTGGCCAGATCGATAATCTTGTCGATGATGGCGCCAGGCCCCTCGGTTTGCTCGTGAAAGACGCAGGCGAGGCGGCGAAAGGCAGCCAGGAAGACGGCCATCGGTGAATTCAACATGGTGGCGCCCATGGTGCCGCCGAGAACGATCAGAGCGGCGGTATGTTGGGAGATGTCCGAGATAGCGCCGCCCTCGAGTAGCAGACCGCCCACGATCGCCACTACCGACAGGATCACTCCGATGACCGAAGCCAGGTCGGGCTTCCGTCCCACTTTCGCCATCGCTGCTCTCCCTCGACAATTTCACTGAAATCTTCAATGGGCTACGCTCCGTCGCCCGGACGCTCGGCGGCGCCGGGTAGCGGTTGACTGTCCGGATCGCGCTCGTCGACTATGAGCGGAACCTGATCGGCGCGCAGTAATTGGCGCCGGTAGGCAACCACGCGTTCTATGATTTCTTCCGCCGATTCCAACACACGAATCTTCTGCTGGTTGACCAGGGTGATCACCGTGTCAGGCGTAACCTCGATGCTCTCAATGAGATCCGCGTTCAGAATCACCGGAACGTGGTTCAGCCTTGTCAGGCGGACCATAGCCGTTGTTCTCCCGTAAATGGGCTTATCGGCGCAATGGGGGAAATCGGGAGAAAAAGCGAGGGAGATGTGCTGGTTTACACGAGCCGGTGGTGGCTAGTTCAGAAGATCGAGAATGGAGCGGAGTTCCCGCCGTATGCCATCCAACGCTTCGGGTGCCATCCCAGCCACCGGCGCCGCGAATAGATCGCCTTGCGAGGGGACTGGCGGCGCGGCCAAACTCTTCTTGGGCTTCACTTTGCCTTTGGCGACCACCGGTTTGGTAATCGTTCCTTTGGCGGCCAGGAAGTTGCGGGCACCCTCGATAGTAAAGCGCTCCTCATACAGAAGGCGCTTGATATCCAGCACCGTTTCCACGTCTTTTCTTCGATATAGGCGGTGCCCGGTACCGCTCTTACGGGGGGACAGTTGCGGGAACTCGGTTTCCCAATAGCGCAGCACGAAGGCCTTGACACCTGCCAGCTTGCTCACATCGCCGATGCGGAAGTACAGCTTATCCGGGATCTCTGGCGTTTCTGTCGGGGGAATTACAGAATCAGCCATCACCTCTGTACTACGAGTCGAGGGCATGCTCCATCCTAAGCAATAGCCGCGCTCAGGTCAATCGCTCATCGTCGTCGCCTACGAACGTAGTTTGTGTCGATTAATGCCGTCCGCCGCACGCGCCGTGCCCTGGCTATGTCGCATCCGGTTTCTACGGTATGCTAGGCTGCTAGTTTATGCGTTTGGCCGCTCTCTCCCGGCACCGAGTGCCGCGTGTCGTCTCAACCGCGGGAGATTGCTTCCACGCATGAGTCCGCCGGCACTGCCCCGTGTTTGCTTCACCGGCCACTTTCGTTGTGCTAAGGTGATACGTCCGGCGGCGCTTTTGTATAGTTCCGGTGGCGGCAGTACCCTATCTACACTCCCAACCCAGGCTGATATGCATGCCCTATAGCGAACTGGTTTCCGTCACCATCGTGACGTACAACAGCGGCCGGTACATCAAACGATGCCTGGAATCGGTGCTCGAGCAGAAGTACCCGCGTAAGGAAATCATCGTAATCGACAACGCTTCCACCGACGGCACCCTGGATATCCTGGAGCAGTTCGAGGACCGGGTACGGATCGTCTACAACGACGCCAATTTAGGATTTGCCGGCGCGCAGAACCAGGCGATCGGACTTTCCTCGGGTGAGTGGGTGTTGACCCTGAACCCCGACGTTCTTTTGATGCCGAACTTCATCGCCGAAATGGTGGAAGCCGGGCAACTGGATCCGAAGGCCGGTACGGTGTGCGGGAAGCTGCTGGCGATCTCCCCGAGTTTCGACCTGCCGGAACAGAACCGCGTCGACTCCACCGGGATCTTCTTCACACCGATGCTGCGGCATCTGGATCGCGGCAGCCAGGAAGTGGACCGCGGACACTACCAGAATTTCGAGTATGTCTTTGGCGCGACGGCGGCAGCGGCGCTGTACCGGCGCGAGATGATCGACGATATTTCGATCTTCGGCGAGTTCTTCGATTCGGACTTCTTCACCTACCGGGAAGACGCCGACGTGGCTTGGCGGGCGCAGTTGCTGGGCTGGCGCTGCGTGTACACGCCGAACGCGATCGGTTATCATGTGCGCGCGGTACTGCCGGGGAACCGGCGGGCGTTGCCGGCGGCCATCAACATGCACTCGGTGAAGAATCGCTTCCTGATGCGCATTAAAAATATGTCGGGCTCGCTGTACTGGCAGCACATGGGCGCCATAACGTGGCGCGACGCGGTGGTGCTGGGCTGCTGCCTGACGCGCGAGACCAGTTCCCTGAAGGCATTTGGGTATCTGGCGATGAACTGGCGCAAGTTCATCGAGAAGCGGCGGGAGATCATGCGGCGGCGGCGGGTTTCCGATGAGTATATCGCCAGTTGGTTCTCCTTCGACCCCGTCAGTCATGCGATGCCGAAGCCCAAGGCGAAGTCCCGCGTGACGGCGAAATCCCGCGTCGGCCGGGGGTAGCCGCTGCGCATCGCCATTGTCGGAACTCGCGGGATTCCGGCCAACTACGGCGGCTTTGAGACCTTTGCCGAGGAGTTGTCGCAACGGCTGGCCGTCCGCGGCCATGACGTGTTTGTCTACTGCCGGACGCGGCATAGCGCATCTGCCTATCTGGGCGTGAAGCTGGTTTATCTCCCCACGATTCGCTCTAAATACTTCGATACGATTGCGCATACCGCGATTTCCACGCTGGATCTGGTGTTTCGGCGGGCCGATGTAGCGCTCTACTGCAATGCCGCTAACGCGATTTTCACGATTCTGCCGCGGGTGACCGGGATTCCGGTGGCGCTGAACGTGGACGGGCTGGAACGCAAGCGTAAGAAGTGGAATGCCGCGGCGCGGGCCTGGTACCGGATGTCGGAGTGGCTGTCGACGTTTCTGCCGAGCCGGGCGGTGAGCGATGCCGAGAAGATCGCCGCCTATTACCGCGAGACCTACAACGCGGATACCACCTTCATTCCATATGGAGCACCAGTGGGCAGGGTAGCCACGGCGGAGGTCTTGGGGCGGTTGGGACTGGAGGCCGGGCGCTATTTCCTCTATGTCACGCGGTTTGAGCCGGAGAACAACCCGCTGCTGGTGCGGCAGGCGTTTGAGACGCTGGAAACCGATATGCGGCTGGCGCTGATCGGCGATGCGCCCTACGCCGATGCGTATATCCGCCAGGTGCGCAATACCAGGGATCCACGCGTGCTGCTGCCGGGCGCGATTTACGGGCAGGGCTATCACGAGTTGCAGTCGCACTGCGCGGCGTATGTGCATGCGACGGAGGTGGGCGGGACGCATCCAGCGTTGATTGAAGCGATGGGCCGTGGCTGCCTGGTGTTGTATTTGCGAACGCCGGAAAATGAAGAGGTGGCGGGCGGCGTGGGGTTGCCGTTTGAGCCGCCGGAGTTGGCGGACCGGATGCGGCAGGTGCTGGCGATGAGCGTGGAGGAACGGGCCGCGTGGGGGGAGAAGGCTCGCCAGCGCGTGGCCGAGCGCTATAGCTGGGAAGCCGTTACGACTGCTTATGAGAGACTGTTCCAAGAGCTGACGCGATGACGAAACTGCGTTGTTGGGTGGAGATTTCGCGCGGCCAGCTCGCCGAAAACTACGCGCACTTGTGCCGTGCGGTGGGCGATGGCGTGCACGTGATGCCGGTGGTGAAGGCGGATGCTTATCGCCATGGCGCCACCGAGGTGTCGCGGACGCTGGTGGCCGAGGGGTGCCGCTGGCTGGCGGTGAGCAGTGTGGAAGAGGGCGTGGCGCTGCGGCGGGCCAATATCGACGCGCGGATTTTAGTAATGGGCGGCGTGCTGCCGTGGGAGCGGGACACCGTTCGCGAATGCGAGTTGACCCCCGCCCTGCATGACCTGGCGGAGATTGCGGCGTTTAACGGTACGACGCCGTATCACCTGAAGGTGGATTCCGGGATGGGACGCCTGGGAACCCGGGCGGCGCCGGAGGAGATAGTGTCGGCGGTGCAGGCCGGCGGGGCGGAGCGGATGGAGGGTCTGATGACCCATTTCGCTTCCTCGGCCGACTTCAGTTCACCGCAGACCGAGTTGCAGATCGAGGCCTTCCAGCGCGTACGCGAGGCGCTGGCGGAGGCGGGCATCACGCCGCCCTACACGCATCTATCGAGCACGAATCCGATCGTGCTGCCGCGCGAGCGGACATGGCGGAACCTGGTGCGGCCGGGCTTGGCGCTCTATGGGTATTGGAGTCCGGGCAAGGAGGCGCCGAAGCCGGCGCTGGACGTGGCCCCGGTGCTGACGTGGAAGGCATCGGTGGTGCTGATTAAGGAGATCCCGCGGGGAACGCCGGTCGGGTATGGGGCGCTGTATTGGGCGCAGCGCGACATGCGGATCGCGGTGGTGGGCATCGGCTATGCGGACGGCTTGCCGCACCGGCTGTCGAACAAGGGGCGGCTGATGGCGGGCGGGCGGTATGTACCGATTGTGGGCGCGGTGTCGATGGACTTAACGACAATTGACGTGACGAACGTACCGGACTTGCAGGTGGGCGATACGGTAACGGTGATTGGCGGCGATGGGGATGTCGCGCAGGATGCGCGGTATGTGGCGCGGCAGGCGGGCATGATGACGTATAGCCTGCTGTGCGGGATCAGCGCGCGCGTGGTGCGCGTTTACCTTTAGTTTTCGAAGGTGGGCCGAGGACCTGTCGGTGGCGCAGAGCGTCCATGACGCGTTCCAGGCGGGCGTCGCGGGTTTCCGGGGTCTTGGCGGATGCCACCATGTGCGCCATGGCTCGCTGCTTGCCGGCGCTGAGGGTGTCCCAGAAGGCTTTGATGTCCGGGTCGGCGTGGATGGCCTGGAGCAGGGCGGGTGGCGTGTCGACGAGGCTGGGATCCTCGATGCGGAAGGCGATCGGGACGTTGTCACCGGCGGTGTACCCGCTCGACCGCAGCACGCTTTTCGAAAGCATGAGGTACCAGCGGCCGCGGGAAGGCTGCCAGGCGCCGGAGAAGGGGACATCGCCGAAGAGGCCACGTGCGCGGAGTCGGGGCTGGCCGTGGAAGGGAAGCTGCGCGGCGAGGTCGTCAGGGAGGAAGACCACGGTGTAGCGCATGGTGCCGAGGTTGTGATGGACGATGGGGCCTTCGAAGGTATAGGGAAGGCTCTGGCGAGGCGCGGCTCTCACGGTTGGAGTAGATGCTTGGGGCGGGGGGGTGGATCCAGAAGCCGCTTCCCGGTAGGTGGCCTTAGGTTCGGTGGTAAGCTGCGTGGACGAAATGGGCAGGTTTAACTCGGCGTTCTCTTTGAAGAACTTGCCGCGCTCGCCCTTTGCAAAATCGTATCTGGGCTTCACTGCGGTTGCTCATAGCCACGCACGCGTTGGCCGTCTGGCCGAAAGGAGCCGAATGCGTACTGTCTCAGCGACGGTTCGTTGGAAGGTGGGAACAGGGGAATCAGATGGCCACGCGCATCCCTCGATATTCTAACCCACAGGGTAGATCTTAGGTTCGGTGGTAAGCTGCGGTCATGGAAGTGCATTTCACGCCCGAGGTGGAAGAGAAGCTGAATGAACTAGCGGCTCGCAGCGGGCGGCCCGCGGACGAACTGGTGCAAGATGCCGTAGCCGGCTTCGTGGACGAGTTGGCCCAGACGCGCGAAATGCTGGATGCCCGCTACGATGCCGTTAAGAGCGGTGAGGCAGAACTCATTCCGGGTGACGAGGTGTTTGCCCGGCTCCGGCGGAAAAGCGACGCGCGTTCGTTACGTTAGGGTTAAGGAATCGGCTGGATCGGAAGGGTCGATCCAAAAGTCAGCCCCGGGCAGGTAGATCTTGAGTTCGGTGCTCATGGGAGCGAGGCTGCGATAGCCAGCCTCTCCCTCCAAAGAGTATTCGAAGTTCTCGTTGTCGTTGGAGCCGGCGTTCAGGAGCAACTCGGCGAAGCGGAAGGTACCGCGCGAACCGCTTTGGATCCAGATGGTATCGCGGGCCTGCCAGTCCTGATCGGACTGCCCAACGCACTCCTCGCCGTTGCTGAGCGCCAGCAAGGGAAGCCAGCAGGTGCAGGCGTCGGTTTGAAACGGAAATTTGCTCGCCTGCTGGGGGCGGTAGTGAAAAGCAACGGGAACGGTCACCAGGTCGCCAGCCCAGTGCCGTTTGTGTCGCACCCCTTCTCGGATCACGATTTGGCGGATCTTGCACTCAGGATGCGTGAGGCGCAAGGTGACCGGCATGCGTGGACCGTGGAGACCGCAGGCGATCAGGAACACGCCCAACTCCCGGCAAGTCTCCGGCGTCACAAACATGACAACCATATCCGCGCGATACCAACTGTTGTATTCCCTAGCTCCTTTCGTGAGGAGAATCCGCGATGTGGATAGTGTTTCGGGCGGAGCTGGAAGCGGCCGTTTCTTGAAGGTGAATGCCGGCCCAAGGTAGTAATCGTGCGGCAAACGGGCGGCGACGGCTCCGTAGATGTTGGCGAGGTCGCAGTGGCTAGGCGGCAAAGGCGTCCTCCAAGGTGGCCGCACGTTCGGCCAACAAACGGCGGGCTTTGATGCGCACGGCTTCTTTCTTTCCCGGATCCGTCAGGTACTCCACCGGGCTCTTGCCATCGACTCTCGCCAGTAGCAACAGGGGCAGATGGACGAACGTGCCTTCGGCCAGAGCGGACGAGGGGGCCAAGGTGTCCCAGTAAGTCTTCGCCATGCGCAGGTACAACGGTGCGAACCGCGGCTGGTACACCGACTTCAGCACCAGATGATTGAGCAGGAAGGCCACGTCAAAGCCAGGGTCGCCGTAGTGGATCACTTCGAAGTCAATGGCTGTAACGTGATCTCCATCCGCCATCAGGTTCTTCGGACTCCAGTCGCCATGAACAAGCGCCGTGCGGTGCCCAGTGCAGCGGTCAATGGCGCGCTGACAAAACGAAGCCAGATCCGGGTGGCGTTGGGCGATGCAGCGGTAGTAGGGGTCGAGGCGCAGCTCGTCGAAGGCCTCCTGATCGAGGAAGAGGGGGCTCAGCGCGGCGGCATCGGCAGTGTTGTCCAGAAGGGCCCGGTGCATGCGGCCGATGGCGCGCGCCTGGGCCTCGGTGGCTTCGCCGCTGAGCAGCGCGGACTTCCAGGTTTGCTCACCGGGAGCGCAGGACATCGCCAGCGCGTAGTTCTCGCGATCCTCCCACAGCAACTCGGGCACGCTGCCCGGCGGCATGATCGCAGGCAGGGAGCGGAGCGCCTCGGCTTCACGCCAGATGCGGTCGCGGCGGGAGAACCAATCCTGCTCGACGCGCAGTTTGCCGAGCGATTGCTTGACGACACAGCGGCGGCGGGGCGATTCCACAAGCAGTACATGATTGCTGACTCCTCCGCCGAGCGGCGTTACGCGCAGGGCGGCCGGTGCCACCTGCTCGCGGGCGGCGAGGTAGGCAACGGCTTGGGGACCATCCAAATCCAGCGGAACAGGCACAGAGTCCGATTGTACGGCACGTTGGGTATGAAGAAACTGCTCTGGTGGGAAGCAGATATTTCGCGTCTGTTTTGGTACGCCGCTTGCTACGCGACGGATGGAGGTAAGCAGCCGTGTATGTGTGACACCGACCCGGACAAGGAACGGGATTCGCAGTATCTGGTCCTGTGCCCGGAGTGCCGGGTCCACCTGCAGGCGTTCGTGGAGGCAGTGCGGGAGGTAATGCGACTAAGCCAGTTCCAAATGGAGGCTTTGCTTAGTAATGAGCCCGATCCGCACCGGTTCGACTTATTGATCCACGACGCCAATGAACGGAAGCAGAACGCCAAGTATGCCTATCTGGCGCATCTGGAATTACATCGCGGCGCAACGAAACGATGAAACTGAGCAATGCAGAACGGGAACGAATCAGCGATAGCGCATTGAAGGTCCAGTCTGTCCGCAAGTCACTGGATCACATCGCAGAAACAATTATTCCCAACCGTGAGGAACTGGAAGAGTGCCTGGAGAACGTCGACGAGAAGTTACGCGAAGCTCTCGGGTACCTGCCCACCGGCACGCGAGCCCTGGAGAAGCCCGCGGATTGAGATGTGCGTTACCGCACCTTCAGCCGCGCGACGACCGTGGTGTCTTCGTAATCGCGGCGGATCTGAAACCCCATACTCCGGCAGATGGCTTGCATGGCCATGTTCTCGGCACTGATCTCGCCGAAGACAGTGTCGACATTCTCCTTGCGGGCTACTTCGATGATTCGAAGCAGTAGTTCCTTTCCCAGACCCTGGCCCTGGTAGGCATCGCTTACTACCAGCGAAAACTCGGCTTCGCGGATGCCGCGGGCGAAGGCTTGCATGTCCTTATGTAGCCGGCCGACGGCGATGATGCTGGGCTCGCCCTTTTCGGGATCGCGATGCTCTACCACCAGGGCCATCTGGCGGGCATAGTCAATGAAGCAGATGCGGATCAGACGCTCATGCGCGATGCGCGTGCTGAGCTTTAGTGTCGAGAGGTAGCGGAAGTAGACGGTGCGCTCGCTCAGAGTCTGGTGGAACTGGGCGATGAGCGGCTCGTCTTCGGGACGAATGGGGCGGATCAGAACCTGGTCGCCGTTCTTCATCCGCCACATGCCGGCGTACTCCACCGGATAGGGGCGGATGGCGGGCTTCGGTAAAGCTTCGGCGGGAAGGGCAGGGTCATGGAGTTGGACTTCGGCTCCGGCGACTAGGAAACGAGACGCGCGGATACGCGGTTGTTCCGACACCATGCGTGCAAGTCTTACCAGCAGCCACTCGGCTTCGGTCCGGTCGACGTCGGCGCTGAGTTGGAGGCGGTCGATCATGAGGCGGGCAAGGGTGGTGGTTAACGGGGGAAGGCCGAGCGAGCGCTGGCCGGTCTCGTTCTCGATATAGACCACCGGGCCGAACTGCGCGTCCAGGAAACTGCCGACGCGGATGCCTTCGGCGGGAGCGAGGTCGTAGGCTTGCACCAGCGAACGGCCGTCGCCCGGATCGATAACCTTGCCGGGCACTTCCTCGTCCGCCATGGGGGTTTCGTAGATGGCCTTGAGGTTATCGCTGTAGGAGGCCATGTAGAGGAACATGCGCACGGCGGTGTCGGGGTAAGGGAAGGTGGGGATGTCGCCGCTTTGGAGAATCTGGATGGCGGAGGCTACCGTTTCCCCGCCCATCCAACTGGCGAGCACGGGTTTGCCGGTGGTTTTGGCAAAGGCGCGCACCTGCTCCGCGGTGGCAAGGGGATCGGTCATGGCTTGCGGGGCGAGCACGACGAGGAAACCGTCGGTGGTATTGTCCTTGGCGACGGCGGCCATGACGCGGCTGTAGCGCTCGGCGGTGGCATCGCCCATAACATCCACGGGATTGGCGGCGTGGGACTCGGCTGGCAGGGCCTCGCGGAGAGCCTGCCGTGTCTCTTCGGCCAGGGGAGCGAGGGTACCTCCGCCGGAGATTAGGGCGTCGGTGGCGAGAACGGCGGGGCCGCCGGCGTTGGTAACCAGCGTTAGCCGCTTGCCGCGTGGGCGTGGCTGTTTACCCAAAGCTTCCGCCATGTAAAAAAGATCGGAAATTTGGTTCACGCGGACAACGCCGCAACGGCGGAGGGCGGCGTCGAAAACGTCGTCGTCGCCAGGAACGGCACCCGTGTGGGCGGCGGCCGCGCGGGCGCCTTCCGCCGTACGTCCCGACTTGATGACGATCACCGGTTTGCTGAGGGCGACTTCGCGGGCGGCCGAGAGGAACGCGCCGGCATCGCCGATGGATTCCATATAGATGAGGATGCTGCGGGTGCGCGGGTCGTTGCCGAGGTAGTCGATGAGGTCGCCCCAGCCGACGTCCGCCATGGAGCCGAGCGAGACGAAGGCGCTGAAGCCGACGTGTTCCTGGCGGCTCCAATCGAGCACGGCGGTGGAAAGTGCGCCGCTCTGGCTTAAGAACGCGACGTTGCCGGCTTGTGCCATGCCGCGGGCGAAGGTGGCGTTGAGGCCGCTGGGTGGGCACATCACGCCCAGGCTGTTCGGGCCGACCAGGCGGAGCGAGCCCTGGTGGGCTTCTCGGAGGATGTCGCGCTCCAGGGCTTCCCCCTTTGGCCCTTGTTCCCGGAAGCCGGAAGCCAGGAGAATGGCGCCGCGGACGCCCGCTTTGACGCACTGCCCGATGAGATCGGGGGCGGTGGCGGCAGGGGTTGCGAGCAGTGCCAGTTCGACGGGTTCCGGCACGTCGGCGATGGTGGGGTAAGCGCGGACACCGAGCACGCTGCCGCGCTTTGGATTGACGGGGTAGACCGTGCCGCCGAACGGCGACGAGATCAGGTTCCAGAGGGCCGTACGGCCAACGCTGCCAGGGGCTTCGGTGGCTCCGATGACGGCGACCGAGCGCGGCCGGAAGAAGGCGTCGAGCGGATAGCGCTCCCGGCCGAAAAGAGAATGCGCTGGTTCCACTGACCTTATGATAAGCGCGACGTGGGCATCGTGCGCGGGTCTGGGGACCCGCCCCCCATCACATCCGCGTCTACCAGAGTTCGTGGATGGGGCCGTAGAGGTCGCGGTCGCTGAACGGCACGTACTCGAAGCCGCGGCCGAGCGGGTCGTCGCGGCGGACGGTGGTCCAGTCGATACCCAGCGCGGAGTAGATGGTGGCTTCGATGTCTTCGGCGCGGATATCGCGGTCGCGCGACCAGCCGGGGTCGGCCGTGGCACGGCCCAGGTCGTCGGAGGAGCCGATGACTTTGCGGCCACTGACGCGAGCGCCGGCGAATAGCACCGCCTGTTGCAGGTGATGATCGCGGCCCGCGCTGACGTTGAGCGGGCCGACGGTGCGTCCGAACTCGCCCATGGCGACGATGAGGGTCTGGTCGAGGAGGCCGTCGCCGGCAAGATCGGCGATGAGCGTGCCGAGCGCGTTGTCGAACTGGCGCGTGAGCGACTGCAACGCGGCGTTGGGCTGGTAGATGTTGGTATGCATGTCCCAGCCGCCGGTCGTGATTTGGATGAAGCGGGCGCCCATGTTGGCGCGGAGTAGGTTTCGCGCGGTGATGCAGGCGTTGCCAAAGCCGGTGGTACCGTAACGCGCGCGTTCGGCGGCATCGAAGGTGAAGATGCGGTCGACGGCGGGGTTGTACATCAGCTTGGCGGCGTTGTCGCGGAAGGAGAAGTTCTCCGCGGGCTTCGCGCCGAGTTCACCGGAATCGCGCAGTTCGCGATCCATCGCTTGCAGCAGGGCGTTGCGGCGTTCGTAGGCAGGCTGGCCGTCGCGATGGGTGGTGTTGCCGAGGCCCGCGCCGCCCGGGCTGACGTAGAAGGGGCCGTTATCGGGCGGCAGGTACCCGGCTCCCGGCCCGCTACCTGTGTTGAGGGAGAAAAACGCCGGCAGGATGCGATTGGCGGAGCGTGGCCCCAATTCCAGGCTAACCACGGAACCGATGTGCGGCGCGATCTTCGATAACGCCGATGTAGGGTTGCGGCCGATGAGCATCCATTGGCGCGCCAGTTCATGGACGGCGGCCCAGGGCTTGACCGACCGGACGAGCGCGATGCGGTCCAGTTGTTCGGCGAGTTTGGGCATCAGGCCCTGCGGCCAGCGGATGTCGCCATAGCTGGTGGGGTTGAAGAAGGCTGGCGTCCAGGGGCCTTCCTTGAGATCGAAGGTGTCGACGTGGCTAGGCGCCCCGCCCATGTGGATGAAGATGCAGTTCTGCGCCTTGCCGATGGGGGATGCGGCGCCCTTTGCGATGGTCTCCATGGGGCGCGAGGGTGTGAGGTAGTAGCCGCCGACGGCCGTGGCCAGATGGCGGAAAAAGACGCGCCGCGACAACTGCGGCTGTTTCCAGAACCAGGTTCCGGAGATGCCCGTCCAATCGAATCCGAATCTGTCTTTCATGGCTGTTTCTCCGGGAACGTTAGTAGCTGAACAGGAACTCGGCCTTGTTGACCAGAACCCAGGCCAAGTCCTCGATGGCGGTGTTGCGGGCGGCCGGCGTGGTGGCTCGGGCGAGGCTCGCGATGGCCTGCGACTGCTCGCTTTCCGAAGGCTTACGGCCGAGGAATAGCAGGAACATTTCGTCGACGGCGGCGGCGACATCGGCATTGGCGGCGACGGCACGTAGGGTTGGCGATGCGGCCACTTTAACGCGTGAGAGAACGAAGTTGTCGTTCATCAACGCCAGGCCTTGGAGGATGGAGCCTGCCTGGCTGCGCTGTTGGGAATCGCGATTGCCGCGCAGGAAGACATTCATGAAATTGGCGACGGCGCCGTTACTGCGTGGCTCGACGGGTTCCGGCAACTGCATGGCCCAACTGACGGGTGCGGGCATGTTCTGGACAGCGTAGGACGGGACCACGCTAGTAGCGGCAACAACCGCGTCATGGATCTCCTCGCCTTCGAGCCGGCGCGGGTAGTGGCGGGCGAACAGCGGGATGTACTCCACTTTCCAATCGTCCGAGTAGCGGGAACTGAGTTGATAGGCGCTGGAGTTCACCAGCAGGCGCAGGAACTCGCGCAGGTTGAAGTTATTGCGTTTGAGTTCGGCGGCGAGCTTTTCGAGTAATTCGGGATGAGTGGCCTGTAGTTCCCAAGGTGCGGGTGGCGGGTTGTTCGGATCGAGCCGGGCGGGGTCGAGGGTGTCGACCGGATCGACGAGGCCGAGATTGAATAACTCTTTCCAGAGTCGATTGGCGAAGTTGCGGGCGAACATCGGGTCGTCGACCATGTTCTGAGCGAACGCCACTCGCCAGGAGACGCCACTGGAGGGCTTGGCGCCGGTGAGCATGTACTCGGGGTCCAGGTTCAGGGTTGCCGAACAGCGGTTGTTGGCAACGGTCGCCCCCGGCGCGCAGCGGACGGGGCGATTGCCGTTGGTGGTATTGAGGGCGTAGTTTCCGGTGGCGCGGTCCGTCACGACGCGTGCGCCGGCGAAGAAGGATTCGCGAACCCCGGCTTCCGGATGGTTGGCGATGTTCTGGCGGGAGAAAAAGGCGGCCATACGCAAGGCTTCCATGCGGGTGCTGTTGCGGCCCCACAGACTGAGGGCATCGAGATGCCCGCGGCCGCTGTGGCAGACCAGGCAATCCATGTAGCCGAGGCCGAGGAACGTGGATGCCGTCTTCGACAGCATGGCGTCGTACTGATCCTGAACGGGGCCGCCGGGCGTGATGGAGTTGATGACGAAGTTGGTAGCGCCTTCCTCCATGAGATAGCTGTTGCCGGTGGCGGAGACGGACTGGAAGGCGAGGTCCTTCAAGGAGAGGCCTTCACCCACTTTGGCGCGTAGCCAGACGGAGAAGGCGTTACGGCCGTTGACGCCGCGGTTGACGTTCGTGGCGTTGGCGTTCACCTGCAACAGGTCGCCGAGCCACCAGGTCCACTTGTCGTTGAACTCTTCGGAAGTGAGCAAACGCTGGACGAGCGTCTGGCGTTTGTCGGGATCGGGGTCGGCAAGGAAGGCCCGGATGGCGGCAGGGGAGGGAATGCGGCCGGTGAGGTCGAGTGTGACGCGGCGGAGGAACTCGGCGTCGGTGGCGAGCGGGGCGGGGCGAACGCCGGCGGCGGCCAGCTTGCCAAAGATTTCACTGTCGATGAAACTGCGATGCGGGATAGAGGAGGGGTCGACGGTTTGGGCGCCGCGCAAGGCGGTACTCAGCTTGCGGAAGCGGCTTTGGACGGATTGGACAGCACGTGCCTCGGCTTCGAGAAACTCGTCGGAGCGGGCCTGGAAACTGCAGTTTGCGCCGTCGGCGGCGGATAAAGATATGGATAGAAAGAGGGCGGCACCCACCGCGCCTCCTGTGCGAATCGGAAGCATACAAGAATCCCCGTAGTATGGACGCGGCTATCCAAATGTAACACCGATGGGCGGACGATAGTTGCTGGAAGAAACCAAATTTTCCGCAGCCGCGTCCAGGGGGGCAATGAAGCCCCTGCTTTGGCTTGCCCCGTTGACGGCGTTCGCAGTGATTGCTCCTGCCCAGGACTGGTATCCGCGACACAATTTCAACGTGGGGGTGGGCGCCGGAGTACCGCGTGCCGACCTGCGGAACGCCTTCGACCCGAAGGTGGGTGTGGGAGTGAACTACGGCTATCGCTTCCATCGCTACTTCCAGGCGGACATCGGCTTCGACACGATCTTCGGCGCGGGGAACATTCGCGAGTTTGTCGACACGGGACTGGGGTACCGGCGGCTGCGCGACTACCAGTATTTTCTGCCAATGGGGGGACGGGCGATTGTTCCGCTGTTTGGGGGGAGGCTGCAATTGCACGCGGGCGGCGGCGGGGCGTACATGCGGTACCAGGAGCAGATCAGCCAGCCGAGCCAGTATTTCCGCATCGACTGCCCGTACTGTTCGGCGCGCAGCGGATGGGGGTATTACGCGACGGCGGGGTTCCGGGTCGCGCTGGACCAGGCGCAGCATTTTTGGCTGGGGGTGTCACCGCGGGTGTATCGCGGACATACGAATGGACAGGGGCTGGGGAATGTGCCGGCGATGCGGACTCGGGATGAGTGGGTGAATGTGATGGCGGAGTTTGGGTTTAGCTTTTGAACGGCGTGCCCTGGGCGGCTGTGGCGAGGATGGCGTCCAGCTTCTCGCTAATCTCCGGGTCTATAAGATGTAGCGGCACGTAGGGCGCCAGGGTGTGATAGTCCGTTTTCTGCATGAGGTTCCGCTGGCCCAGGCGGCTGTGGAACTCCTGGAAAAGTGTATCGAGAAAATCATCACTGGCCTTAGTGTCAGGACCGAAGGGATCGGGTTTCCGTAGCGTGCGGAGAGCATCCGCGACTTTGTCGATGGCTTGTTGCATCACGCCTGCGTTGTCGCCCGCGAAGGCGAGTAGAGTTTCAGGGAAGCAGAGATAGTTCTCGAGCTCGCGCTGCCGCCATTCGAGTTGGCGTAGCGGGCCGCTTTCGGTGAGAGCGAAGCCGAGCCGGTCGTATATGGCGATGCCCGCGAGGTCGGGCTTGGCCTCGCGTAAGCCGAAGAAGTGCTCGCGTGCCTTGCCGGGGACATTGGCGACGTAGTGGACGAAGGGCGATTGCAGAATCGGCGCTGCGGGATGTTGGAGCCGCATAGCGAGCGCCCGAAGAATGGCGAGGTCTTGCGAAGATTCCAAGTACAGCACCCAGCCCCACTCTCTCGCCAGCGCGTAGTGGTCGAAGCCGATCGTCGCGAGCGCTTTGCGAAGCTGAGCCTTGTGGCGGTCGATTCGATGGGGTGTCCCGACAAATGCGATGACGACGTCGCTGTTTCCGGTCTCATTCAGAAGAACTGCGGAATGAGTTGCGATGAGCAACTGGCACTGTTCGACTGCGGCAACTTCTTTCAGCGCCCGATAAATCTGCCTCAGCTTCAATGTTTCCAGGTGGACGTCGGGTTCATCAAGCAGCAGGACGCAGCCTGGGTGCGTATAGAGGTACGTCAGCAGCAACAACGTCTGTCGGAGACCCTGACCAGCGCAGATCAGGTCCAACTCTAGCCCACGCTCCTCGTACAGCATCTCAATCTGCCCGCACTCGACGAGGAACTCCGGCTCCTGGAGCGTAACGCCGAACAACTGGTGAATTCTCGCCGTCACTTGCTGCCAACTATCCGGCTTGATTGTCGACAGTTGCAGGCAAAGATTGCGCAATACCTCGGACGAGCGCCCCTCGCCGATGCGTACATTAATGGCACCGGGGTGTAACCGGTCTTCTGTAGCCACCAGGCCGGACATCGGAGGAAGATAGGTGATCGCTGTCCACCTCGCCGCCTGCAGGCCGCCCTCCGTATCCGTCCAACAGAAGATGGACTCCGGGTTCGCGTATCGGAAGTGAATGGCGCAGTCCCACCGTTCGCCAAAGTTAATGCCGGACACGGTTATCTCCAGATCGGTCGCATGAGCCAGATCGTTCCAGAGCAGGCCTGCCTCCGGCACGGGAATCGCGGTGAGGTCGCGGCGATTGATGACGCGTTCCCCATTCCGCTTCTCCAGACACTTCCGCAACCCGATCTCCCAAAGCGCCAGCGCCTGTAGAGCGGTTGTCTTCCCGGAGTTGTTCGGGCCGATGAACAACACCGTCTGCCCGAGCTCCAATTCCACATCGTGGAGCCGCTTAAAGTTGCGAATCTTCAGCCCGGTGAGCACTACGCGTAATACCTCGTCAGCGTTTCCGCCACGCAGGCAGGCTTTTCCACCCCTTCCATCTCCACCGTCACCTGGAATCGCACCTGCCAGCCGCCCTCCACATCCGTCACATCCAGTAGCACGTACCGCGCGCGGATGCGGGAGCCGGCCTTCACCGCATTCATGAAGCGCACCTTGTTCACGCCGTAGTTGATCTGCATGCGGAACTGCTGGTCCATACCGATGGTCGCGTAGCCGAACTGGGACAGCAGCGACAGGGTCAGATAGCCGTGCGCGATGGTCGCGCCGA
This sequence comes from uncultured Candidatus Solibacter sp., assembly GCA_964385495.1. Lineage (GTDB taxonomy): Bacteria > Acidobacteriota > Terriglobia > Bryobacterales > Bryobacteraceae > CADEFT01. The sequence continues at coordinate 85,526 of CAYLPH010000015.1, forward strand.
AGGGGGATTCCACGGCGGCTCGGGCGGGGTCGACATGAATCCACTGGTGGTCGTTGGTGGCCTGGGCGAACAAATCGATTCGCTCCTGGCCGATCTCCATCCAGTCGCTGACGGCGACCTCCTGTCCAGCCTGGGCCTTCAGGTCGTCGATTCCGGCAAACTGGCGTCGTGGCATCCCATCCTCACAAGGCATATAATCGGTCCAGCGAAGGGCTATCCCATGCGGCTACGGACGTTGTGTCTCTATTTGACGATCGCCTCAAGTGCGTCGGCCGCGCAGGCTGGACGTGCGGTCTCTTTCGAGAAAGAGATTAGACCCATTCTAGAAGCCCGCTGCGTGAAGTGTCACGGGCCGGCCATGCAGTTGGGGAAACTTGACTTGCGGAATCGGGCGGCGGCGGTCAAAGGCGGCGAAAAGGGTCCGGCGTTTACGGCGGGTAACGCGGCGCAGTCCATCCTTTATAAGCGCGTGGCCGGACTGGAGAAGCCCGTGATGCCGATGGACGGCAAGCTGACGGCGGCCGAAGTGGACGCCATTAAGTTCTGGATCGACCAGGGCGCGGCGTGGGATGGCGAATTGGTTTCGAAGAGCGCCAGAGATCCGCTGAAGGAGTATGAGGAGTCGAAGCTTCCCGCGGGGGCCAAGGAGTTCTGGGCGTTCCAGAAGCCGGTGAAGCGGGATCCGCCGGCCGCGAGTGACGCTCGCTTCAACGATAACCCCATCGACCGGTTCCTGTTCGCGGACTGGACCAAGCGCGGCCTCAAGCCGGCGCCGGCGGCAGATAAGCGTACGCTGTTGCGGCGCGCCTATTTGGATTTGACCGGCCTGCCGCCATCACCGGAGGAGGCGAAGGCATTTCTGAACGACACCAGCGCCGAAGCGTGGCCGAAGCTGGTGGATCGCCTGCTGGCGTCGCCGCATTATGGTGAGCGGTGGGGGCGGCACTGGCTGGATGTGGCGCGTTATGCCGATTCGAACGGCTACGAGCATGACTTCGACCGTCCGAACGCGTGGCGCTTCCGCGATTATGTGATCCGCGCTTTTAATCGCGACATGCCCTTCAACCGGTTTCTGCTGGAGCAGCTCGCCGGCGATGAGGTGGATGACGTCAACTACGACACGTTGACGGCCACCGGCTTCTTAAGGAACTACGCCAAGGTTGGCTTCCGTGAGAAGGATAACCCGCAGTTCCGCTACGACTATCTGGATGACATGATCGCCACGCTGGGCCGCGGCGTGATGGGATTGACGGTACACTGCGCGCGCTGCCACAACCATAAGTTCGACCCGATTCTGCAGCGCGACTATTACCGCCTGCAGGCATCGCTGTTCAGCTACGTCGAAGTGGATCATCCGCTGGTGCCAAAGGAACAGGCAGATGCCTACTTCCGGCAGCAGGCCGATGTTGATGCGCGGATTACGCCTTTGCGGGAGGCTATCGCGGCGATTGAGGATCCCTACAAGCTGGAACTGGTGAAGCTGAAGTATAAGAAGTTCCCCCAAAACGTGCAGGACGCGATCGCGACGCCCGAAGACAAGCGGACGGAAGGGCAGGCGCTGCTTGCGAACCAGGTCATCCGCACGACGCGGGTGTCCAGCGCGGAGGTGGCTCGCCATCTGAAGCCGCACGAACTGGCCGAGGTGAAGCGTCTGAACCGGGAGATCGCGGAATTGGAGAAGCAGCGGCCCGCGCCGATTCCCATGGCGATGGGCATTACCGATGGCGACTACCGGCTGACTCCGGACGGCGCCGGCGACGAGCCCGCTCCGGGCAAGGGCGGCAAGCGTGAGGCGGTGGAAGGCACGTTCCTGCATTCGGGTCCGGGTGCCTACCAAGCCCCACCGGCGCACTTCCTGCATGGGGGCGACATGCACAGCCGCGGGTCCATCATGAAGCCGGGGTTCCTGACGGTGTTGAATGGCGATACGTCGGCGGCCGAGTTGCCTCCGGCGCACCGGCGCACGTCGGGCCGGCGGCGGGCCCTGGCGGAGTGGCTGACGTCGGCGGAGCATCCGCTCACGTCGCGGGTGATTGTGAATCGCGTCTGGCATCATCATTTCGGCCGCGGCATTGTGCCTACTATCGACAACTTCGGCCATACAGGGGAGAAGCCCTCGCATCCGGAACTGCTGGACTGGCTGGCGGTGGAGTTTCGCGAGACCGGCTGGAGTTTTAAGCGCCTGCACCGGCTGATCCTGACCAGCCAGGCCTACCAGATGGCGTCGTCTTGGGCGGATGCGGACAACGTCGCGAAGGATGCGGACAACACCTACCTGTGGCGGTTCCGGCAGCAGCGATTAGAGGCCGAGATTCTGCGCGATTCGGTACTGGCGGTGGCGGGGTCCTTGCATTCTCTGATGGAAGGGCCGGCGGTGTTTCCGCCGCTGCCGGAGGAATCGTTGAAGTCGATGAAGAACGGCATCTGGAAGACACAGGCGGACGGCCCGGATACATGGCGGCGCAGCATCTACGTGTATCGTAAGCGCGGGCTGCCGTTCCCGTTCTTTGAAGTCTTCGACCTGCCGGACCAGACTCTGACCTGCGGCCGGCGCAACGTATCGACGGTAGCGACGCAGGCGCTAACGTTACTGAACAATGAGTTCGTGCTGAACCAGGCGAAGCTGTTCGCCGGGCGAATCCGGAAGCTCGCGCCCGGGGATGCCAATGAGCAGTTGCAGATCGCCTATGAGTTGGCGTTGAGCCGTCCGCCGAATGCGGAAGAGCGGCGTGTGGGCCGGGAGTTTCTGGAGAAGAACACGCTGGAAGACCTGGCGCACGTTCTGCTGAACCTGAACGAATTTGTGTATCTGAGGTAGGCCATGAAGAAGCCGCGCGCATTTGTCGACCGCCGCCAGTTTCTGTTTGAAGCCGGGAATGGCATCAGCGGGTTGGGATTGGCATGGCTACTCAATCAGGATGGGTTGCTGGCCGCGCCTCCGCCGGCGACGAGCACGCCGGGTTGCAGCGCCGGCGCGATCCAGACACCGTTCACGCCGAAGAAGCCGCATTTCGAGCCGCGCGCGAAGGCGGTGATCAGCCTCTTCATGAGCGGCGGTGTCAGCCACATGGACACCTTCGATCCAAAGCCGATGCTGCAGAAGTATGCCGGTCAGCCGCTGTCGGGTAAGGGGGACATCGTGGTGCGGCAGGGGCATCCCGGGCCTTTGATGCCGTCGCCGTTTACGTTCAAACAGTACGGGCAGTCCGGTATGCCGGTGTCGGAGATCTTTCCGCATCTAGCCACGAAGGTGGATGAGTTGGCGTTCCTGCGCTCGGTGATCGGGCGGTCGAATGACCATGTAATGGCCAGCTACGAGCTCTCGACCGGTACAGTGCGGATGGGATGGCCGAGTGTTGGGTCATGGGTGACGTACGGGCTAGGGTCGGAGAATCAGAACCTGCCGGCGTACGTGGTGATCTACGATGCGCGTGGCGGCCCATTTGGCGGCCCCTCGAACTGGACGGCCGGGTATATGCCTGCGGTGTACCAGGGGACGATCTTCCGGGCGGCCGGGACGCCGATTGTCGATCTGAAGCCGCCGGAAGGCGTTAGCGATGCGCAGCAGCGGGCGAGGCTGGATTTGCTGGGCAAGTTGAATGCGCTCGATGAGCAGCGCAACCCGGCGAACTCGGAACTGGCGGCGCGTATTGCTTCCTATGAGTTGGCGTATCGCATGCAGGGGTGTGCGCCGGAGGCGGTGGACTTGGCCCATGAGTCGGAGGCCACGAAGAAGCTATACGGCCTGGATAATCCCGTGACGGAGCCGTTCGGGCGGCAATGCCTGATGGCGCGGCGTCTGGTGGAGCGCGGGGTGCGGTTTGTGCAGATGTATCACGGCGGGCTCGGCAATCAGAACACCGATACTTGGGATGCGCATGAGGACGTGCGCTCGAATCATACCCGGCATGCGGCGGAAGTGGATCTGCCGATGGCTGGGTTGTTGACGGATTTGAAGGCGCGCGGCTTGTTGGACGAGACGCTGGTGGTGTGGGGCAGCGAGTTCGGGCGCATGCCGATCAGCCAGCGCGGCGTGGGGCGCGACCATAATCCCGGCACGATGACGATGTGGATGGCGGGCGCGAAGGTGAAGGGTGGGCAGGCCATCGGGGCGAGCGATGATTTCGGATACAAGGCGGAGGTGCAGCCGATTACGGTACATGACCTGCATGCCACCATCCTTCATTTACTGGGCATGGATCACACGAAGTTGACGTACGCCTACCAGGGCCGGAGGATGCGGCTGACCGATGTTTACGGGGTGCCGGTTCCGCAGGTGATCGCGTAACGGGGCCGCCTGCTACCCTGGAAGCATGGAAGCCCTATGGGTGGTGCTGATTTTATTCGCGGTTCTGCTGCTGAACCGGTTCACGGGAGGCGGGTGAGGGCGCCAGGGCCCCGGTCGGGGCTCGTGTTAAGCAGCACCCACGACTAATCCAGCTTTAGCGCCAGCCGTAGGAAAGACAGCACATCCGCGTGCTCCTCGATCTGCTTGGATCGCGGCTTGCCCGCGCCATGTCCCGCGCTTTCGGCGATGCGGATCAGAATGGGAGCTTTGCCTTCCTGTGCCGCCTGCAACGTAGCGGCATATTTGAAGCTGTGCGCGGGTACTACGCGGTCGTCATGATCGGCGGTCATCACCATGGTTGCGGGATACTGCGTCCCTTTGCGGATGTTGTGCAGCGGGGAGTACTTCAGCAGAACCGTGAAGTCTTCCGGGTTCTCGGGGTCGCCATAGTCGGACGCCCAGGCCTTGCCGATGGTGAACTTATGGAAGCGCAGCATGTCCATCACGCCGACGGCGGGGATGGCCGCGCCGAACAGGTCGGGGCGCTGGTTCAGGCATGCGCCTACCAGCAGGCCGCCATTACTGCCGCCGAAGATGGCCAACTTCTCGCGGCGGGTGTACTTTTCGCGGATGAGGTATTCGCCGGCGGCAATAAAGTCGTCGAACACATTCTGTTTGTTCTTGAGCATGCCGGCCTTATGCCACTCTTCGCCATACTCAGCGCCGCCGCGGAGGTTGGCGACGGCGTAGACGCCGCCCATCTCCATCCAGGCCATTGCCATATTGTTGAAGCTGGGCGTCAGAGAGATGGCGAAACCGCCGTAGCCGTAGAGCAGCACCGGGTTATTGCCATCGCGCTTCAGGTCCTTGCGGCTGCTGAGGAACATGGGGATGCGGGTGCCGTCCTTGCTGTTGTAGAAAACCTGACGGGTTTCAAAGCGGGCCGGGTCGAAGGCGTACTGGTTGGGGAAGAGCGGCTTGCTGTCGCCGCTGGCCCAATCGTAGCGATAGGTCATAGCGGGCTGCGTATAGCTGGCGTAGGTGAAGAACTGCTCGGTGTCGTCCGGTTCGGTGTGGCCCCAGATGGCGGTGCCCACGCCCGGCAGCTTCAAGGTGCGGACAGGCTTGCCTTCCAGCGTGAAGGCTTTCACCACGCTCTTGGCATCCTCCATGTAGTGGCCGATGAGATGGCCGGCGCCCCGCCAGACGGCGTCCAGCGGCTCCTTGGCCTCGGCAATCACGGTCTTCCAATCGGTTGGCGAGGGCTTGCCGGGGCTGATGGCGATGACGCGGCCGCGCGGGGCTGCAGTGGTGGTCCAGAACAGGATGCTGCCGTCGTGCACACCGATGGGGTTGAAGTCGCCGGGGAAATCGGGCACCAGGGACGTAATCTGGGCGCCGGGCGCTTTCAGGTCGAGCAGCTCGACGCGCTTCTCCTGCCGTGTCCCGTACTCGATCACCAGCACCAGGTAACGGCCATCCTTGCTGACCCACGGGTTGGCGCGCCATTCGGGCTGGTCCGGCCGTTCCCAGATCAATTTGTCATCCGCTTGCTTTTGCCCCACTTTGTGGAAGAAGAGGCGCGCATTCTTGGTTTCGGCGGTAAGCTCTTCGCCCGGCTTTGGCTTGGGGTAGCTGGTGTAGTAGAAGCCGTCGCCGGAGGCGCTCCAAACCGGGGAGCAGAACTTCACCCACTCCAAATGGTCGTCCAGGTTCTTGCCAGTGCGTACGTCGCGTACGAACCACTCATTCCAATCCGAGCCGGCTTTGGCGATGCCGTAGGCGACATGTTTGGCGTCGGGGCTGGGAGCCCAGGTGGCGATGGCGGCCAAGCCTTCCTTGGAGAGCGCGCTCACATCCAGCACGACGCGCGACTGCCCGTCCGGCGCGCGCATGTAAAGTGAGGGCTGGTTCTCCTTGCCATTCTGCCGCAGGTAAAACAGGTGACCGGCGACCTTTTCGGGGGCCAGGGCGCGGACATATTCGTTGATCTCCGCCAGCCGTTGCGTGAGAACGTCGCGGCCCTTGGCTTGGTCAAGCCAGGAGCGCGTGTGCTTGTTCTGTTCCTTAATCCAGGCCTGCGACTCGGAGGAGTCGGGGTTCTCCAGCCAGCGATAAGGGTCGGGAATGGATTTGCCGTGCAGTGTCTCGGTATGGTCCGAGCGCCGGGTAACGGGGGGCGCCGCCCAAACCACTGCCGCAGCCAGAAACATCACGGGGAGCAAGACTAGCAGAAGCCGCATTCCCGCATTGTGACAGACTGTTAAGAATCGCCGCAGATGATCAAACTTCTCTACCGCCTTCTGGTGCGCTGCCTTTTCCGCCTCCATATCCACGGTGAGCCGCCGCGCACGGCCCCGGAGCGGCTGTTGGTGATCTCGAATCATCAGTCTTTCCTCGATGGAATTCTCATCGCGTCGCATTTGGGAATCGATGTGACGTGGGTGGTCCACCAGCAACTGCTGCAGAAGCGATTCTTCCGCTGGTACCTGAGTTTTATCCGGCACATTGCGATTGACGCCGCGGCGCCGCTGAGCATGAAGAGGGTTTTCCAACTGCTGGAGTCCGGGGTGCCGGTGGGTATCTTTCCGGAAGGCCGCCTGACCACCACGGGCAGCCTGATGAAAATTTACGACGGCACGGCGTTCCTGGCGGCGCGCTCCGGGGCTTCGATCCTGACGGTGCGTCTGGACGGACTGCAGCACTCGCTGTTCGGCCGCATGAAGGCTCCGTTCCCGATTAAGCGACGGCCGGAGGTCCATATGACGTTCCTGCCGCTGGCGAAGATCACGGTGCCGGAGGGCGGATCGGCCAAGCAGCGGCGGCGCATCGCGGGTGAAAAGATGCGGCTGCTGATGCAGGAGGCAAACGTAACGGCGCGGCGGCCGGGAACATTGTGGGAATCGCTATTGGATGCGGCGGACCTGCATGGGTATGATGCGCCGATTGTGGAGGATATCCGTCCGAAGCTGGACACCTACAAGGATCTGTTGAAGGGGGCGCTGGCGTTGGGCAGGCTGCTGGCCCGCAGCAGTGCGCCCGGTGAGCGGGTGGGACTGCTGCTGCCGAATGCGGGGCCCGCCGTGGCGGCGCTGTTCGGGCTATGGTCGCAGGGGCGAGTCCCGGCGCTGCTCAATTACACGGCGGGTGTGGACGGGATGCAGAGCGCTATCGAACTCGCGCAAGTGAAGCTGCTGGTCACGTCGCGCGCCTTTCTGGAGAAGGGCAAGCTGACGGATAAGGTGGCGCAGTTGAAGGGCGTTACGGTAGTGTACCTGGAGGATCTGCGCGGGCAGTTCGGCTTGTTCGACAAGCTGTGGCTAATTCTGTGGGCGCTGGATGATCCGCGGCGGGTGAAGAGCGGCGCGAAACCGGAGGACGCCGCGGTGGTGCTGTTCACCTCCGGATCGGAAGGACGGCCCAAGGGAGTGGTGCTGTCGCATGACAATCTGCTGACCAATGCGCGGCAGGTGCTGGCCCTGGTGGAGCTTTCGAACAAGGACCGCTTCATGATGGCGCTGCCGATGTTCCACAGCTTCGGGCTGCTGGCGGGCGTGATTCTGCCAGTGTTGCACGGGGTGCCGATTTTCCTTTACCCCAGCCCATTGCATTACCGCATCGTGCCGGAACTGACGTACGACCGCGATTGCACGGTACTGCTCGGCACGCCCACCTTTCTGAAGAACTACGCGCGGTTTGCCAACCCCTACGATTTCTACCGCGTGCGCTACGTGGTGGGCGGGGCCGAGAAGCTGACGCCGGAGATCCGGCAGTTATACATGGATCGCTTTGGGCTGCGGATTCTGGAAGGCTACGGCGCGACGGAGTGTTCGCCGCTGATCGCCGTGAATAGCCCGAAGGCCTACAAGCCGGACACGGTGGGGCAACTGGCGCCGTGCATGGAGGCGCGCCTGGCGCCTGTGGAGGGCATAGCCGAAGGCGGCCGTCTGCATGTGCGCGGGCCGAACGTCATGCTGGGCTACTTCCGCCACGAAAAGCCCGGCGTTCTGGAGCCGCCGCGATCGGAGTTCGGGCCCGGCTGGTACGACACTGGCGACTTGGCGGCGTTCGATGAGGAGGGCTTCCTACGGCTGTTGGGGCGCTTGAAGCGGTTCGCGAAGGTGGCGGGCGAGATGGTGAGCCTGGAAGTGGTGGAACGCATCGCCGGACAGGCTTCGCCCCGGTTCGGCCATGGCGCGGTGGCGGTGAAGGATCCGCAGCGGGGAGAAGTACTGGTGCTGGTGAGTGAGGATCCGAATCTGCGCCGTGACGCGCTCGTACAGGCGGCCCGGCAACTAGGAGCGCCGGAGGTGGCCGTAGCACGGCGCGTGGAGCATGTCGCGAAGCTGCCGCGGCTGGGATCGGGCAAAATCGACTATGTGACGCTACAAGGCCAGGTGAAGTAGATGCCGTCCACCTATTCGAAGAGCGAAGTGCGCGGCTGGTATGCCTACGATTGGGCGAACTCCGCCTTCTATACCACCGTGGTGACGCTGTTCCTGGGGCCGTACCTGACGTCGCTGGCGCGCGGCGCCGCCGATGCGAACGGCATGGTTTACCCGCTGGGGATTCCAGTATCGGCGGTATCACTGTGGCCCTATCTGGTCTCGTTGGCGGTTGTAATCCAGGTGGCGGTGCTGCCGGTGGCAGGGGCGATTGCCGACTATGGCCACCGCAAGCGCGAGATGCTGGGGGGCCTGGCGCTGGCGGGGTCCATCGCGACGGTGGCGATGTTCTGGCTGACCGATGGCCGCTACATGTTGGGCGCGGCGTTGTTCCTGATTGCGAACTCAGCGTTTGGGGCGAGCATCGTCGTCTACAACAGCTTTCTGCCCGAGATTGCGCCGCCGGAGGAGCGCGACAACGTGTCGAGCCGCGGGTGGGGCATCGGCTATATCGGCGGCGGGCTGCTGCTGGTGCTGAACCTGCTGCTGTACGCCAATGCGGATTCGATTGGGATTGGGCAATCGCTGGCGGTGCGTGTCAGCCTTGCGTCGGCGGGCCTCTGGTGGGCGGGTTTCACCCTGATTCCGATGGCGACGCTGGTGAATCGCAAGCCGCAGAAGCAGCCGGAGGCCGGCCGGCACTACGTCGTGGCGGCGCTACACCAGTTAGTCGAAACGGTGAAGGAGATTCGCCGGTTGCCGATGACGCTGCGGTTCCTGTGCGCGTACCTGCTGTACAACGACGCAATCCAGACGGTGATTACGCTGGCGGCGCAGTTCGGGCAGGAGGAGTTGAAGTTGCCGGTGTCGGCGCTGACCACGGGGATCCTGATCGCGCAGTTTGTGGGTGTTGTAGGGGCACTGGGCTTCAACGAGATCGCCAAGCGGATTGGGAACAAGAACGCGGTGCTGACGACGCTGGCGATCTATTGCGGCGTGCTGGGGTACGGCTATGCGTTTGTCTCGACGGAGACGGAGTTCTACGTGATGGCGGGACTGATCGGGGCGGTGATGGGCGGCAGCCAGGCGTTGAGCCGGTCGATGTACTCGCTGATGATTCCGAAGGGGCATGAGGCGGAGTATTACGCCATCTACGAGATCAGCGATCGTGGGACGAGTTGGATGGGGCCGCTGTTCTTCGGACTGGCGCTGCAGTTTACGGGGAACTACCGGATTTCGATTTTGTCGCTGATTGTGTTCTTTATCGCGGGGTTTGCGCTGCTGCGGGGGGTGGACCTAAAGCGGGCACAGGCGGAGGCCGCGCGTTAGCGGAACAGGCGCTCGTCCCAGATGACGGGTCGCCCCTCGGACGGTTTCAACCCGGCGAACTCCGGATGTTCCTGGTTGATGATGATGTTGCGGGCCTGTCCGGCCGCGGCTAACGAGGGGACCACCAGGATCAGCGATCGCCGCTCGCGGCACCAAAGATCGCCGAAGGTGCGCGCCACTTTGGATTCGAATTCGTCCCAACCCGGCAAGGTCGGCGCGTACTCGATACTCACGGTCTCCGGAATGGGAACCTCAATCCAGACCTGCTGCTTCGGCATCTGGGCGCGGCCAAGATAAACCAGGCTTTCCAGTAGCGCGCCCGGATAGGTTTCGGCGGCGTAAATCACGGTGTGTCCGGGTAAATTCCAGCGCCCGCCGTACCGGAACGCGCCGAAGCCGTCGAAAGGGGAGAATCGCCGGTCCGCGATGCGAAATGCCTTCTCAGGCCGGGATTCCATAGAAGATTCGGTGCAGAATTTCTTCCACGCGCCGCGCACCCAAATCCGTTAAGGCTGCCTGGCTAGGGGTTTTCCCGTCCAGCAGTGGATGGGGGAGGTTCAGCCATTCGCGAGCGGCCTCGCGGCTGTCCCAAACATACTCGGCATGGGCAATGACACGGGCCAGACGCTCCGTCCGCTCGCTCTCCAGGGGGCTGAGCCGGATCCGCCGCTTGAAGGTAGCATCGGGCACCACCGTTCCCCGCAACCGGGCCACATCGCCCTTGTGGATAGCCAGCCGTTCGACCACCCGGACAAGAGATTTCTTCGGGAGCCCCTGCTCGACTTTGCGCGAGAGTTCCTGAACGTTATTGGCCTGAATGCCTAGGAGTTCGGCGACGTACTCGGTATCCATAAGCTCATTGTAGCCTAGTTTTGGGCTCAAGTGAGCCCGCTAAGCGAGAAGCATGCCGCCGTCTACGGTTAAGACCTGCCCTGTCATGAAGGACGACCGTTCGCTGGCCAGCATCACCGCGACTTCCGCCACCTCTTCCGGCTGGCCCAGATGCCGTAAGGGTTGCAGCATCATGTGCTGTTCCAGGCGCTGCTCGTCGCGCCAGACGTGGGCGCTCATTTCGGTTTGGATGACGCCGGGCGCTATGGCATTGACCCTCACGCCGCGCGGGGCCAATTCCAGCGCGTAGGACTTCGTCATCATGATCAGCGCGGCGTTCGTCATGGAGTACAGCAGGTTGAGCGGTTCCGGCTTGAGGCCCGCGGTGCCGGCGATGTTGATGATGGACCCCGAACCCTGTTTGACCATCGACGGGGCCACCAAGCGCGTGAGGCGAAACACGCTCTTCAGATTCGTGTCCACCATGCGGTCGAACTCGGCGTCGCCCAGGTCCAGGGCGTAGCCGTTGAACAGATTCGTCGCGGCGTTGTTCACCAGGATGTCGATGCGGCTCTGCTCGCGAAGGATGGTGGCCACCAGGGCCTCCACTTCTTCGGCGCGTGTCACGTTGCACTGCATGGGCACGATCCGCCCCGGCAGCATCGCCGATTCCTGCTCCACCTTATCGAGCGCATACTGCTTGCGCCCGGTGATGATCACCGTGGCCCCGACCTTCGCGAAGAACTCGGCGATGCTGCGCCCGATGCCGCGGGATCCGCCGGTCACCAGGGCAATCTTCCCTTTAAGCACACTCATAGTTTGAAGAATTCCTGAACCCAACGGGCGGACGCTTCCAAATCCTCCCGCTCCCTTTCGGCGGCCTGCTCTTTGGCGGGCGGCGTATGTGGGGAGGGTTTTCCTTTCTCGGCCAAAGCCAGGAACCGGGAGAACTCCCAGGCGGGCATGTTGCGATAGCCCTCCCAGAACTTGCGGTCGTAGATGGCGAAGTTGCGCGGGCCGGTGACGATGATCTCCAGGGACATGGCCTTGCCGGGGCACAGTTCCACGAAGCGCTTCACCCAGTCCGAAATACCGACATTGCCCTCTCCCATGCGGGTCCAGCGCACGGCGATGCCCTCCGGCGTTCTCCAGACGGCGCTGTCGCGGACGTGGCTGGTGAGCACATAGGGGTGCAGGGTTTCCAGCGTCAGGTGCGGGTCTTCCAGCGCCCAGACGGGGTTGCCGGAATCGATACAGGCTCCCACGAAATCCTTCCCTGCTTCTTCAATTAACGTCTTCAGCTCGCGCGCCTGCATATCGCCGGCGTGGTTTTCGATGGCCAGCTTGACGCCGGCGTCCTGGAACCGGCTGCGGAGCGGGCGCAAAGTCTTCGCCGTTGTCTCGATATGCTGCTCGATGGTAGGGCCACCGGAGCGATCCGCCATGGTTCCCAGGAATCCTCGCACCAGCTTCGAGCCGACGGTCTTCGCCGCATCGATCATTCGAATAATCTGCTGTTCGGCGGTACCCTGCGTGGGGTCAAACGCCTTCGACGTCGGGCATACCGACCGCATGCCTAACTCCAGTTCCACACCTAATCGCTCGGCATGTTGGCGGACTTTCTTTAGGTGCTCCGGCTCCAAGCTTCCAATAAACCGGATTTCGGAGAAGTGGACGACTTGCGCCTTCCACTTGGCGCAATAATCCAGGTACTGGAAAGGGGTCCAGCCCTGGCTGCGGATGCTGAACAGATCGATGCCGAATCGCACCGGCTTGCCTCCTTGTGCCAGCGCGGCGGCCGGCATGCCGAGAAAGGTTCGTCGCTCCATGGAGAGCCTCCTATTTCGTCAGCGGGGTCAGTGTGAGTTTGCGGAATTCGACGCTGCCATGGTCGCCTTGCAGAATGAATGGGCCAGGCTGGCCCTCGTTGGCGTCGACGGCCACCGCCGTGAGGCCCTCGATCTTGACCTTATCCAGCACCTTCTTCCCATTCGCCACCACGGTTACGGTGCGGCCTACGAGGCGGATATCGAAGGTCTGCCACTCACCGGCTTTGCGGCTGGGGTTCACGTTCGCGGCAACGCGGCTGTACAGGGCGGCGTTGGAATGAGTGTCGGGCGGCTTGCCGAAGTCTTCCAGGATCTGGATTTCGTAACGGGCGCGCAGGCCGATGCCGCTGTTGGAATGCTCGCCCACGCGGAACTCGGCGTGCAGTTCGAAGTTCCAATACTTGCCTTCGCTGATCAGGTTGTTGGCTTTGGGGGCGTTCACCAGGATGCCGTTCTCCACCTTCCAACCCAGCGGCACGTCTTTGAGCAGCGGCTTCCAGCCGGTCATGTCCTTGCCATTGAATAGCTCGATGGGCTTGCCCTTCTTCCAGGAGCCGTGGTCGGTTTCCTTGATCTCCGGCGCGCGCACACCGGTGAACGTCATCTTCTGCTTGCCGTTCTCCGTATAAACGCCGTCGACCAGCTTTTCGCCCTGCAGCTTAGTGGTGTAGGCGAGGATGCCTTCCGGCCGTTTGAAGCTGAAGGTGAGGGAGTTGCCGTTCACCTTGATCTCGTCAATGGTATTCATGTCGCCGGCATAGGCGGACACGAACTTGCCGGTGGGCTTCGGCGTTCCGGCGCCATTGATTTCCAGCCACCAGGCGCGGCCGCGCGGATGGTTCGTAGGGGTGATATCCCAACGTCCATTGAATCCGGACTGCGCCAGCAGCGGCGCGCAGAAGGCGAGCAGGAGAAAGCCACGCATGACGCCTAACATTGTAGGCGGTTTCGGCTACTCCAGCAGGAAGGCCGTGGCCTCTCGCAGGAAAATCTCCAGTTGATCGTGATGCACCCAATGCCCGGCGTTGGCCACGCGCACCATGCGGTAGTTGCGCAGCGTCGCGAGGCGGCCGTCGGGCTCCGGGTCGGGCGCCCAGCTTTCCAGGCCCCAGAACAACTGCACCGGGCAGGTGATGGCGCCCAGCAACTCCTTGAAGTCCTCCAGCGCCAGACCCATCGGCGGGAAGATGCGGGCGTAGTTATCGAACTTCCAGATCAGGCTGCCGTTCGATTGCCAGTTGGTGCCGTGCAGGGTGAGGTGGCGGGCGACCTCGTCCGAGAGATGCGGATTGGCTTCCTTCATGCGGGCGACGGCGGCGTCCAGCGTTTCGTACGAGCGCGGTTCGCGCTGTTCGGCTTGGCGCACGCGTTCGATCCAGCGGCGAATGCGTTCGGGGGCCGGGGCGTACACCTTATGATCCGGCGGGAAGGCGGCGCCTTCGATGGACACTACCTTCTTTACACGGTCCGGGTACACGCCGGCGTACATCAGTGAGAGGATGCCGCCCAGCGAATGCCCCACCAGGTACACGGGGTAGCTGCCAATAACATCCAGCAGCGCCGAGATGTCCAGCACGTGCTCCGGCGGCGTGTAAGCGCTGCCTTCGGCCGTCTGGCTGTTGCCATGGCCGCGCAGATCGATGGCGTAAACGTGGAAGTGGCGGCGCAGGCTGCGGGCCACCCAATCCCAGTTGCGGGCGTGATCCAGGCCGCCGTGTACCAGCAGCAGCGCCGCGCCCTCGCCACCCCAATCCCAAAACTGCAGCTTCAGCCGGTGCGAGTAGAAGAAATGGGAGATGGGTTCCATGGTTACTTCAGGCGCGCGGGCAGTTTCGGGCTGTTGGCGACATCCAGGCCGAGCGTGAAGCCGAACTTCGCCATCTCCTCCATGCCGGACATATCCCACGATTCGCCGTATTCGTCGGAAGGCTGATGGTAGTGCTTGGCGTTGTAATCAGCGAAGACCTTGGTCCCGAAGTCCGCGGGCTTGCCGGCGAAGTTGTCACCTCCGTTGATGGAGAACGCTGGGATGCCCACCTTGGCCAGCGAGAAGTGATCGGAGCGGAAGTAATGGCCGGCTTCGGGGCGAGGATCGGGCTGGATAGCCAGGCGGAAACGTTGCGCCGTATGTTGCACCAGCGGCCAGATGGACGTACGTTCGGCTCCGGTGACCACTACGTTCGTGGTTCGTCCGAACGGATAGAAGGCATCGTAGTTCAGATTCACCGCCAGCTTTTCCAAGGGCACCGTCGGATGACGCCCGAAGTATTCCGATCCGCGCAGGCCGTTCTCTTCGGCCGTAACGAAAAGGAACAGCGCGGAGCGGCGCGGCTTCGGATTCAGGTTCTGCCAGGCGCGCGCCATCTCAAGGAGCATGGCGCAACCCGTGGCATTATCCACAGCGCCGTTGTGGATGCGGTCCCCATTCACCGGGGCGCCCACGCCCAGGTGATCCCAATGCGCGCTGAAAACGATGGCCTCCTGCTTGAGAGCGGCGTCGCTGCCGGGGAGGATGCCGATAACGTTGTTCGATTCCACGGTCCGCAGTTTGCTGGGGAACGCGCCCTTAAAGCGGACGTTCAAAGGCACGGCCTGGAAACCCTTGGTGTCGGCCAACGCCAGCATCTGCTCGGCTGTCTTGCCCTGGCCCGCGAAGAGCTTGTCGCCGATGGCCTGCGTGATCCAGCCGGCGAACGAGAGCCCATGGGCGAAAGGCTCCAGTTTGACGGCCATATCCTCGCGGCCCCAGGAGCTCTTCACGACATCCCACCCATAGCTGGCGGTGGGCGTGGTGTGGACGATGATGGCGCCGGCGGCTCCGCGGCGGGTGGCCTCTTCGTACTTATAGGTCCAGCGGCCGTAGTAGGTGAGCGCGCGGCCATCGAAGAAGGCAGGGTCGGTGGAAGGCGGCTCGCCTGTAAACAGCACCACCACCTTGCCCTTCACGTCGATGCCCTTGTAGTCATCCCAGCCCCACTCGGGGGCGGAGATGCCGTGGCCGACGAAGATCGCTTCGGCATCCAGCGAGGCAGACTCCCTCTGCGTCTGATTGGTGCCGACGAAGTCCTCCAGCCAGCGCAGTTCCTGATCGCCGAATCGCAGCTTCGCGGTGGGCAGCGGCTGGATACCCACCAGCGGCACTTTCTGCAGGTACGTGCCATTCTCGCCGGCCGGCTGCGCGCCGATCAGTTGCAGTTGCGTGGCCAGGTACTGCTCAGCCAATTCGCCCCCGCGCGTGCCGACGCCGCGCCCTTCCAGCAGATCGCTGGCGAGAAACTTCACATGGGCCCGCAGACGCGGCCCGCTGATCTCCTGCCCGTAAGCCACGCCCGCCAGCGCCAGCCAGATCCCCACGCCAATCCGGAAAACTCGCATTTGGTACGAGTGTAGCGGCTTCTCGCGTAACATAGAGAGTTGGCTCGTATTGATTCTCCGTTCCCTGTAAAACCCATAAGCTGGCCGCAGGTTTACCTGGGCGTGACCATGACCACGCTCGCGTCGCTCATTCTGGAACTCTCGCTGACGCGTATCTTTTCGGTCATCTTCCACTACCACCTGGCGTTTTTGGCGGTGTCGATTGCGCTGTTCGGGCTGGGTGCGGGAGGTGTGCTCAGTTACCTGGTGGGCGGGCCGAAGCAGATGGTCTTCCAGCGCCTGGGCATCCTGTCGACGGCGAATGCCGTGGTGGTGCTGGGCTCGCTGATGTTCCTGCTCTCGCGCAACACGGATGCTGGCAACCTGACGCTCGCCGCGGTCTACTTCGCCTCCGCGCTGCCGTTCGTCATTTCGGGAACGATTGTCGCACTGGCGATCAACGAAACCGTCGAGCGCATTGACCGCGTGTATTTCTTCGACCTCATCGGCGCCGCCGGCGGCTGCCTGCTGTTGGTGCCGTTTCTGAACTCGCTGGGCGGGCCGAACACCGTTATCGCGGCGGGCGTGCTGTTTGCCGCGGCCGGTGGCATTTGGTTTCACATGGCGGGGCGGATTCAGGGGCGTGCCGGGGCGGTGCTGGTGGCGCTGGCGCTGACTTCGCTGGTGATCATCAATTTCAAGAACCCTATTGTTGAGATCCAGTTCGCCAAGGGGCAGAAGCTGCCTAAGGAGTCGTTCACCAAGTGGAACAGCTTCTCGCGTATCGCCCTGGTGCCGGAGAAGAACTGGATTGTGATCGATGCCGACGCCTCCACCGGCATCCCGCATTACGATTACGAGAACCTGACGCCGGACGAGAAGTTCGGGCTGTTGACGTCCGGTCCGGCGCTGCCCTACAGGCTGCGTCCGGGGTCGAAGACGCTGATCATCGGCGCGGGTGGGGGCTTTGATGTGGCGCGGGCGCTGGCTTCGGGCAGCAAGGATATCACCGCGGTCGAGATCAACCCGATCATTGCGAATACCATCATGCAGAAGCAGTTCCCGCAGCTCAGCAACTATCTCTACACAAAGAGGCCTGAGGTGCGGCTGGTGGTGGAGGACGGGCGTGCCTTCGTGCGACGCAGCAACGAGAAATACCAGGTGATCCAGGCGACGCTGGTCGACACCTGGGCGTCCACCGCCGCGGGCGCCTTCGCCTTGACGGAGAATAATCTCTACACCACCGATGCTTTCTATGACTACCTGACGCATCTCACGGACGACGGCATCCTGGCCTTCACTCGCTGGGGCTTCGAGCCGCCCAGGGAATCGCTGCGCCTGATCGCGCTGGCCCGTGAGGCGTTGAACCGGCTGGGCGAGAAGGAGACCTGGCGGCACGTCATCGTGGCGCGGGAGAACACGCAGCAACTGGCCGGTTGGGGCGCGACGGACACGGTGATCATCAGCCGCAAGCCGATGAATCCCGCCACGGCGGCGCCGAAGATCTCGGTAGCGGTGGGCAATGCGCAGTTGCAGCAGATCTACTTCCCCGGCTTGCCCTTCCCGAGCACGTTCTCCGAATACCTGGCGGCGCCGGATGTGCAGAAGTTCTACGACGAATATCCTTACGACATCACGCCGGTGGACGACAACAAGCCGTTCTTTTTTTATACGGTGCAGCCGCGCGATGTGCTGCGGTTTCTGTCGAGTGCCGGCCGGGATTCGGCCGACTTCAAGATCAACCGCGCAGTGCCGGTGCTGTTCGGGTTAGTGGCCGTCAGCATCCTGGCGACGCTGATCGTGATTGCCCTGCCGCCGCTGCTGCTGGGCACGCGGCTGCCATCCGAACGCGGGTTGCGCCGCTACCTGCTGTACTTCGTGGCGATCGGCGTGGGCTATATCCTGATCCAGATCGCGCTAATCCAGAAGTTCGTGTTGTTCCTGGGGCATCCGGTCTACGCATTGACGGTGATCATTTTCTCGATGCTGGTGAGCAGCGGGTTGGGCAGCTATTTCAGCCGCCACCTGATCGGCGGCTCGCGCGAACGCTGGTTGCGGGTGATGTTCGTAGTGGCTGGGCTGGTGGTGGTACTGGCGTTTGTGACGGGCCCGGTGACGGGATATGGGGTCGGCTGGCCGCGCTGGGTGAAGCTGCCGCTGTCGGCGCTGATGATTGCGCCGGCGGGCTTCTTCATGGGCATGCCGTTCCCGATGGGACTAGGGTATCTGGAGAAGCGCCACGCGGCCTCGGTGCGATGGGCGTGGTCTTTGAATGCGGCGGCGAGCGTGATGGGGTCGGCGGTGTCGATGTTCGCGGCGCTGTATCTAGGCTTGCTGCAGACGTTACTGGTGGGCGCGGCGATGTACCTGGTGGCGGCCGCGATTCTGGCGCTGGAGCCGAAGACTTCCCCCGCCGCCGAATGAGCTAAACGATAGTGGGCAGGCCCAGTTCGCGGGCCGCTTGTTGAAGGCCTTGCCAGGTGACGTCGTTCAACGGGATGCCTTCGGCGGTGTAGGCCTGCGCCAGTTCGTGTTCCAGGCCTCCTGGCGCGTAGAGCGGTGTGCCGTCCTGAATGGGACGGCTGTTGCGAATCTGCCGTACAGCCGCGTCCGTGCGTTCCTTAAACCGGGCCGGATCTTCGAAGCCCGCCACCCGCAATGCCAGAAACAGATGGCCATCCTGGCCGGCTTGCGGGCCATCCACCATGTTGCCCAACTCCGTGCCGTAGGCAGCGCCGCTCAGCAGCGACGACAACAGCCCAAACACAATCGCCAACCCGACGCCTTTGTACTCGCCGATGGGTTGCAGCAGCCCGTCGATGGCCTTCTCCGTATCGGTGGTGGGTTGCCCTTCGCTATTGAAGGCCCAGTTGGAGGGGATGGCGTGGCCCTTCTGGTGATAAATCCGGATCTTGCCGTGCGAGGAGTAGCTGAACGCCGCATCCAACACCATGGGCGGTTCATCGAAGGTAGGAATCGCCACCGCCAGCGGGTTGATGCCGACGATCTTGTCCTTGCCACCCCAAGGCGCCATGGTGGGTAGCGCGTTCGTCATCGCAATGCCGATCATGTCGTGCGGCAGCGCCTGCATGGCGTAATAGAACAGAGCGCCGCAGTGGTTGCTGCCGCGAACGGCGGCTACGGCCACATTCACCGTACGGGCGCGCTCGATCGCCTTTGCCATCGCATAGAAGGAGGCAATCTGCCCCATGGCGTTATGCCCGTCGATGACGAGCGCGGCTCCTTGGTCCGACACCACCAGCGGCCGTCCTTGCGGGTCCACCCCGTGATGCCGCAGCTTGGCCACGTAATCCGGAACGCGCAGCACGCCATGAGAATGAACGCCGCGCAGGTCGGCGGCCACCAGGGTTTCGGCTAATAAGGCCGCATCGGCCCGCATCATGCCGCAGGCTTCGAAGATCGCCTGAACGGCGGCGTGCAGCCGGTCGGGAGCGATGCGCCGCTCGTTCTCCGCGCCCGGGTAGCGCGACACGGGCTTACTTCACCTCTTCGACACTAACGGGCGTGCGGTTCTGGCAGGCGATGCTGTCACCCACACCGGACGAGATCAGCGCGCAGGCGTTGTCGATGGCAGCTCGCTTGGCGCGATCCACAGTCTCGCCTCCGGCGGTGCGGCAGGCCGTCCGGCCACTGAACTCCATGCACACCTTCACGCGGGCTTTCTTCATGCCCAGCGTCGAATAGACCACGGCCGCGATGAACACCACCACGCCGATCGCAATGTACAGGCCGGACTTCTTCATGCCTGCTCCTCGAAGAAGCTGCCCATCTTGCGGAACTTCTCGTAACGGCCGTCGATCAGTTGCTTGGGCGACAGCGGCTTCAACTCCGCAAGAGCCATACGGATGGTGGTGCGCAGCAGTTCCGCGGCCGCCGCGGGATTCTCCTGGGCGCCGCCGGGCGGTTCCGGGATGATGCCGTCGACCAGGCCCAACCGCAACAGGTCCGGCGCCGTCAGCTTGAGGGCGTTAGCGGCCTGTTCAGCCTTGCCCGCATCGCGATAGATAATAGCCGCGCAGCTTTCCGGCGAGATGACGCTATAGATGCTGTTCTCCATCATGTAGACGCGGTTGCCAACCCCAATACCCAACGCCCCGCCGCTGCCGCCTTCGCCGATGACCACGGCAATCACGGGCACCGGCAGGCGGGCCATCTCCCGCAGGTTATGGGCGATCGCCTGGGCCTGACCGCGCTCTTCAGCATCCAGCCCTGGATACGCGCCCGGCGTATCCAGCAGCGTCAGAATCGGCCGGTTGAACTTGCCCGCCAGATTCATCACCCGCATCGCCTTGCGGTAGCCCTCCGGCTTCGGCATACCGAAATTACGGATAAGCTTCTGCTTCGTATCGCGCCCTTTTTGCTGGCCGACCACCATCAGCGGCTCCCCATCCAGGAAGCCCATGCCACAGACGATGGCGGCATCGTCGCCAAACGCGCGATCGCCATGCAGCTCGGAAAAATCGGTGAGCAGCAGGTTGATGTAATCGAGCGTGTGCGGGCGTTTCGGATGGCGTGCCAACTGCACACGCTGCCATACGGCGCCGGGTGCCGGCGGGTTTGGGGTAGGTTGCTCCACTTCTGGTTATTTTACGGGGTTGGAGGGGAGCCGTGTGGGATTCGCCCCGGTTTAGGAAGGTCAGGGCGAAAGTAATCCCGCCTGATGCATCTCCTGTTTGATGCGGCTGGCGACGCGATCGGTAACGGCAAGCGCGGTGGCGTGCTTGGATCCAGTCCAGAAGTAGACCCGCAGGTTCAGCGGCGAGGGAGCCAAGTCCTCGACATAGACCCAAGGCCCAGGTTCCGCGTGAACTCCTTCTGTTTTCGACAACAGGTCCAGGATCAGGCGGCGAGCCTCTTCGATCGCCTCGGGTTTGGGGACGCTGACGGTAAGCCGTATGCGACGGCTTGGGTTTGCGGTGTGTACCAGGATGGCGCGCGTGTAGACTTCGCCGTTTGCCAAGACAGCGCGTTCCCCGTCGAAGGTGAGCAGCCGCGTCGACCACGTGTTGATGTCCTCAACGGTACCTTCCCATTCCCCAGAGCGGATCTGGTCGCCAATCCGGAACGGCTGCCGCCAAAGGATCAGGATTCCCGCAAAGAAATTCTGAAGGATGTCCTTGAAAGCGAAGCCGATGGCCACCGAGGTGATACCCAACCCGGAGATCAGGTCACCCGGTTTGAAGGTGGGGAACACAACGACGGCCGCGACGGCAACACCGGCGAGGCTTGAGATGGCAACCGCCAGCCGGCCGAGTACGGTGACGAGATTATCGTGCAGCCGCGTGTGGCCGGAGGCGCGCCGCAGCGTCCGGGAGAAGGCATTTCCAGCAAACCAGAAAGCCAGCACAATGACAAGGCCGATCACCAGATAAGGAAGACGCGCAATGAAGGCATGCAGCATGCCCTCCAGCGTCGTCCAGACGGTACGAACAGGGGACTCCAGGCCGGCACCTCCTGCCCATTGGAGGCGGCATCACGTCTGTCTGTTTCAATGCGGAACGCTAAAGGTGGCGAGGGAATTCAGGCTAGGTATTGTCGTCGCCCGGCCATCGGGATGGCTCTGGGATCCGTTCTGGCGAGACTTGCTGAACCCGAGCTTTCGAGCGGCGCGCCGGAAGTCTTCGGCTCGCGCGCTAGGCATTCACGATGGCGGTAGTGTCCGCTGAAAGGGACTGGCCGCGATCCAGGTACTCTTCAGCGATCATCTCGAAAACCGCGGCGAGTTCCGCCAGCGCAGCTTCGCGAGTGGACACGACGACGTGGCAGCCTGGGATGACGGGTATCTCCGCGACCCATCCATCTGGTTGGTTGCGGTAAAGCACAACCTTGTAATTGTCCAGGCTCATCCTTTCAGCTTAGCCATCGTCTCCGAACGTGGGTCTCCGGGAAGCGCGACAACAGCGGTCGGAGACGGCCGGGAGACTTGGCCGAAGTGATCCGGACAACTATGTGCTGGAGTTAGAAGGATTTATGGAGTGGCTGGGAGGCAGGGACTCGAACCCCGATACGCAGATCCAGAGTCTGCAGTCTTACCATTAGACGACCTCCCAACAATTTCTCATTCTACCACCGGTCGCGCTGAAACGCAGTGGGGGTGCCGGATTTTGTGCAGTAGAAATCCCGGTTTACAGCCTGCGATTTTTCTTACCTCATTGAAAAACCGATACTTACCTCCCAAGCCGCCGCTCCCGGCCTGTTCCCCAGGGTAGCCTCGCCTCGGAGGTTTAAACCTATGGCTGCACTGCCGTATCCCACTTACGGGATCACGCATCTTTACCTCTTTCCGGTCTATCAGACCAGAGAGGCTTATCAACAGGCTACTGGAATGGAGGCGCCGCCCTACGATCCAGCCAAACCGATTAAGAGCTGGTTCGATCCCAAGGCCGCCGAGAATCCGAGCCGCAAGATCGTTTACGACCGGGTCATTGCTCTCGCCGATAACGGCGCACCGCTGGCTAGCTTGGATGGCAAGCCGGTCATCGAGCCGCTCCTTATGGAGCGCAACGTGGCCGCTGCGGTGAACATCCCCGTCAAGGGCCGCGACATTCCCGACCAGGTCCCAACCGGCTTCGAAGTCCCGGTTCCACTCCGGGCGCTCGATCCGGACGAAGAGCTGTACTTCCAGTTCGGCGGCAGTATCGCCGTCAAGAACAAGAAGCTGTTCGGGCAGTTGGAAACCGGCGGCTTCACGGCGGCCGACCGGGCGCTGCTGCAGGCGATTGCCGAGAAGATCGGCATCGGCCAGTAGTCGCGACGCGAGGGGGGCGGCGGAAACCCGCCCTCCCAGCTCGCTACTGGGCCGTGAAAGTTACTTTGAAAGGCAGCGTCTTGCCGGGCGGTTCGGCCACCACTTGCACCAATTCATTGGAAAAGCGTCCGCGCGGATTCTGTTGCGGGTTCGGCATATAACGGATCGTCAACGTCGCCTGTTCCTTGGCTTTCAATTCCGTCTTGTCCAATTCGGCCGTCAGATCCGGGGAGGGCAGTTTGTCCAGCCGCAGCCGAACCGAGCCGGGCATGGCATTAGTGATCACAATGGTCTCGGTGGCACCCTTATCCGGACTGAACTGAACCGACTCGCGATCCGCGGAAATCATCGAGAAGATCTCCTGCGCTCCCGGGCCACTTGGGATGACTGGGGCTCCTTCGCCCTGGCCGGGGGCCATGGTGCCGAACGCCGACTCCCTCGTAGGACGGGGCGGCACGTACCAGAACCAATCGTCCGCCTCCACCTTCCAGTTGCTGGTCATTGGCAGCGTAACCTTCATCAGGCCGGCGGGCGGGATCAGCACATCGGTATCGCAATTAATGACAACGGATGCGCTTTGGAAATCCTCTTTGTAGTTGATCCGGATAATCTCGAACTTGCGGCAGCGGCGCTTCTCGGCTTCGAAGAAAACGTCTTTGCTTTCTTCGGCTACCAGTTGCTCGGCGACGCGGAACTTGCCGTCGACATGCGCCTGGTAAAACCTGGTCAGGCGGGCGCGCAGGGCCTCGTCGACGGCGGGCGGTGCCTTGGAGAACAGGTCGGCGGGGCTTTGGGCGAAACTGAGCGCGGCGCAGACAGCCAGGCTGGCCAGCAATCGATGCATCTTCCCATTTTAACCCGCCCAACGGGTTCGGGTTGTGGTTTGACACCCCTTTGCCGGGGAGCCTATAGTCAATAGTTGGGACCTCAGGTAACAACCCCAAAAAGCGGAGCAAATGCCTACTTCTTACCCTGAACTGTACTTCCCCATTCTGCTTCAGGCGGTTTTGGGAGTGGTGGTGGCCGGAGCGCTCGTCGCATTGGCGTTCGTGCTCGGCAAGCGGGCGAAAAACCCGGTCAAAGATATCCCATATGAATGCGGCGTGGCGCCCATCGGCTCGGCCAAGGAACGCTTTAGCATCAAGTTCTACTTGGTGGCGATGTTGTTCATTCTGTTCGACATTGAAGCCATTTTCCTGTATCCCTGGGCTGTCGTCTTCCGCGATTTGAAGATGTTTGCCTTTACCGAAATGCTCGTGTTCGTGATTCTGATCCTGGCGGGCTTTTTCTACATCTGGAAGAAGGGCGTCCTTGATTGGGCCGAACAGGAGTGGCACTACCGGACCGGCGCCTGGGACAAGGATGCCCAGGACGCGAAGGCCGGTAAATCTCCTTCGGAGCTGATCGGCGCAGGGCGCTAAGGCGCGCACCAAAGCCGGGAAGGTTGACACAACATGATTTCCGATGAAGCGAAGCAGGATCCGGTGATCTCCGCTCTGTTGGAGCGGTTTCCGGACAGTATCGAAGAAGCGCACACGAAACTGGATGAGCCGACAGTGGTTGTGAAGCCGGGCGCCATCCTCCCGGTTTGCAGCTTTCTGAAAACAGAGCAGAAGTTCGTGCGGCTGAGCGGTATCACCGCCGTCGACTGGCTGCCCCGTGAACCGCGCTTTGAAGTGGTCTACCACATGCAATCGGTGGAGCGGAACCTGCGTTTCCGTGTCAAGGCGCGCGTGGCTGGGGACAAGCCCGAGATCGACTCGGTGTACTCCATCTGGCGCGGCTGCGACTGGTATGAACGCGAGACTTTCGACCTGTTCGGCATCGTGTTCAAAGGCCACCCCAACCTGACCCGCCTGATGATGCCCGAAGGCTGGAAAGGCCACCCGCTGCGCAAGGATTACCCCGTGCACGGCTTCAAATACAGCTACGCGGACAATCAGTAGCGGCAGAACGGAGCGAGTGAAGCATCATGCCTGAGATTGACGAACTACTGGAACAAGGCGCGGGCGAGAGCCAGGAGCCGGACGCCGGCGTCTCCCGCCGCATGACCCTGAACATGGGTCCGCAGCACCCCTCCACCCATGGCGTGCTGCGCATCATCCTCGACCTGGAGGGCGAAACCATCCGCAAAGCCGTGCCGGAAATCGGCTATCTGCACACCGGCATCGAAAAGGAGTGCGAAGTCAAAACCTGGCAGCAGGTGGTGCCGCTGACCGACCGCACCGACTATCTCGCGAATCTCTCCAACAACCTGGGCTACGTGCTGGCGGTGGAGAAGCTGCTCCAAATGGAAGCGCCGCCGAAGGCGCAGTTCATGCGCGTGCTGCTGACCGAAGTGACGCGCATCAATTCGCACCTGGTCTGGCTGGGTACCAGCGCCCTCGACGTGGGCGCGATGTCCGTCTTCTTCTACTGCTTCCGTGAGCGCGAAGAGATCCTCCGTCTGTTCGAGTTCTTCAGCGGGCAGCGGCTGATGACCAGCTATTTCCGCATCGGCGGACTGGCCGTCGAACCGCCGCGCGGCTGGCAGAAGTGGATCGACAAGTTCCTGAAGGTGATGCCGGAGCGGGTGGACATGCTGGAAAACCTGCTCAACGAGAATCCCATCTTCAAACGCCGCACGCAGGGAGTGGGCTACATCAGCCTGGACGACATGCTGGACTTGGGCGTGACCGGCCCCATGCTGCGCGGCGCCGGCCTCAAGATCGACGTCCGTAAGGACCAGCCCTACTCCAGCTACGACAAGTTTCAGTTCGACATTCCGACGCGCACCGAAAACGATGTGTACTCGCGGTACCTGGTGCGCATGGCGGAGATGCGCGAGAGTCTCAAGATCATCAAGCAGGCGATGGACGGCATGCCCGAAGGCCCGCACGTGGCCGACGCCCCCAAGGTTGTCCTGCCCGACCGCGAGAAAATGAAGACGCAGATGGAAGCCCTCATCTATCACTTCAAGATCGTGACCGAAGGCTTCCGGGTGCCCGCGGGCGAGGCTTATGTCGCCATCGAATCGCCTCGCGGCGAACTGGCATATTACGTGGTGAGTGACGGCACGTCGAAACCATACCGGGTGTTCATGCGGACCCCGAGTTTCGGCAACCTGCAAGCGCTTTCCACCCTCTTTGAAGGCTATCCCATCGCCGATTCGATCGCGTCGCTGGGAAGCATGGACTTTGTTCTCGGCGATACCGACCGGTAGAGGATCGACATGACGTTTTCTCCCCAATTGGAAACCAAGCTGGAGAAGCTGCTCAACAGCTATCCGGCGGGGCGCCGCAAGAGCGCGCTGATTCCGATGCTGATGTTTACGCAGGACGAGGTTGGCTCGGTTACCCCGGAACTGGTGAACGAGGTCGCCCGCCGGATCGGGATTCCGCCCGTGCAGGTGGAAGAGGTAGTGACCTACTACTCCATGCTGCACAAAAAGCCCATGGGCAAGTACCACGTCCAGGTCTGCACCAACATCAGTTGCCTGCTGTGGGATGCCGACAAGCTCTACGACCATGCCTGCCATAAGCTCGGTCTGGGCCACAAGGAAGTTTCCCCCGACGGTCTCATCTCGCTTGAGGAAGTGGAGTGCATGGGCGCCTGCTCCTGGGCTCCGGCCGTACAGGTGAACTACGACTTCCATCATTACGTCACTCCGGAGAAGTTCGACCAGATCATCGAAGATTTGAAGAAGGCGAAGACCCAATAGCCTATGCTGTTCAATCCACCAAGCCCGCTCGAAACCAAAGTTCTGACCAAGCGGTTTGGTCTTCCGAACTCGGCGCATATCGACACCTATCTCGCCAACGAAGGCTACCAGGCGTTCGTAAAATCGCTGGATATGACGCAGGACGCCATCATCCAGGAAGTGAAGGATTCCAACCTGCGCGGCCGCGGCGGCGCGGGCTTCCCTACCGGCATGAAGTGGGGCTTTCTGCCGCGCAATTCCCCGAAACCCAAATACATCGTCGTGAACGCCGACGAATCGGAGCCCGGCACCTGTAAGGATCGCGTCCTCATCGAGAACGATCCGCACCTGCTGATTGAGGGCATTCTGATTGCCTCGCAAGCCGTTGGCGCCAAGGTTGGCTACATCTATGTCCGCGGGGAGTATCGCTACCTCATCGACATCCTGGATAAAGCGATCGGCGAAGCGTACGCGAAGGGGTATCTGGGCAAGAACATCCTTGGGCGTGGCGTTGATTTCGATCTGTACACGCATACGGGTGCCGGCGCCTATGAGTGCGGCGAAGAATCGGCGTTACTCGAATCGCTGGAGGGCAAGCGCGGCCAGCCGCGTATCCGTCCCCCGTTCCCAGCCGTTGCCGGTTTGTATCAATGCCCGACTGTTCTGAATAACGTCGAAACCTTCGCCGCTGTTCCATCCATTCTGCAGATGGGCGGCAAGGCATGGGCCGACCTCGGCGTGCCGAAGGCCGGCGGTACGAAGCTGACCTGCCTCACCGGCCATGTCAACAAGCCGGGTGTCTATGAGCTTCCGCTGGGCTATCCGGTGGACAAGATGATCAACGAAGTGGGCGGCGGCATGCGCAGCGGAAAGAAGATGAAAGCCTTCATCCCCGGCGGTTCGTCGTGCCCCGTGTTGACCGGCGACGAAGCCTGGCCGTTGACCATGGATTACGATGCCATGGCGAAGGCCGGCACGATGCTCGGCTCCGGTGGCGTCATCATCATGGACGAGGATACGGACATGGTGAAGGCGGCTCTGCGGATCATGCACTTCTACCAGCATGAAAGCTGCGGCTGGTGTATTCCGTGCCGCGAGGGCACAACCTGGATCAAAAAACTGCTGACGCGTTTGAACAACGGCGTTGGAACCGGCAAGGACATCGACCTGGTCGGCGACCTCGCCAACAATATGTTGGGACGCACCTTCTGTCCGCTGGGGGATGCCGCGGCTCTGCCGACGGCCTCGATCGTGAAGAAATTCCGGCACGAGTTCGAAGCCAAAATCAAGAGCACGATGGTGGCTATCCCGGCGGCGGCAAACAATCCGTTCGTGGTGGTGTAGGGAGAGGGAATGGCAGACCTTGTCAATTTGACAGTGAACGGCGTCGCCATCCAGGCGCCGGCCGGTACGTTGCTGATCGACGCGGCAAAACGGGCGGGCATTGAAGTCCCGGCCTTTTGCTACTACGAAGGCTATTCGCTGCAGGCCGCCTGCCGCATGTGCCTGGTGGAAGTGGAAAAGATGCCGAAGCTGCAGACCGCCTGCACGCTTCCGGTGGCCGAAGGCATGGTGGTGCGGTCCGAGTCCGATCCTGTCGTAAAGGCTCGCAAAACCACGCTCGAGTTTCTGTTAACCAATCACCCGCTCGATTGCCCCGTCTGTGACAAGGGCGGCGAGTGCGAACTGCAGGACATGGTGTTCCGCTACGGCGCCGGCGAGAGCCGCTTCACCGAGATGAAGCATCACGTCGACGAGAAGCAATGGTCGCCGGTGGTGTTTTACGACGGCCCGCGCTGCATTCTCTGCTACCGCTGCGTGCGGGTGTGCGATGAAGGAATGGGCGTGGGCGCGCTGGGCATCGTCAATCGCGGCGTGAACAGCGAGATCGCTCCCAGCCATGGCGATCACCTCGAGTGCGACGAGTGCGGCATGTGTATCGACATCTGCCCCGTTGGCGCGCTCACCTCCGGCACCTATCGCTACAAGACCCGCCCGTGGGAGATGAAGCACGTCGGCACCATCTGCACCTTCTGCTCGAATGGCTGCAAGACCACGCTCGGTGTGCGCGATCAGCAGATCGTGCGCGGCAATAACCGCGACCGCAGCGGTATCAACGACGAGTTCCTCTGTGTGAAGGGCCGCTACGCCTTCGATTTCGTCGAGAGTCCGGAACGCCTGACCTCGCCGATGATGAAGGTGAACGGGCAACTGCAGGAAGTAAGCTGGGCCAAGGCTCTGGCCGCGGTGGCTGCCAAGTTCAGCGAAGTGAAGGGCCGCGGCGGCAAGTTCGGCGTCGCCGGCTCCACCAAGACTACCAACGAAGAAAACTTCTACCTGCAGAAGTTCGCCCGCCAAGGCCTGGGCACGAACAATATCGACCACCACCGTTCGGGCGATCTGGTTACGTTGATCGACGCGCTGGCTGGGCGGGAGAATGCCCTGGCAAGCGTCAGCGATGTCTACAACACCAAGGCTGCGCTGGTGATCGGCACGGATCTGAGTCAGGAGCACCCGCTACTGGCCTTCCAACTGCGCGCCAACTACCGTCATCACAATGCCAATATCTACACCGTGGCCAAGGGTCCGGTGCGTGAGGATGCCGTGGCCGTCGCCTCCCTCCGCGCCGACGCCGGCCAGGAGATCGCCGCGCTGGACCAACTGCGCGAGCAGCTCTCGAAAGAATCGGAACTGCTGATTCTGTTTGGCGGTTCGGTGAAAGGCGAGGCGGTTCGCAAACTGGTGGCCTTCGCCGATTCGCTCGGCGTCGCCAAGATCAAGTACATCTGTCTGGTGGATTATTCCAACTCCCGCGGCGCCCTCGACATGGGCCTGCTGCCGGATCTCGGACCCGGTTATAAGCCGGTCGACACCCCCGGACTGTCGCTGCCTCAGATGATGGCGGCCACCGATCTGGACGTGCTCTGGGTAATCGGAGCCAATCCGCTGGCCCGCTACCAACTGGCTTCGAAGCCCTTCGTGGTGGTGCAGGATATGTTCCTCACCGAGACCGCCAAAGCTGCCGACGTGGTCCTCCCCGCTGCCAGCGCCTATGAAAAGTCCGGCACCGTAACCAACGTCACTGGCGAAGTGCAGAAACTGCAGGTAGCCGGCAAGACCATGGGCACCAAGCCGGACCTGGAGATCATCGGCCTCATCGCCAAGGAAATGAAGATCAACGCCGGTGTTTGGAGCTCCAACGCCGTGTTTGAAGAGATCCGCAAAGCGGTTCGTGGGTATAATATCCCTTTGCCAATTATCGCTACGGGTCAGGCGGCGCAGACCAGCCCGCTGAACGGCCGGGTGCCGGTGGCTTCCGCTCCGGAGCTGATTCAGCCGGCAGGCAATACCTTGTTTACCTCGGGGTCACTCGGGCGCTATTCCAAGAAGCTGACCTCGGTTCTCGAATATCCCGGCCAGTTGTACCGGCCGTAAGTCGGATTCGAAATGGAATTCATCATCATCAGCCTTGTGAAGGCCGCCCTGGTGGCCTTTGTCCTGCTAACCCTGGCCGCCTATCTGGTGTGGATCGAGCGCAAGGTGCTCGCCCACATCCAGTTGCGCGTCGGGCCCTATCGTGTCGGACCGCACGGGCTGCTGCAGCCGCTGTCCGACCTCATCAAGCTGCTCACCAAAGAAGGCGTGATGCCGGCCAGCGTCAACAAGTTTTACTACCTGCTGGCCCCGTTCCTGGCCGTCGCGCTGGCGATGATTTCCATCTCCGTGATCCCCTTCGGAAACGAGATTGAAATCTTCGGTATTCGGACCTGGATGCAGCTCACTGATGTCAACATCGGCATTCTGGTCATCCTTGCCATCTCCGGACTCAGCGTCTACGCCATCGCGCTGGGCGGTTGGGCTTCGAACAACAAGTACGCGCTCCTGGGCGGTCTGCGCAGTTCCGCCCAAATGATCAGCTACGAATTGCCTATGTCGCTGGCCATCGCGGCGCCGCTGCTCATCGCCAACACGCTCAGCCTCCGCGAAATCGCACAGGCCCAATCCGGATTCCTCTTCGGCTTCATCCCGAACTGGTTTCTCTTCCAGGGTCCGGTGCCGCAGGTGCTGTCCTTTATCATCTTCATGATTGCCGGCTTCGCGGAAACCAACCGCGTCCCATTTGACTTGCCGGAAGCCGAAAACGAGTTGGTTGCCGGATTCCACACCGAATACTCCAGCACCTGTTTTGCGGCCTTCTTCACGGCGGAATACATCAACATGGTGACGATCTCGGCCCTGGCGACGCATCTTTACCTGGGCGGCTGGAACCCGCCGTTCCCGGAGCCGGTCGCGGGTCTCGTACCTGTACTGATGTTCTTCGGCTTTGGCCTGGTGCTGTTTTATCACGGGACGCAGGCCGTGAAGACGCGCACCTGGGATAAGTACACGTTCCCTGTCTTCGGCCTGATTGCCTGCGGTTTGGGCGCGCTGTTCCTGACGCCGTTCCTGCCGCTGCCCGAAGCCATCGCCAAGATCGCTTCGGCCCTCGGCCCACTGTTCTGGTTCGCCGCCAAGACCGGCTTCATCCTGTTCACCTACATCTGGGTGAGAGGAACGCTGCCGCGCTTCCGCTTCGACCAGCTCATGAAGTTTACCTGGCTGTTCCTGTTCCCGCTGGCGATCTTTAACCTGATGCTCACGGGCCTGGCCGTGGCTCTCTGGAAATAACACAATGGACGCGATCCTCTTCCTCCTGTTCGCCACGCTCGCCGTCGGGTGCGGTATCAACCTGGTGGTGCAGACGCATCCCATCTCCAGCGCGCTCTCGCTGGTAGGCGTCATGGGATCCCTCGCCGTGCTCTACCTGCTGCTGGGCGCCGAGTTCATGGCTGCCGCGCAGATGATCGTCTACGCCGGCGCCATCATGGTGCTGTTCGTCTTCGTCATCATGCTGCTGAACGCCGGGGCCGAAACCAGAAAGGCGCGCTCCAAGCTGGCGATCCCCCTCGGCGCCGCCGGGCTGTTCGCGCTGCTGGCCATCCTCATCTTCTCCGTCCAGGCTTTGCTGCCCCGCACTGACCCGGTCCGCTTCGGCGCGTTCACCGGCGGCACCGCCAAGGCGATCGGCCAGAAGCTGTTTACCGAATACCTGCTGCCATTTGAAGTCACCTCGGTGCTGATCCTTATCGCGATTCTCGGCGCCGTCGTTCTGGCCCGTAAGGAGATCTGACGCATAATGCCATCCGCCGTTCCTCTCTCCTGGTATCTGATCCTCAGCGCGATTCTCTTCTGCCTGGGAATCGCGGGCTTCCTCTTCCGCCGCAACATCATTACCGTGTTCATGTCCATCGAACTGATGCTGAACGCCGTCAACCTCAGCTTTATCGCCTTCAGCTACCAGTTGCGGCAGGTGGATGGACACATCTTCAGCTTCTTCGTGATGGTGGTGGCGGCCGCCGAAGCCGCGGTCGGCCTGGCAATCATCCTCACCGTATTTAAGAATCGCGCCACGCTGGCGATTGACGATGTCAGCTCCATGAACAACTAGACATGCAACATCTCTGGCTGATACCCCTATTTCCGTTTGCCGGCTTTCTCATCAACGGCCTGTTTGGCCGCAAGTGGCCGAATTCCCTGGTGGGCGCCGTGGCCGTCGGCTCAGTCGTCGCCAGCTTTGCTTGGGTTGTGAAGGTGTTGCTGGGTGTGGGCGATCTGGAGCATGCCTATGTCGAGCGCTACTTCACCTGGATCCAGAGCGGCGCCGTCAATATCGGCGTGGACCTTGCCGTCGACCGCCTCACCGCGGTCATGCTGCTCGTCGTCACCGGCATCGGCTCCCTGATTCACATCTACGCGACCGGTTACATGTCGCACGAAGGCGGCTTCTACCGCTTCTTCTCCTACCTCAACCTGTTCATGTTCTTCATGCTCACGCTGGTGCTGGGCGCCAACTACCTGCTGCTGTTCGTGGGCTGGGAAGGCGTGGGCTTGTGCAGCTATCTGCTGATCGGCTTCTACACACTGAAGAAGAGCGCGGGCGATGCGGCCAAGAAGGCCTTCATCGTGAACCGCATCGGCGACTTCGGCTTCTCGCTCGCCATGTTCCTGATCATGGTGAACTTCGGCTCGCTCGACTTCGGCGCCGTGATGGAGAAGGTGAAGCCGCTGCCGGTGGAACAGTCGATGGGCATTCTCACCATCATCGCGCTGCTGCTGTTCGTAGGCGCTACGGGTAAGTCCGCGCAGGTGCCGCTGTATGTCTGGCTGCCCGACGCGATGGAAGGCCCCACGCCGGTATCGGCGCTCATCCACGCCGCCACCATGGTCACCGCGGGCGTCTACATGACGGCCCGCTCGGCGACGATCTTCACCCACGCCCCGATGGCCATGGAAGTTGTGGCGATTGTCGGAGTGATCACCGCCGTCATGGCCGCCACTATCGGCATGACCCAGTTCGATCTGAAGAAGGTCTTTGCCTACTCCACCGTTTCGCAACTCGGCTACATGTTTATCGCCTGCGGCGTCGGCGCCTTTTCGGCCGGTATCTACCACGTCGTCACGCACGCCTTCTTCAAAGCACTGCTGTTCCTTGGCGCGGGCAGCGTCATCCACGCGCTCGAAGGCGAGCAGGATATGCGCCACATGGGCGGCCTGCGCAAGAAGATCCCGATCACCTTCACGGTGTTGTGTTGCGCCTGGGTGGCCATCGCCGGCATCCCCGGCACGTCCGGCTACTTCTCGAAAGACGCCATCCTGCTGGCCGCCCATCATCACCACCCCTGGATGTACTGGGTGGGCGTGATCACCGCCGGCATGACGGCCTTCTACGTCTCACGCTCGATGTTTATGACCTTCTTCGGCGAATACCGCGGCCATCATCATCCGCACGAGTCGCCCGCCATCATGTGGGTGCCGCTGGCCATCCTCGCCGTGCTCTCGCTGGCTGGCGGTTATCTCTTCAACATCCCCCATTTCCTGGAACCCATCTTCCCCGTGGCGCATGAAGAGCACGACTTCACGCTGGTGGCCATCGCCAGTTCCGCCGGCTTCATCGGTATCGGCCTTGCCTACTTTATGTATGTCCTGAGCCCAGGCATTCCGCAGTCGATCGCTGGCGCCCTTGGCCCCATCTACAAGCTGGTCTACAACAAGTACTTCGTCGACGAGGTCTACGACGCCACCGTGGTCAACCCGATGGTGGCCGGATCGCGCAGCGTGCTCTGGCGCGTGGTTGACGCCGGCGTGATCGACGGGGTCGTCAATGGCACCGGCACCCTGGCCCGCGGCATCGGCTCGGTGCTCCGAACCCTGCAATCCGGACAGATACGAAGTTATGCCGCCTGGGTCACGGCCGGAAGCGTGATCGTGCTGGCCGCCCTCAGCTTCCTGGCGGGAGGCGCGCGATGACACTTCTGAATCTGGTTCTGTTCCTGCCGCTCGCCGGATTCCTGGCCGTACTGCTGCTCCCCAGGAGCAACCCGGGCCTGATCAAAATGGTCACGCTCATCGCGGCCGTCGGTATCTTTGTTTTGTCGCTGGGGCTCACGCAGCCGGTCTTCAATCCGGAAGTGGCGGGCTCGGCCGGCAAAGGCGTCTGGTTCATCACCGACGTGCCCTGGATCCAGAGCCCCGAGATCCGCTACCACGTCGGTCTCGACGGCCTCAGCGTCTGGCTGGTGCTGCTGTCCACTCTGTTGACGCCCATCAGCATTCTCATTAGTTGGAACTACATCAGCGATCGCCAGAAGGAGTTCTACGCCTTCCTGCTGCTGCTGGAGTTCGGCCTGATTGGCGTGTTTGTCGCGCTCGACCTGTTCCTGTTCTACGTGTTCTGGGAAGTCTGCCTGGTGCCGATGTACTTCCTCATCGGCGTCTGGGGTCATGAGCGGCGCATTTATGCCGCCGTCAAGTTCTTCCTCTATACGATGGCGGGGTCGGTGTTGATGCTGGCCGCCATCATCTACCTCTATAACAAGGGCGGCACGTTCGACTACGTCAACCTGCTCGACATGATGCAGAGGGGCCGCCTGACGATGAGCCCCACCGAGCAGAACTGGCTCTTCCTGGCCTTCTTCCTGGCCTTCGCCATCAAGGTGCCGCTGTTCCCCCTACACACCTGGTTGCCCGACGCGCACGTCGAGGCCCCCACCGCCGGCTCCGTCATGCTGGCCGCCGTCATGCTGAAGATGGGCACTTACGGCATCGTCCGCTTCTGCCTGCCGATGTTCCCGCAAGCGGCTCGTGAGAATGCCTGGTGGATCGTCATTCTGGCCATCATCGGCATTATCTACGGCGCCCTTGTCGCACTCGTCCAGCCGAACATGAAGAAACTGGTGGCCTACTCTTCGGTCAGCCACTTGGGCTTCGTGATCCTGGGTATCTTCTCGTTCAACCAGCCCGGTCTCGATGGCGCGGTCTACCAGATGCTCAACCACGGCATCTCCACCGGCGCGCTCTTCATGATCGTCGGCTATCTCTACGAACGCACCCACTCGCTGGAGATCAAGGATTACGGCGGGGTGTCGACGGTGGCGCCCTGGCTCGCCACTATCTTCCTTATCACCACGCTCGCCAGCATCGGCCTGCCCACGCTGAACAACTTCATCGGCGAGTTCCTCGTACTGCAGGGCTCGGCCTACGTCAACATCTGGTGGACCGTGTTCGCCGCCACCGGCGTCATCCTCTCGGCGGGCTACATGCTGTGGCTCTACCAGCGCGCCTTCATGGGCGAGACGAACGAACACCTCCATGGCCACATGCACGACCTGAACGGCCGCGAACTGGTGGCCTTCCTGCCCCTGCTGGTGCTGATGGTCTGGATGGGCACCTACACGCAGACCTTCCTGCCTACGATATCCGCCGCAAACTCGCGCATCCTGGAACAGAGCAAGTCGGGCGTGGAGTTCCGGGTGAACGCGCAACAGGGTGGCGCCGCCGCCAAGGAGATGGGAAATGCCCGATAATTTCGTACCAACCGCGGCGGAGATGATCCGCTTCCTTCCGGAGATGATCCTCATCGTCGTCGGTACGCTGATCATGGTGCTGGACCCGCTCACGCGCCATGAAGACAAGAACCGCCTGGGCATTCTCGCCATCCTCGGTCTGGTGGCTGCCGGCTGGGGTACCTTCGTCGCGGCGCAGAACGGCGGACCGGCCTTTCAAGGCATGCTGCTCGTCGACGGATTCGCAACCTTCTTCCGCTACCTGGTGATCCTCGTCGGCGCGCTCACCGTGCTGGCGTCGCTGTCCTATCTGAAGCGGGAGAACGTAGAAGCCGGCGAATACTACGCGCTTACTGTATTCTCCGTGGTGGGTCAATGCGTCATGGTGACCGCCAACGAACTGATCATGATCTTCATCGGTCTCGAGATCAGCTCCATCGCCACCTATATCCTGGCCGGTTACCTCCGCGACGATAAGCGCAACAACGAATCGGCGTTGAAGTATTTCCTGCTTGGCTCCTTCGCCACGGCCTTCCTTTTATATGGCATTGCCTGGATTTATGGCAGCACCGGTACCACGAACCTCGCCGAGATCCGGCGTGTGCTGGCTTCGGGTGAGGGCGCTCCCTCGACGGCCCTGCTCGGCCTGAGCGCCGCGCTGATGTTCGTCGGCTTTGCCTTCAAGGTATCCGCGGTTCCCTTCCAAAGCTGGGCGCCGGACGTTTACCAGGGCGCTCCCGCCCCCGTCAGCGGCTTCATGTCGGCGGGTCCGAAAGCCGCCGCGTTCGCCATCTTCGTGCGGGTTTACCTCTCGGCCTTTGAGCCCATCGCCGCCAAGTGGCAGGCGGTCGTGATCGTTTCCGCGATTGCCACGATGATCGTAGGCAACTTCGCCGCGCTGCTGCAGGGCAACATCAAGCGCATGCTCGCCTATAGCTCCATCGCCCACGCCGGGTACGTGATGGTGGCTATCGCCGCCCATAATGAGGTAGGCACGGCAGCCGTTATGTTCTACATGGCGTCGTACGCGCTGATGAACGTCGGCGCCTTTGCCGTGATCGCTCACGTGGCCCGCGCCGGCGAGAAGTACGTGAACACCGACGATCTGGCGGGTTTGGGCGTTCGCCAACCCATGACGGCCGCGCTGCTCACGATCTTCCTGCTTTCGCTCATCGGCGTGCCGCTGACCGGCGGCTTTTTCGGCAAATTCTATATCTTTAAAGCTGCCCTGGATGCCAATCTGATCTGGCCGACCATTATCGGCCTCCTCAACAGCGCCGTCGCCGCTTACTACTACCTCCGCGTCATCGTCGTCATGTACTTCCGCGAGCCGGGCGAATCCACCGCGGATCTGCCGCCGCTCGCTCCTGGCGTGCAAGCCGTACTGTGGGGCTCGGCGCTGGCCATCCTGGTGCTCGGCATCTACCCGTCGGTGATTCTCGATTTCGCCGGGCGCTCCGCCAACCTCGTAAAGTAACGTACCTCGACAACCTTTGCTAAAGTGGGTCGGCGTGCCATGAAGATTCGCCGAGCCCTGCCCACCGATGCGTTGCCCATGCATCGCGTGGCCACCACCCTGCAACTTGAGGGGCGCGACCTCCAGTTGGCCCAGGAAACCGGCTTCTTCCTCTTCGTGGGAACCCCGGAGCATTACCGCAATACCCTCACGGCGTCCCCCTATTGCTGGGTCGCGCTCGATGAAGATGACTGCATTGGATTTCTCACCACCATGACGCCAGGCGGGGTGGCGAAATTCCCCAAACCGAAGAGCCGCGAACTATTCGCCAAGGACGGCAAGTACCCGCTCGTTCTGGAGCAAATCGGCGTCCTGCCGGACTGGCAGCGCCGCGGCGTGGGGCAGGCATTATTGGACATCTTGCTCCAGGAATGCGCGGAACCGCGCATCGTTTCCACCATAATTCATCAGCCCATCCGGAATACACGATCCATCCAGTTCCTGGTGGAGAAGAACGGGTGGAAGCCCTGGCGGGAAGTGCGGACCGAAAAGCGAGTCTGGGGCTTCTACGAATGGGAGCGCTGACCGGAAGCCGGCTCCATTGCCGATGCGCGACCGCGAGGAAGCGGGTGCCTTCCTTCTCCACAACCCTCCTCGCGCAGGCTCCCAATCTCTCCCCGCGCAACGTCGTGGAAAAAGCCGCGACCTCCCAGAAAAAGCGCCGTCCACGGTCGATGCTCGTTCGGCATCCTGGACGCAAAATCGGGCCAAGTTCGCCGGTCGCCGCCGCGCCGGGAGCCGGACGAACGGCCACCGCCACCCAGGCCGCCCAGCCCTTGTAAACCAGGGCTGCCGCAGGAGTTGACCGCCGCGCGGCATGGCCGGAATCCGGGCTCGTCAAGGATCTCCCATCGTACCCGCCGCATTGTATCGCGGGCACGCCGGATTCTCCCGTTACGGCGTCCTCGGGTGTCCACATGGTTGACTATCCGCTTCATTTCAAGTACATTGCGGGAATCTCGCATTTTGATGGGGCCGCGCCAGCTTGGACGCCTGCGGTAGCCGTTTTGGCTCGATAAAACGGCCCGGTCGTGGCGAGAGAGTGTCGAAACAGGAAAGAAGGTATCGAGATGTCTTTTCATTCCGCGATCAGACGGGCCCTTCTGGTGTTTACGGCTCTGACCCTCGTCGTTCTGAGCGCATCAGGCCAGTCCACGACGCAGTCCGTTCTCGGACTCGTCTCGGACTCTTCGGGAGCGGTTATCCCGAACGCCAAGATCACATTGACTAATACGGGGACAGGCATAGCCCAGACCGTGACAACCAATGAAACCGGCAACTACACGTTCACGCTGGTTCCAGTTGGCAACTACGACATTCGTGTCGAGGCCCAGGGCTTCAAGACCGAGTTGGTCCGCAACCTCCGCGTCGAAACCGCCGCCCAGGTCCGCCAGGATATTAAGCTGGATGTCGGTAACGTTGCCGAATCCATCGAAGTCGCCGCCAATGCGGTGCTTCTGAACACCGAGAATGCGGTGTTAGGCGCGGTGGTCGAAAACCGCCGCATCATCGAACTGCCGTTGAACGGGCGCAACGTGCAGAGCCTTGCTGTGCTGGTGCCCGGCGTCCAGTACGGCATTCGTACCGGCACCGCCGACGGATCCGGTGGCTTTCCGATCCCCGGCCAGGGTTTCGGGGTCATCTCCAACGGTATCCGTGAAACGCACCAGGTGTTTTCGCTTGACGGTGTCGACGCAAAGGATCCGCGCATCCATATTGCGAATTTCGTACCGTCCATCGAGGCCATCGAAGAATTCAAGATCCAGACCAACGCCTACTCGGCCGAGTATGGCTTCGGCGGTGGCGCCCAGGTGACCGTCACCATGAAGAGCGGCACCAACAATCTACATGGGACGTTCTTCAACTTCCTGCGCAACGATGCGTTCGATGCGGAGAACTACTTCCTGAATTTCGAACTCGCCCCGGGTGCCACCCGGGCGAAAAAGAATTCGCTACGCCAGAACCAATACGGTCTGGTTCTGAGCGGACCGGTGCTCATTCCGAAACTTTACAACGGGAAAAACAAGACGTTCTGGGCCTTCAACTACGAAGCCCGCCGCACCCGCGAAGGCGTTGTGCAGACGGCGGCCTTCCCGATTGATGCGTTCCGCACTGGGGATTTCTCCGCTTTGGCCCGCGGCTATACCGCGAATAACCGCTTCCTCAACCCCATCCTGATCTACGATCCGGAGACCGGTACGCCTTTCCCGAACAACATCATCCCGGCTTCGCGCATCCACCCCGGAGCCCGCAACGTTCTCGACCAGTTCGTCCCGCGGGCGCAGTTCGTCCAGCAGGACATCCAGGACTTCACGGCCCGCGCCGCCGTTTCCCAGCCGATCAACGTAAACACGTACTTTGCCCGCGTTGATCACAACTTCAACGAGAACAACCGCGTGTTTGCCCGTTTGGCATGGGATCGCTCCGACCTGAACCGTAACAACATCAATCCCAACCTGCCGGTAACCGTGACCTCCTCGGTTACCAATCTGGCGACGCAGTTCATCCACACCTTCACGCCGACCACGATTATGGAACTGCGCGCGGGTTTCAACATCTCG
This sequence comes from uncultured Candidatus Solibacter sp., assembly GCA_964385495.1. Classification (GTDB taxonomy): domain Bacteria; phylum Acidobacteriota; class Terriglobia; order Bryobacterales; family Bryobacteraceae; genus CADEFT01. The sequence goes on from CAYLPH010000015.1 coordinate 124,949, forward strand.
GACGACCTCACCAGGAATCCACGCACCGACAACACCTCCTTCGACCAGGATGCGCTTGGTGTCGGCCAGTTCCGCATTCCCGGCGATAACAACCGCAAGTTGACGGCTCGCGAACATGGCATCCCGCAGTTCACCGGCCTGCCGTTCACTCTGCAGGAACTAACCAACGGCAACGGCTACGACCAGATGGACACCATCCAGCCGTCGGCCCACTTCACGATGATTCGCGGTAAGCACAACATCAAGACCGGCTTTGAGTTTTACCGCGTCTCGATGGAACGCGGCGCGGCCAACCTGCAGGAAGGGCGGCTTAACTTCAATGCCCAGACCTGCGGTTATGCCTTCGCCTGCTTCCTGATGGGCCGCCCGTTCTCAACCGAGACTCCCGAAGGTATTCCGCTCACGTTTCCTCGCGCTAACCGCTGGGGCGGCTACGTGCAGGACGACTGGAAGGTCACCTCGCGGCTGACGGTGAACCTCGGCCTCCGCGTCGACTACAACGGCTGGGGCGTGGACGCCGATGGCCGCTGGCGCACCTTCGATATCCCCGGCCTTGGCACCGACATTGGCCGCGGTGCCGGCTACCGCACTCCGGATGGCCGCACCATCCCCACCATCTTCCCCGGCGAGCTCGGCGCCGCCGGCGCCAGGAAGCTGACACAGCAGCAGTTGCGCTTCTTCATGCCGCGCATCGGCATCGCCTTCCGTCCCACCGACAAGACGGTTATCCGTGTGGGTGCCGGCTGGTTCGACAATATCCAGCACCTCAACACCTTCACCATCTTCAACCTGATGCCTCCCAAGGCGGGTAGCCAGTTTTACACGACGGCCATGACGGCCGCGCAGAGCATACCGGTAAACGCGGCTAATGGACAAGTGGTCAATGTCAACACTCTCCGGTACGCCGCCACCTCTCCCCAACTCACCCTGGATGATCCGTTCCAGACGCGGTCCACCGGGGCGTCTGTAGTCCGTGCGACCAACGTCACCTACGCGCCGCCAGACTACAAGGATGGTTCGGTGTGGAAGTGGAGCTTCGACATCCAGCGCGAACTGCCCTGGGGTCTTGCCGGCAGCATCGGCTATGCCGGATCGAAGAGTGCCAATGTCGGGAACTCCGTCGGCAATTGGAACGACCCCGTCGCTCCCGTGCCCGGTGGCGTTTTCAACCAGAACCTCCGCCCGTATCCGAACTTCTTTGACCCGGCGGCACCGAACCTGGGCATCCAGTCCACGGGCAACATCCGCTACATCGACTCCTTTGGTGAGGCCTTCTACCACGGCTTGCAGGTCAAACTCGACAAGCGCACCCGTAGCGGCCTCTCCATGGGCATCGCTTACACCCTCTCGAAGACGCACGGTGACGGCGACTCCGGCGGCCAGGAAGGTGTTGCCTTCCAGAACCCCCGCGACCGCCGCGGTTCTCGCGGTCTGGTCTCCTTTGACCAGCAGCACCGCATGGTATCGAACTTCGTGTGGGAACTGCCCGGTGCAAACTGGAAGGGAATCCAGGGTGCTGCCTTCGGTGGATGGCAGGTCAATGGCATCCTGACTTTCGCTTCCGGCTTCCCCTTCAGCGTCACGCAAGCCGCCGGCGACCTCGGCTTGCCAGCCGGTGCCGTCCGCCCGGACCTCATCGGCGAAGCGCAGTTGGACAACCCCACGCGTGCCCGCTGGTTTAACACGCAGGCCTACCAGCGTGTGACGTGCCAGATTGCCAACCGTCCCGATCTCTGCCATCTCGGTAGCGCCGGCGTTAATCAACTCCGCGCTCCGGGCCAGCAGAACCTGGACTTCTCCGCCTACAAGAACTTCCGCTTCAAGGAGCGCTTCAACGTCCAGTTCCGTTGGGAAGCCTTCAACTTCACCAACTCGCCGTACTTCGGAGCCCCAAGTGGCATCAGCTTCTCGAACCTCAACCAGATTGTCCCCAACGGCACGCGCGACGGCGAAATCCGCGGCATCCGCGCCCCCATGCGCCGCATGCAGTTCGGTCTGAAGTTCCGCTTCTAACCGGGCCGCAAAACACACAATCCGATTGCAATCCAAGGGGAGATACGGGCAACCGTACCTCCCCTTTCGTTATCATGGGGATTGAATCCGCGCCCATTCTTCGGGCATCCCTCCAACTGGGATAGTCAACTGACAACAAGGAGAGAATCCGTACCATGCCGTTTACGCTGCCCGCGCTGCCCTACGCCCCGGAAGCCCTCGAGCCGCATATCGACAAGATGACCATGGAGATCCACCATGGCAAGCACCACAACGCCTACGTGACGAATCTGAACAAGGCCCTGGAGTCCGCTCCGGAACTCGCCAATGCTTCCCTTGAGGATCTGCTCGCCAACGGCTGCGCCAAGGCTCCCGAAGCCATCCGCAATGCGGTTCGCAACAATGGCGGCGGCCACTGGAACCACTCGCTGTTCTGGACCCAGATGGCTCCCAACGGCGGCGGCGCCCCGGTGGGCAACCTCGCCAGCGCTATCAACGCCGCCTTTGGTAGCTACGATGCCTTTAAGGAAAAGTTCGCCGCCGCGGGAGTGGGCCGCTTCGGCTCCGGCTGGGCCTGGGTGGTGAAGGAAGGCTCCGGCATCGCCATCGTCTCCACGCCGAACCAGGACAATCCGCTGATGGAAGGCAAGAAAGCCGTCCTCGGTCTCGACGTGTGGGAACACGCCTACTACCTCAAGTATCAGAACCGCCGCCCCGATTACATCTCGGCCTGGTGGAATGTTGTGAACTGGGCGGGCGTGGAAGATCGCTTCAACAGCCTGTAATCCACTCCGCCCTACTCCAAGATCCGCACGCGGTGCACTTCGCTGTCGCCGATATACACCCGGCCCTTCTTATCAGCGAACACCCCGTGCGGCCGTGCCGTTTTGCATTCACGGGGACCGGTCTCCGGGCCGTCCCCCTTCTGTCCGTTCCCTACCTCGGTCGAGATAATCCCCGTCTTCAAATCCACCCGGCGAATCGTATGGCTCTCGGTATCGGCAAAGTAGATGCTGTTATCCGGCGCCCAAGTCACACCCTTCGGCCCATTCAACTTCGCCTTCCGCGCATCGCCGCCATCGCCATCCCACCCCTTCTCGCCCGACCCGGCAATATGGTGGATCGTCTCCGTTTTCGGGTCAATGCGGAAGATCATATTGCCCTCCCGCAGCACCAGGTACATGTTTCCCTTCGGATCGAAATCAATCGTCCGCGGCCCGTTCAACGGCGTTCCCTTCACCGGCGCCCCGTCCGGAGTCGGCTTCCGCTCGCCATTGCCGGCCCAGGTCTCGATGATGCCCGACTTCATATCCAAACGCCGCACGCGGTGATTGCGGATATCGCAGATCAGCAGCCGGCCCTTGGGGTCGAACGCAATACTGTGCGGCTGGTTGAGCTGCGCCTTCGTCCCCGGTCCGCCATCGCCCGAAAAGCCTTCCTTTCCGGTACCCGCCACGGTGCTGATGATATTCGTCTTCCTGTCCACCTTGCGCACTACGTGGCTGTCGCGCTCCACAATGTAGAGGTCGCCCTTGCGGTCGAAACGAATCTCGTGCGGCGCGCTCAGGCCGGCCTTGGTCGCCGGACCGCCATCCCCCCGGTAACCAGGCTTGCCATCCCCGGCAACCGTAGTCAGCGTGCCCGTCTTCAAATCCATGCGGCGCACCACATGGTTGCCCATCTCGGCGATGTAGAGCGCCCCATCCGGCCCAATCACCACCCCGAACGGATTGTTCATCGTGGCCTGTGTGGCCGGGCCGCCGTCGCCCGTGTAGCCTTCCTTGCCGTTGCCGGCAACCGTGCGGATCGTCTTGGCCTCCACAATCGTGGAAGCCAGCGCAACAAGCAGCGCAGCGCGTAGAAGCATGACTCTCGAGTACCTCACTCAGGGATCGTGACCGGACGTAGCCGACCCATCAGTTTATGCACGAAGAAGAACGCCGTCAAATGGAACACGCCCATCGTCAGAATCACCGGCGTGTAGCCCAGCACTGGAATTACGTAGCCGGGGATCACCGCCGAGAACAGCACCCCGCCAATGCCGCCCGCGCAACCGCCAATCCCCGTCACCGAAGCAATGGCGCGCTTGGGGAATACATCGGACGCGGTGGTGTAGAGATTCGCCGAGAAGCCCTGGTGGCCGCCGGTAGCCAGGCAGATCAGCGCAATGGTCAGCGGCACGCTCTCTATCAGCGGCGCCAGCGACGCAATCGGCATCATCGAGGCGAACACCAGGATCGCGCCCTTCCGCGCCCGTGCCGGATCCCAGCCTTTCTTAATCCAATATCCAGCCAGCCAGCCCCCCGCCACGCTCCCTACGTCCGCCGCCAGATAGATCACCGGTAGCGCCCACCCGATCGCCTTCAAGTCGAACTTCCGTACATCGTACAGATACGGCGGCAGCCAGTAAAGATAAAACCACCACACCGGATCGGCGAAAAACTTGCCAGCGGCCAGTCCCCAGGTCTCGCGATAGCGCAAAGCCTCGGCCCAGCCCAACCTCCGGCCGCCGTCAGTGCTGGTGCCGCCGTCCTGATCGGACTCGATATACGCAAGCTCCGCGCTGTTCACCCCCGCATGCTTTTGGGGCGGCCTCGCCGTCGCCAGCCAAAAGATGAGCCAAACGAAGCCAGACCCGCCGGTCACCAAAAAGCAGGTGCGCCAATCCCAGCCCAAGCTGTATAGCATCCACGCAAACAGCGGCGGCCCAATCATAGAGGCCACGTTCGATCCCGCATTGAAGATGCCGGTGGCGAAGGCGCGGTCCCGCTTCGGGAACCACTCCGTCACGCCCTTAATAGCCGCCGGGAAATTCCCCGCCTCTCCCAACCCCAGCAGCCCGCGCCAGATACTGAGTTGCATCGGCGTGCGCGAGGTGGCGTGCAGAATCGCCGCCAAGGACCACCACGCAATCGCCACCGCATAACCGATCCGCGTGCCATAGCGGTCGATGAACTTCCCCATGAACAGAAAACCCACCGTATAGGCGAACTGAAACACCCCGTTCACCAGGCCGTAGGACCGCTCGTCCAGACCCAGGTCCTTGCGAATCACTGGGATCAGCACGCTGAACACAATGCGGTCGAGATAATTGATCGTCGTGGCGAAGAACAGCAGCGCCAGGATCCACCAGCGGACGCGGGTCATCATAGACGTGGGTAACCTTGAGTGATTATAGGCCCATCCCCTACGCCAGTCCCCGTTTTTGTGGGGAGGTGAGTATACACACACGCGGTTGCCTGGGCCAACGAAAGAGATGAAACGAAAACAGGAAATCGCGCTACTACTTAAAGCAGAGCTTCCGGTAACCTTGAATTGGCGGCCCGCGCGGGGTCCGCTTCTCGTCACGTGGACCGTTTTCGGGGGAACCGGGGCTCGCGGATGTAACGGGCGGCACAGTTGCCGCTTCCCTTTTTCTTCGCTAGTCTAAGATCTCCAGGTTTTGGAGTCCACGTCTCATTCCCCAACCGAGGTGCGGCAGGCGCTGCAGGCGATCCTGCGAAGTCGCGCCTTCTCAAAGTCGGAACGTATGGCGCGTTTCCTGTGCTTCTGCGTCGAGCAGGTGCTCGCCGGGCGCGGCGCGGAACTCAAGGAGTATGCCATTGGCGTGGAAGTCTTCGACCGCAAGGCCGACTACGACCCCCGCGTGGATCCGATCGTTCGCGTCGAGGCGCGCCGCCTGCGGGACAAACTCAAGCGCTACTACGAAGCCGAAGCACCCGCCGCCAGCCTACGTATCGAGCTCCCCACCGGCAGCTATGTGCCACAGTTCTTCCCGGCCCCCGCGCCTCCCGTACCCGTACCAGCCGCCGTCCAACCCCCCAGCGGTGAGAAGATGGTGGCCGTTCTCCCCTTCGCCAACCTCAGCCAGCAGGCCGAGAACGAGTATTTTGCCGACGGGCTTACCGCCGAACTGATCCATGTGCTGACCAAAGTGCCCAGCCTGCGCGTGGTGGCGTGGCGGTCGGCGGCCTATTGGAAGAACCGCCAGCGCGACATGAGCGAGATTGTCGGCGAACTGCAGGCCGACGTCGTGCTCGACGGCAGCGTCCGCTGGGGCCAGGATCGCGTTCGCATCACCGTACAACTCATCGAAGCCAAAACCGGCACCTACCTGTGGTCGGAATCCTACGATCGCGAGATCGAAGATATCCTCGCCATCCAGGACGAAATCGCGCACTCAGTAGCCGCCGTATTGGAGGGCAAACTGGGCGGCCGCCAACGCCAGTCTCCGCGCACCATCGGCAATCTCGACGCCTACCAGCTTTACCTCAAGGGCCGCCACTTCTGGAACAAGCGAACTTCGGAAGGGTTGGCCGCCAGCGTCGGCTATTTCGAGCAGGCCATTGCCATCGATCCGAACTGCGCACTCGCCTATGCCGGCATGGCCGACGCCTGGAGTCTGATGGTGGAGATCGGGCTGAACCGCTCGGCGGGCATCATGCCGCTGGCGAAATCGGCCGCGGAGCGTGCCCTGGCGCTGGATCCCACGCTGGCCGAAGCCTGGACCTCCCTGGCGTTGATCCGCTCGCTGTACGACCGCGAGTGGGCCGAAGCGGAAGGCCACTACCGTACCGCTATCCGGATGAATCCCGGCTTCGCCCAGACGCACTACTGGTTTGCTTCGGACTTCCTCGCCACGCACCGGCGCTTTGCCGAAGCGATGGATGAGGTTCACATCGCCCAGAAGCTCGATCCGCTGAACATCAATATGTTCGAGACCGAGTCCTACCTGCTGCTCCTCGAAGAGCGCTATGACGAGGCCCTGGTCAGCCTCAACGGCGTGATGGAGCGCGAGACCTCCTTCTGGCGGCTCCATACCTCCCTCGGCAGGCTGTATGGCTTCCTGGGCCGCTGGGACGATGCCATCGCATCTCTGGAACGCGGACGCGCCATCGTCCCCGATATGCCCAGCATCTACGGCGCACTGGGACAGATTTATGGCTGGGCGGGAAGGGAAGAGGAAGCACGCAAAGAATTGGCCGCACTGCATGAGTTCGCCGCGAAGCGGTCGGTGTCG
>CAYLPH010000016.1:0-130895 GCA_964385495.1 uncultured Candidatus Solibacter sp.
TGTTCGGAAGTCAGTGGGAACTTGCTTCTTGGCACGTCCCGAGAGTAGAAGGCGGGGTGAGTGGGGGTGGGGGTGATTTTGGGGTATGTTGTTGATTTGGTGGGGGATGAGGATTTTTGTTGGGTTGGAACGGAAAAAAGGACTACACAAAATCCGACAGGGGGTATGGCAGTGGCGTCGCTACGAAGCCTTTTATGATGAGTGAGGAGGCTGTCATGGCGCAGATTGATTGGTCAGAGTGTCCTCTTGCTGAGGCAATACCCGGCCGCCACTGCTTAAGAACACGCGACCGGTGGAAGCGATCACGGGCAACTCCGACGCTTTCCGTGAGGACGGGTTATCACATGACGCCGCCGTGGCTGAAACCCTGGATTGCTACCCGGAGGCCAGTTCTCTTCCGCTGCATGAGAGCGCTTTGAGGTGTTCGTGACCGGTGACAAGGACATGGCAAGCCAGCAGCGTCTGTAAGGACGTTGTTTTGCCGTGCTGGTTTTGTCGGCGATAAACTGGCCAGTGATCCGGGGGCATACTCAAAGGATTGCCGCGGCAATCGACGACCCGCGGCCGGGTAACGGTCGTGGTCGTGGATTGCGGGGGTGTTCGTTCCTCGGTTGAAGCGCACGAGCATACAACGGCCCGTAACTGCTTCCTCGTGGCGGAAGGGATTGGGCCTGGTAGGGATTAGCCACGCCGCCGTGCTGGGGGCCAACGGCTTTTGTCTCCCCCGGCCGGGCGCGCGGTCTGCTGTGTGACTATGCGGGAGATGATGAGGGCTCGCTCTTGATTGACTGGTCCCAATGTCCGGCGGTGGAACGCATTCCCGGCAAAGTGAGTGGCGCGTGGGTTTTGAAGGGTACGCGTATGCCGGTGCAGACCATTTTCGAGAACCTGTAGGCGGGGTTGTCGCCACGTGAGATCACGGAGGTTTTCGATGTGACGGAGGAGGAGGTGAACGCGGTGCTGCACTTTGTCACTAGAGTTCAGACGGGAACAGGCGGCGTCCCCGCGGCAATTGGAGGGGAGTCGGAATGGTAACGAGCCGAAGTGAGGTGAGCCTTTCTGACCTACGAGACGTGTGCGATCCGGCTGGAGACCTCGCCAGACAGCCGCAAGAGGCTGCCGCTGGATCTGTGTGGCCGGGTGATGAGCGGTATCGATCCATTGTTAGGGCGGTCGCTACCCATGGCCATCGAGGGCACCAGTTCGTTGGTAGGCAGGCCTCCCGCGTGGTATGAGAGGTCCCAGCGACATGCAGGAGTTTTGGGACACCAGACCGAATCCAAACTGTTAGCGATCACGTGAGAGCGTAGATTTTTGAACCGGCCAGAGGAACCACTCAGCCTACTGGCGCGGATGGGCATGGACGGCCGCAGACAAGGACAGTGTAACATCTCGTCGATGACCAGCGAGAAATACGCGAGCGACCGCACTGGAGCAAGGGGCAGCACACCCGGCGGTCGGCGCAGGCGGTGCAACGAGCCAAGCACAAGGGCGGCGCGCAGCCGTTTGGGAGTTGAACCGCTCGACAAAGGGATGTTGTGCTTGGCGGATCGCTTCTTTCCCAAGCTCTGGCGGGAAGGCCACCAGCACGGGAGCGGAGCTACTATGGCGCATGCGCCAGAATGCCAGGCTGGATGTTGAAAAACGTCTGCCGGACGGCTCGTATCTGAGCCGCATGTACGCCTCGACGTCCGACCGTCGCAACTTGCGTAATGGAATCCTTGTTCGAGTCATTGACTATCGCTTGCATGTTCCGGACGCCGAGCCGATTTACCGGCTGATCACGACGATACTCGATCACGCGCAGGCGCCAGCCAAGGAGCTGGCAGCGCTGTATCACGAGCGATGGGAGATAGAGACGGCACTAGATGAGTTGAAAACACACTTGCGAGGCGCCCAGATCGTGTTACGCAGCAAGACGCCGGAACTGGTGCAGCAGGAATTCTATGGTTTGCTGATGGCGCACTTCGCCATTCGCGGACTTATGCACGAAGCCGCTCTCAAGGCCGACGAGGATCCCGACCGGCTCTCCTTCCTGCATTCGGTGCGCGTTGTCCAACGACGGATGACCCGCTACGGTGCTATTCCCCCCTCAGCACGCGAAAGCCTTTCATGAAGCGAGTGTCGATGAGATCTTGGAGGAACGTGTCAGTTCGAGCCGGAATCGAATCAATATTCGTGGCGTGAAGCGCAAGATGAGCAACTACCCGCTGCGGAGCTAGCTGCAATCAACAACAAGCGTCTTTGCGTCTGACAGGTGCTTTCCGAGTTCCCTCAATATGCTCCTGAGGTGATCGGCTCGTTCAGGGTATCGTTCAGAGATGCGCGAGACACGCTCCTCAACTGAAGTCTTCTCTTGCACAGATAACCAGAAGGCAGCCAAGTACTCAGCCACGGGGTCCTCTCGGAATCGGATCTGGCCCAACGCAGGAGCAACTAGGAGACCAGCTTCGACAAGTTCCTCTAACACGGCTGTAGGCTCTAACTGGACGTGGTTGCCCCGTCGAAAATACGTTGCGTTCGCCGAGGCCTTGAGTGCGCCGACCACCTCGTCGCGCCTCACAACCAGCGGGGTAAACGAGTTCCAATCAATTACTACTGCCGAACAAACTTGCGCGGCCCAATAAAAGTCCTCCTTTCTCATGCCGGTTTGGGTGCATAAGCCAGCTACATAATCACGAACGACAGCAACTGGCGAGCGGGATAGGCTCGGGGTGCTCACCGATGCACTTTCAATCAGAATTCGCGCAAACAAAGGTGTTACCGGGAACCTGGCCAAGTACTCACGAAGGAAATCAGTCATCTCGGCCAAGGTATCTTGCCTATCGGCCCCAAGATATGCTGAACAGAATGGTGGGATCGTGTCGCCATTCAGCGTTCTGGGGGCAATTACCTCAAAGGTAGCTAGTTCGGCAGCTTCGTCACGAGATGTAATCACGAGCGTCTTCACCGTAAATGTCTTAATTAGGCCTTGGAAAAAGCCCCGAGTTGACCGAACCGACATCTCACTGATTCCATCAACGAACAAAGCTACATCGCCGTCGTGCAACCAGTGTCTGACCATGTTAGTCGGCGGGCACCACGGCCCGAATCGCAATCGCAGCGCAATGTCTTCCAGGAAGCTGCTGTAATCTGCGTTCTGAGTCGTTAGTAACCAGTCGTGTTCTATGAAAATCGGCACAATGTCCGAGTCGGTGGCCACTAGTTGCGTTAGATGCCGGGCCAATGTGGTCTTTCCAAGCCCGCCGGGTGCATGGAACCAAATGTGGGTGGTTCGACGAGCTTTGATCTGTCCCGCAATGCGCTTCAGATCAGACTCATCACCCAAGTCCACGAACACCCTCGGGGGAGCGATCTCCCGTCCGATGATCGTGCGCCTAGCACTGTTGAGATACGCCGTTCTACATCGCCGATTGGCGCATAGAACTTCAAATGGTGCGTCCAAGAATTTAAACCGCGCAAATATATCAAGAAAGGATGAACTACCATCGGTCTTGCTCATCATTAGCCTTGCGAGGAGCGCGGGGGAAAAGATCCAGAGCAGTACCCAAGACAGAGTGAGCGCCTCAGTTATTTGCAGCATTGAACTCTGTCCGCGATAGCCTGACCATGCTGGTATAACGTACTGCTGCCATCCTATTCTCCATAGCCTTCGAAAGGTAGACTCGAGCAGATCGAGCTTAGCATCATACTTTCGAAATGCGACGGATGGTGGCAGTTCTGTCCCTTGCGAATTGGTGATCGCAACCGCCTGCTGAAAATCTGGAACGGTTGTCCAGAAACGACCATCCCCGGACACCGCAACCATCTGATCTTTCCCGAGAAACCCCAATTGTCCCAGTCGTTTGCCCGAAGGTGTGAGCATCACGATACGGTCATGTAGACCGAGCCAGATCGAGGATCTCACCTCTTGTATCGAGCCGATTGAGAGACCGGGTGCAAATCGCCAAAGCGGCTTGAGATGCTCATATGACCAAGCTTCCACTCCCTCGGATTGGACAGTGAGCGCCGAAAACAGAATCAATCTGCCCTTGTCCGCAGCGGTCATCTTAGAGATCGACCTCAGGCCTGTAGCGACTGCGCGAAGTGGAGCCGCCTGCTGAAGCGACCAGACAATCAGGTTCCCACCTTCATCAGCAATTAGTGCCTGCTCGCCGTCATTATCGACAATAAGCTCGCGTATGGCATGACGGGTGGGCTTACCCAGAGGAATGAAATGACCTCGGTGGAATTCATGCAGAGATCCATCAGTCGAGCCGATAAGCACACCGCCCTTCGGCAGGGCAGCGACCGCAGTTGGACCGTAGCTGAAAGACAACTCCTCTACGTTGGTCCCCACGCTCGGTGGGGCGGGATTTGGAGGCAAAGTCACCTTCTTCAGAACCCAGCGCGCCGACGGAGGCTGACGTTGTTCAGAAGACTCTTGTTGAAGAACTTCCCCGCCCATATGTGACGCATTCACGATCATCCACATACACGCCTCGACACGATCCCGCACAGATCGGATCAAGGTTCCGCCCAAGTCTGCGAATACCGCTCCACCGGCAGACGGAATAAGGAAAGCGCCTGAAGGAACGGCCAATACGGATATATCTTCGCTAAAGATAACCTCCGATGGAGAGAATGGGAGTCGCCGCGCCTCGGCGCCGGTCCGTCCGATAGGATCCCAGACTTGCGCGTGACCAGATCGATCAAGCGTGAGCACCCGCCCGCTAGACGCATCTACGGAAATCTTCGAAACTGAGGGTAGCAATCGGCCCCCTAAGCCGAGTGTCTTGCCCCGACGTGGACCAGGAGGGGCCCAGATGCGGAATGATCCTTCGATGCTTGCCGTTACGAACTGAGACGCGACGGGCGAGAAGGTTGCCGCTGTGATGCTGAATCCACCGACGGCCAATCGCCGCTTGAGCGTTCCAGCGCTACCCCACAGAAACAAGCCGTCATCAACATTCGTCGTCAACACGTTGAGACCGTCGGGGTCGACGGAGACGCTGGTCAGGTAACGTTGTGGTCCGCGCACCGCATCCCACCGCGCCTTTCCGTTGTGATCCCACATGCGAAGTTCACCGGTGGCGGTCGCGGTGGCGAAGCTTAAACCATTTCCAGATGACGCTATCAATGCCACAGGCTCTCGATGCGCTTGCCCAGAAGACAGCTTCTTCACATCACGACCATAGATCGTTATGCGCCCGGCAGCATCGCCAACGACGATGCCGCTTGCCACGGTGGCGAGCGCCGTTATGACCGCATTATGCTCGAGTAAAGGATCGACGGATAGGGATGAATCCGCGATGAGGATCTTCTGACCAACCCCCATCAATGCCTGATTGCCCAATGTAGTAAAAGGAACTCGCCCTTTCACAGCACCGGGTATTTGCGACATCTTGAGGAGTTGGCAGTCAGGACCGAATACGCGCAACTCGTGGTCAAGCGTGAGCACGAAGGTATGCGCGCCGATCACCGCAACTTGCGCGAAGACGTCGTCCTGAGACGGCTTGCGCGTAGGTGCAGAACTGCAGACATGTTCTCCTCGAGACGAAAAGGTAGAAACTCTGCTGCCATCAGCCATAGCAAAACGCTCACCCGCGCGACTAAACGCGATTCCCGGAAAACCTAACTTTACTGGTCCAATCTCCGGCGTCTGAGGTGCATAATCCAGTTCCCAGAATGCTAAGCCTGAAGAGCTAGACACCGCTACGAATGCTCCAGCGGGATGCACCGCGAGTGTACTTCCGGATGGCGTCTCAGCTAGCCCGAGTTGCTGTGGTACCTGGGTCGCCAGATTCCAAAACAGAACGCAATCATCGCTTGACGCGGTGATGAGTGTGCGGCCGTCAGGAGTGATTGACATTGAACTCAGAGGCTTCACCTGCTCAGAGCACAAGCCGCGCACCCTCGAGTTTAGCTCGCCCCTTAGAGTCCCGTGGCGATCCCAGAGTCGTACAGTTCCGTCGTGCCCGCTTGTGGCGATGAGATCAATGGAAGGCGATGAGGTGACGAGTGCCCCATAGCCGAATACTGCGTTGGTCCCTGTCGGCCAAGGGTGGTATGCAAGCTCTTTACAGAAGAACGTCGGCGCCAGTGCGCAGCGCCAAACACGACCGTCTTGTGTTCCGGCGAACAGATCCCCTGTCGAAGTTTCCAAGAGCGATGAGACCATGCGAAATCTCGGGCCGGGTCTTCCCCCCAGTTTGTCCTTGCTGATATAGGCGGCCCAGCCCAAGTAAGATCCCACGAGAACATCAGGCAAAGTCGGCGCCGGGGCGTATGGAATAGTGAACCTCGTCACGGTGTGAGTCTTCAGATCAACTTGAAAAATGTCCCCAATTTCATCACCTAGGTAAAGCTGGCCAGTGCTACTCGAGGCCAGTGCGGTCAAGGCCCAATCTGAAACTCGTACCGCCCCGGCTTGCTGCTGCGCACAACTCAGGTTCCAAAGCCGTAAGTAGCCGTCACGGCCCGCCGAATAAAATCCCTCTGCCTTCGCCGAGGGGAGTACGTTCATGGTGTCGGAGTAAACGGTGCATACCCGAATATAGCGATCAGGATTGCTGACATTCCACACTGAAACCTCACCACCCCAAGCTACTGAGATAAGAAGATTTCCCGTTGTAGGATAGAAATGGAGAGCCCGACTGTGGTGGGGTGGGTACTGCGGTTCGGTCATTGCTGCATGCACTGGCAGCAAGCAGAGTAGACTAGTCACTAAGCGAGCGCTCATTATGTGCCTCCAAGGTGAGTTTACGAGCCGCGTCATGTGCAACACTTCCAAGTCTGCTCTTATTTCAGCCTAGAGCGTAGTGTACTACGCCCGATCAGGCGCAAAGCTCAGGACCCGGAGGTCAGGGCCAAGTCAACGTGGGGCAGACCCGAAGTTGAATACAAATTGGATATACATCCAAGAACAGGATCAGCCCTGGCATCCTATTTGATCCTCGACGGGTTCATTACATCAAAAGTAAAACTGTCTCCGAGTTCGTCTCCGAGCCAGACTTCGCCATCGTTGAGCCTGAGCAGAGCTATTCTTCTTCCGAGCCCGGCCAACTGGAGCAACTGCTTGTAGAGGAGGACCGCGCTTATCCGAAGCTCCCGGCGACAAATTCCTATCGATTACCTCCTTTATGTGCGACAGTGAACGTTAGGATAGGGTTAGAGCGCGGTCTGCACCCCAACGGAACCCGAAACGACGTCAAAGTCAGGATCCGAATCGCCGCCGTTTCTGCGTGAAGTCCAAAACGTCTTTACGTCAGCTTCGTGCAGCCAGTCTATGGACTGTTGAGCCGGGTAGCCATACCTATCGTTATCCCTTACTAAGATGATTCCTGCTTTCAGCCGAGTGATATCGAGCCAGGCTGAATTGCTGCTGTATTGGCTGCCATAATGGTGGACTTTGTACACATAAATGGCCCAACTCGGCGAGCAACACGGCTCTCGATATCCCCGTATCCGCATCACTGTAACTGCTTAGGTCGTCGCCGAGTCCTGCCCGAAACTTCTCGAACTTCAACCAGCGCAACCAAACTCAGATCGCTTCCGTTCCTTGTCTTAACCCCGTCTTCATTAACTGTCACGATGCGTATCGTTACTACACCGCAAGCAACCTGATGGGTTGCGCTAACGGCCGCCACCCGCGCCGCCGCTCGACGTCTGGCGCTTGGCCTCCACTTCCTTCAGCCCATTCCGCGCGATCGCGCTTTCCTCGAACTGCTCCAGGGACGCCTTCCAGGCCTTCTCGGCGATGTCCAACTTCCCTGCCTTCATCGCCAAACGCGCAATAAGGTCGGCGACGGGGCGGGGGTAGAAGGGCGGTTCGCTGTAGGTGAGACCGCGCTGGCGGTCGGCCACTTTCTCGAGACGCTTGAGGGCCTGGTCGACGTTGCCGCGGGCGGCGGCGATGTGGCCGCTCAGTTCGAGTTTAGCCACTCGGAGTTCGGAGGGTACGGCTTGTCGCACCTGTTCCTGATACTGGTCGAAGATCTCCTCCATCTTGGCGAGCGCGGCGGCGGCTTTCTTGGCGTCGCCCTTGGCGGCGTGGGCGGTGCCGGTGGCCCACTGGCGCCAGGCGGCTTCGCGCGGCTTGTTGTATTCGGGGAGGGTGGTGCCGTCGAGCAGCAGATCCCACTTCTCGTGCATGACCAGCGCGCGGAGGAGGGCGAACCAGCCCTGGCGGTAGGCGGTGCGGTTGTAGTCGAGGGTCGCCTTCTCGCGCGGATTCTCTTCGAAGCTGAGCAGGTGGCGGGCTTCCTTGACGGCGGCATCGAAGTCGCCACGATAGCTGAGCGAGGTGGACAGATAATGCACGTTGTGGCCGTGATGGCCGGTGGAGTAAAGCGTGTCCAGGCCGATCCACTTGCGTTCGTTGTCAGCCGCCTCGGAGAAGGACTTCACGGCTTCGTCCCACTTGCCGGTCTGGGACCAGATGTGGCCGGGCATGTGGAGGGCGTGGGGGATGTTGGGCACCAGTTCGGCGTAGCGGCGGCAACTGTGCCACGCGTCCTTGGCGAAGGTGGAGCCTTCAAAACCATGAATGATGTAATGGTGGACGCCGGGGTGGTTGGGGAACTCGGCCATCATGTCGCGGAGCAGTTGGGCGGCTTCGAGAGAGCCTTCGCGCGGGGTCTTGGCGGGCAGTATGAAGCCGCGCATGAGGTGGAGGGCGAGGTAGGACTTGGCCTCGACTTCCTTAGGATGCTTGGCGACGATGTCGCGGAGACCGGCGATGTAGCCGGCATCTGGGTCCTTGGAGCGGATGTCGCGGCGGGCGACGATGGAGGCGATGTAGAGCTTCTCGATATCCGTTGCCTTGCCGGGGACGGCGGCGAGTTCCTGGGCCTTACGGGCGGCCTCTTCGACGCGGACGGCCATCTCGGTTTGGCGGAGGTTGGAGTAGTTCTCGAGTTGGAAGCGGGGGCGGAAGTCGCCCATGGCGACCATGGCGACGCCCCACCAGGGCATGGGGGCTTCGGGATCGAGCGCGGCGGCCTGGAGGAAGGAACGTTCGGCCTCGACGGCCCAGAACGAATGCATCTGGGCGACGCCCTGGAGGAAGAACTGCTGGGCTTCCTGGCTCTTGGTGGTGATGGGGAAGTGGAGGTGCTCGGTTCCCTGCCCCGGCAGCAGCTTGGCCGGGAGCGACGGGGCCACTTTGCTGGCCGGAGGCGTACAAACATCGCCACCCTTCTTTGTTTTGGCGTCCTGCGCGGCGGGAGCGGCCAGGGTGCCGGCGAGCGCGAATAGCGCGAGTTTGCCGATGCGTTTCACTTCGGTTCCTCCAATAGCTTGCCGGTGAGGTCGCTCAGTTGGCGCGCCGTGAAGTTTAGACCTTCGACGCGCGCGGCCAGGCGGCCCTGCCGGTCAATAAATCCCAGTGTGGACGTGTGAGTGATCACGCCCTCTTCCGGCCAGTAGACGATACCGAACCGGGCCGCGACACGGCGGACATCCTCGACGCTTCCGGTGAGGAAGCTCCAACCCGGTTGGGAACGCCA
This sequence comes from uncultured Candidatus Solibacter sp., assembly GCA_964385495.1. Lineage (GTDB taxonomy): Bacteria > Acidobacteriota > Terriglobia > Bryobacterales > Bryobacteraceae > CADEFT01. Next base: position 9,489 of record CAYLPH010000016.1, read on the forward strand.
ATAGGTAGCATAGCGCGCCAGCACGGCGGGAGTGTCGTGCTGGGGATCGAGGGTGATGCTGATGAGTTGGAGATCCGCATGGGGGAATTGTTTTTGGACGCGGGCGAAGGTGGCGGCGAGGCGCGGGCAGACTTCGGGCATGGGGCAGCGGGTGTAGAGGAACTGGACGGCGACGAGAGAGCCGCGGGCGTTGCCGAGGCGCCAGGGTTTGCCATCGTGCGCGGTGAGGGTGAAATCGGGGAATTGAGCTCCGAGGGCCACCTGCCCTTGGGGTGCGGCGAGGGGCACCACGCGGCGATCCTGTTCGATCTGATTCCCGGGCTTGCGGACGCGGAGGCGGCGGGCGCTGCTGTGGCCGTTTTCGACGACGAGTTGGAACTGGACGCTATCGCCGGGGCGGAGGCCGTGGAGTTCACGGGCATCGCGAACACGGACGGGCATGGCCATGGCGGGCATGACGCCGGGGATCTCCTTGTGGGAGACGACGATGGTTTGGGTGGCGGGAAGCACTTCCAACACCAGCCCTTCGACGGCATAGGTTTTGGCGAGGAAGAAGGCGGCGGCCAGCCAGTTCATGGACGGAAATAGAGGATGTCGGGGCGCACGCCGAAGGAGACTTCGGCGCAGGGGCCGCAGCCGGTCTGGTACTTGCCGAGCGCCTGTTTGACGAGTTCGGGAATGCGCTTGGGATGGTCGGGCTGGTGATAGACGGAGATGGCCATGCGCGGCTGGTGTTTGCGAATAGTTTCGACGGCGCCCTGCAAGGCATTGGGTTCGGCGCCTTCGATGTCCATCTTGATGAAGTCGACTTTGTCGAGTTGGAGTTCGGGCACGAGCTTATCGATGGTGGTGAGCGGCACCTTCTCGACAACGCCCCAGTCCTTCTTTTCGATGACGAAGCTGTCGGCGGCCGAGTTGTGGGGGTCGGTGTGGAGTTCGAGGAAGTCGTCTTTGTCCCAGACGCCCTTGGGGTAAACGACGACGCGGCCTTCTTCTATTTCCTTGACGAAATTGCGGCGGAGGACTTCGATGTTCTCGGGGGCGGGCTCGATGGCGATGATCTTTTTGGCGCCGCGTTTGAGGCAGTAGCGGACGAAGGTGCCGACGTTGGCTCCGCAATCGAGGACGATGTCGCCGGCTTTGACGCCATTGCCATCGCGGCCGTAGATGTCGCGGGCCTGCTCGGCGAGGTTGTAGGGAAGCGAGTACTCGCTGCCTTCGGGAACCCAGTAGTCGCCATCGGGCGTGGAGTAGAGGCGGAAGCCTTTGGGATCCTTCTGCTTGAGGCGGCTGGCGTGGAGGATTTCGTCCTTTTTGGCGATTTGCTCTTTGAGTTCGAGATCGGCGCGGGCGGCGTTGGGCAGGGGGCAGGACTGGTTGCGTCCGATGAGGACCCAGGCCGACAGGCGCGCCGGCGGATAGAAGCGCAGACAGAGCGCCGCCAGGACCAGAACGAGCAGAAGGTACTTCTTCATGTTCTACGAGAGGATAACATCCGGCCGCGGATTTTCCCAGACGAGAGACAGCCGAAACCAAGGGACGTGGCGGCGCACGGCGGCGTTGCGTAAACCGGCGGCATTGGCGAGGGCGAGCAGTTCCTGGGGGAGGAAGCCGGCCTGGACGGAGACGGGGCCATCGTGGAGGGTGATGGCATGCCAGCGGAAGAGCCAACGGGTGGCGGGGAGGAAAAGGCGGGCGAGAGGGTGGCGTTCGAGGTCGGTGACGATAATGGCGCGGCGGGCGAGGGAGCGCATGCTGGTGAGGAGCTGGGTGATCTGCTCGTTGGGGAAGTGATGGAGGAAGAGGCTGCACATGACGAGGTCGAATTGTTGGGGAGCGACGGGAAGGCGGAAGGCATCGGCGACGACGCGGCGGCCGCGGCCCTGGGTGAGGTGGCGTTCGCTGGCATCGAGGGCGACGACGCGGGCGCGGGGGAAGCGGCGTTGGAGGGCCTGGCCCATGTCGCCGCTAGCGGCTCCGAGATCGAGGACGGAGAAGGAATCGGAGGGTGCGTAGAGGCGGGCGACGGCGCGGAGGAGGGTGGTGTGGCCGCCGAGGTAGCGGTTGATGCGGCGGAGGTCGGCGAGGTTGGCCGCGGCATCTTCGGCGGTGGCGGAGTCCAGGCGTTCGGGATGGATGGATCGCATAAGTTGGTGCTACACTGCCCCGGTGGAGATTGTAACCGGATCCACGGGATGGATCGAGGCTATTTGTGGGCCGATGTTCTCGGGCAAGAGCGAGGAACTGATTCGGCGGCTGCGGCGGGCCAAGATTGCGCGCAAGCGGGTGCAGGTGTTCAAGCCGGTGATCGACGATCGTTATTCGGACGATGAGATTGTTTCTCACGCGGATCAGCGGTTGCAGGCGGAGAGTGTGTCGACGGCGGCGGAGATCCTGGAGCGCTTTGACTGGCGGACGCAGGTGGTGGGGGTGGACGAGGCGCACTTCTTTGGAGAGGGATTGCTGCCGGTGCTGCAGCGGCTGGCTGATGCGGGCAAGCAGGTGCTGGTGGCGGGGTTGGACACGGATTACATGGGCCGCCCGTTCAAGCCGATGGATCAATTGTTGTGTCTGGCGGAGTCGATTACGAAGACGCTGGCGATCTGCGTGCGGTGCGGCAATCCGGCCAAGCATACGCAGCGGCTGTTGGAGAGCGATGAATTGATCTTGGTGGGGGCGGCGGGGATGTATGAAGCCCGTTGTAGGCGCTGTTTTGAGCCGGGGATTCCGAAGCAGGAATATTTGGAGTTCGCGAAACCGAAGCTGCAGAAGAAGGAAACGCGGGCGTGAAGCCTTGCGTCTGGATCGACTAAGATAGGGTGTTGAACCTTACCCTGACCGTTTAAGGAGTGCACATGTCCGAAAACCCGACCACGTACCTTCACCCCCAGCCCTCCTCGGGCGGTTCGAACGTGAAGATCGCCATTCTGTTTGGCGCGGTGCTGGCATTGCTGGCGGCGAATGTATGGTTATTTTTGCAGTTAGACCATGTCAAGCAGGACATGGGCAAGATGCGGGAGAACCTGCAGGGGGAGATCGCGACGCTACGGGAAGCGAGTTCGGTGACGGCGCAGACGCAGCGGCGCACGGTGGAGAGCCTGCGCGATGAGTTGGAGACGGCGCGGCGGCAGGCGGCGATGGCGGTGGGCCAGGCCAAGACCGATGCCGAGTCGAAGGTGACGGAGATCAACAAGCGGATCATCGAGGAACAGAAGAAGGCGGCGCAGGTGCAGGCGGCGCTGCGGACGGAGATCGGCGAAGTCAAGAAAGAGACCGTGACGACGCAGGAGAAGATCGCGGCGGTGAACACGGAAGTGGGCGCGGTGAAGGAAGAGGTGAAGGGGGCCAAGACGGAGATCGAGAAGACGATCACGGATTTGAAGCGCGTCACCGGCGATTTGGGGTTGCAGAGCGGTCTGATTGCGACCAACTCTAAGGAGCTGGCCTCGCTGCGGGCCTTGGGGGAACGCAACTACTTCGAGTTCAATTTGGGCAAGACGAAGCAGCCGGTGAAGGTGGGCGATGTGGCCGTGTTGTTGAAGCGGGTGGACCAGAAGCGCAACCGCTACACCATTGAAGTTTACGCGGACGATAAGAAGACCGAGAAGAAGGACAAGACGATTAACGAGCCGGTGCAGTTCTACACGTCGAAGGCACGGCAGCCGTATGAGCTGGTGGTGAATGAAGTGAAGAAGGACGTGATTGTGGGATATCTGTCGACGCCAAAGGTGATGGCGGCGCGGTAATGGGTGGGGCGCGGGCCGCGCTGCTGCTGGTTGGGATGGGGGGGCTGGCGTTGTTGGCGCAGGATCCTTATCGCCTGGCTCCCCGCAATTACAAGCTGGAGTTTGAGAACGAGTATGTGCGGTTGTCGCGGGTAACGTATCAGCCCGGCGACAAGATTCCCGAACACGATCATCCGGCCTGGAATACGGTGTACGTTTATCTGACGGATGGGGGCGAGGTGCTGTTCGGGCATAAGACCTTCGCGGCGGCGAGGCGTCCGGCGGTGAAGGCGGGGGCGGTGCGGTTTGCGCGGGTGAACCGGGAGACGCACGATACGATCTATCTGGGGGATAGTCCGTCGGAGTATTTCCGGGTGGAGTTGAAGACGAAGATGCCGCCGGATCTGGTGGGCGGGCGGATCGCGGCGGGCGCGTTTACCGGGATCAATAACGGGCAGGTGCGGATTGAGCGGATTGCGTGCGCGGGGGATTGCAAGGCGGCGGATCTGCATACGGTGGTGGTGGATATTGAAGGGCGGACGGGGCGATATGTGGCGCCGGGGGACGCGGTGCCGGATGGGAAGAATCTGATCCGGGTGGTGTTGAAGACGGATCCAGTGCGGTGAGCGCGGGGGAATTCGAGCACTGGGATTCAGACGGCGTGTTCCGCCTATGCTGAGAGTATGCGCGTATCGCGACGTGAGTTGCTTGCCCTCGGCCCTGCCCTGTTAACCACACCGGCAGCCGCACAAAGTACACCGCCCAAACCGCCCCGTACGAAGATCACCGCGGTGAAGGCGTTTGCGCTGCCGCAGGCGACGTACGTGAAGATCGAAACCGATGCCGGGGTTTCGGGATGGGGCGAAGCCGATCACGACTATCCCGAACTGGTGGCGGCCACGGTAGAGAAGATCTGCCGTAAGGAGGCGATCGGACGCGATCCATTCGAAAGCGAGCGAATCTGGCATCGCATGTACTTTGAAGGGATGGAAGCGGGCACCACGGGGTTGCTGCCGGGGTCCGTGGCGGGGGTCGACAACGCGCTATGGGATCTGAAAGGGCGGCTACTGGGGCTGCCGGTTTGGAAGTTACTAGGCGGCTCGGGCGTGGAGAAGGTCGCCGTATACGGCAGTTACGGCAGGCGCAAGAAGAACGGCTTCAAGACGCCGGAGGAGATGGCAAGAGAAGGCGCGGAGTTTGTGGCGCAGGGCTATACGGCCGTGAAGGCGCGGATGCAAATCCGGGAGTTGCACAAGAATCCGCCGTTCGCCTTCACGTTCGACTGCATCAAGGCGGTGCGGGCGGCCATTGGGGACAAGACCGGCCTGTTCGTGGACCTCAACAACGGCTACACGGCGGGTAAAGCGATCGAACTGGGGCTGAAGTTGTACGAGCACTTCAATGTGCAGGTGATTGAAGAGCCGGTATCGAACCACGATTATCCGGGATTGCGGCAAGTGGTGGAAGCGCTGCCTTGCGATGTGAACGCGGGAGAACACGAGTACAACAAGTGGCAGTTTCGCGATTTGATAACGGTAGGCAACCCGGATTGCTTAAACGTGGATGTAATCAAGTGCGCGGGCATCTCGGAGTGCCGGAAGGTATGCGCCATGGCGCAGGCCTTCGAGAAGGAGGTTATGGTGCACAATACGCGGCCGACGCTGGCGACGGCGGCGAGCCTTCACCTGGTTGCCTCGATTTCCAATGCCGCGCGGCTGCAGGAGTTCTCGGGAATGCGTCCGGAGTTGAATCTGGAGCGCATGTTCACGGGCTCATTGCGTTTTGAGAATGGATACCTGTACGTGCCGGATGGCCCAGGGTTGGGGTTGGAAGTAAGGGAAGAGGAGATCATCCGGCAGGCGCGGGGCCGGTAGACTCGCGGACCACGAGTTCATCCCTGAGCCATTCGATGGTGCTTTCTTCCAGTGTGGGGGCCTTCTTGTCGATGTGTGCCAGCAATAGCTCCAGGGCGCGGCGGGCGATCTCGCCCTTGGGCTGGGCGAGGGTGGTGATGGCGGGCGGGAAGTGCTCGGTCCAGATGGGATTATCGAAGCAGATCAGACTGATATCGCGGGGACACTGGAGGCCGCACTCGCGGGCGGCGCGGGCGGCTCCGAGCAGCAGGACACTGTTAGTGCAGAGCAGCGCGGTAGGCGTTCTATCGGGAGTGGCGCATAGGCGGCGCATGGCGTTGTAGCCGCCCTGCGCGCCTTCCACGTGCGCGATGAGCATGCCGGGCGGCATGGCGAGGCCGGAATCGGCGAAGGCTGCCTGGTAGCCGGCGGTGCGTTCGGAACTGCTGGAGAGATCGGGATTGGTGAGGAAGAACGCGATGCGCCGGTGCCCGAACTGGATCAGATGCTTGGTGGCGTGATAGGAGGCGGCGCGGTGATCGGTGGAGATGGCCTGGTAGCGGCCGCTGAAGGGATAGCGCTCGAAGAAGACGACGGGGAAGCCGAGCGGATCGAGCCAGTCATAGGAGACTTTCGAATCGACGCAGGCGACCAGGGCTCCATCGACGCGGCGGGCGTAGAGGGCTTCGAGGTGGCGGCGCTCCTGGTCGGGGTCGTTATTGCTGTCGCAGAGGAGGACGGAATGGTCGCGGACGCGGGCGGCGTGCTCGATCTCGCGGAGCATTTCGGGATAGAAGGGATTGGTGACGTCGGGGATGACGAGTCCGAGCATGCGGCTACGACCGGTACGCAGGGTGCGGGCGCGCTCATCGGGCTGGTAGCGGAGAGCGGCCATGGCGGAGCGCACGCGTTCGGTGCGCTTTTCGCTGACCGGCACGTTGCCGTTGATAACTGCCGATACGGTGGCGACGGAGACGTCGGCCAGGCGGGCCACATCCTGAATCGTCACCCTGGGTGGACGCCCCTCGGCGCCGCGTTTTGCCATAATGTATGCCGACTCATCCATTGTAGAATCCGAAGGCCTGCAAACGAAAGTATTCCCGCCGTTTCCTGGGGCGAACTTCCCACCGTTGCTATGCGTAGTAAAGCGAATGAGGAGCTATCTATGAAATGCATCCTGTGTCTGCTGGTTGTGCCACTGTTGGCGCTGGCGGACAAGAATGAGGATCTTTTGGCGGCGGCGCGGTCGGGTGATGTGGCCGCCGTGGAGGCGCTATTAAAGGACGGCGCCGATCTCGAAACCAAAACGTCATATGGACAAACGCCTCTGTTCCTGAGCGTGATGCAAGGCAAGACGGAGGTGGCGAAGCTGCTGCTGGAGAAGGGCGCCAAGACCGATGTTCGGGACACCTTTTACAAGATGGGCATGATCGATATGGCGCTGCAGCGGCGGCACTATGAGACGGTGCGGGCGCTATGGGCGAAGGAACCAAGCCTGGCATCGCAGCATTTACGGAGCGCGGTGCTGTTCGCGGATAAGGACACGCTGGATGCGGCGCTGGCGACCAAGCCATCGCAGGATGTGCTGGACCGCGCGCTGGCGGTCGCCATCGATATGAAGCGCGACGTGGTGGCGGCGAGCCTGCAGAAGGCGGGGGCAAAGCCGCCCGAGCCGCCGATGACGATCGACGGCAAGATTCTGGACTCCTATGCGGGAACGTACAAGTCGGCGCAGATCCCGGTGGAGATCAAGTTTTGGGTGAAGGATGGCAAGCTGGTTGGGCAAGTGACGGGGCAGCCCGAGTTCACGCCGCGTCCGAAGAGCGAGAAGCTGTTCGTGCTGCAATCGGTGGGGGCGGAGTTCGAGTTTCCGGCGGCCGATACGCTGACGTTGAAGCAGGGTCCGGGAACATACACGTTCAACAAGGTGAAGTGATGCGCAAACAATTTTTAGCTTTGATGTTTCTGACGGTGGCGAGTGCCTTTGCGCAGAACTGGCCGCAGTTTCGCGGACCGAACGGCGGGGGCGTTGGTGAAGGGAAACCGCCGCTGCAGTGGGATGTGGAGAAGGGTACGAACGTTGCATGGAAGACGGCGATTCCCGGCCTTTCGGTGGCTTCCCCGGTGGTTTGGGGGGACCGTATCTATGTCGTGACGGCGGTAGGAACCGATGCGAACCAGACGTTCCGTACGGGCTTGTACGGTGATACCGATTCCGTCAACGACAAGAGCGCGCATTCCTGGAAGGTGATGGCGCTGGATAAAAGCAATGGGAAGGTGCTGTGGGAGCAGACGGCTGTTTCCGGCCTGCCAAAGACGAAGCGGCATCCGAAGTCGTCCCAGGCCAGCCCGAGCCCGGCCACGAATGGCAAGGTAGTGGTGGCGTACTTTGGGTCGGAAGGGCTGTATGCGTATAGCACCGCGGGCAAACTGCTTTGGAAGAAAGACCTGGGCTTGCAGAACGCAGGCTGGTTCTTCGATCCGGAGTCGGAGTGGGGCGCGGCCAGTTCACCCATCCTTCATAAGAACAGCGTGATTGTGCAGTGCGACCGGCAGAAGGACTCGTTTGTAGCGGCGTTCGATCTGGACAGCGGCAAGGAGTTGTGGCGGACGGCACGCAAGGAGATTCCGACGTGGGGTACGCCTACGCTGGTGACTGGCAAGGATGGCGCGGAGGTGGTGACGAACGGATCGAAGGGGATTCGCGGCTATGATGCCGATACGGGCAAGGAGTTATGGACGCTGGGCCCGAATTCGGAAGTGGTATGTACCACACCGGTGGCGGCGAACGGGCTGATCTACGTGACGGCGGGATATCCGCCGGTGCAGCCGGTCTACGCGATTAAGCAGGGATCGCGGGGAGACCTCACGTTGAAGGCAGGCAGCACCTCGAGCGATGCGATTGCCTGGAGCTATTCGCGCGGGGGTGTGTATCTGCCCTCTCCGATTGTGGTGGGCGATCATCTTTACACGCTCAGTAACAATGGGATCCTAACTGCCTATGACGCGAAGACAGGTTCGCGCGTCTATCAACAGAGGGTCGGGATGGGCGGATCGTATGCGGCGGCCCCGGTGGCTGCCGATGGGCGTCTGTACCTGGCCAGCGAAGACGGCGACGTTTATGTAATCAAAGCCGGCGCGCAGTTTGAAGTTCTGGCACAGAACAAAGTGCCGGAGATCCTGATGGCGACGCCGGCGATTTCGGGAGATTTGCTGCTGGTGCGTGGGCACCGGCACCTTTACGCGATCCGGCAACTTGGGCCAGGCTTGTAATTCTTCCCGGCTCGACAAACGTAGTCTGCAATGTTTTCAGGGTACGTGCGGGCAGCGGGGCATGGGCGCATGGAAATTCAAGCACTTCCGATTTGGTACCGGGCTTGCTACTAAGGAAGGCACGGGGAGAAAGGCAGGCAGGTTGCCTACAGCCTGAACCGCTGAACAGCAGCTTGCCTGTCTTCGAGTTTTATCCTAGCCCCGGAAAGGAATTGCGAGAGCCATGAACCAGCAACAAGGAGCTTCGGAAACGTCGAAGCCAGTACGCTGGACGGCTCCGGTGGTCGCGGCGGGGGCGCTGGGCATTGCGCTGAGCGCTAGCAACGTGTACTTGCTGGCCACCACTGCGCGAACCGAGGATGAACTGGTACGCCTGCGGGCCTCGATTCGATCCGAGGTGCGTATGGCACAGGCCGGGAACATTGCGCGGGATGCGCAGCTCGGCAAGACGATGGATAGCCTGCGGCAGCAGATTGCCGAGACCGGCGCGCGTTCGTTCCGGGCCGCCGGCGCCGCGCAGGAGAAGGCCGCGCTCGATGCAAGGTCGTATTCCGATCAATGGGCGGCGCGATTGGCTGAAGAGCAGAAGGCGCAGATGGAGCGCCACCGGCTGTTGTCTTCCCAACTAGGGGAGATGAGCCAAACCAGCACGGACACCGCGTCGCGAATGAGAGGTATTGCGAGCGACGTGACACAAGTGCGCCAAGAAGTGTCGCAGTCGAAGACGGACCTGGACCGTACGTTGCAGGAACTGCGCTCGGTGCGCGGCGACCTCGGTGTCCAAAGCGGGCTGATCGCCACCAACGCCAAGGAGTTGGCGGCATTGCGGGCTTTGGGAGAACGTTACTACCTGGAGTTTACGCTGACGAAATCAAAGGAACCGCAGCGGGTGGGCGATGTTGCCCTGCAGTTGCGGAAGTCGGATCTCAAGCGCAATCGCTTCACCATCGACCTGATTGCCGACGATCGTAAGGTGCAGAAGAAGGATCGCAACGTGAATGAGCCGGTGCAATTTTATGTTAGCGGCACACGGACGCCTTACGAGATTGTGGTGAACGAAGTGCGCAATGACCGGATAATCGGGTACCTGGCCGCGCCTAAGCAGCGCGATGCGCCGGTCGCCCTGCGGTGACGGGTGGCCGGGTGAGCCGCCTCCCGCAACGATATTTCTCTACACGCTGACCTGTCCGCGTTTCTTCCCTTACCGCCGCCATTCCTACCCGGAGTGGCGGCTTTTTCTTTGCCTGAATGACGGAGCCAGGGCGAATTCCGCGCGTGTGCAAGTAGGGGCCGTCCCAGTACAATAGGGGGCGGCACGCTAATCCCGATGACCACAGAAACGGAACTTGTCGAGTTGCGCCTTGCTCATGAACAGGAGATGGTACGCCTGGCGGCGCAGGGCATCCTTTGGGCGGTGGTGGATGCCTGCAATGAGCCGACCGTGCCGGAGAAGGTGCAGCAAATCGGGGAAGCGCGGGCCAACTGCCTGTTCCGTGGAGAAGCGCAGCAGCAGAAGGCGGCAGTAGCGCCGTACCTGTTTCACCTGGATGGCGAGTTGCTGGCCTGGATCAACCAGACCCTGGCCGGCAAGCCGTGGGGCGTGTTTGTGGCGGCTCCGGCGGACGGCGCGACGCTGGCGCGGCACTTTCGCAGCATGTTGATGGTGCGCGGCCCGGATGGACACAACCTCTACTTCCGCTTTTACGATCCGCGCGTGCTGGAGATGTACCTGGGCCAGTGCAATGAGCAGGACGTACGGCGATTCTATGGGCCGGTGCGCGGGTATGGAATCTCGGGGCCGGGTCCAAAGGAAGTGACTTTCCGCGTTACGAAAGCCAGCGCCGAGCAAGGGCAACCGGCGGCGGCTCCGATTGAGATTCGCCGCCAGCAGATGGACTTTTTCGATGCGAAGGTGAACCGCGATGCCGATGCGCGGACGGTGCAGAAGCTGGCCGCCGAAAAGGGGACACTTTCCGACGAGCAGTTGCAGGCCAAGGTGGGCCGGTATCTGAACGACGGCCGCGAGCATGGGTTGACCCGCGAGCGCGCGTTGGCCCATTACGCGGCTTTGCGCTTGAAGTCCGAAGGCGGGAAGGGCTGAGGACATGGCAACCTTTGTTTGTCCGATGCGGACCAGCCTGTACATCACCGCGCAGGCGTTGATGAATAGCAGGCAGGTGGCCGAGACGCGCGTGCAGTACACGGCGCCGAACGACAACGTGAAGCGCAGCGATCCTTTGAAAGCCTTCCAGCGCCAAGTGAAGCCGAACTTCGAAACCGAGTTGTTTGCGCCGATTCAGTATCCGCGTGCGATCAGCCAGTTCCAGGACGTGATTGAGGATCTGGCGAATCCGGACAAGATGCAGGTGAAGGTACACATCGGAGGCAAGCCGGTGACGGTGAGCTACAACATCACCGAAAGCGGCGCGGCCAGTGAGATGGTGGCGTTCGGGCGTGGCGGCAGTTACCCGCACCTGGTGGGCGTGATCGACAAGTACAAGGACAACCTGGGTATCGACGATGCCCAGGTGGCCGCGGATATCCAGAATGCGCTGCAGAATAAGCCGCTGTCGCAACAGGACGAAGCCTACGAGAAGTTCGTGGCGCGCATGACCTGGCTGCTGTTCGGCACCGAGAGCGGACGCAATCCGGCGACGCTGCTGACCGCGCCGATCATGCTGGACATGATTAAGAAGAACCCCGATATGTCGTTTGAAACTTTCCTGAACGACAGCAGCTTTGACGCGAGCAAGCCATCGAAGGGCGGCGGCCTGTTTCCGATGTCGTTCAAGGGCGCGGTGCCGGCCAGCCGCAGTTTGTACGAGGACAACCGCTATCCGGGTCCGAAGGGAGCGCCGGACGAGATTGCGGAGATGGAGGCGCGGGAAACGGCGTTGCTGGAGGCGTGGGCGAAGCAGAACAAGATCAAGCCGAAGGATGTCCCCAAGGCCTTGGCCAAGCTGGCCGAGAATACCTATGGGGTTCCGATACAGTAAGGGATGAGCCGGACAGGAGAAGCTCGGATGTCGATTTTTCAACGGCGGCAATTGGTATTGAAGGATTGGGTGCGGCGGCTGGATTTGGATATGGCCGCGCAGCAGCATGGATGGGTGTTGCGGAAGGAAGTGATGGCCACCGACGAGGAGCCTTATCAGAAGCAGTGGGCTACCGGGGATGAGCAGATCGCCTATGTGTATGTCGAGGACGACCGCATCGACGTGCGTTATATCGAAGTGCGGGCCGTGGATATTGAAGAGGCGGAGCGGGAACTTCGGGAGATTGTCAACACCTACACGCAGGACGAGTTGGTAGCGTTGGCGGCGATGGCGCAGACCCCCGAGCAGTGGCGGGACGCGCTGCATAAGGCGGCGGTGGGGGCTCCGAAGCAGTATGATGCGAACTATTTCCGGATCTTCCAGGCGGGTCTGCAGCACCCGGATCGGAATGTGAAAATCGCGGCGATGGAGGCGGCGCCGTATGTGCATTGGCGCGAGTTTGAGCAGCCGCTGATGAAGATGGAGAAGTCCGATCCGGTGGCGGGGCGCGAGGCGGGGATCATGCTGCAAGCGATGCGCGAGCACGAATGGAGTCAGCCGTCATGAGTTCTGTGGAGACGGGGCGCTTTGTGATCCGTAACGCGCAGTTGGAGGCGATCGAGCAGGGCACCGAGCGCGAACTGCATCGGGAGATTGTGAGCCACCTGCGGCTGACGAATACCGAGGGTGTGAAGAAGATCGACGACCGGGAGTTGGAGCGGCGGGTACGGATTGGCGTGAAGCGGGCGCGGGAGCGGGGGATGATCTCGGCGGGGGTGTTGACGTTGTATTGTTCGCTGCTGATCGACATTTCGCCGGGATTCGATAGTTATGAGCCGATTGCGAAGTTGCTGGCGGAGACGGAGCGTTCGGCGGATGAGAACATGCTGCTGCTGAGCGAACGGATCACGGCGGAGCAATGGGTGGAGGCGAAGAAGATGGCGGATCCGGGGTATTGGGAGACGGTGTAGGGTGGGGGGAAAGGCGGAAGAGTTTCTCGCCTGCGGATTTGCTCTGGGTCCCGCTCATCACGATCCACCAGGAACGGTTGAATCGCAACGTCTGCTTTGTCGGCAAAGTGGAGCGCGTGACGCGGCGACGTGTGACCATTCTGCCAATCTCGCCAGCTGGGGATTGGGAAGCGCGACAGGAACATTACGAGATTACGGATATCACGCGGATAGAGTTTGGCGGCGCTTATGAGACGCTGCTGGCGCGGATGGGAGGCGTTAGTTGAGCTGGTCTTCTCTGGAATCTCTGGGTTCTACGCGTGATTAGAACAAGTTTCGCGCGGAGCCGCCGAGGCGCAGAGAGCAACGGACGAAGGCGAGATGTGGAGGTCTGCCCCCACTTGTCTTCTTTGCGGGCTTTGCGTGCTCTGCGCGAGATTGAGTTCGGGCGCGGGAGCAACGGAGGGGCGAGACGTGGACGTCTCGCGCAGACCTGGAGGTCTGCATTACTTGTCTAGTTGGGTTCGGAGGATGCCGTTGGCGCGCTTGCGGAACTCGGTGGCTTTCACGTCGCGGTGCTGGGCGGCGTAGAAGGTGGCCAGGCGCTGGAGGGATTGGGCGACCTCGACGGATTGGGGTCCGAGGATGCGCTCGCGGGCGTCGAGGGCTCGCTTGTAGTAGCGTTCGGCTTCCGTGAAGCGGTTGAGCCTGGAATAGAAGTTGCCGAGCAGATCATAGGTCTCGGCAAGGGCGGGATTGCGGCTGCCAAGAGCCTTCTCACGAACGCGGAGGGCGCGTAGGAAGAGGGTTTCGGCGGCGTTGGCCTTCTCCTGGCTTAAAAATAGGCTGGCCAGGTTCTCGACGGCCTTGGCATAGTCCGTGTTACCGGAGGCGCCCACCTCTTCTAGTATCTCAATGGCTTCGCGATAGCTGTTTTCCGCCTCGATGGTACGGCCTTGTAACTGCTGCGCGGTGCCGAGGTTATTCAACAGAAAGGCAACGCCGGGGTGTTTACCGCTAAAGGCGTTGCGGCGGATGTCGAGAGCCTGCAGATAGTGCCGTTCGGCTTCGGCATACTTACCCTGCTGGAAGAGGATGGAGCCAAGGTTACTAATACCGGAGGCGATTTCGGGATGATCGGGCGGCAGCACGCGGGCGCGGATGGCGACGGCACGGCGGTGGCAGACGGCGGCTTCATCGTAGCGGCCCTGGATGCGCAGCGACTCGCCCAGGGTATTACAGGCAGCGGCGACGCCCACCGATTCCCCGCCCTGCTTTTCCCAGAGCGCGAGCGCTTCGCGGGCCAGGGCTTCGGCTTCCTTAGGCCGGCTTTGGAGATTGAGCAGTACCGCGAGGTTATTGATCGGCGCAGCGGTTTCGTGATTGTCGGGAGCGATGTTACGGCGCACCTGGATCGCATTGCGGTAAATGGATTCGGCTTCGGAGAAGTTACCGCGCAGGCGCTGGACTTCGGCGAAGTTATTCAGAACGGACGCATAGCTGAGGCGGGCATAACCCTGCAGCCGCTCATAGACGGGGAGTGCCGCACGGTACTGCGCCTCGGCATCATCCAGACGGCCCATCTGGTAATAGACCGCTCCGAGATTATTGGTTACTTTGGCGCGCAGAAAGCTATCTTCGGGAAGGTGCTGGAGCGAGTCGAGGATCTCCTTGTAGGAAGACTCTGCCTTTTGGAACTGGCCCTGGTGTAACAACCGGTTGGCGTCGTTGATCTGTTGTTCCACCACATCGGCATGGGGCGCGGCGAAGGCCAGCAAGGCAAACGTAAATAGAGCAAGCATTGGTCACCTCCCAGAAACCGGCGGGCAATCGGGCCGTGTGCCGCGGCGGTTATGCGAGTAATACGCGTGGAGAGGCGATTGGTTCGGCCACCAAGTGTAAACTTACTTGGACTCGGGTTTGGGAGGCGGGGCGTTCTTCTTTTGCTGTTGCTGTTCCTGCTGCTGTTCGGAGCGGCGGCGGAAGGTGCGCTGCACCGGTTTGGCGCTGGCCATCTGGGTGTAGAGGGCGAGGACCTCGTCGCGCTTCGCATCGTTGGGTAGGATGCGGCGGTGACGGCCATCGGCGGACGGCTGGAAGCTCAGTTTGCCGGAAGGGTCAACGGTGAAGGTGCCGGGATCGGAGAGGTGGAAGTAGCCCTTGTCCGGGTGGACGGCGTGGAGGGCGGCGGCCATGCCAGGGGCGGGAGCGTCGTAGGGCATCGTGCCAGCGGCTTTATACACCTCGACTACGGGATGGGCGGGCGTTGCCCAGGCGAAGTCCTTTTCGATACTGGCCGCCGGGTAGCGCAGAGCCTCGCCCACCGCCTGATCGGCGAGAAAGATGGGCGTGGGCCATTCGGCGAACAGTTTGCGGGCGGCGGCCGGATCGACGGCGAGGGCGGCATCGGGGATGGCAACCGCGAGGTGGCGCACTTTCGATTTGATCCAGTCGACGGCACCGGGGAGTGCCATCAGCGCCGCCATGTTCGTGGCGGGCCCGTTGAGGACGACAGCCGCGTTCTGGTCCTCCTGCGCGGTGAGGGCGTTGCGCAGGAGCGGGGCCACTTCGGCGGTGTCGTTCAGGTGGGCGATGTCCGATTTGAACTCGGGGCGAGCCAGCACCTTCGTGATAATGGGCGTGTCTTCCTTGAGCCTGCCTTCGACGGACATCCCGACGGGCAGGGCGCGGCTGATATTGCCGAAGAAGCCACTGATGCGGCCCGCCAGGAAGCGGCCGATGACATCACAAAGCTTCGCGCCATTGAGGTTGTCGCGGGTGGTGCTGAGGGCGATCACGCGGCAATCGTTCTTGCCATCGAGCCCATAAAGCAGAGCAAGCGTAAGACTCTCATCAGCATTCGTGCCGAGGCTGGAATCGTAGATGACGCCAAGCGAAGGCTTGCCGGTGGTTGGAAATTGCATCAGCCAAGATCCAGGCCGTTGAGGCGGCCGGAAGCGTCCCCGAAGTGATCTACTTCCACGCCCATGCGATCCATCATGGTCAGGAAGAGATTAGACATCGGCGTCTCGCGGCGGTAGGTGACGCGGCGCCCGGTCTTAATGAAGCCGCCGCCAGACCCGGCGATCATGGTGGGCAGGTCCTCATGGGTGTGGCGGTTGCCGTCGGACAGGCCGGCGCCATAGACCAGCATGCAATTGTCGAGCAGGCTGCGGTCGCCTTCCTTAATCGACTTCAGTTTCTCGATCCAACCGGCGAACTGGGTGATGTGATAGGTATTGATCTGAGTAACCTTCTCGATCAGATCGCCCTTGTTCATATGGTGCGTGAGCGGGTGGTGGCCGTCGGAGATGCCGATTTCACGGTAGGCGCGGGAGGTGCCTTCGCGGGTGACCAGAAAGGTGAGGACGCGCGTGAGGTCGGCCTGGAACGCGACCGTGATCATGTCGCTCATCAGCTTGAAGTGCTCGGCGAAGTCGGCCGGGACGCCGTAGGGCTTGTCCATCTTCGGGTCGATCTGGGCGTTGTCCTTTTCGGCCTTCTCGATCTGGCGCTCGATTTCGCGGATGGAGGACAGATACTCGTCAAGCTTGCGGCGGTCCGTAGGACCGAGATTCGACTGGAGCTTCTTAGTATCGCTGGAAACGAAGTCGAGGATGCTGCGGCGGAACTTGGACTGAACGGCGCGCTCTTCCGGACTGAGGTTGGCGCCTTTGCCGAAGAGGCGCTCGAACATCGCGCGGGGGTCGAGGATGGGGGGCAGGGGCTGCGTTTCGCTGCGCCAGGCGAGGTTATTGGTGTAGGCGCAGGAGTAGCCGGAATCGCAGTCGCCGGCCTGGCGGGCGTCTTCCAAACCCACTTCGAGCGAGGGGAAGCGCGTCTGGCTGCCGATCTTGTTGGCGACAATCTGGTCGCAGGAGATACCGCACTTGATGTCGACGGCGGACTTACGGGGCTGGACGCCGGTGAGATAGGAGCCGCAGCAACGGCCATGGTCGCCTGCGCCATCAAGGAGGGCGCGGCCGTTGTTATGGGTAAGATTGCTGAGGACGGTGATGTCTTTCTTAAATGGCTCGAGCGGCTTGAGGATGCGCGGCATCTCGCCCAGCGGCCCGTCCTGGGCGGGCGTCCAGTTCTTCATGTCGATGCCGTTGGGCACATAGACAAAGCCCATGCGAACCGGCGCTTTGACGGTGCTGGAGGCAAAGGCCGGGGTCATGGCATCCAGGAACGGGAGGGCCACGGTGGCGCCCACCCCGCGCAGGAACGTTCTCCGATGAAGAGCTTTCCGGGTAATCATCGAGCCGCAATCTCCTTCGATTTCGTGGTCACGGGCAGTTTGGTTTGGACTTCGGGCCTGCGGTTCTGGAAGGGCAGGCTCCGGACAATTTCAAATACCAGGGTTTGGAACCGGTAGCCATCCCCTGAGATCTTCTTCAAAATATCGGCGACGGTTCTCCGATCATAGCGCTCCAGGCCGCGGCCGAGGGCGTAGGTGAGCATCTTCTCGGTGATGCAGCGGGCGAACTCGGGCAGGTCGGCTTTGAGGGCAGTGCGCATTTCCGCCGCATCCTGGAAGCTCCGGCCGTTGGGGAAGGTACCGGAGGGGTCGATGTCGAAATTGCCGTCCTTGGTGCGCCAGCGGCCGATGGCGTCGTAATTCTCCAGGCCAAAGCCGAGCACATCCATACGGCTATGGCAGGAGGCGCAGACGGCGTTGCTGCGATGCTTTTCGAGCTGCTGGCGAAGCGAGCCGGCGCTGCCGACGGCCTCTTCGTCGAGTTGGGGGACGTTGGGAGGCGGCGCGGGAGGTGGTGCGCCGAGGATGTTCTGGAGCACGTACTTGCCGCGGATAACCGGCGACGTGCGGGTGGGATAACTGGATACGGTGAGCACGCTGGCATGGGCGAGAATGCCGCCGCGCTGCGCGGTGGTGAGTTCGACGCGACGGAACTCGGGGCCCTGCACGCCTTCGATGCCGTAGTGCGCGGCCAGGCGGTCATTGAGGAAGGTGAACTTCGCGTCCAGGAACTCGTCCATGGGGCGGTTCTCGCGCAGCATCGCTTCAAAGAAGAGGCGCGTTTCGGTCTTCATGGCGTCGCGCAGATCCGGCCCCCAATCGGGGAATTTCTGCGGATCGGGCTTGACGCTGTCAAGATTACGGGTTTCCAGCCACTGTCCCGCGAAGTTGGCGGCGAGGGCGGCGGAACGGTCGTCGGCGAGCAGGCGCTTGACCTGCGCGTCGAGCGTGCCGGGGGTCCGAAGTTTCTTCGCTTCGGCTAGCGCCAGAAGTTGCTCATCGGGCATCGACGACCAGAGGAAGTAGCTGAGGCGGGAAGCCAGTTCGAGATCGGAGATCTGGTGGACGGCAACAATGGGGTCATGCTCGATGCGGAACAGGAAGTGCGGGGAGACGAGCATGGCCTGGATGGCGAGTTGGATGCCCTGTTCGGTGGTTTTGCCTTCCGACTTGGCGAGGGTGACAAAGCGGGTGAGGGCGGCGACGTCGGCTTTGGTGACCGGGCGGCGATAGGCGCGGCGCGCGAGAGTGGAGAGGATGCGGTCGACGCAGGCGGCGCCGGAGTTGGGGTCGCAGATGAGGATCTTCTTGCGGCTAGGGCGTTCGGTTTTGGTGGCAAAGGGGCCGACGAAGGTGATGGACTCGAGGTACTTGTTCGCCTTGCTGCTGTAGGCTTCCTTGGCCGTCTTGATGGTCTTGATGAATTCGTCGTTGAGGAAGGCGGCGCGGAAGGTGTGGTCGCCTTCCGGCAGCGTGAGACGGAATTCTTCCACCGAGTACGGATTGAAATAGACCAAGCCTGAGGGCTTCGTTTCCACCGGCTGCGAATGGAGGAGCTTGCCATCCATGTAGAAGGCCAAGGTGACCGGGGCGGCGTCTTTGGCGCGCTCGCCGGGCAGGCCGATGCGGATGATGTATTCGCCTTCGAACTCCACCCGGTGCGTGGCTTCGATCGTGGAGAAGTTCGGGCGGCGGATCTTCTTCTCTTTGGCGTGGTACTCGAACTCGAGGGGCTTCTTGGGGAGGGGATTGGCGCCAATGGCGCGGGAGGCGATTTCTTCGGCGGCGTCGAGGTACTTCTCCATCAGGATTGGCGAGATGGTGAGGACATCACCGATGTTATCGAAGCCGTGGCCGCTGTCGTCGGTGGGGAAGTCTTTTTCGGCGCGGAAATCGACGCCGAGAAGGTCGCGGACCGTATTGGAATACTCGTTACGATTGAGGCGCTTGGCGGTGACGCGCCCAGGGTCGGCTTTGACGCTGCGGTCGGCCTTTTCGAATTCGCTTTGGGTATAGTCGAGCAGGGATTTGAGTTGGGCGGGATCGGGACGCGGGGTGCCTTTGGGGGGCATCTCGCCGGACTTCACTTTGGCAAGGAGGCGTTCCCATTCGTCGCGCCTTTCGGTGAGGGAGGCGGGGTGGGAGAAGGCCCCAATGTTGACGCCCCCGGAGGAGAGGCTGTCGTTGTGGCAGGGCGCACAGCTTTTGGCGAGGATCGGTTGGACAGTCTTTTCGAAAGACGGTGGCGGCGGCTGGGACTGGGCCAGACACACAGCGAGAGTGAAGGGAGTGACAAGGATGAACCGCATCGAGCTTCTAAGTAGCAGAGGCGCTTTCCGCTGTTCGTATGTTACAACATGCAGGATCTTTACGTACCTCGGCGAGTAGTGCGTGCGTGCCGCAACCGGGCCAAAGCGTAGACGAAGTGGAGTTCGCTTCCCGCTAAGGGGCAAACGGCAATACCGCGGCCCGAGGGCGTAACGGAGCCGGCACGTTACCGATTCCGTGGCTGCGGCGAACTATAGCGCAGTACCTATGAGAATCCCGGTTGCGCGCAGAAGCGGTTCGGCATCAAACTCGAAGGAAGTACGAGGGAGGGGCGGCCGCGGGGATGAACGAGGGAAGGCAGGCGCAGGAGGAACGAGCCAGGCGTCTGGTCGATCTGATGCAAGGCTACCAGCGGGCCGATGGGGAGGCAGCGGATGAGTTGGTCGCCCTTTTGAACCCGTTGCTGGCGCGGTACTACTACGCGTGGACGCGGGACGCGGCGCTAGTGGAGGATCTGCTGCAGGAGTGCTGGCTCCGGATACACCGGGCAAGGGGGAGCTACCGGGTTGGGGAGCCGTTGATTCCTTGGGTTCTGGCGATCGCGCGGTACACGCGGGTGGATCAATACAGGCAGAAGCGGCGGTCCTCGGGGAGAGAATCGGGGTTGGAGGAGGTGGCGGTGCACCCGTCAGTAGATCCACGAGGGGAGTTGGAGCGGCGATTGGAGGCACGGGCGATGCTGGTGGCGGTGGAGTCGCTGCCGGAAGGGCAGCGGGAGGTGCTGTTGCTACTAAAGATGGAAGGGATGAGCGTGAGAGAAGTGGCGAGTGCGACGGGATCGACGGCGACGGCGGTGAAGCAGAAAGCGTATCGGGCGTATCAGGCGCTGCGGCGGGCGCTGGGGCGGAAAGTGGAAGTGGAAGGGTGATGGAATGAACTGTGGGGATGTAGACGAACTGCTGCGCGTAGGCGCTCTGCACGCCCGGATTGGGGAGGGTCCGTTGCGCCAGCATCTGGCGGCGTGCCGTCGATGCGAGGAGAAGGTGATTCGACCTGAGGAACCGCCTTTGGCGGCGGGTGTGGAAGAGCGGATACAGAAGATGCTGCGTGAGGATTTGAAGCCGGTGCGGCCGCTGCCCGCGGATTGGCAGGGGGTGGCGGGAGCCCTTGTACTGGCGCTGGGGATGGGCGGGATGCTGGCGTTGCTGAAGGGGACTCACGGGTGGGAGGGGCTGAGTCTGGTGCAGGCGGGGAGTTTGTTGTTGGTCTGGGGGGTGGGGATTGTGCTGGGGGTGATCAGCCTGATGGAGTCGCTGCGGCCTGGGAGCCGGGAGCGAGTGCCGGGGTGGGTGGCGATTGGGATTCTGAGTGGCGGGTTTCTGGTGACGTTGTGGGCGTTGTTCCCGCTGGCGCCGGGCGCGGATTTGCTGGTGTCGGGACGGAGATGCCTTTTGGGGGGGCTGGCGCTGGTGGGAGTGAGCGGGATGGCAACCTACGTGTTTGTGAAGCGCGGCTATTCGTTGGACTGGCGGCGGACCGGGGCGTTGAGCGGGAGTTTGGCGGGAGTGATGGCGGCGGCGGCGTTGCAGGTTTCATGTCCCGACAATGAGTTCGTGCATCTGGCGGCGTCGCACTGGATGGTGGTTCTGCTGGCGATCTACGGCGGGTACCTGGCTGGCTCCCGGCAGCGGGTGTGACGATCAGGACGAACGGGTCGTGATTTTTTTCATTTCCGCGTTGCCGATTTCCGGTGGAGAGCGAACTCTTTCTGCGTATCGCTTGGAACGAAGGAGATTCGCACTTGAATTGGAAATGGGCTCCGGTGATTGTAGCGGCGCTGGCAAGCGCGGCATATGGACAGCAACCTACGGTGACGCGGGTGGTAAACGCGGCAAGCCTGCCGGGTACGGGAGAGATGGGGGTGGCTCCGGGATCGCTGGCGAGTGTGTTCGGCACGAACCTGGGAGGGACGGCGATGGCGGCATCGACGAATCCCTTGCCGGAGATGCTGGGCGGCGTGTCGGTGACGGTGGGAGGGATGGCGGCGCGGCTGCTGTATGTGTCAGCGACGCAGTTGAATGTACAGATCCCATGGGCGCTGCTGGAGAGCGGGCAGCAGAGCCGGACAGCGCCGCTGGTGGTAACGCGGGGTGGTATGGCGGGCGCGCCCTTCAACGTCAACATTGCGCGGCTGTCGCCTGCGGTATTCACGACGGGCAATAGCGGGTCGGGGCTAGCGGTGGTGTTGAATGCCGCCGATGGAAGCTATGCGCAGGCGGCGGGGTCGGTGAGCGGACGTGCGGCGCGGCCGGCGAGCCGGGGATCGGTGGTGATGATCTACGCAAACGGGTTGGGCGAGGTGACGCCGTCGATCGCGACGGGGCTGGCTTCGTCGGATCTGTTCCGGCGTACGAAGGGGACGGTGGAAGTGCTGATCGGGGGGCGTCCGGCGGAGGTGCTGTACGCAGGGCTGGCGACTACGGTAGCCGGGGCGAGTCATCTGAACGTGGTTGTGCCGATGGATGTGCAGCCGGGTAACGCGGTGGCGGTGCAGTTACGGTTGGGCGGCATGACGACGATGGCCGCGACGACAATGGCGGTGGATGCGGCGGCGGCGCCGGCGGTGGGGCGTCCGGGGGCTTCCGGAATGGAGATCTGGAGCTACCTGCTGCAGCAGAATTTCCGCCAGAATTTCAAGTTGTGGCCGGGAACCGGGCAATTGTATCCGGGAACGCAGCCGCACGGGGCGCTGCTGAGCACGTATGTGAACCAGATCGCCTATGACGCCATCCTGGCGAAGGCGGGAACGATGCCGGGGGGGTCGCTGATCGTAAAAGAGAATCACATGCCGGACCAGAGCCTGGCGGCCACGACGGTGATGTATAAGATTCCGGGATTCGACGCGGCCAACGGAGACTGGTTCTACCTGACGCGGACGGCGGAGGGGATGATCGCCAATGAGGGGCGCGTGGCCGGCTGCATGGGGTGTCACCGTCTGGCGGCGGGAAACGATTACCTGTATCTGGGGGCAGTGGTCGCATCGCCGGCGCCAACGAGCGACGCAGTGAAAGACTTTCTGGCGAAGCAGAACTACCGGCAGACGTGGCGGCGGTGGCCGGGCACTGGAGAGTTCTACTCGGGTTCTCAGCCGCACGGGATGCTGCTGACGACGTACGTGAACCAGGTGGCATTCGATGCGATCCGGCAGCGGAAAGGGACCATGCCGGATGGAGCGATGA
Organism: uncultured Candidatus Solibacter sp.; assembly: GCA_964385495.1. Classification (GTDB taxonomy): domain Bacteria; phylum Acidobacteriota; class Terriglobia; order Bryobacterales; family Bryobacteraceae; genus CADEFT01. The sequence goes on from CAYLPH010000016.1 coordinate 32,093, forward strand.
TCGTAAAGGAGAACTACATGCAGGACCGGACGCTGGCGGCGCTGACGGTGATGTACAAGTCGGCGGGCTTCGATCCGGCGAACAACGACTGGTTCTGGCAGCAGCAGTTGGCGGACGGGTCGGTGCCGGCGTCCGGGAGGGTAGCGGGTTGCGCGAGTTGCCACCGGCAGGTAACCGGGAACGATTACCTGTTTACGGGATCGATCGCGCCGTTTCCGGAGCCGAGGGCGGCGGCGGTGTGGGAACACATGCAGAAGGAGGAGTATCAGAAGAACTGGAAGCTGATGCCGGGGACCGAGGCGCAGCAGCGCGGGTCGCAGCCGCACGGGAGCCTGGTGACGACGTATGTGAATCCGACGGCGCTGGAGGCCATCCAGCAGCAGCGGAAGCTGTTGCCGACCGGATCGGTAGTGGTGAAGGAGAACTACATGCCAGACCGCACGCTGGCGGCGGTGACGGTGATGTACAAGGTGGAGGGCTATAATCCGGACAGCAACGACTGGTACTGGCTGCAACGCCTGGCAAACGGCACGGTGGCGGCGGAAGGGCGGGTCAGCGGCTGCCAGAACTGCCATCGGGCGGTGGCTGACAAGGATTATCTTTATTTGCGGTAGAGGCGGTGCCCGGAGTGGACCGCATGCGCTTGCTGTTTAATACCCATCGTGCTCTACGCTGAGCTTGCGGGAGGCGTTCCATGATTTACAAGGCAGTTCTTCTGGCCGTATTGAGCCTGTTCGCTCGTCTTTCGGGGCAGATGCCAGGCGAGCAACGTCTAACGGCGAACCTGGAACTGCATCAAGTTTCGACTCCCGAAGCTTCGCTCGCCATCTTAAAGTCCCTTCTTCGGCATGGCGGCATTGTGGACACCAGTGCGGCGGGTTGCAACCCTCCGGAGCGTCACTCGGTCTTCGTCCCATGGGGTGCCGATACATCGACCGCTCTCGATCTCGGCGTCCCACGGGACGGAAGATGGCTGTGGATCCTGGACGGTGATGTTGTTAATGTGCTCCCGCGCGAGAGTTTGCCAGCAGTACTGCACCTGACGATCGCTTCTTTCCAATGGGACATAAAAGAGTCGGCAACCGCCGTCGTCAGCCGTCTATTCGCACTTCCCCCGGTGAGGCAGTTCTTGGTCCAGCACGGTATTCGCAGCGCCTTACAGTCGGGCTTTGGCCTGCAAAAGCCGCCTCGCCTGATCGATGGAGTACCTGCCCAGCGCGCAAGTCAAACGTATGGAATTAAGGACGTTACGGTGCTGGCAGCCTTGAACAGAATCGTTGCCAGTTACGGTCGTCTGGTGTGGATGTACTCGGAAACCGATTGTAAGGCCGCAAGGGAATACCTGATCCAGGTCAAGTGACGGGCCTGCCTGACCCCTTCCTCCTCGCTCTACTTCTGAGGGTACGCCGATGGCGGCATCAGAAGCATAGCCGTATTCAGTTCTGCTGCAAAATAGCCACCGTGACTGTGCTGCTCGGTCTGTAGCAGGTAGTGGAGGAGTTCGTGCCCGGCCGCCCAGGCTAAGGCGCGCCCTTCCAACACTTCCAGGCGGGACGGGAGAATGCGGCGCACGGGCTTCACATAGAGTTCCATACGGGGAAGCACGCGGCCATTCTGAGTGCGCATGGCGGCGAGGGCGTTCTCCGGTTGGGTCAGGCGCGGCTCCTCACGCACCGTAACCAGGACAAACGGGGGCCGGAGATTTTCACAGCGAAACGCGACGGTGGCGCCGAGGTGGGGGCCCAGTTCGCGGAGGGTGTCGCGGAAGGAGTGGTAGGTACCAGGGCTGAGTTGCTTCTGGTTCTCAAGGCAGAGAACGACTTCTTGCCCGGTGGCCGGCAGAACCGCCGGCAGCGTTAGGAAAATCCACGCTACGGCCAGCATTGCAACTTGATTGTAACCTAATCGCAGCCATTTAGAAACAGAAATCGTATGGACATGTGGTAGCGCCTGCTAATCTGTTGGCGAGGCCGATGGACTTCTGCTACTACCCGGCCCTGCCCGCGGGGCTCTTGGACGACGACCTTCTGACCGTGCTGCCGGAGGAGCGGTGCCCCTACCTGCCCGGGCGCCGGGCGCGGTACCGGGCGTTCCTGACCGGGCGCCTGTCGGCGGCGCAGTATCACCGGCTCATGGACCGGGGGTTCCGGCGGAGTGGGGAGTTGTTCTATCAGCCGGTCTGTGTGGGGTGCCGGGAGTGTGTGCCGATCCGTGTGCCGGTGGCGGGGTTCACGCCGAGCAAGACGCAACGGCGGGTATGGCGGGAAAACCAGGACTTGGTGGTGGCTCCCAGGCGGCCGGAGGATCGGGAGGAGTTGCTGGGGCTGTTTCTGAAGTACCAGCGGGAGTGGCACCAGGAGGAGCGGGCGGAGGAAGGGGCGGAGGCGTATTTATTCGATTCGCCGGTGGTGACGGAGGTGTTCACTTATCGATTGGACGGGCGGATCGTGGCGGCGGGGGTGTGCGATGTATCGCGGGATTCGCTGTCGAGTGTTTACTTTTTCTTCGATCCGGAATTGAAGGGGAGGTCCTTGGGGACGTTCGGGGCGCTGTGGGAGATGGAGTACGCGCGGCGGGCGGGGATTCCTTACTACTATCTGGGGTATTGGGTGCGGGGGTGCGGGGCGATGGCGTATAAGGCGCGGTTCCGGCCGTATGAGTTGTTGGGGGCGGATGGGATTTGGCGGGCGGGGTAATGGGGGATCTGAGCGCTATACCCCGGATAGCAGTAGGAGGTCCCTGCCTTCCGGCGAGACCTATGACTGAAAGCCTGACGCAAAAGCCAAATTTGCTTGCCCCAAAGCGCAAGCAATTTACGCTAGTGTCTGTATATGCGGATTATCGTTTGCTGGGCAGCGATATGCTTATCTGCTCCCGCGCAGGATCCCCACTGCACACGTTACCCGGCCGCCTCTCCCCTGGTAGAGTGGCACTCTGGCGGGCCGAAGCCGGACTACCGGGCCACAACCGCTTCCCTACCAAGACGCAATTTCATTGATGAGCGGCTCTTCGCGAGGATGGATCGCGACAGCGTCTCGCCAGCGCCGCTGACCAATGACTACGAATTCGCCCGGCGCGCGTCGCTCGATCTAACCGGGCGGATCCCCACGCCCGAATCCCTGGATCGGTTTATCCGTGACACTGGATCCGACAAGAGGTCCCGCTACATCGACACGCTGCTGCAATCCCCGGCATACGTGGACCACTGGACCCTATACTTCGGTAATCAATTCGAAGTAACCAGCGGCTTTTACAGCTATATCGGCATCACCGGGCGCAATCAGTTTCACGGCTACCTCCGCGACTTTGTGGCGCGCGACCGCTCCTACGCCGACGTCGTCACCGAAATGTTGACCGCTTCGGGAGACACCGACCAGAATCCCGCCTCCGGCTTCCTGGCCCGCTGCTGGAATGAGGGAGCGCCGCTACAGGACACCTGGGACACCATCACCGACCGCGCCACCACGCGCTTGCTCGGCTATAAGACGGAATGCATCTCGTGCCACTCCGGACGCCGCCATCTGGAGGCGATCAACAGCCACCTGGCCACCCGCAGCCGTGAAGACTTCTACCGTATGTCCGCCTTCTTCTCGCGGCTCAGTTACGTGATGCTGCCGAGCGACCCGTTCAACCAGCGGCTGCGCTTCTTCCTCATCGACCGGCCGGCCGGAATGTACGACGGGACGGTGCAGCCCACGATGCCGGGAGCGCGTCCCCCTCGCGTGGGCGGCCCTTGGGAACCCGCCTATTTCACCACGGGCGAACAGCCGCGATCTCCGCACTGGCGCCGCGAGTTCGCCCGTATGCTGACCGGCGATCCGCAGTTCGCACGAGCAACGGTGAACTACCTGTGGACGGCCCTGTTCCGCATCGGCATTGTCGATCCACCAAACGGCTGGGATCTGGACCGCATCGATCCAGCCAACCCGCCCCGCGCCCCCTGGACACTGCAGAACAGTCATCCAGAGCTGCTGGACCAACTCGCGTCTTACTTCGCGCAGAACAACTTCAGCATCAAAGCCGTGCTTCGCCTGCTGGCAAACTCCTCCGCCTATCAGCTTTCCAGCCGCTACCCGGGCGCCTGGCGGCCGCAACTCACGCCATACTTCGCGCGGTACTACCCGAAGCGCCTTTCCGCCGAGCAATGGTACGACGCCTATCTGGTTGCCACCGCCAGCGAGCGGCCGATGCAGGTCCAAGGCTTCTCCGAACCTGTCTTCTACGCATCGCAACTCCCCGACCCCACCGAGCCCCGCTTCGATTATTTCGCGCACAACACGCTCACTCTCTATGGCCGCTCGGACTGGTTCAACACCGCGCGTTCGGACGAACCCTCCATCCTGCAACTGCTGTGGAACCTGAACAGCGCGCAAACCGTACTCATGACCCATCCACTGGACTGGCAGGCGACGGCGATCCGGCTGATGCGCATCCACAGCGCCGCCTCCTCCGACGAAGACGCCATCCGACAAGTCTTCCTCGCTACGTTGTCGCGCCCGCCAACCGATGACGAGATGAGGGTTAGCCTCGCCTCGCGGCAAGGGCAACTGCGGCGCGACTGGCTAAGCGACGTGCAATGGGCGCTGCTCAACAAAGCCGACTTCGTCTTCAGTTACTAACCGGAGGCATCGCCATGAACAACTGCGGGAATCATCGCTTCACGCGCCGCTCGTTTTTACTCGGGGCGGCCTCAGCGGCGAACTTTTCTTTGCTGACGGCCCATGCCGGCGCGCAAACCGGTTCAGGCAGCGCGCGCCCGCGCAACACCGCCCGTACCTGCATCTTCATCAATCTTGATGGCGGCCCGTCTCATTTGGATACCTTCGACCCCAAAGACGGCAGTTGGAACCCGCCCGATGCGGCGCTCGACCAGTTGGCTGGCGGCATCGTGCTCTCCCGCCGCTTCTTCCCGAATCTGTCGCGGATCGGCAGTGACCTGCTGGTGCTGCGCTCGGTCAAGAGTTGGGAGGCCGCGCACGAGCGCGCGCAGTTCTATCTTCAGACGGGGCATCCGCCCAACCCCGCCTTTGCGGCGGAGATTCCGCACATGGGCGCGGTCATTGCCCGCGAGAAACGGGGCAATGGCCCGGTGCCACCGTTTGTCGCGCTGAACGCCTGGCAACTTCAGGGCTCGGCCATGCTCGGTGGCAACTTTGCGCCGTTCCGCCCCTGGCCGAATCGAAACGGCATCGACACCCTGGAGCACTGCTGCTTCGGGGATCAAAGCCAGGCTCGATTCGAACGGCGCTATGCGTTACTGCAGCAGTTGGAAGCCCCTCTGGTCCGCGAACCCTTCTCCGAAGAGGCGGCGGCTTACGGGGAGTATCTGCGCGGCGCGCGAACGATGATGTACAACCCCGCCCTGGCGGCGACATTCCGCTTCACCGTCGACGACGAGCAGCGCTATGGGAACAGCAACTTCGGACGCGCTCTGCTGCTGGCGCGGAACCTGGTGCGCGCTAAAAACGGCGCCGTATTTCTTTCCGTGAACCAGGGCGGTTGGGACACGCATCTCAACATGTTCGATCGTGGCTACACGCCCAACCACTATCAGCTTTCCAACGATCTCGATCGCGCTCTCGCCAACTTGGTTGCCGATCTGCGCGCCTCCGGTGATCTTGCCTCCACGCTGATCGTTGCCATGGGAGAGTTCGGACGCACGCCCGGTCCGCTCAATGCCCGCGGAGGCCGGGACCATCATCGCGATGCCATGTCCATGATCATGATCGGCGGTGGTATTGCCGGGGGGCGCGCGATCGGCGCGACCGACTCGACAAGCGCCAGCATCGTCACTCCCGGCTGGTCTGCCGACCGCCCCATCTACACCGAAGACATCGCCTGCACGATTTACTCCGCCCTGGGCGTGGATTGGACCAAGTGGATTCGCGATACCCCCTCCGGCCGCTTGTACCAATACGTGCCCGGCGCCGCCGACGGCCAGTATCAACCGGTGAACGAGGTGTTCGCGTGATCGCCCTCTGGTTCATGCTCGCCGCTGCCACGGCCGCCTTCGCGCAGAACGACACGCCTTTCTCGATCGAAGTAATCGCGCCGGAAACCCGCCTCACTACCGGACAGGAGGCGCCGCTGCGAACCATCGTGCGCGACCGCCTGGGCCGTACGGTAAGCGCTCTGGTGGTGTTCGATTCGACAGACGTGGGCGTGATCGAAGTGGATCGCGAAGGCCGCGTGCGCGCTCGCAGCGTCGGTGTCGCCCGCATCACCGCCCGTGTCCCGGAATCTCCGGCTTTCGCTGGCCTCATGTTCCAATCCCTTCCTGCTCGCGTTGAGTTGACACCATCCCAGGTCCACCTCCAGGTCGGCGATCAGCAGCGCTTCGAGATCCGTGCGCTCGATGTCCGGAATCAACCGATCCCGGGTATCCCCTGGAACTGGGTCGCGCTCCATGACTCCGGACAACCCACCAATGCCGCCTCGGTCGACAGCCGAGGCATGTTCCGGGCCAACGGTTTTGGCCGTTTCCGCGTGCGCGCGTGGCTGGATTTCAACACAATTGGCGCGAATCTCCAACGCCGGCTCGAAGTATCGGCTGAAGTCATCGTCCGGGCCCGGTCAACCTATTCGGTCGACACGCTCTGGCGCAGCAATCGGGAAGAGACCAACCCCGTGTTTCGCTATCCGCTGCTGCCCCAATGGGATGTACTCCGCATGAATGGCCGTGGCGAGATTCTTCTGCATGCCGCGCTGGGCGACATGAGCAACGCTTTGCTTATCTACCGCGACAACGCGTGGCGCCCCGTCGCCGCCGGGGGCGAAGCCTCTCCGGAACGCTCCGGCATCGGCGTCATCACGTCCTTTGAAGAGGCTGCCATCAATGAGAATGGCGACGTACTCACCCGTGTCATCGGCGGCGGAGAAACGTACCTCTCCCTGATCACGGCCGAAGGGGGCAGCCGACCGGTGCACCTGAACGGAGGCGGCTTGTCGGCAACAGGCGTCGAATCCTTTGTGCAACAGGCCCGCGTCTCGCGTATGAGCCTGAATCGCAATCGCGAGCTTGTGTTCCTGGCCGATACTCGCAAGCTGAACGCAGCGCTCTGGGAGCAGGCCATCTACCGCACCACTCCGCGTGGGCAGAGTTTTTTCGTCGCAAGCTGGGATACCGCTTTGGAGGGCATCTCCTTGCCGCGCTTCGATCCGCGCTGGATGGGCATCACGGACTCGAGCGTGGTGTTCTTTTGGGCGCGTGATGCGGTGACCGGACGCGAAGCCGTCTTCCGCGAAGCCTTCGACAAACCGGAGAAAGTGATCGCCACTGGAGATGAGATCGCCGGCTCGCGCATGAGGCGGCTGTTCCCTACCGGGCCGTCGTCGTTCTTTGTGGGCGCCAATGGGGATCTCATCCTGCCGGTGCAACTGGAGAACGACGCCACGGTCTTTCTGCGCTATCTCAACGGGAATACAAGTGCGCCTCCGCAGGTTTTGCAGGTAGGCTGCCAGTGCGGCACGCTGTCGTCGAATGAGGCCGGAACGCTGATTTGGAATATGCGCGGCACACGCGGGCTTCACGTCTGGAACCGTGACGGCTCGACGCGCTTTGTGATGTCCACGAATCCCACGCTGCCCGGTGGCGACATCGCCGAAGCGATCGAGGGCGCCGCCATGGACGCAAGTGGACGGATCGTTGTGATGGCTCGCAGTGCGGGGAATCCGGCGATCCTCTACGAGTGGGGGGATACGCCTCGTCCATTGCTGCGGGCCGGCGACCCCGTCCCGGTTACCGTTCCAACCACTCTCCGCACCCTGCTCAATGGGGCGCGATCCGGAACACCCCTGCTGCAGACCGGCGGCGGCAATCTGATTTGGGCCAACGATGCCCTGGAGACGGCGTTTCGGAACGGAACGCGGCTTGCCGGCCCGCCCTCCTTCAACGCGGTCAATTCAGGCGTCGCCGTGCAGGCTCCCTCTGGAGATGCCACATTCCTGCACTCCAACTCGACCGTCCTTCGCGTTACTCCTTCCGGAACGGAAGCCGTGGCCATCACCGGGTTGCCGGCCGACTCAAATCCTCCGTACTACTATCGCGAGAACGGGATGGGACAGGCTATCTACCTCGCTTCCAACCGGGCCGGCGAGGTCCTGCTTTATCTAATTCGTGACGGACAACATACCGCGCTGCTTACCGCCGGACTCACGGCACAGCCTCGCATGCGGATCGAGGACGAGGAGGCGACGCTTGGAGGGTCTTGCGATATTGACACGCAGGTCCGCGTGGTGTGCTACGTCACCACGGGTGCTGGAATCAATCACGTCGCGCTTTGGGCCGGCGGCCAGTGGCGGTTTCTGTTCCGTCCCGGACAGCGTATTGGGAACCAAACGGCTACCTACATGGATCATGTGAGCCTCGCCGGGGGCCGAATTCGAGCGCGTGCCGTCGCCGGCGGTACCTCCCCGGTGGAGTGGGAAGACGGCCAGTGGCGAATGCTGCTGGAACAGGACGATACGATGCCGAATGGACGTCCCTTCGGCCATCCGCATCGGATGGACGTGAACGGCAACGGCGACATCCTGACTACTCACTCGGCCGGGCCCGGCTGGTCCGCTTCGATCTACCGCAATGGCGCCTGGCACACCGTGATCGACAGTTGGGAGTACACGCCCGACGGCGATGTTTTACTCGCACCGTTCGCCATCAACCTCAGTGACGATGGCACGGCGCTGCTGCTGTGTTCGACGGTGCGCGGCGAACTACGCGTGCTCCGCGCCCGGCCAGTGAATTGATTCGCCCACACTTGTGCCTGGCTGACGCGCGCAACGATACTCAAGCCTCCCCGGCTTCAAACCTAGGCATCGGTTTGGAAAACCCCTTCGTCAGCCACACACAATACAGCAGGCCCACCACCACCCAACTCCACCCCGCCATCTGGGCACTGCGGCTCAGGCTCATCCATAAATACCCGCACACCAGAAACCCGCCCAGGCCGGGAACGAGATGGCTCAGCGTCCGCTGGCGTTCCCGAAAGAAGTAGTGAATCAGCGCGCTCAGATTCACCCCCATAAATCCGATCAGCGCGCCGAAATTGAGCAACTGCGCTCCCATTTCGTAACTGATGAGAAACCCGCCCACGATACAAAGCACGCCGATCAGCAGCACGTTATTGGCGGGCACGCGAGTTTGCGGATGCAGCCGGCCGAAGATACACTCGGGCAGAGTGCGGTCGCGGCCCATGCCGTAGAGCAGCCGGGCTCCGGCCAGTTGGGCGCCCGAGCCCGAACCGACGGTCGCCACCACCAGCGTCCAGGTGATCACTTGGAACAACGCCTCGCCGCCGGCTTTGCGCGCGATGTGCACATAGGCGGTATCCACGTTGGGAAAGGGCTCGGACGGCGGCCATACCAACTGCGCGACGTATACCTGCACGGCCGACAACGCCCCAATGATCAGGCAGGTATAAACGGTCGCCAGCAGGATGTTGCGGCGGGGGTTTTCGACCTCCTCAGACAGGGTCGACAGCCCATCGAAGCCGATGTAGGTGAGCACCGCCACCGACGTCGCGGTGGAAATAGTCGCCCAGGAAAACGTCGGCGGGTAATAGAAGGGCTCGGTCCAATTGACCACCGGCTGAGAGAAGGCATAGCGGAGGCAGGCGGTCACCGTCCAGACGATCACGGCGCCCATGATCATCGTCAGCACCAGATTCGTGCGGGCCGTGGCTTGGATGCCGCGCAGGTTGAGCAGCGTGAACAGCACGGCGAATCCCACGATGGCGGCCCAAGCGGGCAGGCCGGGAAACAGGGCGCGGGCGGCGCTCGCGCACCAGATAGTGCAGATGAGCGGGTTCACCACGTAATCGAGCAGCATCGACCAGCCGGTCAGATACCCCGCCAGCGGATGCAGCGTGCGCCCCACGTACGTATAGGCCGACCCCGCCGCCGGATAGACGCGCGCCATGCGGCCGTAGGAAATCGCCGTACACAGCATGGCGAGCATCGCCACCAACACAGTCGTAGTCACGTGGCCTTTTCCCGCCTGGTGAATCGCGCCGAACGGGGGCATGGGCGCGGTGGGCTGCACCATGATGATGCCCATGACGACGAGTTGGCTCAGATGAAGCGAGCGGCGCAACTGGGCGGGACCCGCGCCGGAGTCCGGAGTGGACATAAGTTGCCTATTGTGACACGATGAGGCCAGATTGCCTTCCGCGGGCCCAAAGAGTCGCTGGAAGCAGTGGGTTACCCGCTGGCGCTCGGGTGTGCGCCATCAGGTGACCTGGAGCGGGCTGGCCTTTACGGCGCTGCTCCTGCTGACGGGCTTTTCGGCCTTCGCCTCGGGGAATAACCTGCTGTTTCTCTTGCTGGCCGCGATGCTGTCCACGATGCTGGTATCGGGCTTCTTGAGCCGTCTGTCGCTTGCTGGAATTGAAGTGAAGCTGCTGCTGCCGGAGCACGTATTCGCTCGCCGCACCATGCCCGCGCGGTTGGAGTTGTTCAATTCGAAGTTCTGGATGCCGGCGTTTTCGCTACAGTTGGCTTCGTTGGATGAGAAGGAATCGCCGTTGCAATTGTACTTTCCGATAGTGGCGGGCCGCAGCACGTTGGAAGCGCACACGACGGTGCGATTCGAGCGGCGCGGGCTGCATGGCGACAGCGATTACCAATTCACCACGCGCTTTCCGTTTGGCTTCACCGAACGGCGGTTGCAGATGCGGCTGCGGCGGGAGGTGCTGGTCTATCCCAGTATCGACCCGCGGCCGGGATGGGAAGACATGCTGTTCGCGCTGGAAGGCAGCCTGGATGCCTACGTACGCGGGCGTGGCACCGACTTCTATCGCATCCGTCCCTATGTGAATGGCGAGACCGTGCGGCACGTGGACTGGAAGAAGACGGCCCATACCGGCGACTTGCAGGTTCGCGAATTCGCGCGGGAAGAGGACCACCTGGTAGAGATCTGCCTGGACCTGCGCCTGGGGAATGCGGGGAGCGAGTGGTTGGAAGAGGCAGTGGAAGGGGTTGCCTTTTTGTGTTGGCGGCTGGCGGCGCGGCAGACACGTCTACGCCTGGTTACCCAGGATTTCGATGCCAGCCTGCCGGGCGCCGGCGATGTGTACGCGCTGCTGCGGTATCTGGCGCAAGTTACTCCTGTTCGATCGGATCGGTTGATTTATCCTCATGCTTCCGGAAGCTTTCAAATTGTCTTTAGCGCGAGTGCGGATTCGTTATTGGATGCGGGCTGGAGTCCTGCTCGGGTGTTGTCTCCCCCTATGGGCGCAGAGCCCGGCAACGCCACCGCCGGACGACGGCAAACTGCCGCCGGTCCAGACCAGCGTTACGGTAGTGGGTGAGTTGCAGGCCGAAACACCTGCCAGCGTTTCTGTTTTAGGAGCGCCCCAACTGGCGGCGATTCCCGGTGTGAACCTGGACGACCGCATGCGCATGGTGCCCGGCTTCACGCTGTTCCGGCGCTCGTCCAGTTTGGTGGCGAACCCGACGACGCAGGGCGTGTCCTTGCGGGGCATCGGCTCATCGGGAGCCAGCCGCACGCTCGTGTTGTGGGATGGCGTGCCCGTGAATGATCCCTTCGGCGGATGGGTCTATTGGACGCGGTTGGCGCCGGATTTGACGGATCGCGTCGAGATCCTGCGCAGCGCCTCGACCAGCGTGTTTGGCGACCGGGCGATGGGCGGCGCCATAGCGCTATTCTCCCCGCCTCCGGAGCAGCGGCGCTACACGCTGGCCTATGAAGGCGGCAACCTGGCCCAGTCGATGGTGAGCGGAGGCTTCACGCAGCCATTTAAGAATATGTCGGTATCGGCGTTCCTGCGGGGATACACCACCAGCGGCTATTACATTGTGCCCGGCAACGTGCGCGGCCGCAGCGATACCAAGGCGGGCGTGGATTTCGTGTCGCCCTTTGTGCGCTTCGATTACTTTGGCGGCCGGCACCGGCTGTACTTCAAGGGCGATGTGCTGGTGGAGGATCGCGACAACGGCACGGTACTGCAACGGAACTCGACGCAATTGGGCACGGTATCGGCGCATTATTCCACCGGCGTGGTGAATAACCTGAACCTGATTGCGTATCACACGCGGCAGGAATACCACCAGTCGTTTTCGGCGATTGCGGCGGATCGGAATTCGGAGCGGCTGACGTCGCGGCAGACGGTGCCATCGGAAGGCACAGGCGCGGCGGGCCTGTTCCGGCGGGCGGTTGGCAGTACAAACTTCCTGGCCGGCGCCGATGTGGTGCGGGTGGAAGGCTACTCGCTGGAGACGGTGTTTCCAACGGGCTTCCGCACGGGCGGCGGCACGCAATGGCAGCACGGGGTTTTCGGGCAGGTGAGTACGAAGGTGGGCATCGCGCAGTTGCAGTTCGGACTGCGGCATCACTTCGCGGGACAGGGGTCGCGATTCCTGAGCCCGAGCGGCGGAGTAACGGTTGGGCGCGGTTCGGTGCGCGGCCGGGTGGCGGCCTATCGCAGCTTCCGCGCGCCTACCTTGAATGAGTTGTATCGCGAGTTCCGCGCCGGCAATGCGGTGACGCAGGCGAACGCGAACCTGCTGCCGGAGAGTATCGCCGGCGTGGAGGCGGGCGCCGATTGGGTTGGGGAGACGCGGCGGTTGGGCTTCACCAGCTTCTACAATTCTATCGACCGCATCATCACGAACGTGACGCTGGTGAACACGCCGGCGCAGATTATCCGCCAGCGCCGCAACGCGGCGGAGGCCAATAGCCGCGGGCTGGAACTGGACTTCCGCCAGCGCTGGCGATGGATGACATTCGAGAGCAGCTATATGTTCGTGGAGTCGCGATTTGGCACGCGGGAACGGCTGCCGCACATTCCCAAACACCAGGGGTCGGGGCAGTTCACGATGGCGAAAGGCGGCACCCTGCTGGCGGCCGGCATGCGCAGCTTCGGGCTGGCGTTTGAGGATGACCGTAACACGCGGTCGATGCTGCTGCCGGGGTTTGCGGTGTTTCAACTGAGCGGGCGGCAGCGGATCGCGTATGGCTTGTCGGCAACGCTGGCGCTGGAGAATGCCTTCGACCGGACGTTCCTGGTGGGGTGGACGCCTACGCCGAATATCGGGGCGCCGCGGATGTGGCGGATTGGGCTGCGCTGGGACGGGCGGTAATTACGGTTCCGGGATCGCCGCCCCATCGGCACGCGGATCACTCGCCCCGAAGTTCACCTTCGTCTTCAAATCCCGCATTACCGCGTTACCGCGGCCCATGCTTTGCGTGTACTCGGGCTTGAGAAGCAACTCATGGCCCCGCGCGCCGAGTTCGGTGAGGGCGGGCATGCCGATGCGCGATTCCACAGTTACCTGGCAGCCTTGCGAATTGGGCTTGGTGAAGCGGGGCGCCTCGAGGGCGGCCTGCAGGTTCAGCCCGTGATCGGCGATGTTAGACACAAACTGCGCATGGGCGAGCGGCTGGTTGGGGCCGCCCATAATACCGAAGCCGATGGCGATATCGTCCTTCTCCATCACACCGGGAATGATGGTGTGGAAGGGGCGCTTGCGAGCAGACAGCAGGTTGGGATGCTGCGGCTCTAAGGAAAAGCCGGCGCCGCGGTTATGCAGATGGAAGCCCATGCCGTCCACCAGGACATAGCTGCCCCACATGCCGGACACGCTCTGGATCCAACTGGCGATGTTGCCTTCCTTGTCTACGACCGAGAGATACGTCGTATCGCTCTCGATGGGCTTGCCGGGTTTCACGCCGCAGTTGGCGTTCTTGCCGATGAGCTTTGCGCGGGCGGCGGCGTAGTTCTTGCTGAGCAGGGCGTCGGTGGGGATGGTGGCGTACTTGGGGTCGGCCACATAGGTGGCGAGGTCGGAGTAGGCCAGTTTCATGGCTTCGATCTTGGTATGGAGCCACTCGGGATCATTGTGGGAGCGGCCGGGAGCGAAGCGCTCCATCAGGTTCAGCATGATCAGCGCGGAGATGCCCTGGCCGTTGGGGGGCAGTTCGGTGACCTTCCAGCCGCGGTAGCTGGTGGTGATGGGAGTAACCCATTCGCTCTGGAACTCGGCCAGATCGGCTGCATCGAAGGCTCCGCCGAGTTCGTTGGAAGTGCGCAGGATCGCTTTGGCGATATCGCCCTGGTAGTAGGCGTCGCGCCCGCCGTCGGCGATCAGCCGCAGCGCACGGCCGAGGCCGGGATTCTTCCAGATGCTGCCCATCTGTGGCGCCTTGCCCTCGGGGTGGAACAATTGCTTGGCGGCCGCGGAGTTGGCGAGTTTAGCGGTCTGCCAGTGGCCCGAGGCAGTCTCCTGTAGGGGGAAGCCCTGTTCGGCGACCTTGATGGCGGCGTCGAACAAGGACTTCCAGGGGAGTTTGCCGAACTTCTGGTGCATCCGCCACCAACCGTCGACGCAGCCGGGCACCGTGGCCGAATGGATGCCGTCGGCGGGCATCTTGTTGCGGATGCCTTTTTCCGAAAGGAAGGCTGGGGTGAGCCGTTTGGGAGCCCAACCGCTGCCATTGAGGCCGTGCACCTTGCCGGAGACGGCTTCCCGGTAGAGGACGAAGATATCGCCCCCGATGCCGTCCATGCCCGGCTCGACCACGCCCAGCACCGCGTTTGCGGCGATGGCGGCATCGGCAGCGGAACCACCCTTGGCCAGAATCTGGGCCGCTGCCTGCGACGCGAGAACCTGGCTGGTGGCTACGATGCCGTTTTGTGAGATGACCATGGATCGCCCGTGCGAGCGGTCCCGTTGCGCAAACGCGGCGTGAGGTAACAGAGAGAGGAGAACGAACAACGCGAATCGGTGCATGTAATGTTCCCGTTCCTCGTTACTATACAGCGAATGGGCCTCGCTTGCGGGCTGTGTTGCTAGCGTCCGTACGCCCGTCGCGGTTGAGGTGGGCGAGAAGAGGAGGTTATGCGCCTGCCTATGGCGTACAATTAAGAAGGCAAATTCATGGTTCTGCGGTTCAACGAACGCCGGGCGACAGAGGCCGCGGTGCGGTTCCTGCGACTGAGGGGAGGCCGCATGAGCTACCTTAAGCTCATCAAACTGCTCTACCTCCTGGACCGTGAGGCGCTGCTACGCTGGGGTAGGCCGGTGACGACGGATCGCTACGTGTCGATGGACAACGGCCCGGTCGTTAGCAGGATCTACGATCTCATCCGGAGCGAGCCGGCGCCCGGCACGGATCCCATCTGGAGCCGGTATATCTCCGCCCCCTGTGAGTACCAGGTCAGTCTGAGCGCTCCGATGGAAACCGAGGAACTTTCTCGCGCGGAGGAGCTTCTGATCGAGGAGATTTTCGCGCGATTCGGGAAACTGGGCCGTTGGGAGTTAGTGAAACTCTCCCATGCCCTGCCCGAGTGGCGGGATCCGTCCGGAAGCGCGATTGCAATCGAGTACCGCGATATTCTCCGTGCCGGTAACAAGACCGATAGTGAGATCGCGGCGATTGAGGCAGAGTTGGACGCATTAGCCGTTGCCGAAGCCATGCTACAACCGGTTTAGACGAATCCCGATGGACTGTGGCGATACCTTTCTGCTGCCGGCATTGCCGCTCTAGGCGACCACCCCCTCATCCGTCACGACTCAACGATCTTCTACGGCGATGGCATGGTCGTAGATGCGCGGAGGATAGATGCTGAGATCGGTGCGAAGCTCGTCCTCCGTAAGGAGAAGTGCCCGCCAGCGACGCTAAAACTCGTTCAAGAGGGTGTCTTGGCATCGCCCTTCACGCGACCAAGATTCGCCGCTATTTTCGGGAACGCTCGGAAAGTACTGCGTGAGCGAAGCGTGGGAGTAAGGAGCGCGGATCGCGAGGAGGCATCCTTCTGCCTCCCGCACGCGCCGCGCTCCTATCCCCTTTAAAACCGTAGCTTGAAGCCGAACCGCGCAACGCGGGCGCCGCCGTCCTGGAACTCCGGACGCAGGAACCGCCCGGCAGGCGAGGTGGCCACATTCGACTGCATGGCGGGAGAGGCCGGCTGGAATGCACCCTCGCCCGGCAGACCGTACTGCGGGTGATTGAAGATATTGAAAAACTCCACCCAGAGTTCGGTCGTCACCTGCTCGGTAATGGCGGTGCGTTTCTTGAAGTTCATGTTGACGTTATTGGTGCCTTTGGAGCGCTCGGTGTTGCGGCCGAGGTTGCCGGTGGGGCAGCCGGAGGGGTTGCGCGTGAAGTTGCAGGTGGGCAGTTGGATGAAGCGCGCCTCCTGCGGATTGATTGGCGCATTGCCGTTGTCCGGGTTGATATAGCCGGTGGGACTGGTGGTGCTGACCTGGGCACGCACGCCGGGCGCCCCGCTGGGATTGAACAGGGGCCGGTCAAAGCCGCCGCCGAAGCCATCGGCATCCAGGCCGTTGACGACGGTGAAGGGCACACCGGATTCGAAAGTAGCGACGCCGCTGGCCTGCCAGCCGCCGGCCAGATGACCCAGCACCCCGCGCTGCTTCTTGTAGAACGGCAGTTCGTAGACCCAGGTGAAGACCGCGCGCTGGGTACGGTCAAAGGCCGAGACCGACTTCTCCAGAGGCTGGCCGCCGAAGATGGAAGGGATGGCGGGGCTGGCGGGAATCTGGAAGCCATTCCAGTTGAAGACCTCGCTGGCATTATCCATGAACTTCGACCAGGTGTAGGCTCCGGAGAACATCAGGCCGTTGGCGAAGCGGCGGCGGGCATCGATCTGCAGCGAGTGGTAACTGGAGTTACCGTTATTGGTACGGATGGTCCGCGCGCCTTGCAGGTTGTCGTAGCGGCCCTGCAAGGGGCGGTACGGGACGTTGGCCTCCGTCAACCCCTGTGGCATGATCTGGAACGCCGGCGGAACCAGCGGATTCAGGTCCTCATTGGCGTACAGCTTAACGCCGCGGCTGCCAACGTAGGCCGTGTCGAGCAGGAAGTTGAAGGGCAGGTTGCGCTGGATGCCGAACGACCATCGCTGGTAGTAGGGGTTCACCAGGTTCGACGCCACCAGATTGCCCTGAGAGTCGAGCGGGGTCAACGGACGCGGTGCGCGCGGCAGGCTGGCCAGCATATTCGGTAACCCGCGCGGATTGGCGGCGGTAACCACCGACGGCGTGTTGGTGGCGATGATATTCGGCGCGGCGGTGGCGGCGTTGCTGGCGATGTTGTTAAAGAAGGAGTCGTATCCGATCTGGTAGCCGGCGCGGACAACGAACTGTTTGTCGCCGAGAAGCTTGCCCAATACGCCTTCCGTAAACGACGGCGACCAGGCAAGGCCGGCCACGGGCGCCCAGTTATTACGATCGGCGGGCACGCGATTCGGTTCCGTGAAGGGCCCTGTAAAGGTGCGCGGGTCGATGTTGAACAAGCCGGTGAAGGCCGGCGTGCGCAGAGAGTTCATGGGCAGGCCGAAGTACTCATAGCGGGCGCCAAGCGTCATGGTGAGGTTGTTGGTGACGCGCCAGCGGTCCTGGAAGAAGTAAGCCTGGCGGAACAGGCTGGGGTAATAGGCGGGGCTGCCGAAGTCCTTGCTGGCTCCGCCGCCGGAACCGCCGAAGTCATCGATAAAGTTGGCGAAGGCGGTGTAGCCGGTACTCGCGCGGTAGGCGATATCGCCGCGATGGGCGACGGGGGCAAACTGGCGGGCGCGCTGCAGCAGCAGGTCCAAGCCGAAGCGCAGGGAATGGCGGCCCTGGACCACGGTGATGGTGTCCTGCAGGCCGTAGTTGTTGGCGACGCGGCCCTGCGGCAGCGTGCTGGCGACACCCAGCGTGGTGGCCTGGAAGCCGCCGATGTCGATGTTAGGGATCTGCCCGGCCAGCGGGTTTTCAGCGTCGTTGGGGGAACTGAGCGTAGGCCGGTTATAGGGAAGGCGGAGTTCGTTGGTAACGGTGGGCGAGAAGACGCGCGTGTAGGAGACCAGCAGATTGAGGAAGCGGCTGCGGCTGGTGGTATCGAAGCCCGGCGCGGTGCCGACGGTGCCGGTGTTCTGGCGGTCGTCCCAGGCCCAGCGCGCCATCAGAAGATTGGTGTCGTTGAAGCGGTGGTCCACCTTGACCATCGGCAGCGTCGATTCGAAGAAGTTGCTAAAGGAGCGCGCGACCGTGCCGAACTCGAGGTTGGGACGGCCATCGCCGAGCGCCAGGGGAGCAAGCTGCGTGGTGGCGACCGCGCCTTCGGTGTTTGCCAAATAGAGGTCGACGTTGGGACGCGTGCCCACCGGATACAAGGCGCGCAGCGTGGCCCGTCCGGCCGCCGACAGGTGGATGCGGCTGGCGGTACTGCTCGATAGCGTACGGTTCTCCTGGAAGGCGCCGAAGAAGAAGGTCTTATTGCGGAGGATGGGACCGCCGAGCGTGCCGGAGAAGTACTGGTCCGTGCCGGGCAGCGGACGCCCGCGGCGGCGCACCTCGGCGTTCAGCGACTCCTGGTTCGTCATGGCATTGAAGCGCGTGGACTCCACCAGGTAGCTGGCCGTTCCGTGGAATTCGTTCGTACCGGACTTGGTGATGGTGTTGACCACGGCACCGCCGGCGCGGCCGAACTCGGCATCGTAGTTGGATGTCTGCACGGAGACTTCGGCGACGGCATCGGGATTGGTGATGCGCAGGGCCTGGCCGGTGATCGAGATGTCGTTGTTCTCGGTGCCATCCAGAAGGAAGTTATTGGAGCGGCCACGGCTCCCGTTGACAGGGAAGGTGCTGGTGCCGAAGCCGCCGCGATTGCTGCTGACACCGGGAATGGTCAGGGCGAGCAGCGCGGGGTTGCGAAGGGCTACGGGGAGTTCGGTGGCCTGCACGGGCGCGATGGTGGCGGCGCGCACGGGCGCTTCGGTCTGCAGCGAGACCGACACATCGGCGACGTTGACGGTCGTTACGGTTTGTCCGGTTTCGAGCGTGGCGTCGATCGTGGCCACCTGCGCGGCGGCGATGGGAAACGGGCTGGTTTCAAATGTACTGAAGCCGGCCAGCGACACTTTAATCTGGTAGTCGCCGGGATCGACCGCATCGAAGCGGTAGAGGCCGGTATCGTTGCTTTCCGTCGACCGGGTGCTGTTCTGGCCAACATTGACCAATTCGATGCGAGCCTTCGGCACAACCGCGCCGGAGGGATCCTTGACAATACCGGTGATGGTGCCGCGGCTGGTCTGCCCCAGCGCGTCGAAGCAGGCCAACAGAACAAGGCAACTTATCGCAAGTAACCTTCTGGTAACGAGCATGTCGTTTTCCCTTTCAAAAGCGAGTAGATGCTTTACAGTTTGACGTTCTGTAGGGCACGCCAGGGGTTCTCGCCTGTTTACAGAAGTTACCGGCATGGCGAATGGGGCACGGCCGGTAGAGGTTCGGAAAGGCACGTAACGGCATTTCGCCGCGTGTACTTAGCGACGCTCGCCGCGGGCGGCAAGGGAGGGCGCAGCGTTCCAAGGCGCGCGTCATGTTTGTAAAAAGATGCGGGACTCCCGGCCCCGGAGCGCGTTACCCGTGTTGAAGAGCGCATCGGGGAAAATCGAGCTACGATGATAAATGCCGCGTCCCTTATTGAGGAGTAGCCCGAATCATGCTTTACCGGGTCGCGTGTAGTGTCTTTCTGCTCGCCCTTTCCGCGCAGTCCGCCGAATCCGACGCCTTAGCCGTCTCCGATCGCCTCGTCAGCCGGCATCTGCCGTTCGGCACCGTTCTCGATCCCTTCCTGGACAACACCGGACAAACCACCGGCTTCACTCGCTGTGGCGATTCGGCCATCTGGACCGGGCACTGGCTGGCGGCGGAAGCCTTCCGCTACAAAGTGACGCGGGACGAGGCCGCGCTACGCAACGTGGTAGCCGCGCTGGCGGGCATCCGCCTGCTGGTGGATGCGACCGGCAACGATGTGCTGGCGCGCTGCGTGGTGCCCACGGCATCGCCATTCGCCGCGGGTATTCTGCGCGAGGAAGCGGAGAACCGCAATTATCCGGGCCGCTGCCCCAACCTGGAGTGCCGCTGGGTAGGCAACACCTCGCGCGACCAGTACACCGGCGTCTTCTTCGGCCTGGGCGTGGCTTGGGAGATGGTGGATAACGCCGCCGTCCGCGCCACGATCCGGGATCTGGTGAACCGCATGCTGGCACGATTGGATGACGACGAGTTCGCCGTCAAGATGCCCGACGGCGATACCTCCACCGTCTTCTGGTTCCGTGCCGATCAGAAGCTGATGCTGTTCCTGATTGGGCGCGCGGTGGACCCCGGACGCTGGGCGGGCCGCTACTCGCGCGAGCGCCTGTTCCAAGCGCCCTTCGTTAGCGCCGCGGTGGCCACCGATGTGGTGGATGCGCACAACTCCTACTTCAAGTTCAACCTCAACGCCATTACTTACTACCACCTCAACCGCCTGGAAGCCAGCGGCACGTGGCGTGGCTTTTACCGGCGCGGTTACGACTTGAACCGCCGCACCGTGGACGATCATTTCAATGCGCATTTCAACATGATCGACCGCGCCATTGCCGGCCCCGATGCGAGGCGCGACGCCGAGACGCGCGGTCTGCTGGAGCAGTGGCTGCTGCGCCCGCGACGCGACGACCGCGTGGACTACCGCGGCATCCTCGCTTCGTGCCATGAGGAGGACCGCGCCTGCAACCCGATCCCCGTGCCGCTGCGCGTGCGCACGGATTTCCTCTGGCAGCGCAGTCCGTTCCTTCTCTACGGCGGCGGCGCGGGCAACATCGAAGGCGCCGGAATCGACTACCTGCTGCCGTATTGGATGGCCCGCTACTTCGGGGTATTGTAAGAAGCAGTGCGGGCAATTGCGTGTCTTTTTCTGGCCCACCTGGTGCTTTCCGGACAGGTGTGCCGCTTTAGCATCGCCGGCGTCAATCGCAACCGCCGCGTGATTGGGGAGATTGCGGCTGAGTGTCCGGACCCGCTGCACACGGCTCCGTTCGGCAACTGGGGCGCGACGTCCAACTTCGGGCCGAAACGCAACGGCCGCCAGTTCGACGGCTGGTGCCACGATACGCGTATCTGCGATAATTCGGGCAACTGCCGGAACGTCTGCCGCGATGGCTGGTATGAGTGGAACACCTGCACCACGCACAGCCTGTTCCGCGCGCCCAACTGCACGCTGTACAACTCGGCCGAATGCACCGAGCAGGTGTCCACCACGGATGTGAACGTGCTCGGCACGCAGACGTTCGATGTACCGGTGGCGTGCCCGTCGACCAGCACCGGCAGCAGCTTCGACCGCGGCGGCTGCGCCGATGTCCCGGACTACACCCGTACCGACAACTTCATGTCTCTGTATGAGCTGGATCCCCTCACGGGGGATGAACTGATCCAGAGCCTCTATTTTCCGGCCATTTCCGTGCCGCTGCGATGTACCCCGTGGGGCTGTCCGCCAACGGGAAGTGAATGGGTGAACCCGATTCGATGGGATAGTCCCGCCACGCCCGCCAAGGTGTTCGCGGAGATGGCGATTGCGGTGAACTCGGGGACGTTCGTGGACAGCGCGGGCGCCTGCCGGATCCCTGCTTTGAACCTGCGTGCGGTGAGCAGCGCGTCGTTCCTGCCGGGGACGCTGGCCGATGGGTCGATTGCAACGGCCTTTGCCGGCAACCTCGTGATGGGCGAGTTCACCGCCGCCACGCTTTCGCTGCCAGCAACGCTGGGTGGCCTGCAAGTGCGCGTCATCGATGCGGCCGGAGTGACGCGGAATGCCGGGCTGCTCTACGCCGGTCCCGCACAGCTTAACTTCGTGCTGCCCGGCGGCATGAGCGAAGGCCGGGCGACAATCAACGTCGCGGCAGGCAACTCCGTGCGCGCCACCGGCGTGGTGGACATCGCCCGCGTACAGCCGGCGCTCTTCTCGGCCGATGCGACGGGCCTGGGCCCGGCCGCGGCGCTGGGCATCCGCATCGGGCCCAACAATGAACAGACTCCCGTTGATCTTTACCAATGCACGGCGGCCGGCTGCGAGGCCAAGCCGCTCCAGGTGCGCGAACGGAATGTGCTGGTTTTGTTTGGGACGGGAATTCGCAACCGGCGGGCTCAGGACGAGGTGAAGGTGACGGTTGGCGGCGTGCCGGTGGATGTGTTGTACGCGGGGGCGCAGCCGACGTACGCCGGTCTGGACCAGGTAAATGTACTGCTGCCGGAGGATTTCCCGGTAACGGGGATTACGACGGTGCGTGTGACGGTGGAAGGGCGCATCGCCAACACGGTGACGGTGTTGCTGCAATGAGGAGCCAGAGCACCTGATCACGGCGCCGCTTCCGTAATCGTCGTGTACTGCCGGAGAGGCAAGTCCGTAACGGTCTGCTTCACCCCGCTGGGCCACGTAATCTCAACCGCCGGCGTCCGGCTGGCATCGCCCAAGCCGATTACCACCCGCCGGTCGTTTGCCGCCAGATAACTTCCGGTGGCCGATACCATCGCCGTGTAGTTTCCCGTCCGAATCACCGCGCCGATCGCCTCGCGATTGCTCTTCCTGCCCACCAGCTTCAACCCTACCCAGGCGTTCGGCCCACCTTCGTGGCGGTACACCACGGCCGGCCCATCCAGGCAGTTCACCGCGATATCGGGATAGCCATCGTTATTCAGATCGCCGAACGCCGCCCCGCGCGCGGCCAGCGGCTCCGTAAAGACCGCCTGCCCGGCGAACCGCTTCCCTTCCATGTTCCGCAGCAGCTTCAACGGCTCCTTATACGCCGACTGCGGCTGCGTCAGTTGGATGTTATCCATCACGTGCCCCTGCGCCACGATCAGGTCGCGCCAGCCGTCGTTATCGTAGTCGATCAGTTTCATGCCCCAGCCGGAGTTCAGCCGCGTGAGGCTAGCAATGCCGGTCGGCGCCGAGTAGTACTCGAAGCTCCCCCTGCGATTGCGGTACAACGCATAGCGCTGCACGCTCAGCGCATTCACCATCAGGTCCGGCCAGCCGTCGTTGTCGTAATCCTGGAAGTCGATGCCCATGCCGCCGAAGGTGTTGCCATCGTCGTCGTAAGCCACCCCGGCGTCAAAGCCGGTCTCCTGGAACTTGCCGCCGCCGCGGTTCACGAAAAGCTGCTGCGGGAAGGAATCGTTGGCCACCGCGATATCGGCGAGGCCGTCGCGATTGAAGTCGGCAATCGCCACACCCAGGCCCTTGCCCGGCGCGGCGGCAATACCGGACGTCGCGCTGCTGTCCGCAAACGTACCGTCTCCCTTATTGCGATAGAGCAGGTGAGTCGCCGGCTTGAACTGATCGGGATGGCAATAGGAGCGATAGCCCGGCTGCCGCGCGCCGCACCAGATATCGGGCTCGAAGTCCCACTCCACGTAGCGGGCGACGAACAGATCCAGCCAGCCATCGTTGTCGGCATCGACGAACGCCGCGCTGGAGGACCACCCGCCGCCGGGCGTGCCGGCCTTCGCCGTGACGTCAGTGAACGTGCCGTCGCCGTTATTGCGATAAAGCTGGTTCTGGCGGAAGGCGGTAACGTAGAGATCGGTGTCGCCATCGTTATCGTAATCGCCCACCGCGACGCCCATGCCATAACCTTCGCCTGCGACGCCTGCCTTGGCCGTCACATCCTCGAACGTGCCGGCGCCTTTATTGCGGTAGAGCCGGTTATGGTACGCCGCCGAAGTTTTCCGCGGCTGCGCGCCTTTGGCCATCGGCGCCCGCAGCTCCGCGCCGTTGGTGAAGTACAGGTCCAGCCAGCCGTCGTTATCGTAGTCGAACATCGCCACGCCGCCGGTGGTCGATTCGATCAGATACTTGTGCTCCGTCTTGCTGGCCTTCTGGGTGAAGCCGATGCCGGATTCGCGCGTGCCGTTGACATACACGGCCAGCAGCAGCAGCCAGCGCAGCATCGGCTAGCTCCGCTGGAAGTAGCAGTTCTTCGGCGCGCGGTATGCCACGGCCAGTTCCGGCGTGTCGCGTCTGCCGCCGCTCTTCTTCGATTGGAATAGCAGCGCCAGCATGCCCGTGGTGAGCAGCGTACGCTCCACCGGATAGAGCGGCTTGCCGCTGATGAACATGTCTTCCATGCACTTCACCAGCCCGTCGAAGTGCGGCAACGTGCGGCCCCTCTTCGGCAACCCGAAGAAGGTCGAGTCAATGTCACTGGCGTTCTTGCGGCGGCAGGCAAAGGTCCAGTCGGCGCCGCTGGGACCGAGAATGAGCCCCGCGCCCTTCAATCCATCGGTGTAGTTGAGAACGAACAGCACCGGGTTCTTCGCTTCGTCCTCGATCGGTTGCGGCTTGCGATGCGGATTGCGCGCCGCCGCGGCCTCCACCAAGGGCCGCGCCCAGGCGCCGGTCCCTTTCAGCCAATCCCAAACGCCGTTGCCCTGGATCCATTCCACCGACGATACGCCCGTCTCGCCGCCGGCGCGCCGCTCCACCATGCACTGCAGTGCTTCGAGCAGATGAAAGCCGTAGGCATCCAGCGGCCCATAGCCAACCGCGACGGCCGCATCCAACGGCGTGTCGATAGCAATCTCCAGCAGCGGCGTGCGCACCGTGACCGGAATCGACGAGCCCGCCATCCACGGCAGGTTCAGCTTCTTCGCCCGGTCATACATGGCCTTCGCCCTCGTCCAGTCGTAGCTGAGGTGCTTGTCGAAAAACGTGGGCACCCCGCGCCCGCTCGCTTCGAACACATCAAGCACTTCGCTGAACAGTTCAAAGCGCGGGTACATTTTCTGGCCCAGTTCGTTGTCGGGATACTTGCCATGCTCGCCGATGAAGACCACAGCGTCGACCGCCAGCTTGTCGCCGCCCAGCGTCAGCGCTTCGCGGATGGTGGGATACAGCGTGAAGCCATAGCGCGACGACATATCGGGAGCCATATCGGTGCCTTGCGGCTGCTGTGCCGTGTAGAGGCTCACCAGGCGCGTGCGCGGTTCATGATGCACGCCTTCGGCCGAGTTACCGCTCATGATGCGCCCCAGCACCACGTCGGCATGCGAGTAGTGGCGGTATTCGGTGACGATGCCAGCCACCCGCTTCTTGTTAGGGGCGGCCCATAGGCCAGCGGCGCCAGCACCGGCGCCGGCCACCGGAAGGAAGTCGCGTCTACGCATGCCTTCCAGTTTAGGCCGATTCGAGGATCATATTGCCATAGGGCGTCGTGTCGGCTGTACGGATCAGGCCGATGGCGTGCGGCACGCGCTGCTTGAATTCGAGGTGCGGCTCGAAGGTGACCTGAAGCCCTTCGAGGGCAGTCGAGAAACGCGCGCGCGTCTCCTGGGTGTTGTGTTCCAGGAACTCCTGGGCCATAAACGCCGGCCCGAACAGGCAGTTCTGCCGCAGGGCGGTGAGCACATCGAGCACCGTCGGAATGTCGTCCACCAGGCTGATGTCGACGGTTTCAATCTCCAGCCAGAACGGGAAGCCACGATCGGCGATCACCAGCGTGTTGGTGTGCCGGATGCGGGCGATCAGATCGAGGATATGAGGATTCAGGATGCCAGTACGAATCATTCTCGCGGTAGGTTAGCGCTAGCGGACCAGGTTCGGGAAGACGTAGGCGTAAATCGTGGTAACCAGCCCAATGAGCGACGCCAGGAAGATGCTGTGCTTCAGCGTGAAGCGGAACAGCTTGGCTTCATCTTCGCTGGGCATGCCGGTGGCCGCCGCCGCCACGGCAATCGACTGCAGGCTGATCATCTTGCCCATTACCCCACCCGAGGAGTTCGACGCCGCCATTAGCACCGGATTCAGGCCCAGCTTGTTCGCCGTGATCACCTGCAGATTGCCGAACAGCGCATTCGCCGACGTATCGCTGCCGGTGAGGAACACGCCCAGCCAGCCGAGCAGGGCGCTGAAGAAGGGGAACAGCGCGCCAGTGGCGGCGAAGGCGAGGCCGAGAGTGGCGGTGGAGCCCGAGTAGTTCATCAGATAAGCGAGGCCGAGCACGCTGGCGATGGTGACCAGCGAGAGGAATAACTGGCGGCCCGCGGTGCCCAGAATCCTGATGTAATGCGCCGGCGAGATGCGCAGGATGCCCGCCGCCAGGATGCTGGCGATCAGGCAGGCCGTGCCCGATGCCGACAGCCAGTTGAAGGCATAGACCGCGGCGTAAGGGCCTTCCTTGCCGGCGGCCACGGCGGGCTGCGAGCGGCCCACCATGTTATGCAGCATCGGCCAGTTGATGTTGATGGTGAACTTGTTGAGTTCGGCCTTTACGTGGTCCTGGCCCCAGATGAAGACGATGACCACCAGCAGCAGGTACGGCGACCACGCCAACAGGACTTCGCTCAGCGGATACTTCTTCGGCAGCGTGGCGGGTTTGGCGCCGGGGAGGTCGAACTTGTCGCTCGGCTTCCAGAGCGCGAACAGGATCACCAGGCCGATGATGGCGGATAGCGAACTGGTGATGTCGGTCAACTGCGGACCCCAGTAGTTCGACACATAGAACTGCACGCCGGCGAAGGCAACTCCACAGACCAGCGCGGCCGGCAGCACACCGGCCAGCGCCCGGAAACCGCCCATGACCACCACCAGGTAGCCGGGCACTAAGAGGGAGATGGGGGCGCAGATGCGGCCGACGTTGGCGCTGAGGTCGAGCAGCGGCAGGCCCGTAATACCCGCCAGCGTGAAGACCGGGATGCCGATGGACCCGAAGGCCACCGGCGCGGTGTTCGCCAACAGGCAGATGCCCGCCGCGTAGAAGGGCGAGAAGCCGAGGCCGGCCAGCATAGCGGCGGCAACGGCGACGGGCGTTCCGAAGCCCGCCGCACCCTCGATGAAGGCACCGAACGCGAAGGCGATCAGCAGCGCTTGCAGGCGCCGGTCGCTGGCCAGCGAACCTACCGAGTCCTTGATGATCTCGAACTTGCCGGTTTCGAGAGCGATGCGGTACAGCACGATGGCCCAGAAGACGATCCAGCCGATGGGGAGCATCCCGAAGGCGGCGCCGAAGGTGATGGCTCCGATGGCCTGCGGTACCGGCATGCCGTAGGCGAACAGGGCCACGGCGGTGGCGGTGGCGAGTCCGGACAGGCCGGCAATCCAGGCCGGCTTGCGGGCCACGCCTAGCAGGTAAAGGAGGACAAAGATGGGGAGGGCAGCTACGAGGGCCGATGCGGCGAGGCTACCGGCGAGTGGGATGTAGTTCTGTTGCCACATGCGAATCGTTCATTGCATGTTATCCGGTGGAGTTTGTCAAGTGGGATTTTGCGTTGAGGGGGTGCGATGGAGGGCGGGTGCCCACACCCGCGCGCGATCCCCAGATCGCGCTGGTTCGATATGTTCCAATTGCGGCAAGGGATGGCATGGCATGATAGGAGCATGCGGATAGTAGCGCCTTGCCAAGTAATCAGCGAGACTCTGGTGGCGAACGCGGATGATGGAACCTTGCCGCGCGTGGAAGAGGAAAACGGCTTCCCGATAATCCGCCTGCAAGAACCGTACCCGGTGACCAGCGAAGACGTTGCGCGGATCCTCAGCGAGAGTGAATAGCCCTGACTCCAAAAAGCGCGATCTGGGGATCGCGCGCGGGTGGGCACCCGCCCTCCATCGAACGTGGGCATGGCATGATGAGAGCATGCGGACAGTAGAGATTGACGACCGGGCTTACGAGATCGCGGAGTCGATGGCGCGGGCGAGGAATATAGCGCCTGGCCAGATGATCAGCGAGATCCTCGTCGCGGAGGCGGAGACTGTCCCACGGCTGGAATACCGGGATGGCTTGCCCACGATCACTTTAGGCATTGGCCCCATCACATCCGAAGACGTTGCAAGGTTGATCGGCGAGGCGCATTAGCCGCCCGGACTACTTGAGAATCTGCTCCACCGTAGCAGCCGTGATCGGGTGATACCCCGGCTTCGCCTTCGCAAAGATCGCTTCCGCCTTCCGCTTGCCTTCCGGCGTCTTCACCAGCGCCTCGAATAACGGCCGTACAAACTTCCGGCGTCCCACCTTCACCAGGAACTCCTCCACCCTCGGCGCCGCCGGCTGATAGCCCGCCTGGATACCCATCCGCAACCACTCAAATAAAATCTCGCTGTTGCCGGATTTCGTGAAGCCGAAGGTTCTGTCGAGTGCCGCCATCTTCGCCGCCGTGATGTCCTCCGGCAGGCTGTTCAGGAAGCGCAGCCACTGGTGGGTGTTCCAATCCCTGGTCTTGGCCTTAGTCTGCGGCGCGTCGGCCTTCCCCCAAGCCCCGGCCACCTCTTCCACCGCGACAAACGCATCCGACACCGGACGCGGCGCGCTGGCGGGAATGCCCGGCTTAGTGATCCACTCCTCCACCGGCACCTTCGCCGCGGCCGCCGCATCCGACGCCAGCAGCGTCTGCTCCAGGAACCGCCGGAAGTCGTGCGTCGTGATGCTTTGGAAGGCGAACTGGTGGAAATAGGCGTAGAGGAAGTTATCCAGCTTCTCGCGCCCGAAAGCCTTCTCCAGGTGCGTAATGAACAGCGCGCCCTTTTCGTACGGCACCAGCGTAGCGCCGTCGTCCGGGTCGCGGCCATTCAAATCGATGTGAAGGATCTGGTCGGCCGCCGGCATCTCCTTCATCACTTTTTCCAGGCTCTGCAACCCGAGCACGGCTTCCATGGCGGCACGTTCGGGGCCGTAGATCGCCTCGATGATGCGGCGCTCGCAGTAGGTCGTGAAGCCTTCGTTCAGCCAGAAGTCGCGCCAGGTGGCGTTCGTAACGAGGTTGCCGGACCAGGAGTGCGCTAACTCATGGGCGATCAGGCTGACCAGGCTGCGGTCGCCGGCAATCACGGTGGGCGTAGCGAACGTTAGCAGTGGGTTTCCCATGCCACCGTAGGGGAAGCTTGGCGGCAGCACCAGAATGTCGTAGCGGCCCCAGGTATACGGCCCGTACAGCTTCTCGGCCGCCTGGATCATGCGCTCGGTATCTTCAAACTCCTTGGCCGCGGCTTCGACGGCGGACGGCTCGGCCCAAACCCCGCTCCGGCTGCTCAGGTAGCGGAACTCAAGGTCGCCGACGGCCAGGGCAATCAGATAGGCCGGGATGGCTTGCGGCAAGCGAAACGCGTAGTCGCCGCTGAGTGGCTCTTTCGGGTTAGCGAGGCGGAAATCGCCGCGCGCGCTCATCACCGCCAGCAGGTCCTTGGGGGTGCGGATGCGGGCACGATAGGTAGCGCGCACGCCGGGCGAGTCCTGGATGGGGATCCAACTGCGGGCGTGGATCGCCTGGGACTGGCTGTACAGATAAGGTTTGGCTTTACCTGCGGTCTGCGACGGCTCCAGCCATTGCAGGCCGGACGCCTGCGGGCTGGTCTCATAGTGGACGCGAACGTGCGTGGCGCCAGAGGGCACCTCCACCGTCAAGGGAGCGCCGAGGATCGGGTCTTTGGCGCCAACCTGGAACTTCGTCTCGGTGAACGGACCTTCGCGCGATTCGGCCGTTTCAGCCTTGCTCACCGTCAGATCGCGCGTATCCAGAACCAGCGGAGCCGCCGCGTCGGGCCGCGTAATCTGGTGCGTCGCAGAACCGCGCAACACTTTTCGGTCGAACAGCACTTCCAAATCGAGTTCGACGTGGGTGGTGCGGGCGCGATGCGGTTGGGCGTAGGAGTGAACGTCGCGGGTGGCTTGGTTTTGCATTTTGGGCGGTGGGCCGCCGCAGCCGGTTCCGAAAAGGACGGCGACAGCGGCCCAACGGCACAGGCTCTTCATCAGGCGATGTCGAACTTCTCGGGGTGCAGCGTTTCGTCGCCCTTGACCGCCACCGGGCGGCCATAAACCTCTTCGAGTTCCTCGAGGAAGTCGTTCTCCTTGGACTTCAGCGCGATGGCCACGCTGGGGTGAACGCGGAGGATTACTTCCTTCGATTCCACCAGCGGCGCCAGCTTGGCGGCTTCCAGTAGAATCTCGCTGATGATGGTCTGGACGCTCTTGGTATAACCGGAGCCGTCGCAGGTGGGGCAGGGCGCGCAGAGCGTACGTTCCAGGCTCTGCTTGACGCGCTTACGAGTGATCGCCACCAGCCCGAAGTCGTTAAACTGAAGGATCTTGTTCGGCGCGCGGTCGCTCCGCATGGCTTCCTCGAGCGCCTGCATCACCTTCTGGCGATTCTTGCGCTCGTCCATGTCGATGAAATCGACCACGATGATGCCGCCCAGGTCGCGCAGCCGGACTTGGCGGACGATCTCCTTCACCGCGTCGGTGTTAGTCTTGACGATGGTGTCTTCCAGACGGTTCGACTTGCCCACGAACTTGCCCGTATTGACGTCGATCGCCACCAACGCCTCGGTCTGGTTGATGACGATGTAGCCTCCGGACTTCAGCCACACCTTCGGGCGCAGGGCCTTTTCCAACTCGTTCGTAATGGAGAAGGCGTCGAAGATGGGCTGCGGGCGCGTGTACAGCTTGACGCGGTTCGCCATCGCCGGCGACATGCGGCTCACAAAACGCACCACGCTCTCATAGACGTCTTCGTTATCCACCCAGACGGCTTTGAAGTTGTCGGTAAGCTGGTCGCGCAGCAGGCGCTGCACGATCTCCACGTCGTGATAGAGCAGGGCCGGGGCCTTCTGCTTGTCGGCCTTGGCCTTGATCTCCGTCCACAGTTGGAACAGGTACTGGATGTCCGACGCGATCTGCTCTTCGGTCTTCCCTTCCCCGGCGGTACGGATGATGAAGCCGCCCGGAATACCTTGGCGATGCGTCTGCAGGATCTTGCGGAGCCGCTGGCGCTCTTCGTCGGAAGCAATCTTGCGCGACACGCCCAGGTGTTCGACGGTGGGCATATAGACGCAGTAACGGCCGGGCAGGGCGATATGGCTCGTTATGCGCGCGCCCTTCTGGCCCATCGGCTCCTTCGCGATCTGGACGACGATCTCCTGGCCTTCCTTCAACAGGTCGGTAATGGAGGGCTGGGCGGTGCGATCCGGCGTACGGTCACCGCCGCGGTCGCCACGATCGCCGCCACGGTCGCCACGGGGTTCACGGCCCTCGCGCGGCTCACGGCCTTCCCTCGGCTCACGACCTTCGCGAGGTTCACGCCCTTCCCGGGGAGCCCGCGGGTCCTTGGCGCCCTGCTCGCGCGGAGCGCCGGCCTCCTCCTTGCGGTCCACGGTGCGCACCTCAGGCTTGTCTCCGCCTTTATCGCCACCACGGCGGCGGCGCATCCGCCGGCCTCGCATGTAGCGGGCAGTTTGTTCCCGATGGCTGACGGCCATGTTGCCCATCGAGGCCAGCGCCGGCTCAGGGGCCGGGATCGGGTCGCCGTTCTCATCGAGCGTGGCTGGCTCGGCGGCGCTCTCGTCGCTGCCCTCCTCACCCGGCTCATCCTCGACGCTGCCTTCGACAGCGCTCAGCACCATGTCCTGGATTTCCGGATCTTCGTCGGAATCCGCATCGCCTTCCGCGTCGGCATCGGCTTCGGATTCGTCGCCCGCCGGTGCGGCCTCGGCGGCGATCTCGGGGTCCGCGTTCGCACCCCGCGCGGCTAGCGCTTCGGCCTGCTGCTGGATCTGATCCAGCAACTGCTCAGTCAGCCCGGTGTCTTCATCCTTGAGAGGATCCACGGGGGTGAACTCGCCCGTCTCGGCGGCTTCCACCACTTCGGGCTCGGATTCCTCGCCTTCCTCATCAGCATCCGCATCGAGCGCCGCCACGGCGGCTTCCAGCGGTTCCTGCTCCGGCTCGGAGTCCATGAGGTCGGCGGCCGTGTCGTCTTCGCCCTCATCGGCGGAGTCTTCCAGTTCCACCGCGGCCGCTTCCTCTTCCAGCAGCGCCTCGCCTGCCGCTTCGTCCGTGTCTTCCACGTCCACGGCCAAGTCGCTATCAAACTCGTCGTCACCGGGAGAGCGGCTGTACTTGGCCAGGCTCTCGCCGGGCAGCACGATCATATCGCGCGGCTCGATCTCCACCCCACCGGCAGCCTCTTCGGGTTCCGGAGCGGGCGCCCCGCCCTTCGAGTCGACGGCGTACTTGCTGTCGGGGAATCCACGGCCACGGCCACGGCGGCGGCGGCCACGGCGTCCCCCGCGGTCCCCGCCGCGGTCTCCTCCCCGATCCCCACCGCGGTCACCACCACCACGATCTCCGCCGCGGTCGCCACGGGCTTCGCGGCCACCGCGGTCGCCACGATCTCCGCGCGGGCCGCGCTCTTCTCTGGCGGGTGCGGGAACTACCCCGGTTGCGGCGATGGCCGCGACTTCGGCGGCGGGAGCATCGGCAGCCAAAACCGATTCCGGAGCGGCAGCCAAAGCCGGAGCCGCCGCCTCGATCACGGGCGTGGGTCGCGGCGGCAAAGCCTGGCGGGGTTCGCCATCGCGGCGTCCCCGTCCACCGCGGTCGCGGCCACCGCCGGAGGACGAACCACCCTCATCCCCAGGCAGCCGCTCGTACTCGTCGCTCTCTTCAAAGAAGTCCGACACGTAGAGGAACGTATCGCGCTCCAGCCCGAGGTCCACAAAGGCCGATTGCATGCCCGGTAGCACCCGAGTCACCCGTCCTTTGTGTACACTCCCAGCCAGCGAATATTCCTGAGCGCGCTGGAAATAAATCTCTACCAGTTGGTCATCTTCCAGCACCGCCACTTTCGTTTCGTGGCGGTTGGAGGATATCACCAGTTCTTTCGTCATTCAACCTTTCTCCCTTCGCGGCGGAAGCAACGCGAGGAGCCTTGGAATGACGTCAAGCAACTGGAGCGGAAGCCGCGTGTCGCCGCGGCGAGAAAACTTTTTGTCCGGCCCGAGTGGAGACTGCCCCTGAGGCGCTCAAACACCGACCGGGAAAACCGTTCGAATCCGTTCCCTAACGTCAGACAAAGCTCGCCTGCCCGCCGGCTAATTCACAAATCGCCGTAGACGGACGTTATTCACCAAACCCAGCATCATGAACGTGGTCACGATACTGGAGCCGCCGTAACTCATCAACGGCAGCGGAATACCGGTAACCGGCATCCGGCCGATCACCATGCCGACATTCACCAGCAGGTGAAACAGCAGCAGCATCCCGATTCCCATGCAGATATACAGCCCGGCCCGGTCGGGGGCCGTCTGGGCGTTCTGCACGATCTGTAACAGCAATAGCATGTACAGACCCAGAACCACAACTATGCCCACAAAACCGTGCTCTTCGGCAAAGGCCGCCATGATGAAATCGGTGTGCGGTACCGGCAGAAAACGCAATTGGGTCTGCGACCCTTTCGTCACTCCTTTCCCCCAGGGTCCACCGGACCCCACGGCAATCTTCGACTGCAGCACCTGGTAGCCGGAGCCCTTTGGATCGCGCTCCGGATCGATGAACGTAGTCAGGCGCTCCTTCTGGTAATCCTTCAAATAGACAAACCAGGCGGTGGGCACCAGCAGCACCGCAAGGGCGCCGATGGCCGCCCAATACTGCCAGCGCAGGCCGACGATAAACACGCCCACTGCCAGCATCGGCAGATAACACAAGGAGGTGCCAAGATCCGGCTGCTTCATCACCAGCAGCATCGGCAACGCCACTAACCCGCCCAGTTTCAATAGATCCCGCAATTCCAGCCGGTCATTGCGGATGGCCGACAAATAGCGCGCCACCACCAGCACCAGCACCAGCTTGGCGATCTCCGATATCTGTAACCGGAAGCCCCCGGGCATCGGAATCCAGCGCCGCGACCCAAACACCTTCGTCCCAACCACGAACGTAACCAGCAGCAGGATAATCGTAGCCACATAGAACAGCGGTACGTGACCGAGTAGCGTATGGTAATCCACGCGGCTGACCACCCAGGCCAGAATCAGACCGCCGAAGATGCAGAGGATTTGCTTGGACCAGGCGCCCCGCCAGATCGTATCGCGGGTGGCGCTATAGATCTGCAGCACACCCAAGGAGCAGATCATGAGCGTGATGCCCCACAGCGTCCAATCCACGTCGCGAAGAATCCGCGGTCCGGTCATGGAGCCACTCCCGGCGGTGGGGGCAGCAAACGGCGCGAAGCCAGCGAGCTTTCCACCCGCTCCTGCTGCCGCTTCTTATCGAAGTACACCTTCACGACATCGCGCGCGATCAGTCCCGCCGCCGTGCCGTGCTCGCCATTCTCAAACAGCGCCGCCACCACAATCTCCGGATTCTCCCGTGGCGCGAACCCGACAAACCAGGCGTTATCGGCCATGGATTTGCCCAGTTTGGCGGATTTCAGGAAGTCGTTGGAAGCCAACTGCGCGGTGCCGGTCTTGCCGCAGAACTCGATGCCGGGCAGGCGCGCGCTCCCCGCCGTGCCCGCGGTGACTACGGCATGCATCCCATTGATAACCTTGAGCAGGTTGTCGATCTTGAAATCAGCCTTGCGGGCCGGCGTAGGCGCTCCGGCGCCTTTGATCAGGTGGGGACGCTGCCAGACGCCGCCCGCCGCCAGTCCGCCGATGGCATGCGCCAACTGTACCGGCGTCACCGTCAGCGCTCCCTGGCCGATCGCCACCGAGATCGTCTCGCCGGCGTACCACTTCTGGCGCTGCGTACGCGCTTTCCAAGCGGTGGACGGGACGGTACCGGAGGCCTCGTACGGCAGGTCGATGCCAGTCTTGGCGCCTAGTCCGCTGATGGTGGCGTAGCGGGCGATATTATCGATGCCGGTGCGGTTCCCAAGCTGGTAGAAGAACACGTCGCAGGAGCCGGCCATCGCCCTCAGAAATCCGACCGACCCGTGCCCCCCACGCTGGTGGCAACGGAAATAGCGGCCATACCAACTGGCGCCGCCGCCGCACGAAGTGGCGAAATCCCCCTCAACCGAGCCGGTTTCCAAAGCCGCCATGGCGACGATCGGTTTGAAGGTGGAGCCGGGGGCGAATTGGGCCTGGATGGCACGGTTCAGCAGCGGCTTTTCGGGGTCGGTGAGCAGCCGCTTCCACTCCCCGCTGCTCTGCCGGCCGCTGAGCAGATTCAGGTTGTACGTGGGGGCGCTGGCCAGGGCGAGAACCTCGCCGGAACGCGGATCGAGTGCGACCACCGCGCCGCGGCGGCCTTCCAACGCCATCTCGGCCACCACCTGCAGATCAAGGTCAAGCGTCAGGGTCAGATTCTGGCCTGGCGTCGCCGGCTGAAAGCCGAGCACCTGGCGCTCGTTACCGCGATTGTCCACCATCACCCGCCGCTGGCCGTCCTCGCCGGTGAGCAACTCGTTGTATTGCCGCTCAATGCCAGCCTTCCCGACAATGTCGCCCGGCTTGGCGGAGGCGAACTCCGGCTGATCCAATTCGTTATCGCTTACCTCGCCGACGTAGCCGATCACATGCGTCCCCACCCCGTCCTGGGAATACAGCCGCTTGTGCGAGGCAATCAGTTCCAGTTCCGGGAACGTATCGCCGTC
The DNA here is from genome assembly GCA_964385495.1 of uncultured Candidatus Solibacter sp. GTDB lineage: Bacteria > Acidobacteriota > Terriglobia > Bryobacterales > Bryobacteraceae > CADEFT01. The sequence goes on from CAYLPH010000016.1 coordinate 67,235, forward strand.
GCGGTGCGACTCGACAAACGCAATCTCGCCCGGAGTCAGTTCCTCTTTGATGAGCATCGGCTCATACTTTGGCCGGCGTTCGTAGCGCCGTAGTTTGGCGCGCAGTTCTTCCGGGTCCAGGTCCAGACCCGCGGCGATCGGCGCAAGGTGTTCTTCCTTCAGGTTTTCGCGCGACAGCAGCAGCGAATAGGAGGCGTGATTGTCGACGATCACGCGGCCATGCCGGTCAAGGATCTTGCCGCGCGGCGCCAATACCGGGACAGCCTTCACGCGATTGCGCTCGGCGGCCTGCGCGTAGAAGCCTTCATGATGGATTTGCAGGTCCCAGAAGCTGACCACCAGAAAGCCGGTGACGGCAAAGATCAGGTACTGGGTAATGGCGATCTTGCCCGCGGCGAACTTGATATCGTCGCGCAGCAAACGCTGGGCGTCCTGCTTTTTCTGCTCTTCCAGTTCGGCGAATTGCGCGGGGCCCGGCACTGCTCCTCTCAGTGTAACTCCTTCAAGGCACAGGGAGGAAAGGTGTTTGTGCGAAGTTTCTCCAAAGCCCGCGGGAAAGTGTTGCGAAGCCGGCCGCGCTTTTCCGCTTCCTCCAGTAGGAAGTAAAAGTCAAAAATCATGCAAGCTAAAACGCGCGCCTACCTGCAGCAGGTGATCAGCCGCTACCTCAATAACGACGCCCGCATCACCGGCGTCCTGGCGCAGTTGCAGAACGACGCGCCTTATATTGTGGCCATTCACATGTACTGTAAGCGAATCCGCACCCGCGGTTGGGATTGGCTGAATGCGCAGTGGACCCCCTCCGATGCCTGCATCACAGCCAACGAAACCGAGGCCGGCTATCGCGAGTTCCAGCGCTGTGTCCGCGGCGTCACCACGCAGTTCGAAGGGCAGCAAGCCATGCGGTTGTATACCCTTCGGGTGAATCCGCGGCGCACCATGGACGACCAGATCCGTCTCTGGAACAACAATCGCAACATGCCGGCCCAGGGCACGGCCCTGCTGCGCCTGGTGGAGCGCCGCCTGACCCGGCGCGAGTACCCCGATCCGCACACCGAAGCCTCCGCCCAGGCCTTTACGGACTGGTTTGTCGCCCTCGACGATCCGGAAACCACTAACGCGGCGCCCGGGCTCACCGACCACGGCTTGATCCAGGCGGCCGACTTCGTGGTGTATACCCGCCGCGGCGCGGTGGTCGCGGGAACCAGTACCTCGCAGGACTCGATTGATCTGTGGGAGGGCCGCAACGTCAACACGCCGCTGAACTTCTCGGCGGCGTTGAACACGGCGGTACGGGACTTCAACCGCGCCGAGCCCGAGGCGAGATTCGATAACCAGCACCTGCAGCGCCCCTATGAGCCCTGGCATTACCGCTATCTGCGGGTGGTGATCGATCAGACGATGCAGGCGTGTGTGACGGAGGCCGCCGCCAACGCCGAGCCCACCGAGTGAGCGAGCCGCTTTACCGGGAGGCCCTGGCCAGCCATAACCCAACCCCCAGCAGTACGGTCGTCAAACTCAAGGTGGACGGCTCGGGAATCGCCGACGGCTGCAGTTCGATGCGGTCGATCTGAAACGCGCCCCGGGCCGAAGTGGTGTTATCGCCCAGGAAGAAGTAATTCGACAGACTGTAAGGTGAGCCTTCGTTGCTGTAATCGCGCAAGGCACCCGTCAGGATGAGGTTGCCGGAGGCATATAGGGCGTAGCTCGACCCGAGGATGGACAAGTTGTAGCGGGTCATGCTGCCCGTCAGGAAAGCGGCCCCTTCGCCATGGGTAAACCGCGTCCCCGCCGGCGCCGTGCTGGGATCCGCCTTCACCGCGCCGTCGTTCTGCGCCCAGATCTCATCCAACCAGAAGCCAAGTTCAATCCCCAGCAGATCCCCGCCCAGCACGATCAGGCTGACCCCGGCGCGGTCGGCGACGTTGTCGGTACCCGTATTGTTCTGGGCCGCCGGATTGCTGTGATCCTCTCCGAGAATCCGCAGATCGAAGGTGTACGTGTAGCCGGCGGTACGGTCATGGTTCTGGTCCAGGCGATTGTAGCCCGCCCGGAACAGGTCGTTGCCGGTTGTGTCCAGCGTCGTGCCGCCGGAGACGACGGTTTGCGTTCCGCCGGCCGCGGCAAACAGATATCCCTGGGAGCCTGGCGGCGTGCCGAGCCCGCCATCGAACAAAACCGCGGCGGAGCCAGGGATGGCTAAGGCGAGCAGCAAAGCAACGGATAGCATGGAGTCTTTCCAGTCTATCGTCCGGCTGGGCATCGGGGAATAGAGCCCTACACCTGCTCCATCCGCAGCCGGTCCAGCAGCCGGAACAACGCCAGCGCGACCACCGCGTTCAATAGCCCCACAATGACTTCCCGCAGCGGCTCGAAGGAGCCGGGGCGCCCCAGCAGCGCCCGCTGCAGAACCCAGTACATCAATTGATGGAAGACATGGAAGAACAGCGCCAGCACAAACCGCACGGCATGGTTATCCACGGCGAAGCGCTGGCTGACCGACGAGCAGAAGTAGCCTACCAGCGTTTTGACGATCCCGTTTAGCCCCAGCGGGTGATTGGAAAAGCTGTCTTCCATCAGCCCGATGCAGGCGCCCAGAAACAGCCCGCTCAACGGCGACCGGCGCATCAGCGAAAAGTACACCGTCACCAGCAGCGGCAAGTCCAGAAACGAGAGTACCTCGAAGATGCGCGAGAGGTAGACGTCGAACAGGATCGCCGCCAGGGGGATGAGCAGCAACACCACCGGCCGGAAGCGGGCAATCTGGCTCTTCCCCCGTCCTTCGACGAGCAGCCGGTCACTGAATTCGGTCATTGGGCGTTAGGGCTGGGCGCGGCGGTGGCGGGAATTGGGGGCTTGGGCGCGGGCGTCTCGGCGGCGTTGAAATTGGGAACGCGGCCGCCATGGCCGACCTTGAAGCCCTGCGCTTCACTCAGGCGCCGGTAGCGGGCGCGGATGCGGTCCGATTCCGTCTGGCGCTTCTCGTCAACCGTAGGCTGGGCGGCAGCAGCAGCCGCGGGTCCGGTAGCGCCACCGGCGGCGGATTCGGCGGGCGGTGGAATCGGCGCGGCGGATTCCGGCGGCGGCAGCACATGATAAGGGGTAGCGTCGGGGTTGCCGGTGGGCAGCACCTGGTGCACGCCTTCGATCACGATCAGCACCTCCTCCAACCCCTGAGCGAAGCCGGTGGGGGCGACCAGGATCTCCTTGAAGACGCGGCCGGGGCGAACCACCTTCACTTCGGCCGCGGGGAGGCCCTTCGGGAAGATGCGGTCGTCCCCCGAGGTGTAGAACTTCTCGCCGGGCTCCACCTTCATCTCCGATGGCACATGGTCGATGATCATGGTGCCATGCCCCTGGCCCTTCAACGTGCCCTGGACCCGATGCTTCTCGCTGACCACACCGGCGGCAAAGGCGGCGTCGTACACCAGCATCACCTGCGAAGCGGTCGGGTAGACGGAGACCACCTTGCCGATAATGCCGTCGGGAGTAATGACGGCCATGCCGGGAAGCACGCCGGCCGCGCTACCCCGGTCCACGTAGACCACCTTGGAATTGGCGCCAGTGGTGTTCGCGATGATACGAGCCGCCACCGTCTTGGACGGCGTGCGGGATTGGAACGCCGCCAGCACCCGCGCGCGATCCGCTGTCGAAAGCTCCGTGCGCAGGAACTGGTTTTCCAGCTTGAGCCGGTCGAGTTCCACCTTCATGCGCTGATTTTCCCGCCGTGCGTCATAAAGAACGATATAGTTCCTCAGAAATCCGGTGGTGCCGCCGCGGGCGAATTCAATCAGCCGGGCAATGGGAGTAATGGCGGTGACGGACCACACGCGGATCAGGCGCATGTCCTGGTTGCTCTTCACCTGATAGGCGAGCAGCACCAGTTGCGCCGCGACAACGACGAGCAGCACGGTCACGTTTTTGTAACGGTGAAGCAGGAAGTCCATAGACCGGCCCGGTCGATCCGGCGTGTTGGTTCGACTTCTTCTATTCTATGGCGATGCGCCGCAAAAGTTTGAAATCGGTCAGCATTTTCCCGGTGCCGAGGACAACCGAAGCGAGCGGATCGTCGGCAATCGATACGGGAAGGCCGGTTTCCTCGCGAATGCGGCGGTCGAGGTTCTTGATCATCGCGCCGCCTCCGGTTAGCACGATGCCGCGGTCGCTGATATCGGCGCTAAGTTCGGGCGGGGTGCGTTCCAGGGCGACGCGGATGGCGTTCATGATGGTGGCGATGCATTCCGAGAGCGCCTCGCGGATCTCCTGGTCGTCGATGGTGATCGTCTTCGGAACGCCTTCGATCAGGTTGCGCCCTTTCACTTCCATGGTCAGCGGGCGGTCCAGCGGATACGCCGAGCCAACGGTTATCTTGATCTGTTCGGCCGTGCGTTCCCCAATCAGCAGGTTGTACTTGCGTTTCAGGTACTGCATGATGGCGTCGTCCATCTCATTGCCGGCGACGCGCACCGAGCGGGAATAGACGATGCCGGAGAGCGAGATGACCGCGACGTCCGTGGTGCCGCCGCCGATATCGACCACCATGTTGCCGGAAGGTTCCGTAATGGGCAGGCCGGCGCCGATGGCCGCCACCATCGCCTGTTCCACCAGGTGCACTTCACTCGCCTTGGCGCGATAGGCCGAGTCGGTGACGGCCTTCTTTTCCACCTGCGTGATTTCGCTGGGGACGCCAATGATGATGCGCGGATGCACCAGCATCTTGCGGCCGTGCGCCTTCTGGATGAAGTAATTCAGCATGCGCTCGGTGACCTTGAAATCTGCGATCACGCCGTCTTTCATGGGCCGGATGGCCACGATATTGCCGGGCGTGCGGCCGACCATTTCCTTGGCTTCCTTGCCAACGGCCTCTACCTCGCCGGTGTTCTTGTTGATGGCGACGATAGACGGCTCATTGACCACGATCCCCTTGCCACGGGCGAAAACTAATGTATTGGCGGTGCCGAGGTCGATCGCCAAGTCGGACGAAAAGAGGCTGAATACGGAACGGAGGTTCATCGATTGTTAACTGCCAAGGAGTGGAGATGCAGCCGGGGAGGAGCGCTCTCCATGTGAGGGTACCACAGGGGTAAACGCGATGTCGCGCGGAAGAATGAGAGGGGCGGGCTCAGGTTCGCGCCTATTTGCAATGCCCGATAACCTCGGCTAGCGATTGCTCAACCAGGTGACGCATGGCCGGGTCAGCACTCCAGCTTAGCGTTTCATGAAGATCGTCCAGCCTCTCCACGTAGCGGCGCATGGGGAGCAGCCAGGGAAACAGCAACATCTCCTTCCATGGCTGGCAGGGTGCCACCCACCGCTGGAGCACCGGGAGCAGGTCAGATAGTTGAGAATGCATCTGGACGGCTTCGGCATGCGTCATCTGCGACAAGGTCTCCTTGCTGATGCCCCGGGGAAAGCCCCTTAGCGAGAATGGCATCCGGACGAGGAGGCCCTTTAGAGTAGTCCCGATCATATGTTCTTCTTGGCGCGTTGATGGATGGCAGGCAATTCCCATTGTATCCGCGGCACGAACATGACCGGGGCCTGTCACGGCTGGCCCTAGCGCGGGTGCACTGTCGAAGCCGGCCTTCGACAGTGACACCCACCCTACTCACCGGACAACAAACTTCACCGATGTGTCCACCGCCATGCCAGCGCTCACCTGCAGCGTGGCGGGTCCGCTGGCGGCGTCGGCCGGAACACGGAAGTTCACCTGGTAGCCGCCCATCGAGCCGGGGAGTCCGACGGCACTGAGCACTTCCGCCGGCTTGCCGTTGACCCTGACTTCCACCGCCGATGTGACCACCGCCAGAGGGCTCGACGGGAAAGGCCTGCCGGATTCGACTTCGGGGCGTGTCGGTCCCAGGCCTGTTGCGAACAGAAGCAGTATCTCTCCGGGGAGCGCGGGATTGCCGGCCTCCACCAGTTTGAAATCCGCATGGGTGACCGCCGGCCCGTTCGCGGTGGGTGCCACACGCGGTACCACCCCTAGGAAGCCGCGTAGCAGGAAGGAATTAAAATTGGCGCTGCCGGCGTTCTGATAGCGGCCCACGATGTCGCCGTACTCATTCATGGCGGCGGACCCGGTGAAGGAAGAGCCAGGCACTTCGATGGTCCGGAAAAGGCCGTCTTTGAGCAGATAGCCATAGCCGGTGCCGCCGGTTGCGATGTACCTGCCAATCAGTTCTCCGCGCCCCGTTAACGCGGTTGCGTTCGTGTAAGTGGAGGCCGGTACGTCAAGGATCGTGTATTCGCCGTCCCTCCACAGGAACGCGTGAACGGCGCCAGCGATGGTACAGATGCCTCCGAGGTCGCCCGCGCCGTTGATTCCGGTTACGGTCGACGATGTTGACCCGGGAGGATCGACGGTAACGAAATCCCTACCCGTCCATTTGAAGCCATGCGCCACGCCGCCGCTCGTGTAGGAGCCGACCACCTCCCCCGCCGGACCGATGCCCCAGCCCGTTGTCGAGGTGGAGCCCGGTGGATCAAGGGAGGTGAACTTCCCCTCGCTCAGCAGGAAGCCGTGGGAGACATTGCCGGGAGCGGTGTAGAGCCCGGAGATCTCGCCGCGGTTGTTGATTCCGCGGGCATCGGTGGATATTGCGCCGGGATAGTCGATGGTGGTGAGTTGCTCGCCTGACAGCTTGAAGGCGTGCGTCACCCCGGCCATCGTGTAAGATCCCACGATGTCGCCTGCGTTGTTGATTCCCCAGGCGAGAGTTTGTGTCGCGCCCGGGACGTTGATCGTCCTGTAAGTTCCGCTCTGGGCCATGGCCGTGGATGCCAGGCCCAGCGCGACGCCAAAGGCGAGTGAAGGAAGCCATTGCCGTTTCATGTTCTTGAGTTCCATTTATGGCTTCTCGCCGCGAAACCTAACGGTCGGCTACCTTCTTTGCGTTGCACAGGATCGAGGAGCCGGGGTCCATGGGCAGAATCTGAATCTCTTTCCCCTCGAGGACGACAACGAGGTTGGCCTTACCCGTGCGGCCCGCCGGGGCAGTGTCGGGCTCGTAGCTGCCGGTGCAGTCCGGGTTCACCGTATAGGTGCCAGACGAAGTGCTCTCGCTGACGTTACCGTTCAGTTTTCCGGTTCCGGTGGAGGTCCACCTGCCGTTGCCGTCGAAGGTCATCAAGGAGATGCCGGCCAACGGCATTGCCGTCCCATTCTGGCCGATCACCCATCCGTTGTCCGTTCGCGCGAAGACGCCCTTAATGGTTGCGGTCGAGCAGGACTGCGCGTTGGCCGCGGGCGCCACTGCCAAAACGAGCGCGGCGGCTGCGCCGATTCCGAATACCTTGGCTCTATTCTTAATGTTCACGATAAGTCTCCTCTATTCGTTGATTGCCGGTGTGTAGGATTTGCTCCAACCCGGCTCACCTGCCACGAATAAGGATTCTTAAGGGAAAGGTTACAGCGGCCAGGGCGTAAGGCGTAGAATATCTGCTGCGACACATGCAGTCGGGCTGCCCTCAATGCGGAGCGGAATTGCGATCCGGCGATTCCGTGGGGCTGTGTCCAAAGTGTCTGATCCTCGGCGCTTTCGACAGTACGGCTGGAGCGGAAGAGTCCGTTACGCAGACATTAAAGACGCCGGCGGCCGCCCTGGATGAGGATAACTTCGGCCGCTATCAGATCATTCGCGCCCTGGGCGAAGGCGGCATGGGCACTGTGTATCTGGCCGAGCAACGCGAACCCATCCGCCGCAGGGTGGCTTTAAAGGTAGTGAAGCTCGGCATGGACAGCGCGCAGGTGCTGGCGCGGTTTCACAATGAGCGGCAGGCGCTGGCGATGATGGATCATCCGAACATCGCCCAGATCTTCGATGCCGGGGCAAGCGGCCGGGGACGCCCGTACTTCGTGATGGAGTACATCGAGGGCTCGCCGATTACGCAGTACTGCGACCGCAAGCGGATGACCACCAGGGATCGGCTGGGGCTGTTCCTGGCCGTGTGCCGTGCCATCCAACATGCCCACCAGAAGCGGGTGATTCACCGCGACCTGAAGCCCTCCAACATCCTGGTGACCGAGCAGGACGGCTCGCCGGTTCCCAAGGTGATCGACTTCGGCATCGCCAAGGCCACCGACAAATGGGCGGTGGAGAACACGCTGCTCACCGAGTTCGGCCAGATTGTGGGAACGCCGGAGTACGCCAGCCCCGAGCAGGCGGACACCATGACGGGAGCGATCGACGAGCTGTCGGATGTCTATTCGCTCGGGGTGCTGCTGTACGAGTTGATGATCGGAGCGGTGCCGTTTGAGACGGCCACGTTGCGGGGCGCGGGATTAGCGGAGATGCTGCGGATCATTCGCGAGGAGGAGGCGCCGCCGCTGGGGCGCAAGCTGACGTCGCTGGGAGCGCGGGCGACGGAGATCGCGGAACGGAGGCAGACCGATGCGGCCTCCCTGCGGCGGCTGGTGGACGGCGATTTGAACGCGATCGCGATGAAGGCGCTGGAGAAGGCGCGCGAACGGCGGTATGCATCAGTGTCCGACCTGGGGGCGGACGTCCAGAGGCATCTGGAGGACCGGCCGGTGCTGGCGGCGCCGCCCAGCCGGGTTTATCAGGCGCGCAAGTTTCTGCGGCGTCATCGCATGGCGGCGTTGGGCGCGACGGCGGGAGTTGCCTTCCTGCTGTTGAGCGGGGTGACGGTGTGGTCGTTGACGCGCGATGCCCCGGCGAGGCCCAAGCTGACAGCGAAGGACACCATCGTACTGGCGGATTTCGATAACAAGACCGGCGATCCGGTGTTTGACGATACGCTGCACCAAGGGCTCTCCGTGGAACTGCGGCAGTCGCCGTACCTCGCCTTGCTCTCGGACCGAACGGTCCAGCAGACGCTGCCTCTGATTGGACAGCCCAAAACAGCGCGGCTGACGGCGGAGATCGCGCAGCAGGTCTGCGAGAGAACTGGCAGCGCGGCGGTCGTGGGTGGCTCGATCGCACTAGTGGGAAGCCGGTACGTGTTGGGTCTTCGCGCCAGGGATTGCAACACTGGCAATACTTTGGATCAGCAGCAGATTGCCGTCTCACGAAGAGAGGAAGTTCTGGACGCTCTCAGCGAGATGTCGCGAAAGTTTCGAACGAAAGCGGGCGAGTCACTGGCGACAGTGGAAAAGCACTCGATGCCGCTTTCCGAAGCCACTACACCGTCATTCGAAGCCTTCAAAGCCTACAGCACCGCAATCCAGTTGAAGTTCTCCACCGGAACGCCGGAGCGGTCCATTCCTCTCTTCCGCCGGGCGATCGAGTTGGATCCCGGCTTCGCCATGGCCTACGCGCATCTTTCGTTTGACTACGGACGCAGCGACTCGGCGCTGTCGGCCGAGTACGCGACCAAAGCGTGGCAGCTTCGCGATCGCGTGACGGATCGGGAGCGCTTCTACGTTGACTTCGTGTATCACCGGCAAGCGACTGGAAACTTAGAGAAGGCCTACCAGACGCTGGAGTTGTGGAAGCAGACCTATCCCAGGCGGGGAGCGCTGCTCGCCAACGCTCAGGATCTGCTCGGCGGAATATCGACGCAGGGGACTGGCCGGTTCCAGAAGACAATCGAAGCCGCAAAAGACGGAATCGTGACCGACCCCGACCTTCCGTACCCGTACGTCAATCTTGCGCACGCACAGTACTACACAGACCGTTTTGAGGAGGCGGAACAGACGCTAGAGCGTGCCAGCGCATGGAGAGGGCAGATGGGGGATGTGCTGATGATTCAGTACACCATCGCAGCGCTAAAGGGAGATCAGGCGCGGATGGACAGGATCGTAGCGTTGGGTGGAGCGAATCCTGGGACTCGATCCTGGATCGCTCACATTCAGGGGCTTAAACTGGCGCGCTCCGGCCAGTTACGAACCGCGGAGCTTTCGTCCAAACGCGGCGTGGACTTCGCGCTGCTGGAGAAAGAGGCGGAGGTAGCGGCAAATCTACTTGCGGCGCGAGCCGTGTGGGAGGCTCTTTGCGGGAACTCCGGTAAAGCGCGAGCCTCCGCGGCGGCTGCACTCGCCCTGTCCAAAGAGCGGGATGTGGAGTATGCGGCGGGTCTTGCCTTCGCGCTCGGGGGTGATTCCGGTCGCTCCGAGGCTCTTGCCGCAGGTCTGGCCAAGCGCTTCCCGGAAGATACATTCGTGACGTTTACCTACGTGCCCGTCCTGCGTGCGTTGGCCGCGCTGGGCGGGGGGAAGTCCGTGGAGTGTTTAGACCGGCTGGAGATCACACGTTCGCACGAACTCGCCATCAATGGTCTGAACTTCTTGCATCCAATGCTTGGCGGGTTGCACTCGGCCTATGTGCGGGGCCAGGCCTACCTCGCCGGGCGCAGGCACACTGAGGCCGCGGCGGAGTTTCAGAAGATCCTCGACCACCGCGGCATCGTGGGCCTGGACCCGATCGGGGCGCTGGCGCACCTACAACTTGGGAGAACGTTTGTGGCAGCGGGAGACAAGCCGCGCGCGAAGTCCGCCTATGAGGCTTTTCTGGCGCTCTGGCGGGATGCGGACGCGGACGTGCCCATCCTGAAGGCGGCCAAGGCGGAGTACGCCAGATTGTAGCAGGGGGGTGTAACCTTTCCCGGCGGATTCCTTATCCGCTGTGACGGAACAGGAAATGAACAACGAGACCATCCACACACTTCCGGGCTCCTCCCAGTTTCCGACAACACGGTGGACCATGGTGGTGGCCGCCGGAGATCGCCAGCGGAAGGAGGCGCGGTCCGCCCTGGCGTCGCTTTGCGAGAGCTATTGGTATCCGCTGTACGCCTACTTGCGCCGTCGCGGACACCCGGCCGATCAGGCGCAGGACCTGACTCAGGGCTTCTTTATTCAGATCATGGAAGGCCAGTATCTGGATCGCGCCGACCCGGAGAAGGGCCGCTTCCGGGCGTTTCTGCTGACCTCGCTCAAGTTCTTCGTGGCCGACGAGGCCGACCGCCAACGGGCTCAGAAACGTGGCGGCGGGCAAGTGATCTCCTTCGAATTCCAGGCCGGGGAAGAGCGCTACCAACGGGAGCCCGCGCACGATGAGACGCCCGAGCGGATCTTCGAGCGGAGGTGGGCACTGGCAGTGTTGGACCGGGTGGTAGAGCGGCTGCGGAACGAGTTTGTGCAGCACGGACGCCCGGAGCATTTCCAGCAACTAAAGGTCTTTCTTCTAGGCCATGGTGACGCGCCCTACGCCGCGCTGGCGAAGGAGATGAATACTTCCGAAGGGGCGTTGAAAGTGGCCATTCACCGGCTTCGCAAGCGGTATCGCGAACTGTTCCGGCAGGAGATCGCGGATACGGTGGCCGATGCCGGGGATGTGGAGTCCGAACTTCGCTTTTTGGCTGCCGCTTTGACGGGCAAGTAGCGGCCGGGTTCACCCGCCCTTAACCAGGGAGAACCCGGCAACTGAGTGCCCAACAAGCGCATTTTGCTCTGCTTTACCGCTTACCCCCAGGCGAGCCCCGCTCGCTCAAGTCCTCTTCGCATGTGCTGGCACTCGAACAGCCCAGATACTGCCTCGCTACATACCGGCCCACGCGCCGCCCTTGTATCGCACCGGCTTCCTGGTCGAAGCGGAAATGAATGCCGCCGTACACACGCGCATCATCCACGTCGGCCGTGATCTCCTGCCATCGCGTGTAGTTCAACGTCACCCCTGGAACGGCGGGATTGGACAGACTCATCGAGTAGCGCTGGTTGCCAAGCAGGCGTTCAAGCACTTCTCGCGCCGCATAGCTCGCCGAAGCGTGCGCCGAAGGATAGCTTGGGAACGCGGGCGTCACAACGAAGGGTGTAAAGCCTGGATCGGGATCCGTACGCGGATCGCCATCGGTGTCGCCAAGCCGGATCGCCGTCGCGGGGCGCCAGAAATGGTAGTGGTACTTGCTGTCCATGCTGGCAACCAGCCCGTCGCTGATGGCCATGTTTAATACGGCAAGGAGCCGCGCATTTTGCGAGAGCGATAGCCCGGCCGCTGTGACCACTTGTTGCGCCGCCTGGTTCCAGGCAGCCATCGCGCTGACTGCCGCAAAGTATCTCGCGACATCCGCCCGATCCTCTGTGCGAGCGGCACTGGCTACTCCGCCCACTTCTTTCACCTCGGCGTAGTCTCGCCGGTACGTGCCGCTCCCAAGCTCCGGTGGCGGGCCGGATCGGAACTGGTCCCCGCTCGCGAGCCCAAACGGCTTCAGTTTCGCCCAGTGCAATAGGATCGCGGCGCCGAAAGCAGGCGGCGTTGGCTGCCACCGGCCAGGTCCACTCAAGGGCGTGTAGGGCAAGGGAGGCGCGGACCCATCGTTGTTGCGGAGGGCGATCATGGCGGCGGCCGCCTCTTCCCCCGTGGCTATTCCGGCCGTCTTTGCCATCCCATCCGCGATGGCGCCGAGCGAGGCCGTCCGCTCCGCGTCCAGCGATGCGCCGTCGGCGGGAAAGTAGTTCTTCAACACGGCGTGGGCAGCGCTTACCGCCGCCGCTTCAGCGGACGCACCCGGCCGGGGCGCGATTCTCACGTAAGGCTTGTATTCGCCCGTGATGGCGTTCACTGCCTCGAACACGGCGAGTTGCGTGATCGCCGCGAAACGCGCTTGCGCAAACGGATTCTGCGCCGCAACCGTGCTCGCCATAATCGAGTTCCATTTAAGTACTTCGTCGGCTGCCCACAGTGGGATACCGGATAGCACCGCTGAGACGAACAGCGCGGTGGTGGTGCGAGTCATTTGTTTCCTGTTTCTCCTTCTTGCCGGGAACCACGGGATCTTACCCGGTGGCACGTGTCGCGGAAACAATCGTGCGGGTGGGCCGCTTGCTTTGCAATCCTCCCGTGGGTGATCTCGCCTCATTTCCGGTATCACCGGCGAACTGCTTGACAGCGCAAGGGTTGCGTGCCCGTGTTGTGATACCTTGATTCAGGGAGCGTTTCCTATTAAGTACCGTTTCGGCCCGTTCGAAGCAGATACGGCATCGAGGGATTTGCGCAAGAACGGCGTCCGGCTGCGCCTGGGCGAGCAATCGTTCCAGGTCCTTACCGCCCTGTTGGAGAGGGCCGGCAGCGAGATTTCGCGGACCGAACTTCAGCAGCGCATCTGGCCGGACGGCATTTGCGTCGATTTTGACAAGGGGCTGAACTCCACCGTTAACAAACTGCGCGACGCTCTCAACGATCCCGCCAGCCAACCCCGGTACATCGAGACCATACCGAAGCGGGGATACCGCTTCATCGCCCGGCTGGATCCGGAGATGCAGGCGCCGCCCGTATCGCTTTCGGAAGCGGCTGCGTCAACGGCGAGTTCCCTGCCAGACCCGCCGTCCGCTGTTCCCGATACCGCCAGAACCGGATTCATTAAGCGGGGGTGGGCGGCTGGCGATTGCCCTGCTGTTCGTGGCGGGGTCGGCACTATCTAAGGTGACGCGAGTAAGTCACTCGCCCACCGTCGTCCGGTCGTTGCTCATTCTGCCGCTTGAGTCCGTGAACTCCGCGGATAGCGATTATCTGGGCGAAGGTATCAGCGAACAGATCACGGCAAAGCTATCCGCGGTTCCAAGCCTCCGCCTGACTTCGGCTGCCGCGGCGCAACGGATACTGGCCACCGGTGCCAGCCCGCAGGAGGCAGGCCGCCGGCTTAACGTCGAGGCGGTGTTATTCGGGTCTATCCGCCGGATCGACCGTCGAGTCCGGGTAAACGCTCAGTTGATCCGGAGCGAAGATGGCCAGGTGCTTTGGGCGGAGGGCGGCTTACACCTGGAGGCGCGAGATCTGCTGGAGGCGGAGAGCCTGGTAGCAACGGCCATCGCGGCTCACCTGGGCCAGGCGCTGACGGCTTCCGAGCGAGGCGCGATGATGCGCCGTCCTACGTCAAGCGCGGAGGCCTTCGAACTGTTAGTGCGGGGCAAGCTAGCCTTACGATCACGTACCGATGTACGGCTTTCGCTTGCTGAGAAGCTGTTCCAGGAAGCCATCCAGTTGGACCCTAAGTTTGCCGAAGCCTTCGCGTGGTTAGCGATGGCGAATTATGAGCAGTTCTCCCAAGGCTTGCGGGGAGACGAGGCGAAGAGGAAGGCCCTGGAAAACGCCCACAAGGCTCTGAGGCTTGACCCATCGGTGGCCGCCGCCCGCCTGGCCCTCATTCGAATCTTCCACAGCACGGGGCAAGCTGAGGAGGGTCTTCGGGAGGCGGCCATCGTTAGCAGGTCCGGTATGGCCGATGTGGAATCCCTGTGGGCCGTCGCCGAGGCCTACCTTCGTACGGGCATGCCGGATCGTTCCATTCCGTTGCTGCAACGGGCGATGGCGATCGACCCGGAGAATGAGAACCTGCGCTCTCGTTTATCGGCTGCTGCCTGCTGGGCAGGCCAGTACAATCTCGGCTTGCAGGTCGTGAACACCTCAACTTCATCCTTCAATGCCATGCTGAATGCCTCCGGGTTGGGAAATGCTGAAATCGTTCGGGCCAACGCCATGCGAGTGATGCGCGATTACCGGGACCCATTCCCGTTCGCAATCGCCTGGCTGGTTCTGCGGGAATACAGTGACATGGGGGAAGCGCGCCGCATCTGGCGCGCTTGATCGGCCGAGTTGGAAGAGGATGCCGCCAAGCTGGCGAATGAGCGCACTCGGATCGGGCTGGCTCTGCTTTATGGGGCATTAGGCGACAGGAAGGCCTACGATCAGGTGCGGCTGGCATTAGAGGTCAACCCCGCCGACCCTTGGACGCTGTTTTGGGCATCGGAGGTTTACGGGCTTCTGGGGGACGACGAAAAGGCGCTCGCTAGCCTGCAGCAGGCTGCCGATCGAGGATTCCTATCCATCTTTTATCTTGATCTCCAGCGTGAGCACTCCTCTCGCGGCCTCTACCACCTGCGGAACCATCCACGCCTCCTGGCTATCCGAACTCAACTCGCCAACCGGATCGACCATCTACGCCGTGTGTACTAAGAGAGCCTGCAGTTGCAGGCTGCCGCACTCAGCGGGTGAGTGAACCGACCCGCGATACACTAAAGACATATGCGGTTTGGTTGGATGGGGGCAGGGCTGCTGTCGTGGGCTTTGCTGAGCCAAGCGCAGCAGCGGAACCCGCCCTCGGAAGTACAGAAAGCGGTGGAGGAATTCCGCGTCCAGGCGCGTGCGCTGGGATTGACCGGCGACGGCTCCAGCCAGCAGGTAAAGACAGCGCGATCGTCGCGCGGGCGCTGGCATGGGCGCCTGTTCCACAACTTCCGTAACGATTTCCTGGACGCTACGCCGCATGAAGTGGCCCAACGCGGAGGAGAGAAGAACATTCTCCGCCGCAACCAGTTTGGCGTGAACGTCAGCGGTCCGGTGGTGATTCCGAAACTTTACGACGGCGGTCGCGCGACGTTCTTCACGTTCACCTATGAAGGGATGCGGGAGAAGATCGGGCGCTCGTCGCTGCGCACCATTCCGCGGCTGGAAGAGCGTAGCGGCGATTGGTCCGGCACCGTGGATAACGCGGGCGTGCTGCTGCCGATCTACGATCCGGGCACCACGTCGCCGAATCCGGCTTACAACCCCGCCCAGGATGTCAGCACGGAGAACCTGCAGTACAACCGCCTGCCCTTCCCGGATAACCGCATCCCCACGGCACGGCTGGATTCGGTCGCGCGGAATGCGCTTAGCTACTACCCGGCGCCGAACTCCAATGCCGGCCCCTTCTTCCGCAACAACTACTTCGTGTTCACGCCGGAGGTGAATAGCGCTAACGGTGTCATCACGCGGGTGGACCATACAGCCGGCTCGCGGCATCGCATCGGCTTCGGCATGAGCCTCTCGAACGGGCAGGATGGCGCGCCCGCGCTCTTCCCTACCCTGGCCAATCCCGGCAACGCGATTCGCAGCCGCCGCAGCCGCCGCGGGACGCTGGAGCATGTCTTTACCGTGTCGCCCACGCGCCTGAACACGCTCACCTTCGAAGTGTCGTCGGACCGCATACAGAACAAGCCGGAGACGGACGGCAGCGGGCGCGTGTTCCCCCAGTACCTGTTCTCGCCGTACCTCTCGATGGGCCGCTCGACGCCGAACCTGCGTAGCGCGCGCAATACGTTCGCGCTGGTAAATGGGCATTCCATCCGCAAGGAGAACCACCGCGTGCGGCTGGTTGGCCAGGTAATCCGCGAGCAGGTGAACATCTTCGCGCCGCAGTATCCGGAGGGCAGCTACCGCTTCTCGGCCGGCCTCACCAGCCTGCCGGGCATCGTGAACACCGGCCATGCCTTCGCCAGCTTCCTGCTGGGCCTGTCGAACTACGCCGAACAGACCGTCACCGTATCGCCCTCGTACTTCCGCAAGAGCCGCTATATCACTTCGATCTCCGACAACTGGGAGGTACGGAAAGGGCTCACCCTCAGCTTTAGCTTCGGGCTGGACATGAACGCGCCACGCACCGAGAAATATAACCGCCTATCCACCGTATCGTTGAGCGAGATCAATCCAGTGAACGGGCGTCCGGGCGCGCTGGTGGTGGCCGGACGCAACGGACGAGGGCGGTCGTTCCAGCCGTTCCTGGTTAAGGGCGAGCCCAGCCTGGGCGTTGCGTGGAACATATTGGGACGCACGGGGTCGGTACTGCGCGCCTCCTACAGCCGCTCCTACAGCCCCATTCCGATCTATTCGGCCCAGTGGTCGACGCAGGCCTTCAACGGCGCGCCGACGTGGGTGTCGGCGAATCCGCAACTGGCGCCGGCGGTGATTCTGGCCCAGGGCCTGCCGGGGGCCAGCCGCGTCTTCCCGGACCTGCGTGCGGAGGCTGCGAACAATACTATCGCCGACCTGATGGAGCCGACCGGGCGCCAGCCTACTTATCAATCCGCAGCGGTTTCGGTGGAGCACGCGCTGCCGGCGGCGCTGGTGATGACCTTGGGCTTCGGTCACAGCAACGGCCGCAACCTGCTGCTGAATGCGTCGAACCCGAACGCGATTCCCCTGGATGCGCTCGACTATCGCGACCGGCTCAACGACGAGAACTTCAACCGCTCGCTGCGGCCGTATCCGCAGTACCAGCGCTTCGACGTCTATAGCGCGTGGCCGGAGGGCCGTTACTGGCGTAGCGCCGCGTACGTACGGGCCGAGAAGCGGCTTTCGCAGGGGCTATCGTTTTCCGCCTACTACGAAGTGTCCAAGCAGATGGATAACTACTCGGGCCCGTACGGCGTGCAGGACTATTACAACCGCCAGAACGAGTGGTCGCTGACGGCGGGGAATAACCCGCAGCGGCTCACCATGACCTACAACTACGAGTTGCCGTTCGGGCCCAACCGGCCGTTCCTGACGGTGAGCGATTGGCGCCGCTACTTGGTGGACGGCTGGTCGGTGAGCGGGTCCACGACGATGGTCAGCGGCGAGCCGGTAGCGTTGCGTCCGATGTTCAACAATACGGGCGGCGTGGTGGATGCGCTGCGGGTGAACGTCGTGCCTGGCGTGGATCCGCATGTCGCCGACCGGGGCCCGGATCTTTGGTTCAACCCGGCGGCGTTCGCGCAGCCGGCCGATTTCACCATTGGCGACGCCTCGCGCACGCACCCTTCGCTACGCATGCCGTCGAGCCAGAACCACGACCTGTCGGTAAACAAGCGCATCTCGCTGACGGCGGAGAAGAGCGTTGAGTTCAGCATGGTCGGGTTGAACTTCGTCAACCATGCCAACTGGAGCGATCCGGATACGCTGATCGGCACCGAGACGTCGCCCAACGTGAATGCCGGGAAGATAATCGGCTCGCGGGGCGGGCGCGTGATTCAATTGGGATTGAGGTTCAGTTTCTGATGAAGCGGGCGTTGACGGTATCGCTGCTGGTGGCATGCGGGCTGTGGGCTGAGCCGCCGGCCGCGCCCGAGCGCCGCAACCTGCGTGTGCCCTTCTGGCTGCCGGAGACGAATCGCGAGCCGCTGGATAAGGTACAGGTGGCCATCAATGCTAAGCCCGCGAAGCTGGTGCGGCTGCTTACCCCGAAGGAAGAGCTGGTGCTGCTGGTAGTGCTCGACTGGGCCACGGATCTGACGATGGTGGATCCGGCGCGGGAGGAGCTTTTGAAGCAGTTGGAGACGATGCCGGCGAACGTCCATGTGGCGCTGCTGCGGGCGCAGGACGGGTTGAAGGTGCTGGCCGACCCTGGCAAGCCTCGCGAGGAGGTGGCGAACCTGGTGCGCGAGGCCGCGGTCGTGGGACGGGCGGGCCTGCTGGACTCGATCGAGCCCGCCCAGATGCTGGCCGACAGCATCGCGGCCAAAGCCAAAGTGCGCCTGGCGGTGCTGTTCCTGAGCGACAGCACGATCACCAACTACCGCGAGGATTACACCAACCCGGTGGTGAACTCGAGCGATTCGGGCGATATGAGCCGGCGGTTCCCCGAAGGCCTGGTGCAGGAGAAGATCAAGCAGTTGATGGCGTCGGTGCTGAGTAAGGAAACGCCGCTGTTTCTGGTGCAGGCCAACAGCCAGCAGGACCGCGTGAGCACGGCGTATCTGAACGGCTTGCTGAGCCTGGCGCAGGCCAGCGGAGGAGCCGGCGAGTTGTGCCGGACCACGGCGGAGATCCCGACGGCGGTGGCGAGGATGCTGGACTCCATCCAAACGCTGGGCGCGGTGGAAGTAGAATGGCAGACGGGTAAGAGCAGGCAGTTGCAGTTCGAGGTCGCGGCGGAAGGGCGGACGGTGTACCATCAACCGCGGCGCATGCTGAAAGGAACACGGCGATGACGAAATGGCTTCTTCCAGCGGTTTCCGCGGCGGTGTTTCTGGCCGGGATTGGGCTGTTTGTAGCGTCGCGGCGTACTGTGATTCAGCCTCAGGCCGTTAGCGGCTCCAGCCAGGAGCAGGCGCTGCGGATGGAGTTGGAGAAGGCGCGCCGGGATCTCGCCGCGCTGCAGGCGGAGTTGGACGAGCCCGCCGCGCCGGGAGCGCCGGCGCGCCCGAGGGTGGAGCCGCGAGGGAAAGGCATTGAAGCCAATAGCCACGAATTGCTGCCGCAACTGGAGGAGACGCGCAAGGAATTGGAGACGGCTCGCAGCCAGAGCGAGGAGTTCCGCCAGAAGTTGGAACAGGCCGATCAGCGGCTGGCTACTCTCGAGGAGCAGCAGAAGAAACTGACGCAGGCCGAATCGGCGGCCCGTTCGCAGGTGGAGAGCCTGACCGAGAAGGTACGAGAGTTGGATAACCAGCGCGCCGCGCAGGCCACGCGCATCGCAGACGTGGAGAACCGCAATATCGAACTGCGCAAGCGCCAGGACGACAGCGGACGGAAGTTGGCGCAACTGCGCCAGATCGCCGACAACCTGGAGGATCTGTCGCGGCGGCGGGAGAGCTTCCTGACGACGATCCTGCAGCGCTATCGGGAGGCGACCGACCTGTTCCGCGCGATGGCCCTGCGGCTGGACAACATGCCCGACCGCAGCGCCGCCGGCAGCAATGACCTGGCGCGGATTCAGAACGCCATCAGCCTGGCCGATGAGGACATGCGGCAGTTGCGGGCGTTGAATACGCGGGTCACGCAGGTGCAGAAGGAACTGCGGGCGCTCGCGCCCTGACACTTCGGGCTCGGGTCTGGCGAGGGGGTATTCGGTTGTCAAACAGCGGGTGGCATTTCGCCCGGCTACGGGGGTAAGGGTTGCGTTTTTGGGTCCGTCAGGCGGCCCGGCTGGGGTACTGGCGGGCCTTGGGGGCGATGCCGGGGGGCTCGGGCTGGCTTCGATCGGTCAGGCGCACGATCTTGGCGACGTCTATTAGGGCCGAGATGGAAGTGAGCGACTTTTCGCCGGGGGTTCCGGTGTAGTCGGCGGCGACTCGATTGGTCTGGAGCGAGGCTAACAGGCGCATGTTGGCCTGGAAGGCCCGCTCGTTGCGGCCCTGGTAGCGGAGGAGCCGGTTGTAGCGGCGCTCGGCGTCTGGTGGGAGGTCCGGGATGTTTAGCAACTCCGGGACTTCCTCGCAGTTAAACTCGGCGGCTAGCTTGTCGAGTTGGACGGCGATCATACGCAGATTCCAGGCGGCATGGACGAGTTGGTCGAAGACGGTGGCTTCGACGGGGCCGTCTGGTTTGAGGCGGCTGTAGTAGTCGCGAAAGAATTCGCGGAGGTCTTCGGTGAAGTGGGCCGGGGACCAGGCGCTGCGGGCGGTGAAGCCGTGCTTCCGGGCGTTCTGGGAGGAGGTGGCTTTGCCTTCCGGCGTTTTCGGGCCGGTGGAGTGGCTAGCGTTTTCGCGATTGCGTTCGGATTGGTCAGTCATACGCGGAAACGATAGCATGGGGGTTTTGAGCATGTCTTGTAAGTTGTTGATTCTTATAGAAACAAGGCTTGTGACTGGCAGTCGCACTACCCCACCTTTCGTAGCAGTAGCAGTTTCCGTAACCGGGCAAGCTGGGGGTGCTAGGCCGGGGGTGGGCCGGGGGGCATCCCGGGTCCGCCGCCACCTGGGGCACCGCCGCCACCGGACTGGTCCGGCGAACTTCCCAGCGCGGGATCCACGAGGAGGCTCCCCTCGGCCGCCACATAATCGGCATATTTGGTCATCTTTAGGGTGAGGTAGGAGCCAGCCTGGGAGGTGACGCCGCCGAGGCTCGACGCGCCGTTATAGATCCCGTCGTTGGTGTTGCGGGTGTCGCGGCTGGTGGCGCGTTGGGTATAGGGATCCATGGTATAGACATCATCCGTGAAGCTCTCGTCGAAGAAGAACTGGCTGGTGAATTCGTAGGTCTGGTCTTCGCCGTCGAACATGCGGATCTTGCTGTGGATGTGCACGGCGCGGCCGCGGTACCAGCCGGGATAGACGGTGGTGAAGACGACGTTGCCCTGCCGGTCGGTCGGCAAGTAGCCGCGGAGGAACTTGCGGCCGACGCTGTTCTGCGCCGACACATCGGAATAAACGCCGGCGGCGTCGCAATGCCAGATGTCGACGTAAGCGCCGGTGAGCGGCTTCTTCTGGCAGTTCACCAGCTTCGACACGTTGATCTTCATCAGCAGCGGGACGCCCGCGCTCATGGCGCCATTGGAGGGGTCGACGCGGATGTCGGCGCGGTTCATATCCCCGTCGACAAAGTACGGCCCTTCGGTCAAGCTGGGCGAGGCGACGGTCTCACAGGCGGACTGTCCCAGCAGCGGCACTCGCGAAGAGAAGGGCAGGCTGGCCATGGCGGCAGCTCCGAGCCAGCGGAAGGCTTGCCGGCGGTTGATGTCAGGCATCGGTTTCGGAAATCGCATATGCCTACGTTACGGCAAAAACCGCTCCGATGGAACGAATCCGGCCCCAGCTTTTACTTAATTAATTCAATGCTTTACGATCTTGACAGAATCGTACAACGACGTTAATCCCAGCCCCCGTGGGGCTCTACGTGGACCAGCACATCGGCCACCCAATCCAACTCTTCGCGGAGGCGGGCACGCACCGCGGTAGCGATATCATGCGACTGGCGCACCGTGAGGCCGGGGTTGACTTCGAGGTGCAAGTCCACGTGATAGCGCAGTCCTGTCTTGCGGGCGAAGCATTTCTCGACGCCTTCGGCGCCGGGGACGCTCATGGCGACGCGCCGCACCTCGGCGAGGAGCGATGGGGGCGGCATCGTATCCATGAGGTGGAGCGAGGTGTCGCGGACCACGCGCGAACCGAGCACGATGACGATGATGCCCACGAGGAATCCGCCGATGTGATCGGCGGCCAGGAAGCGGCGCGGGTCGTAGAGGGTGAGGGATAGGGCGACGAGCGCTACCAGGCCGGACAGGATGTCGATGCTGTCGTTCCAGGCGTCGGCGCGGAGGCCTTCGCTGCGCGTGCGGCGGGCGTAATGGAACTTGACGGCGGCCATGCCGGATTTCAACGCGACGGATGCCATCATCGGCCAGATGGCGAAGGCCAGGGGCGCGGTATGGCGCAGGTTGATGTCGCGCATGGAAAGGAAGGCGATGGATGCCCCGGCCGCTACGAGCATCCAGCCGACGATGAAGCCGCTCAGGGTTTCGGCGCGGCCGTGGCCGTAAGGATGGTCGTCGTCTGGGGGGCGGGCTCCCCAGGTGAGGCCGAACAGGACGACGCCCGACGCCAGGACGTCGCCGGCGGCTTCGGCGCCATCGGCCATGACAGCGGTGGAGCCGGCGAGGTAGCCAGCGGTGAGTTTCAAGGCGGCCAGCCCGCCGCTGAGCGCCATGCTCAGCAGTGCGATGCGTTGGGCCGTGTCCACCATAGCCGCTTATCGCTGGTTGGACTTCAATATCTTCTTGCGCAGGCGGATGGACTTCGGGGTGATCTCGACGAACTCATCCTCGCGGATAAACTCGAGCGCCTGTTCCAGATTCAGCAGCCGGGGCGGCACCAGCCGGATGGCTTCGTCCGCCGTGGAGGACCGCATGTTCGTGAGTTTCTTCTCCTTGACGATGTTCACGTCCAGATCGGCGTCGCGGGAATTCTCGCCGATGATCATGCCCTCGTAGACTTCGGTACCCGGCGTGATGAAGATTTCGCCGCGCTCCTGGAGGTTGAAGATGGCATAGCCGGTGGCGGGCCCGGGGCGGTCGGCAATCAGGGACCCGGTCGGCCGCATGGGAATATCGCCCTGCCACTCGATGTAGCCGGCAAACAGCGAGTTCATGATCGCCGTGCCCTTGGTATCGGTGAGCATTTCGTTGCGCAACCCGATCAACCCGCGTGACGGCACCTCGAACTCGAGACGGCAGCGGCCAGACCCGTGGTTGATCATCTTGGTCATCTTGCCCTTGCGGATGCCCATCTTTTCCATGACGACGCCGACGAACTGCTCGGGACAGTCGACGGTGAGGGTTTCGAGGGGCTCATTGAGTTTCCCATCAATGGTCCTGGTGAGGATCTCCGGCTTGCCCACCATGAGTTCATAGCCTTCGCGGCGCATCATTTCAATGAGGATGGCAAGCTGCAGTTCGCCGCGTCCCATTACTTTGAAGGCATCGGGACCGCCGGCGTCCTCCACTTTCAGCGACACGTTGGTGAGCAGTTCCTTGCGGAGGCGGTCGCGGAGGTGGCGCGAGGTGACGAACTGCCCTTCCTTGCCCGAGAAGGGCGATGTGTTGATGGTGAACATCATGCCGATGGTGGGCTCATCGATTTGAATTGGGGGGAGGGGCGTGGGGTTGTCGGCATTGCTGACCGTCTCGCCGATCGTAATGCCGTCGATGCCCGCAATGGCCAGCACCGAACCGGGAGCGGCGATGGTTTCATCCACCCGCTTCAGGCCTTCGAACGAGAACATCTTGGTGATACGGGTCTTCTGGAAGCTGCCGTCGAGCTTGCAGACGCTCACTTCGTCGTTCAGGCGCAGCGTGCCGTTGTAGACGCGGCCGATTCCGAGCCGGCCCAAGTAATCGGAGTAATCGAGGTTGGCGATCTGCAGTTGGAGAGGACCATCGGGGTTGCCGGCCGGCGCCGGGATGTTGGCGATGATGGCTTCAAACAGCAGGCGCAGGTCGGAGCTTTCCTCTTCGAGGCTGAGCTTGGCGAGCCCGGCCTTGGCATTGGCGTAGATTACCGGGAAGTTCAGTTGCTCTTCGGTGGCGTCGAGGTCGATGAACAGGTCGTAGACTTCGTTGAGGACTTCCGGCGCGCGGGCGTCGGGACGGTCGATTTTGTTGATCACCAGGATCTGCGGCAGCCGCGCTTCGAGCGCCTTCTGCAGGACGTAGCGGGTTTGGGGGAGGGGTCCTTCGCTGGCATCCACCAGCAGCATGACGCCGTCGACCATGAGCAGCGCGCGCTCGACTTCGCCGCCGAAGTCGCTGTGGCCCGGTGTATCGACGATGTTGATCTTGATGCCTTTGTAGTGGACCCCGGTGGTCTTGGCGAGGATGGTAATGCCGCGCTCGCGCTCGAGGTCGTTGGAGTCCATGACGCGGTCGGCTATTTCTTCATTGGCGCGGAAAATGCCGCTTTGGCGCAGCAGCGCGTCGACCAGGGTGGTCTTGCCATGGTCGACGTGCGCAATGATAGCGATGTTGCGAATGCTTTCGTTCCGGAATTGTTGCATGCAGTAGGAGGGAAACTCCTATTCTCGCATGCCGGGGCACCCGGATTAGCGGGCGCGTCCGCCGCCACCGCCGGCGGCACCGGCGGGCGCCGATGGGGGAGGAGGGGGAGGGGGCGCGGAAACGGAGGCGCCGCGGCCAAAGTCGCCGCCGGACCCGCGTCCCATGCCCATGGTGGCCATGCCGGAGCCGCCGCCGCCGTAGCCTTCGCCGGCGCCGCGGCCGCCGCCCATGCCGCCGCCGTCATAGCGCGGCCGTTCCATGGCGATGAGGGTGGAGGGGCTGTAGTAGTAGTAGCCGAAGTAGTTCTGGCACATGCCGTTGCGCGGCAGATAGGTGAGGAAGCCGAGCGACGGGTGGTAGGCCCAACCGGCGGTGGAGACGCGGATGCCGTTGGTGCCCAAGGTGCGCGCCGCCAGCATGTTGGCATTCGCCAGCAGGCCGGAACGCATGGCGCTCCACGCATAGAGCCCGTTCTGTTCCTTCTTGCGGTTGAACTTGGCCAGTTCCACGGCCGGGTTGGCGAACACGAACACGCGGCCGCCTTTCACGATTTGCACCTGGTCATCCACCATGACTTTGGCTTTGCCATCGAACACGCGCAATACGCCGGACTTGGCATCGAACTCGTACAGGCCGGCCTGGGTGATCTCGGTTCCCGCATCGCCGACGCCGATGACGATATGGTGGCCCTTGGCCAACTCCGCCACTTCCAGCATCGCCGTGCCCGTCAGCAGTTGCAGGCGCGCGTCTTCCAGTTTGACCGACTTCATCTGGAAGGAGCTGTCAGGTCCGAGACGCAGGAACGAGCCGGGACTGAGCAGGATCTCCGCCGTGCCGCGTTCGGTGGCGAAGGTGCTGCCTTCCTTCACCATGGGAAACTCGTTCGTCTTCTTCTTCACGGCGACCCCATCCAGCAGTGCCTGGCCTTCGATGTGGTGGATGAGGCCGGATTTGACGGAGATGGCCATCTGGCCAAACAGCGCCGGGGTCAGCAGAAGAGCGGCGGCGTAGTGTTTCATAGCCTGTGTCCTAACTGCCAAGAGTTTAGCAGGTATTGGCGTGGACGTTTGGGGGTAAACCGCGGTTGCAGGAAAGGTTGCGGTTGGTTAGCAGCCGGCGGGGGAAAACCCGGGACCGTCGCGGCTCCGTAGCACAATCCGCGATTGGCCGGTTTACGTTCACAAGAGTTGCATTTTCTTCTAAGAGCCTTGTGTTTAAGCATTTACGAGGAAAAACGATAGTCACGAGGAGCCGTCCCGCACGTCGAGTCTGCTACGTTTGAAACGGCGGAGGGTAACACCGAAGCCGATTTCAAGTACTGGCGACTCTTATTCTCTAGGCAGGCGGTTCCGGGGCAACCTGGGCCGCCTGTTTTTATTGCTATGCGGAAGATACTATCCATCGACGGGGGCGGAATTCGAGGAATTATCCCTGCCCTAGTGCTCGCGCATATCGAGCAACGGACCGGCAATCGCGTATCCGAACTATTCGACTTAATGGCGGGCACCAGCACGGGCGGCATCCTGGCGTTGGGGCTGGCCAAACCCGCCAATGCGCACGGCCCGCTGTATTGCGCCAGCGACCTGGCGGCGCTGTATGAACAGTATGGCTCGACCATCTTTGGCCGGCCGCGGTGGCGCACCTTGCTGCCGAGCGGCAACCTTTTGGATGAGAAGTACAGCGTAGCGGGATTGGAGGGGGTACTGACGCAATACTTCGGCGAAACGCGGCTGGGCGAGGCGACTACGCCGGTGCTGGTTACCGCCTACGAGACCGAACGGCGGTTCCCATTCTTCTTCCGCAGTGAGCGGGCGCGGGAGGAGAGCGGCTACAATTTCCGGATGACGGAGGCGGCGCGGGCCACCTCGGCGGCGCCAACCTACTTCGAGCCATTACGGCTGGATGCCGAAGGTCCGGCCGATTACTATTCGCTGGTGGACGGCGGGCTGTACGCCAATAACCCCGCGCTCTGCGCCTGGGTGGAGGCACGGACCCTCTTCCCCGAAGACGAGTTCCTAGTGTTGAGTCTGGGAACGGGCGCGTTGACGCGGCCGATCCCGTATGAAGCGGCGCGGCATTGGGGGGTGGCGCGCTGGGCAAAGCCGGTGCTGGATATCGCTTTCGACGGCGTCAGCAGCACGGTGGATCACCAACTGCGTCAGTTGCTGCCGCATCGCTATCACCGCCTGCAACCGGTGCTGAGTCCGGAGCAGCAGGACATGGACAACGCCACCCCGCGGAACATTCGCGGCTTGAAGCTACTGGCGGAGGCCTATATCCGGGAACGGGAGGAGGACATCGAACAACTTTGCCTGAAGCTACTTCGATAGGAAGATGTCGCTGACGACGGCCTCTTGCAGCAGGTCGCGGAAGCCATAACCTTTCGCGGCCACCTGTTCGACGATGCGGTCCAGGCGCGGGCGGTCGGCCGGTTCCATGCGGCGTCCGCAGGCATAGGTGAGCAGGCGCGAGGCCAGCATGCGGGTGAACTCGGTCTTGCGCCCGGCCAATATCTTCTTGAGTTCGCCAAGATCGCGGAAGGCTTCGCCGCCGGTGAGTTGGCCGGCGGGATCGACGGTAGCGCCGTTGGGGTACTTCGTACGCCAAGCGCCGATCGGATCGAAGTTTTCGAGCGCGAAGCCCAGCGGATCGATCTTCTGGTGGCAGGCAAAGCAGGTGGCGTTCTCGCGATGCTTGCTGAGCAGGTCGCGAATGGACTTGGCCCCACGGACATCGGGGTCGATAGGCGGGACGTTGTCGGGCGGCGGCGCCGGCGGCGTCCCAAGGATGTTTTCGAGAACCCAGATGCCGCGCGTGACGGGTGAGGTTTCGATGCCGTTGGCGGAGACCGTGAGCACGCTGCCTTGGCCGAGGAGGCCGCCGCGGAGGGGGTCGGGCAGGCGTACCTGGCGCAACAGGTGCGCCTGCTCCGGGGCGAAGGTCTCCTTCAAGCCGTAGAGCTGCGCCAGCGGCTTGTTGACGAAGGTGGTATCGGAATTGATGAATTCGAGGACGCTGCCGTTCCGGTCCAGCAGGTGACGCAGGAACAGTTGCGTCTCCTTCTTCATGGCCGCCTGCAGATCCCAGGCATAGTAGCGTTCGAACTGGTCGCGGTCGGGTGGCATGTCGCCGAGAGCGCGCAAGTTGAGCCAGCTATCGAGGAAGCCTTCGACGAAAGCCTGCGAGCGGGGCGAGGCGAGCAGCCGCGCCAGTTGCGCCTGCAGGACTTCGGGCCGCAAGAGGCTGCCATCGGCGGCGGCGCGGCGCAGTTCGGCATCGGGCATGGACGACCATAGGAAATAAGAGAGCCTTGCGGCGAGGGCATCGGCGGGCAGGCGGCCTTGCGGCGATTCGGTCTCCGCCAGGTAGAGGAACGCGGGCGAGGCCATGGCGGCTTTCAGGCCGTCTTTGAAGGCATCCCAATCGCCGCGCCCCTGCTGCTTGCGTTTACTAACGACGGCCATGAGCCGGTCCACTTCCTCGGGCCGGGCGGGCCGGCGGTAGGCGCGGCCGGCGAAACGGTCGATGAGTTCGCGGGTGCGGCCGGGTTGGAAAGGCTCGTCCCCGAGCACGGCTTTCACGCTGGGCAGCGGCCACTGGTCGTAGAGCGGGCCGCGGATCTTCACCTCATGGATGCGAATATGCGGCATCTGGCCGTGGCGCAGGATGAAAGGGCGCGCCGGACGGATGCCGACGGGGTTCGGCGGGAAGTCCGCCGGCAGCAGATCGCGATGGTTGCGAATGATGCGCTGGAAGGAGCCGCGGCCGTCAATCTGTCCATTGGGGAAGGTGAATCGCGGGGTGTGGCCGGCATCCAGCCAGACGCGGAAGGTGTGCCATTCGGGCTTGTCGTCGGCGACGAAGACCTCGCCGAGCGAGGGCTCGATGGGCTGCGGATGGTGGAGCGGGCCGGCCTTCAGATTGCCCGGCACGACGCCCATTCGGAACGGCACTTCGGGGTCGATGCTGATGACCTTGCGGCTATAAGGGTGGCGGCGATGCTTGGCTTCGGCCAGCACCTTGATTTCATAGAAGCCGTCGGCGGGAACGCCTTCCTGGAAGTCCCAGAGCAGGCCGTAGGCGCCTTCATGATGAACCGAGTTCTGGTTCTCATACAGGCACAGGTAGCGGAAGCCGTAGATCTCGCGGTGCGCGTAGTCGACTTCCGGCTGCTGGCGGAAATCGCCTTTGAACACCCAGAACCGCTCGCGAGGCTTGTCGCGGTATTGCAGCGCCTTCTCGACGGAGGTGTCCGCGACTTCCAGGTATTGCCGCAGCAGATAGCCGGAGGTGACCAGCACATCGCCCAGGTTGTCCATCTGCCCGGCCATCTGGTCGCGCGGGAAGCTGGCCGTTGGGTCGAACATGGACATGTTCAAGGCCAGCAGGTCGCCGACGGTGTTGCGGTACTCGCGGCGGTTGAGACGGCGTAGGACCGAACGGGCACCGGTGCTGACCTGGCGGCTCTGCGCATCGGCGATGGCGGCGGTGAGGGCCTGGATGACGGCGGTGCGTTCGGCGGGTGGGGGCTGGCGCGCGGCTTTCGGCGGCATGTGGCCGAGGTTGAGTTGATCGACGGCATCCTGCAACAGGCGGTGGGTATCGGCGTCGTTTACCGGCAGCGTCAGTTGATCGAAGCGGCGCTGGCCCATCTGCGCCTTGGCCCCGTGGCATTGGACGCAGTATTGGTCGAGGAAGGAACGTACAGGCGCGGGCGTGGCGCTCCAGGCGGGTACGGCGGCCGCCAGCAGCGCGAGAACCGGGAACTTCATGCCGCGTCGAAGCCCGTAAGGGTGCTGGTGCTGGTTCCGAAACGCTCCGCCGGCACGCCGAAGCGCTGCAGCAGCGTGAGGTAGAGATTGCAGAGCGGCACGCGCCCATTGCCCTGCGGGTAGGCTTTGTGTTCGCCGTGTTTGAAGCCGCCGCCGGCGACGATGACCGGGAGGTTGTTATTGACGTGGGCATTGGCGTTGCCGATGCCGCTGCCGAACAGCACGGTGGTGTGTTGCAGCATGCTGCCGCCGCCGTCTTCCATATCGCTCAACCGTTTGAGGAAGCGGGAGAACTGCTCCATCTGGTATTTCTCCAACTTGAGCAGATTGTCGATGTCTTCCTGCACCTGGCCGTGATGCGACAGCGCGTGGTGTTCCTTCTTGACGCCCAACGCCTGCGCGAGGAAGCCGCCGGCGATCTCAAAGGTGGCGATGCGGGTGGAATCGGTTTGCAGCGCCAGCGCGATGAGGTCATAGAGCACCGGGAGGTCACTGACCATGCCGCGGTTCTCCGGCTCCTTGATAGGCGCCTTGGGCTTGGGGATGTCGGCCCACTGGCGGTTGAGCTGCAACTGCTGTTCGACGTCGCGAACGGAGGTGAAGTACTCTTCCAGCTTGTCGCGGTCGCGCTTGCCGAGCTCATGGCCCAGGCTCTTGGCGTCACCATGGACGGCATCGAGGATGGAGCCCTGCAACGAGAGCTTGTCCTTGGAGCCGGCGCGCTCACCGTCGGTGTCGTCCAGGAAGAGCTTGCGGAACACTTCGCGCGGGCCCTGGATAGGATTGACGCGCGTGCCGCTGCGCGTCCACGACATGAGCGTACCGCCGTGGATACCGTCCTCCGAGCCGACGGTCAGACTGGGGAAGCGCGTGGCGCCGCCGACGGTTTCGGCGGCCCGTTGGTCAAGGGTAATGTTGCCTTCGGGCATGCCCTTGGCGTCGACATTGCGCACGCCGCTAAGAAACGCGTGTACGGCGAAGTGGCCGCCCTTCACGCCATGGTCCAGCCCGGAGAAGACAGTCAGGTTGGGGCGATGCGCGGCAATCGGCTCCAGCAGCAGCGGCAGTTCGTAGTCTTTGCCGGCGGCCTTGGGGAAAAAGGCAGGCGGATAGAAGCCGAGGTGGTTGCCGATGCAGACCAGGCGGCGCGGGCGTGCGCCGTTATTGGCGGGCGCGGCGGCCAGCCCCGTTGCGGATACGGCGCGGCCGGAGCCGAGTACGCGATCCGTCAACGACTCCAGAATGGGGAGAGCCAGCGTGATACCGGCGGCTCGAAGGAAGTAGCGGCGTCCTGCCTGATTCGGCTTATAGTCCACGGTACCCCTATCATATGCGAACCGCAGGCGGGGCGTCAGCGGGGGACGGCGGCCAGCCAGTAGCCGGGGCGGGTGCGGATACTGAGGTTCGGACGCCGCACCTCAATGCGGATGGCGTGCCAGCCGCCCTCTGCCATCGTGGAGGGCGTGTAACTGATCAAGTAGTGGCTGTGCAGCTCCTCGCCGATAGCCCCGATGGCGTCTTCCAGAGCGCGCTGGGTGACGAAGCCGTACTCGCGGCCGCCTGTGTACTTGGTGAGCACTTCGGCGGGGTTGGAGACGAAGACGGCCTTCGCCTGGCGGAAGATTTCGACGAAGGCGGGGATGGCGCTGGAGCCCCAACCGCTGTTCTGCAGGATGTCGTTGGGCGTGGCGGTCTGCCCGTTCGGCATGCGGCGGGCTTCGGGCGGAATGGCGCTGGGGCGCGGCACAGGCGTCTTGGCGGTGAGCGTGTTCACCAGGCGGCTCATGTTCGCCGTGTAGACGAGCACGTTATTCACTTCGGCGAGTGTGAGCAGATCGCGCAGACGCCCTTCGCTGCCTTTGTCGCGCGTTTCGCTGATAAGCAGCATCACGCGGCGGCGAGTCTTGGCGCGGCGCGACAGCATGCGGACGGCTTCGGTCGCAGCGTCGATCTGGCGGGCGCTGGAACTGCCGGGGTTGATGGCTTCCAGTGCCTTTTTGATCTTCGCCGAATCGTTGGTGAAGTCCTGCATGACACGGATGCGGTGGTCGAAGGCAATGATGGCCACCTGGCCCTGGTCGCCGGTGATCAGCGAATCGAATAAGGGGGCCACTTTGCGGACGCGGGGTAGGATCTCATCGGTGACGGCGTCGGCCTGTACGACGACCACGACGTCGATGGCTTCAAACGAAACGTCCATCTTGAATTCCTGCGGCTTGTCGTTGTCGTAGACGACGAAATCCTGCGTCTGGAGGCCGGAGACCAGGCGGCCGCCGGCGTCGGTGACTACGGTGGGGGCCGTCACCACGTTGGTGGTGACCTTGATATCGACGGGGTCCTGCGCCAGGGAGGGCCGGACCAGCACGGGTGTGGTTAACCAGGCACAAAGCGCGCGCCGCGAGAAGAGTTTCATCGCTTTCTTAGATGCCGTCACGTGGGGCCCCGTTTCTATTACCGGATGAACTCAGTGCCCGGTCCGGCCATGCAGCAGATCGACCAGATGGGGCACTAATTTGACGATAGCATCGAAACTCTGGACGGCACCCTTCGGCGAACCGGGTAGGTTGACGATGAGGGTGGTGCCGCGCGAGGCCGCCAGCCCGCGGGAGAGAACCGCCAGCGGTGTGAAGGCGCGGCCTTCGCTACGCATCAGTTCGCCGATGCCGGGAATCTGGCGATCGGCGACGTCGAGCGTGGCTTCGGGCGTGATGTCGCGTGGAGCGACGCCCGTGCCTCCGGTGGTCAGGATGAGATCGCAAAGGCCGGAGTCGGCCAGCTCGGCCAACCGGGCGCCGATCCGCAAACGCTCGTCGGGCAGGATCTGGGTGTGGGTTACGGTCCACCCGGCGGAGTTGACACGGTCGCAAAGGGCGGGTCCGGAGCGGTCTTCGCGCGTTCCTTCGAAAGACGAATCGCTGATGGTGAGCACGGCGGCGCGGATCATCGCTTCCTCCGGTATTCGCCGCTTTTGCCGCCGGTTTTCTCGACGAGATAGATGTCCTGGATTTCGATGCCTTTATCGAGAGCCTTGGTCATGTCGTAGACGGTGAGGGCGGCGACGGCGACCGCGGTGAGCGCCTCCATCTCGACGCCGGTGGGGCCGGTGGTGACGACCGTGGAGATCAGACGCACGCCTTTCGCTTCGACCTTCGCGTCGACATCGACTTTGCTGAGCGGCAGCGGGTGGCAGAGCGGAATGAGATCGGAGGTGCGCTTGGCGGCGGTGATGCCGGCGAAGCGCGCGATCTCGAGCGGGTTGCCCTTCGGATTATCAGGCAGCGCGGCGAGCACGGCGGGCTTCATGCGCACGAAGGCGTGGGCCTGGGCGGTGCGGCGGGTTTCGGGCTTATCGGATACATCGACCATGCGTGCCGTACCGGCCTGGTCGTAGTGGCTGAGCTTGCGTTTCATATCGGGAGAAAGCGTATCCAATCCCCGGCGGCCCAAGAGTCGCGGCCGGCGTCGGCGATAAGGAAGCAGTTCGCGCGGGCGAGCGAGGGGACATCGCTGGAGCCCTGCCAGGGAATGTGGGTCAGGGTGCCGTTGTCCAGGCGTGCCGGGAGGAATCGCGTGAGGCCCGGCTTGTGACGGAATTCGTGTGTCAGGGCGGCCCATCCGGTGGCCCACTCGGGCTCCGTGCGGCCGGCCAACAACTGCACCATGGCCTTCCCGAAGATCTCGAAGCAGACCATGGTGGAGGCCGGATTACCCGGCAGACCGAAGAAGAATTTCTCGCGGGCGCGCCCGAAGACCACGGGTTGGCCCGGCTGGATGGCCACCCGGGTAAAGAAGAACTCGGCGCCCAGGTCGGCCAGAACTGTTTCGACGATGTCATATTTGCCGGCGGAGACTCCGCCGCTTAGCAACAGCAAGTCGTGTTGCAATCCGGCTTCCATGAGTTCGCGGGTCGGGCCGTACTCGTCGGCGGCCACAGGCAGGATGGTGGGGACGCCGCCGGCGCATTCGACTTGGGCGGCCAGCGACCAGGCGTTGGAGTTGCGTACTTCGAAGTCGCGCGGGGTGGCGGCAATGCTGATAACTTCATCTCCCGTTGAGAGAATCGCCACGCGCGGTCGGCGGTAGACGGAGACGCGGGTGGCGCCCACAGTGGCTGCCATGGCGATGCGCGGGAAGGTAAACACTTCGCCGGCGGGAACGACCACTGCCCCTTTGTGCGCTTCGCTACCGGCGGGATTGATGAACTCACCGGGAGGAGGGCGGCGTTCCGTACACATTTGGGACCCGGCACGGGTGGTGTGTTCCACCATGACGACTGCATCGGCCCCTGGTGGAATCGGAGCGCCGGTCATGATCTCGATGGTTTGACCGGGGCCAACGGGGATGGTAGCAGCCTGGCCTGCGCGAACCTCCCCAACAATCTCGCAAACGCCTGTAAAGCCATTGGATTGAATGGCATAACCGTCACGGATGGAGCGGGCGACCGGGGGGTAATCGCGGTCGGCGACGATGGCATAGGCGGCAACCCGCCCCGAAGCCTGGCTCAGCTCGATATCTTCAACAGCCAGAGGGAGTTGCGTGGATCGGGCACGGACAAGAACTTGTTTGCGGGCCTCTTCGAAAGAAATCGGCTCCATGGAGTCTCATTGTAGCTTGGGAGTGTATCTGGCAGCCCAAATGCATGTAGATAGGGGGGGTTCAGACATATTGATCTGCTCAGAGTTTGCCCCTAGAATGGAGGGGTCGCATTTGCGGGTATCTCGGAGGGAGACAACCCACACCGACAAACGGTTAGTTGCCATGCGGAAGTAGAAGTGAACGCCGTGCAAGGACGTTCCGGATAGTAAGAGTCCGCATAGTTTCGGAGGGGTTCTGTGTCTGTAAACCGCGAAAGGGACGCCCTTTTCTGGAGCGTGCCCGATTGTACTGTTTCCGTTCAGGCACCGTGGGAAATCCTGGAAGAGATTCACGGCGCTGTACAAGAAGGGTTGCGGCGGTTGAGCCGCGGTGGGGTAGAAGTCGGCGGGGTCCTGTTCGGACGCCGCGCCGACAACACGGTTCGGGTAATGGGATGGCGCCCAATGCCCTGCGAGCATTCGCGGGGACCGGCGTTTCTGCTTTCCAATGCCGACAAACACGGCCTGATGCAATTGCTGGAGTCGGCTGAGACTGACCCCCAATTGAAGGTGCTGGAGCCTGTGGGCTGGTATGTTTCCCACACGCGCCAGGGGTTGACGTTGACGGAAGAGGACGTCGATATCTTTGATCGGTACTTCGCCGAGCCCTGGCAGGTAACGCTGGTCCTGCATCCGGATAAAACGGGGAGGGCGCAAGCGGGATTCTTCGTGCGTGACCGCGAAGGGCGTTTGCGTACCGAGACCAGCTACCGCGTTTTTGACATTGAGGCGTTCCGGGTGCCAAACACCGAGGAGCGACCGGGTGCGGCGAAGCCTTTTGCACGTACGCCGGAAGCGCGGAAGGCGAGGCCAGCTCCGCCGCCGGTGGCGGTGCCGGTAGGCGCGGAAGTCCAGTCCGGCATGCGGCGCCCGTGGCGGATTGCCGCCATCGCGGGCGCACTGCTAGTGGGAGCTCTGGCGGTGTCCGCCCTGCCGAGGTTGCGGACGCAGAATGCCTCCGCTTCGGAGAGCCTGCAACTTCGATTGCTGGACGCCCAGGGCCAGTTGCGCGTGGAGTGGGATCGCGATCATGAGGCGATTCTGGACGCGCAGGCCGCTACGCTGTACATTAACGACGGCGGCACCATTCCGCCGATCCAGTTGGATCAGGAGACTACGCAGCGCGGCTCGGTGACGTATTTGCGCCTGAGTGAAGACGTGACGGTGCGCATGGTGATCCAACGAAAGGGACAGCCGCCGCTGCAGGAACTGGCCCGGTATGTGGGCACGCCGGTGCCGAAGGTGCCGAGTAAAGAACTGCGGGAGGCTCGGACGACTCGGGGAAGGTATTTGGCGGAGACGCAGGCTTTGCGGCGGCGGCTGGATCAGGAGGCGGAACGCACGCGCAACCTGGAAAGAACCCTGGAAAAGCTGGAAAAGCAGATCGAGAAGGAAGCGCGGCTGCGCTAGTTCAATCCGGTGGGCTTTCGCAGTTCCGCCGGCACGCGTTCACGATCATGCGGCTGAAGTTGGAGTGTCCAGCGAACCGGGACGGTCTCCGGCGGATAACATAACGTGTCGCTGCAGGCCTGGTATTTGAAGGTGCCTTCTAACGTGAGGCTGGTGCTGTCCTGTAGAGCCGCCTTCAGCGACTTGTCGTCCGCAATCGTGACGTCACGCACCAGGCGCAGGCGCCCCTCGTACACAGGGACCCTCTCATCAATCGCCTTGATGAAAAGAATGCGTGAGGCTGGATAGCTCACGGGCTTCATTTTGGACGTCGCGGTCTCAGCCATGTTCCAAGCCACGGGGATATAGCCCTCCACGCCAGGGGCGTAGAGGTGGTAGCCCTTGGGGATGTCGACGTCCAATACCAGCGAGATGCGCTCTCCGCTGACGACCGTCGCGGCACTGGCACTGGCGGCGATCCGCACGTGCTTGGCCTTCGCCTCCGAACGGGCGGCATCCGGGCTGACACCGAAATCGCGGACCAGCACGCCGGAGAGCGACTGGCGCTCGCGATAATCGGGTTCGGCGTACTTGCGGACCACGACCCCCTCGCGGTCCACTACGAACGTGACCGGGTGCGGGATCCCATGGAAGGGAGTGCCCTTCGGTACCGACTCATTCAGAACGCCAAAAGCGCGAATGGCGGCCGAATCGGGGTCTGACAGCAGCGGGTAGCCGATCTTCTTCCGTTCGGCGAAGTGCTTCAGAATCGCCGGCGTATCGTAACTGATAGCAGCGACTCGCAGGCCCTGCTTTTCCAGATCTTGGCGGCGGCTCTCCAACTCGACCAGTTGGCTCTTGCAGTACGGTCACCAGTCGGCCGAGCGGGTGAAGACGAGCATCAGCCCTTTCGGCCCCGCCAGGCTCTTGAGGTCGCGGGACTGGCCGGTCTGGTCCTGGAGCGAGAAGGCCGGGATGCGCTCGCCGGCCTTCGGACCGGGGTCAGCGGCGCCACCTTGCGCCCAGAGAACCGTGGAAAGGAGGAACGGAACAATCATCAAGCACTAAGATGCCACGAACCGGTAGAACTATTCCCGGAATCGCGCCAAAGCCTGGTTTCCGAGCGTAAAAAACTGTTCTCGCGCCTGGGGAGTGGCGAAAACCAGCGGCGCTGTGCGGTACCAATCGAGTTCCGCAGCCCACTTATCCGCTAACCGCTGCCGCGCGGCCGGGTCGGGCGCTTTGCCGTCCCATCGGATGTAAATGGGGTTGGTGTGCGCCTGGATTTCGGGGGTTCCGGGCGGATCCGCCGATGCCGAGGCTCGCGCGGCCACCCACACGGGACCCGTCTCCGGCAGGCGCGCTTCGGTGCCGCCGATCACCCGCCCGTTGACGACGATCTCGACGCGATCAAGCGGACGCCAGAATCGCGCCTCCGCCTTGGCGACACCGCCATCGACGCGCAGTTTCACGATCGGCCCGTTGGTGACGAAGCCCTCGCCGCGACGCACGCCTTCCGCCCAGGACTCATACGCCGTCATCCGCGGGCGCACTGGCACTGCCAGGCGCTCCGGCCCCAGCAGCGGCAGCCAGCGGTTCCAGGCCTTCTCCGTAGTCCAGCGGGCGAGCGCGACGGGAAAATCGCTGCCTGCCACGCCCGTGACCTTGAAACCCGCATTCAGCAACTCATACCATTCGCTGGTCCAGAGCTTGCCAAACTGAAACAGCTCGAGGAAATCCAGGTCGCCGAGGGCGAGGTTCATGAGCATCGACGAATGCGGCATCGATCCATGGAAATGCGCGAATCCGGTGAGTGCCCCGATCTTCTTTCCGGCCTGGAACAGCACATGCGGATGATGCGTGGTGTCCGGCCCGTTGGCGTACATGGTCCCCAGACTAAGCGGACGGAGCATTTCGCGGCCACCCAGGATGGCGATATGGCCGAAGAACTCCGATCGCGACTCGTGGCCGGAGCGAATGGAGCGCCCCGGGAGTTTGGCCTCCGCCGCCGGCCCGAATCCATACTGCCAGGCGGCGTCGGACTGCCGCTGCAGTTGCAAAAAGTTGCCCACCGACAGGTCTTCGGCTTCCAGCCAGGAGAGGAAGGTGGGGTCATCCTCGCGGTCGCGCACCAGGTGGATATGATCGTCGGCGGAGACATAGGCTTGTGCGTCGGCGCCGGCCCAATTCTCCAGCCGCAGCGACAGCTTATGCGTTTCCCCGGCCTTCAATTCGAACTCCTCAATGGCGGGCTTGGCGAAGTGGCCGCGATAAGCCTCCATGCGGTACTTGCCGGCGGGCAGGTCGAAGTTGCCGGTGCCCTTCAATAGGAAGAAGTGCGAGACATCGTTGCAGATCACTTCGAGCACATTCCGCGGGCCCGTTCCCGGCCGTTGGAAGATGCGTTCGCGATAGAACGTGTCGGCGCGCAATGGCAGCACGGCATCGACGGGACTCAATCGGAACGGCCTGTCGTTCTTGAACAGGTACACGCGCGCCGGCTGCCCGGTGTTGACTTCCAGGCGAGCCGATAGCGATTGCGACCATTGCGCCCAGACCAGCGCACAGGCAAAAAGAAGGGAAAGGGAAAGGCGCCGCACCAGCCTATTCTAACGAGGCGGCGGGCACGGGCAAGGCGGCCAGCAGCGGCTCGACGCGTTGGAGGATGGCGGCGAAGACGGCGTCGGGGTGCTGGGCCGCGTCGATGAGGATAACGCGCGCGGGCTCTTCGGCGGCGAGGTCGTGGTAAGCCTGCCGGACTTTGCGATGAAACTCCAGCGACTCGTCGTCCAGCCGTGTTTCGGTATGAGCGGCCTGGGAGTTGCGGGCGCGGGCGCGGGCAAGCCCGGCCTCGACATCCATATCGAGCACCAGGGTTAGCCGCGGTCCGACGCCGCGGCAGGCAATGGCGTCGAGCGTGCGAACGGCGGAGGCGCCAAGCCCGCGGGCGACGCCCTGGTAGACAAGCGTCGAGTCCGTATAGCGGTCGCTCAAAACGATATGCCCCGCCGCTAGCGCCGGGCGGATCACCTCGTCGACAGCCTGGGCGCGAGAGGCAAAGAAGAGCAGCAGTTCGGCCGTCGGGCTCAAGTGCCCGTGAGCGGCATCCAACAAAATGCGGCGAATCTGTTTGCCAATCGCGGTGCCGCCGGGCTCGATGTTCACGGTGACGGGGTAGCCGCTCTGGCGCAGGTGCTGTTCCAGCCGCCGCAGTTGGGTGGACTTGCCGCCGCCTTCGACGCCTTCGAAGCTGAGGAACAGGCCGCTGCTACTCATCGGGTTAATCGTAGACGAAGTGCAGCACTTTCTTGAGGTCTTCCCAGGCTTCGCGCTTGGCCGCGGGGGCGACCGAACGTAGCAGGTAGCTAGGGTGGTAGGTGACCATGACCGGAAAGTCGCGCCATTTGAACCAGTTGCCACGCAGTTTGGTCACGCCTTCTTTTTTGCCCAGCAGGGCTTTGGTGGCGGTCCCGCCAAGCGAGCAGATGGCCTTGGGCTTGATCACTTCCAACTGCCTGGCCAGGAACTGGCCGCACATTTCCATCTCGTCGGGTTCCGGGGTGCGGTTGTTCGGCGGCCGGCATTTCACGACGTTGCAGATATAGACATCGGCGCGCTTGAGCGGAATGCCTTCCTTCTGCGCGGTGTTTTCGATCATGGCGGTGAGTAGCTGGCCGGCGCGGCCGACGAAGGGAATGCCCTGGATGTCTTCGTCCTCGCCCGGGCCTTCGCCAACGAAGACGAGTTTGGTTTCGGGGTTGCCGTCGCCGAAAACGATGTTCTTGCGGCCGGTGTGGAGGCGGCAGCGGGTGCAGTCGCCGATGTCGGCGCGGATGAGGGCCAGGGTGTCGTTGGTAGGGGCGATGGGCGGGAGCGGAATTAAGGCGGGTTGCTCGGCGACGGGCTCCGGACCAGGGCGCGACGTGGACGTCGCGCGCGGGTCTGGAGGTCTGCCCCACTGGGACCGGTAGAGGTCTTGGATGCCGATGTCCTGGTAATACCGCAGGATTCGCTGGAGCTCTTCGTTACTCATTGCTCGGCATGCAGGGCGAGGCGCAGTTTCATGGCGTGATCGAAGATCTGGTCCGCCACGTCGATTTTGCTGGCCTTGGGTAGCGCGATGGTCTCGCCAGTGCTCATGACCAGCGTCACCTGGTTCTGGTCGGATTCAAAGCCGATGCCTTCCTGGCTGACCAGGTTGGCCACCACCATGTCGCAATTCTTGGTTTCCATCTTGCGGCGGCCTTCGGCGACCAGGTTCTGGGTCTCGGCGGCGAAGCCGATCAGCAGCCGGTCGCCTTTGGATCGCCCCGCCTCGGCCAGGATATCGGGAGTGGGATCCAGCTCCAGCCCCATGCGGGCGGCGGTTTTCTTGATCTTCTGCTGCGGAGGTTGCGACACGTAATAGTCGGCGACGGCGGCGGACTTGATGATGATCGTGCTCTCCGGCAGGCGGCTCATGACGGCATCGCGCATCTGGAGGGCGCTGAGCACTTGGATGACGTCGACGCCGTAGGGCGGCGCCAGGTGGACAGGGCCGCTTACCAGCAGTACGCGGGCGCCGCGGCGGGCGGCCGAGGAGGCCAGCGCATAGCCCATCTTGCCGCTCGAGCGGTTGGAGATGAACCGTACCGGGTCAATGGCTTCCTGGGTGGGTCCGGCGGTGATCAGCACCGTCTCGCCTTCCAGATCCTTGCGCGGGTGGGCGATGATGGCCACGGCCTCGGCAATGCGCGCCGGATCGGGCAGGCGCCCCGGACCGACCGTGCCACAGGCAAGCGGACCGCTATCGGGCGTGAGCACCGTGTGCCCGCGGCGGGTAAGTGTTTCAATGTTCGCCTGCGTCGCCGGATGGTCCCACATGTTGGTGTTCATGGCAGGGGCAAGAATCGTCTTGCCTTTGAAGGCCAGGTAGAACGTAGTGAGGAAATCGCCGGCCAGCCCTTGGGCAAACTTCGCCAGCAGATCGGCTGTGGCCGGCGCCACTACCAGGACATCGTTCTCCTGGGCGACGCGGATATGCTCCACCGAGGAGGCCAGAACCTCGTCGGCGGAGCGGTTGCCGAACAGATCCGTGATGACTTTGCGATTCGTGAGCGCGGCGAAGGTGAGCGGGCGAATGAACTCCTCGGCGGCCGCCGTCAGGATCACCTGCACGGCAGCGCCACGGTCCATCAGCGCGCGAGCCAGTTCCGCCGCTTTATAAGCGGCAATGCCGCCACCAACTCCTAATGCAACCCTCATGCGATGAAGAGGGTTTGATTATAGCTCTTGTTGGGCCGCGGCTTCGGCGGCGGCGATCTGGTTCAAGTCGGTGTACTTGACCAGGCCGCGGCGCACCTCTTCCATGCTGGTGACGGTAGGCTTGCGGGAAGTGGTGGGCAGGAAGCTACGGGCGCCGCCCTGCAGTTGGCGCGCGCGCTTGGCGGCGACGATGATGAAACGGTAGGTGCTCCACTCCGGATCATCCGGAATGGCGTTATTGGCGGTGCGAACAATCTTATCCATGCGCTTACTTCTCCCCAGACGAGCTGTGCATCAGTGCGGCGAACGTATCGAGGATGGGCCGGATCCGGCCTTCCATCCGCTGCCGGCGCACGCGCTCGGCCCGGATAATGGAATGCAGGGTCTCGACGGCGTCCTGCACCACCTCATTCACTACAACGTAATCATACCGTTGGTAGTTGCGAATCTCCTCGGCGGCCGCCGCCAGCCGGCGGGCAATTACCGCTTCAGAATCTTCCGAACGGTCGCGCAGTCTCTGCTCTAAAATCTGCCGGGAGGGCGCGAGCACAAAAATCGTAACAGCGTCCGGGATTCGCTCCTTTAATTGTGCCGCACCTTGGACGTCAATGTCGAGCAGCAGGTCACGGCCCTCGGCACGGGCCCGGTCCCAGATGCTCCGGTGGGTGCCGTAATAGTTGCCGAACACCTCGGCCCATTCGAGAAACTCATCCTGGGCGATGCGGTTTTCAAACTCGGCCCGCCCGATGTGGTGATAGCTGCCGCCCTGCACTTCCCGGCCGCGCATGGCGCGCGTGGTGTAACTGATGGAGAAAACCAGGCTCGGGTCCTCGCGCAGCACCTGCCGCACCAGCGTCGATTTGCCGGAGCCGGAGGGCGCGGAGATGATGAATACGGCGCTCATTCGAGATTGAGGCTCTGTTCGCGGATGCGCTCGATCTCGGCTTTCACGGCCACGCCGAGATCGGTGATGCGTAAACCGAGGTCGGCCGCGCCGCTGGTTTTCGATAGCACGGTGTTGGTTTCGCGCCCCATCTCCTGCATCAGGAAATCGAGCTTCTTGCCGACTTCGCCGCCGTTATCCAAAAGCTGGTCGAGCTGCTTGGAGTGGATCTGGAGGCGGTGGATCTCTTCGGTGATATCGCTGCGGTCGGCGAGGATGGCGGCTTCCTGAATGAGCCGCTGTGGCTCGACGCCGGCGCCTTGCAGCAGGTTCGCCAGCCGGTCCTGTAAACGTTGCTGCAACACCGGCACCGCGCCTTCGCGCAGTTTCGCCATTTCGCCGGCGTGGTCCCGGATCTTGCGATTCGCCTCGCGGATCACGCCCGCGAGCGCGGCCCCTTCGGTCTGGCGCGATTCGTTGAAAAGCGTGAGTGCTTCGTCAATCGCCGAAACCAGCAGCGCCTCGAAGGATTCATCCGGTTCGGCATCGGCCTCACTCAACATGCCGGAGATGCGGAAAGCCGCATTCAGATCGGGCGCCGACGCCAGCCCATACATGGCCTTGGCTTCCTTGAAGGCGCTCATCCAGGAGTCGAGCAGCGGGCGGTTCAGCTTGAGCAGGGCGGAACTGGCGACGCGGTTCCAACTCATGCGGACATCGACATGGCCGCGCGAGACACGCCGCTTCACGGCGCTACGCAAGGGGTGCTCGTAGGCATCCAGATCCGCCGGAAGGTGCATATGTACGTCCAGCGAACGGTGATTCACGCTTTTCAACGTGAAGACCATCTCTCCGTGCGGCGTCAGCTTTCGGAGCCGCGCAAATCCGGTCATGCTTCGCAGTATTGCCATTTACAAATCCACCAGGGAGTCCGGTTCCAGATACTGCAGTTCATGCAGGCGCTGGTAAACGCCGCCCTGCTGCAGCAGAGTTTCGTGTGTACCGGTCTCCACTACTTTCCCATGTTCCAGGACGATGATGCGGTCGGCGCGGCGGATGGTGGAGAGCCGGTGGGCGATGACGATTACCGTACGCCCGGTGATGAGGTTGGCCAGCGCGCGCTGCACCAGCAGTTCGGATTCGGTGTCGAGATGGGAGGTCGCTTCGTCCAGAATGAGGATGGGCGCGTTCTTGAGGAGGGCGCGGGCGATCGCGATGCGCTGCCGCTGGCCGCCGGAAAGCTTCATGCCCCTTTCGCCGATCACGGTGTTGTAGGCCTGCGGCAGGCGGCTGATGAACTCCTCGGCCAGGGCATTGCGAGCCGCCTCCCACACCCGCTCGTCGCTGGCGTCCGGGCATCCGTAGCGGATGTTATTGGCGACGGTATCGTTGAACAGGAAAGTGTCCTGCGCGACAATGCCGATCTGCTTCCGCAGGCTGGCCAGTTCCAGGTCGCGGACGTCGTGGCCATCCACGCGGATGGCGCCACCCACCGGATCGTAGAAACGGGGCAACAGAGAGGCGAGTGTGGTCTTCCCCGCCCCGCTCGGTCCCACTAAGGCGATCATCTCTCCGGCCGTCACTTTCAGGGTGATATCGCGCAAGATCCAATGCTCGGAGGTGGGGTATTTGAACGAAACGTCGTCCAGTTCCATCGACTGCTGGAACGCCTTCAGGACGATGGCGTTTGGCTTGTCCTTAACGGCCTGGTCCTGGTCCAGGTACTCGAACACCTTCTGCGATGCGCCCAATGCCTGTTGGAAGATGTTGTGGATGCCGGTGAGGCGCTTGACCGGCTCATAGAGCATCAGCAGGGCGATGACGAAGCTGGTGAACTCGCCGGTGGTGAGGTTGCCGGTCTTGATCTCATTGCGCGCGTAGGTGACCAGTCCCACAATGGTGAGCGCGCCGAAGAACTCGATCAGCGGAGACGCCAGCGCCTGTTGCGCCACGTAGCGCAGGTTCGACGACCGCAGCCGTTGCGCAGCCTTGCGGAACCGCTCCGCTTCGATGGCTTCGGCCCCAAAGCTCTTCACCACGTGATGGCCGCTCAGCGTTTCCTGGATGATCTGCGTCAGTTCGGCGGCATCGTCCTGGGCGCGGCGCGTAGCCCTCCGCAGTTTCCTGCCCAGGCGCACGGTGGGCACCAGCACGAAAGGCAGCACGGTCAGGCTGACGACGGCCAGTTTCCAATCCATCTGCAGCACTACCCACAGCAGGCCGAGGGCGGAGAAGGACTGCCGCAGCCAGTCGGCCAGCAGGTGCGAGGTGGCCACCTGGATCTTCTCAATGTCGTTCATGATGGACGACAGCAGCCGCCCGGTGGTGTGCGCTTCGAAGAAGTGCGAATCCTGGCGGACGACGCGGTCGAAGACGCGCTGCCGCAGGTCGGTGACGGCGCCGAAGCCCGCGTAATTCACCAGGTAGTTGCCGGCATAATCGGCGATGCCGCGCAGCAGGAACACCATCAGGATGCCCACCGCCACCAGTGTCCAGACGTTATGAATGGGGAATGGGATGACCTGGTGCAGGAAGAGGGGCTGGTTGATAATCGGGATGACCGTGAGTTGCACCGGCGCGTCGGCGGTGGCGGGATTGAGGACGCGGTCGAAGATGGGCCGGATCAGCAACGCGACCATGGCGTGGCAGAAGCCGGCCAGCGCCATCAGGAACACGGAGACGGACAGAGCTGGCCAGTAAGGAATGGCAAAGCCCAGCAGGCGCCTTAGCATGCTTTGACCCGCAACCGGTCCACCGCGGGCAGGACCTGTTCCACGGCGAGTTGCGCCATGCCGCCGCTGGCTACAACCACTTCGGCGGTGGTCCGCCAGGGCGCCCACGTTACGGGATTGGAATTGGCGAAGAGCACCACCAGGGGGACACCGAACGCCGCCGCCATATGGGCCGGGCCGGAATCGTTGCCGAGGAAAAACGACGCACCGGCGATCATGTTC
This sequence comes from uncultured Candidatus Solibacter sp., assembly GCA_964385495.1. Classification (GTDB taxonomy): domain Bacteria; phylum Acidobacteriota; class Terriglobia; order Bryobacterales; family Bryobacteraceae; genus CADEFT01. Next base: position 111,075 of record CAYLPH010000016.1, read on the forward strand.
TTAGTCTCGCTGAGCGAGGTTTGGGAGGTGCGGAACTCGCGGGCAAAGACGGACAGGTCGTCGGCGGGGCTGCCGATGAAGATGGGCACCAGCGCCGCATGCTCCTGGAGGTGGCGCGCAATGGCCAGGAATCGCTCGGCCGGCCAGGTCTTGTCCGGGCTGGAAGCGTAAGGATGCAGCACCGCGTAGGGGTAGCTGGCGTGGAGGGGCTTGGCCGCCAGGTGGGCGCGCGGGATATCGGTCCGGGGCACGCCCAGGAAGAACATGGCCGATGCCAGATGTTCCGCCGTGTGCACGGGGCGTTCTTCCTTTAGGATCTGCTGCGCGCGCGGGATGCACACGTTGTAGAGCGCGGCGAAGCGATGATGGGCGAAGCCCGCGCGGACAGGAGCGAGGCTGGCCGCGGTCAGCCAGGCGCTGCGCGTGCCGCCATGCAGGTTCACGCACAACTGCGAACGGTACCGCAGCACGGCGAAAGGCTCCGGTTCCAGGATGTCGTCAATATCGGGATGGCCTTCAAAGATGGCGCGGAACGGTGGATCGACAGCTACGCCGATGCGCAGGTCCGGACGATGGTTCTTCAACAGGGAGATGGCCGGGGTGGTCAGGACACAATCGCCAAGCGAGCGCAGCCGCAGCAGGCAAACATGCGCCCCTTTTCCGAGTTGGTCGAGGACGGACGGCATCGCAAGCCGGTTTAGTCTTCCACCTTCGCTTCGTCGATGAGCATGACGGGGATGCCATCGCGAATGGGGTAAACGCGGCGGCAGGAGACGCACTTCAACCCCGTTTCGTTATTGTGCAGGTGCACGTCGCCCCGGCAGAAGGGGCAGATGAGGATCTCCAACAGCTCTTTATCTATGGCCATAGCGAAGGCTAACTTTTCAGTGTAACAGGATGGCGGCTGTGGCTTTGGGTCAAATGCGCGTGAGCGGACGGTGTATGGGGGTAATGGGAGGCGGCAGGGCAGCGGGTTCCGGCGAGAGAAGGCAAAACTCCGGCGAAGGGCCCAGCACCATCAGGCGGCGGAATACCGCGCCTCCGTTGGTGGCCAGGGGCTGCAGGATGGCGTTGATCTCGTCGTAAGTCATCCCTGCGGGCTTGGAGAACCAATGGCCGTGGGTGATGGCGGATGGTTCCAACAGGCCGAAGCGCATCTCATAGAGGCTGCCTGCGCCGGAGCCGAACAGCGCGGCGATATCGGCATGGGGCTGCGTGAGATCGCCAGTGACGGAGGCGGTGTTCAGCAGTTCCATGGCGGCGAAGCCGTTTAAGGGATAGGCGTCCAGATAGACAGGGCGGCCGGCATTCATCCAGGGGACATCGTCGAGGCGGTAGGATTGCGGGCCGGTTAGGAGGCCGGTCGTGCCGGGGCCTACGGCTTCGAGTTCCTCCTGAAAGCGAACGAGTCGGGCCGCATAGACGGATTCGTCTACGCCCGGCCGGGGAACGTGCCAGAAGAAGTAAGCGATGTTCATGATGGGGGCGGGTACTCGTCTTTGGGCGGGAACTCCACTCCCTGATAAATTGCCGAGAGCGGAATCTCAAGTGCCGGACGCTCGATCTGAAGTATACCGTCAGGACCGTGGATCACCGAGTAGTTCCACGAATCAGGACCGGTTCGAACATAAATCTCTACAAGCATCTCACTCTGCTCAACGAGCAAATACGTACGAAGCGTGGGGATCTGTTGGTACTGTCGAAACTTTTCGCCGCGATCATAGTTCCGGCTGGACTTTGAGAGTACCTCGCCCAGCAGAATCGGATTCAGGATACAGTCCCTCGTCTCATCGAGGTACTGCGGGGGACCACAGACCACTGAGATGTCTGGATATGCATTGAATCTAGTTGCTGCCACACGGATCCGCATGTCGGAGCCATGCGTTCTGCATGGGGTCCCACGAAGCCTAATATTAAACTCCGTTGTCAGGTCAATGCTGACCAGACTGTGCTCGTTGGTCCCGCCGGACATCGCGAACATCTCACCATGAAGATACTCATGGCGAAGCTCGCTTTCCCGCTCCAGCTTAAGGTATTGCTCCTCGGTAAGGAAAGGCAGTGCGCTCGTAGCCATACGTCTATGGTAGCGGCTTTGGTGGCGACGCCGTCCTGTACATCCGGCCAAGATGCCAACCGTGTAACTGAGCGACGGTCCAAGAGCAGGTCGGCAGCTTACTAACCGAGCCGCGCGCGGCAGCAAGCGGGTTCCGGTTTCTTCGCCAGCCCCCGCGGTCGCGGCTCCGTAACATGTTCAAGCTGCTGCGCGTACCGCGCGCTGCTATGGTAGCGGCTTTGGCGACGCCGCCTTCTTCCGCTCTTCCAACTCGCGTTTCAGATTCTCTTCTTCCCGCTTCTTGCGGAGTTCGTCGAGTTGCTCCGGCGACAAGCGGCGCCGCTGCGGCGGGGGCACGGGCTTCGCGGTCACCAACTCCCGCAAGGTTGCAACGATCAGATCGCGTTTAGACGAATCGACCGTCAGGCGCCGGTGTTTGCCGCTGGAACCGGGCGTAAACCGAAACCCGCCCGCATCGCTGCTCTCCAGCGTGCCGGGCTCCGACAGCAGGAAACCCTCCGTGTTCGGCCGTACGGCATAGAGGAGCGCCGCCAGGTCCAACGCCGGCTCATCGGCAGGCGCAGGCTGCGCCGCACGCCAGTAATCCACCACCGGATGATTCAGCGCCCAGGCGAAATCCTTCTCCAACGCCGCGGCAGGGAATCGCAGTGCCTCGCCGATATCCGCACCGGCGAACACTACCGGCGTCGGCCAATCCGCCAACAACCGCCGGCATGCCGCCGCATCCTGCCTGCCTTCGCAGATCACCAGATGCTGCACCTTCTGCTGGATCAACTCCCGCGTGCCTGCATACGCCAACATGCGAGCCATATACGTGGCCGGCGCACTCAGCACCGCCACTACCTTCCCATCCGGGAAGTACGCCAGCGAATTCCGCATCAGCGCCGAAGGCTCGGCGGTATCCGGTACACGCCGCACGCCGCGGGCGTACACCAACTGGCCCTTATCATCCTTCTTCTCGATGACGGCTTTGAAGGCAGCTCCGTCCGGCGGCAAGGGCCTGTCGACGGCCAACCCGATCGGCAGCACGCGGTTGGTGTTCGACGGCGGCCCAAGTTGATACATCCGATACACCGCATCGGCAAAGGCCGCGGCCGCAAAGCCATTCTCCGTAATCGCAACGGATGCCGGACGCGCCTCGCGTTTGCCCTCCAACCCATGCAGCAGGCACAGGCTCAGCGCCGCGTCCGGGCGGCTCATCGTAGTGTTGTAAACCACTCCCGTCAACGCAGGCGCGCCGAATTGCATTCGTGCTCCTAGCTGAGGCTGAGGTCCAGCAACTGGCCGGTGGAGTCGCCGATATGATCCGCGCGCACGCCCATGCGTTGCGCCATGGTGGCGAACAGATTCGTCACCGGCGTTTCGCGCTGATACATAATGTGGCGGCCCGGGGTGAAGAAGCGCCCGCCGGTGCCGGCCAGAATCGTCGGCAGTTCGTCGTGGAGGTGCGTATCGCCATCGGAAAGCCCGCTGCCGTAGCAGATCATCGAATTATCCAGCATGTTCGAATCGCCTTCCGGGGTGCTCTTCAGCTTCGCCAGGAAGTCCGTGAACAGCTTCACGTGATAGGTGTTGATGGCCGAGATCTTATCCAGCAATACGGGGTTCTTCTGATGATGCGTGATGGGGTGATGGCTGTCCGGAATGCCGATCTCCGGATACGGCCGGTTCGACCCTTCCCGCCCGATCATCACCGTCGCCACGCGCGTCAAATCGGACTTGAAGGCGATGAACAGCATGTCGGTCATCAGCTTAAAGTAATCGCCAAACTCCGCGGGCACGCCGAAGGGCTTCTCCATGCCCGGATCGATCACCGTACCGGAAGCCTCGGCCTTGGCCACCTGCTGCTCCACTTCGCGCACCGATGTCAGATATTCGTCCAGCTTCCGCTGGTCCACCGGGCCCAGCTTCGCCTTCACCTGCGCGGTCGATTCCAGCACCGAATCGAGAATGCTGCGCCGCATGGACAGCCGCCGCGCGCGGTCCTCCGGACTGGTGAAGTGATCGACGCCGAACAGCCGCTCAAACAGAGCACGCGGATTCGCGATCGGCGGCAGCGGCTGCGTTGGCGTCTTCCACGCGATGTTGTACGCATAAGCGCAGGAGTAGCCGTTGTCGCAATTGCCCGCCTGACGCGTCTCCTCTAGACCGATCTCCAGCGACGGCAGCATGGTCTGCTTGCCCACTACCTCCGCGATGATCTGATCCGCCGATACACCCAGCTTCAGGTTCGACACCGACTGGTGCACGAAGCTGCCCGTCATGTACGCCGCCAACGCGCGCCCATGGTCACCGGCGCCCACCAGCAGCGGACGTCCCCAATTCGCCGTCAGATTCGACAGCACCAGGATGTCTTTCTTCAACGGCTCGAGGGGACTTAGAATCGGAGGCAGCGCGGCCAGCGGACCGGGCTCGTCGATCACCCAATTGCGCATGTCGATCCCGTTCGGGACATAGAACCAGGCCGAACGCAGCGGCGCCGCCGTGGCCGCCGACAAGGCCGGGGTCATCGCATCCAACATCGGCAACGCCAGCGCGGCGCCGGCGCCACGCAGCAGCATACGGCGGGAAAGAGCCTTCTTGCGGATAATCATCGCGTACTTGCCACCTTCACAGGCTGATTCTGTTGTCCGCGGCGCGCCTGGAACGGCAGGCTTTGGACGATCTCGCGTACCACGGCCTGCATCTGGCCGCCGGACGCCTCCACTTTGCGCACGATATCACGAACCACGGGCCGGTCGTAGGATTCCAACCCGCGGCCCAACGCGTACGTCAACATCTTCTCGGTCAGGTTGCGGGTGAAGTCCGGGAGGTCCTTCACCAGCAGAGCCTTCAATTCGGCAGGCGTGAAAAACGCGACGCCGTTGGGCAGCGTGCCGCCGGCCTGGATCGGCGATTCACCGTCCTTCACGCGCCAGCGCCCGGTGGCATCGTAGTTCTCCAGTCCGAAGCCCAGCGGGTCCATGCGGCTATGGCAGGACGCGCAGATGGCATCGCTGCGGTGCCGGGAGAGCGCCTCCCGCAACGACGCGGCTGTGCCCACCTTGGCTTCGTTCAGTCCAGGCACATCGGCCGGCGGCGCGGGCGGTGGGGCTCCCAACACAACGTCCAGGATGTACTTGCCGCGCAGCACCGGCGAGGTGCGAATCGGATAGCTGGTCAACGTGAGGATACTGCCTTGCGTGAGGATGCCGCCGCGTTGCGCCGGGTCTACCGGCACCTTGCGAAAGTCCGACCCCGTGATGCCCTCGACGCCGTAGTGCTGCGCGAGGCGGCCGTTGAGGAACGCGTAGTCCGCGGTGAGAAACTCGGCGATGGGCCGGTTCTCGCGCAGGATGTGATCGAAGAACAGCGCCGTTTCGGTCTGCATGTCTTCCTGCAATGCCGCGCTCCAGGTGGGGAACTTCAACGCATCGGGCTTGGCGCCCGCCAAGCTGCGCGTCTCCAGCCACTGCCCGGCGAAGTTCTCCGCCAGCGCCCGCGAGCGCTTGTCGGCCAGCATGCGGGCTACCTGCTGCTCCAGGACACCGGGCTTGCGCAGACGCTTCTGCTCAGCCAGCGTGAGCAGTTCGTCATCGGGGGCCGAACTCCACAAGAAGTAGCTCAGCCGGGACGCCAGTTCCAGATCGCTTACCGGGGCGAAGCGGCCCTTCGGATCCTGTTCTATGCGGAACAGAAAGTTCGGCGAAACCAGGATCGCCTGGATGGCAAACTGCACGCACTGCGCGGGCGTGAAGCCTTTCGTGGATGCCAGTTGCGCGACGGCCAGCAGTTTGTCGATCTCGGCCGATGTTGGCGGCCGGCGATAGGCACGCCGCGCGATGGGGGTTACGATGCGGCGAATGCAATCGGAGCCGGTGGCCGGATCGCAAATCAGCAGCTTTGACCGCGCCACGGTGGCGTCCTTGGCAGGGAAAGGCCCCTGCAAGTCGAATTTCTCCGGGAAGATGCCGCTGGGCGGCGGCAGGAACCCGTTGCGGCGCGCGGGCGGCGGGGGAATCGGCTTACGGAAATCGTCGCCGGTTAACTCCGCGCGGAAGGTATGCTCGCCGGCGGGTAGAAATAGCCGCACTTCATGATGGCTGCGCTGCGCGTCGCGAGCCACCGTGGTCGTCTCATTCTCTTTCGTGGGCACCTCGACGGTCTTCACCACCTTGCCGTCAACGATAATGTTCATCGGCACCGGGGCGCCCTGGGGTCCCAGGTGGCCTCGCACCCATACGCGGAAGACGTACTCGGCGGCGTAGTCCACGTAATCCGTGATCTCCGTGCCGCCGGTGTCGATGCGGCGCACCTTCTCCGGCTTGTACTCGGTGAACAGCGGCTTCGGCAGCGGATCGCCGCCAATGGCGAGCGACGCAATGGTCTCGGCGGCATGCACGTACTTATCCATCAGCAGCGGCGATACGGTCAGCACTTCGCCAATGTTGTCGAAGCCCAGCACGGAATCGTCGGCGGGAAACTCGTCGCCGGCTTTGAAGCGCACGCCCAGCACATCGCGCACGGTGTTGGCATACTCGGCGCGATTCAGACGGCGGGCCAGGATACGGCCAGGATCCGGGGGACGGCTCTTATCCGCGGCTTCGAATGCATCCATTAAGGTACGCAGAAAGGCCTGGCGCTTCTCATCCGCGATGGGCGGCGCGGACTTAGGCGGCATCTCGCCGGAGCGCACCTTGGTGGCAATCTTCTCCCAGGCTTCGCGTTGCGTGCCCACGCTTGACGGCGCGCCGAAGGCTTCGAGATTCAGGTTGCCCGAGGCCATTTTGCCGTTATGACAAAACATGCAGTTTTGTTTTAGGACAGGGGCGACGGTCTGGTCGAAACCGGCGGGGGCAGGGGTAGTCTGCGCCGGGGCAAGCAGCGAACCGAGCGGCAGCAGCAGCAGACGGGAACCCAGAAGAAGGCGCATTCCTGATAATCAGGTTACAACGTTCTGGCCTTCGTGGTAGAGTCGTCCAAAACCATGAGATCGCTTGCCCTGTTCGCCGTTGTGCTCTCCGCTACCGCGCAATCCCTGCCACCGTTGCCTGCCCCACAGGCGGTCCCCAAGCCAGGTCCCGCCGCCACCGCCGGCGCCTACGCCGCGCAAGCTATTCGCCCCGGCGGCGTAGTGATTCCTCTGTTCCCGCCGGATTCGCCCTTTCTGAAGGCCGAGCGCGTGAAGGAGGCCGAAGTCTACAACATGAGCCAGGTAGTGCCGGCGCGCATCGCGAGCATTGTGAACCTCCACAACCCATCGATTGAAGTGCATCGCGTGGAGCGCGGCATCAACACGGGCGCGGTCATTATTCTGGTGGCGGGAGGCGGCCATCGTACGCTGAATGTGGGCGGCGAGGCGGCCGACTTCATCCCATTCTTCTACAACTACGGCATCAATTGCGTGATCCTGCGGAACCGGCTGCGAGCCGATGGCTACAACGCGCAGACCGATGCGGTATACGATGCGCAGCAGGCCATCCGCATGGTGCGGGCCTATGCGAAGGAGTTCGACTTCGACCCCAACAAGATCGGCATCATGGGCTTCTCCGCCGGCGCCGAACTGACGTCGGCGACGGCCGTGGAGTACGAAGCTTTCGATCAGAAGGTGAAGGGCGATGCGCTGGGGAATGTATCGTCGCGGCCGGATTGGGTGGGCATCATCTACCCCGGCCCGACTCCGTTCGCCCGCAATCGCACCGCGCCTGCGATTCCGAAGAACGTGCCGCCAGCGTTTATCGCCACGCCGGGGTCGGGCGATCGCGTGCATGCGGTGTGGGCGATGGAGTACTTTGACGCGATGCTGAAGGCCGGCGTGCCGAATATCGAGATGCACGTGTACGGGGATGGGCGCCATCCGGGGGATCCGCTGCCGGATGGCAGCCGCATGTCGGGTGGATTGACGGATCGCAATGGGATTCCGCTGGGAACGTGGCAGTACCGTTTTGTGGATTGGTATCGCGACTTGGGCTTTTTGAACAAGCCGGGGGTGGAAACAAAAGCGGCGAAGGATGTTGCGGATTTTGTGGCGAAGCCGCCGCGCCCGTTTGGTCAGCGCTGAACCGTGAAGTTCACATCCACCTGAGTAACCACGCTGACCGGCTGACCATTGAGCAGCGTGGGCTGATAGCGATACTGCCGTGCCGCTTCCACCGCCGCAGGCACCAGTATGGGATGGCCAGAGATCAGTTGCAGTGCTTCGACTGTGCCATCCTTGGCAAGGATTAACGTCAATCGTACCGTGCCCTCAATCCGTGACTCACGGGCGAGGCCGGGGTAGGCAGGCTCCGGCTTATGAATGAGCTTTCCCGCCATCACGTTGCCGCCGACGCGGATACGGTCCGGGACTGCCGGCCGCGACATCACAGGCGCAGGTTCGCGGAACAGTATCGTGCCAACCTGCTGTTGTGTCTGAAAGGCACGGTACTCCTCGACCAGCGGCATCGGTCCCCGTAATGCTGCCTCGTCCGGCGCCAGTTCGCCCGCTCGCGCCATTAAGCGGGCAGCCAACTCAAACACAGACCGGTCACCCTTCTGCTCACGTGCAGCGGGCGTGACCGGGAACAGATTCGGCAATGCCACTCCCGCGGCACCCAAAACGATCGGATGCCGGCTCGCCTCCAGCGACGCGCGCGCCTGATCACGCAAGGCACGTGTGTGCGATGAATCGGGGCGAGCGAGACCGCCGCCGTTCACCAAACCAATCAGGTTTAACGCGTAATGAAAGCCTAAATTCGTGGCAAGCAGCCTATCATCAGGTGCACGTCCCACCGCGTCCGCCAGCAACCGCTCCGCCTCTTCCGGGTGATCTACTTGGAGGAATCGCGCGGCATTTAATAACACTTTGGATTGTGTGGGATTCGCAGCGATCGCCCGAGCCCAAGCTTGACGCACCGCCTCATGTCCGTTCGCGTTCTGCCCTGGAGTCACCAGAAAAAGGGGATTGGAGGAGGTCGGATCCGCCGGGAACTGCTCAACCCAATACAACACATGCGCAACGCGGTCCGGATGGCCCTGCGCCGCAGCCAGGTAATGCTGCAGCAATCGCATTCGGCTCGCGCGATCAGCGGGATTTGCCCGCACTGCCGATTCCAGCCCCGCGATCTGATCGAGGGTCAGGCGCGGCTGGGACGAAATGATCTGCCCAAATGCAGAGGTTGCAAACAACAAGACAGCCGGGTACAACATACCCGCATTCTATCTCCGCGCCAGCGCGGGCAGTTGGAAGGGTACAGTAACCTCGAAATACGTGCCTTCCGCCGTGTCGTACCGAGAGCCGCGAAGCGCTTGCAACGCCGCCGGGACCAATTCCGGGGGACCCGACAGAAACAGAGAGAAACGAACGCGACCGTCTTTGCCCAGTTCCACGGCAAACCGTACGGCGCTTGCAATGCCAGCCCACAGAGCGGCTTCTGGGTAGATGCGCTCCCTCTGCTCGATTACCTGAGGAGGAGCAACTCCCTTGATTCGACCGATCACTCCGCCAGGACGTCCGGGCTGGACGAGACCCACCGGACGCAAGGCAGCTTCGACGCCTCCGAAGAACTCATCCGGTGCTGGCAATGGCGACTCTACCGCTTCCAACTCCTTCGCGCGGCCCATCAGCCGAGCCGACAATTCGAGTACCGCTGGCTCATCAGCGCCGGAACCGGAGGGCCAATTCATCAAGGCAGCACTTGCGCTAGCCAGTACCAAAGGATGGCGGCACGCCTCCAACTCCCGCTCCGCACTCACGCGCAATCTCCGCGCGTCTATGGTGTCGCGACGAGGTTCCCCGCTGGGGTGCTGCAGTCCAAGGATGTTCAAAGCGTAGTGAAAGCCCAGCGCCCTCGCCAGCGAGGCGTCCGGCAGCCGCCTCACGGCGCTCACCAGCAATCGCTCCGCATCGTCGGGATGATCCACCTGCAGGAACTCCGCTGCTTTTCGTAGTATCCGGAGGTTATCGGGTGCGGCTGCGACGGCACGCGCCCACGCCTGACGTACAGCCTCGTGCCCTGCCGGGTTGCGCACCGATTCCGCAACCAGGTAAGAGCCCTGAGCCGACTCTGGATACGTCTCGATCCAAGTCACAATATGCGCGGCACAACTGGGATGCTGGGGCTGAGACCTACAATAGTGCTGCAGCAGGCTGATTACCCACCCCAGGCGAGAGTCCACGGGGATGCGTGGGTAGCCATCCCGCAGCAACAGTTCCAAGTGCTCCACCTCACGTAGAGACAACGCAGGCTCCGTGCCGATTGTTTGAGCTAAGGCGGCGGCCGCAAAGAACAGCAACGCCATGTGTACCATACCCGCATTCTATCGCTGCGCCGGCTCAAACAATCCAAACGTATAGATATCCGTCTCCGCCGCAATCGTCACGTACTGTTTCCCCTCAACCTCAAACGTCATCGGCGACGCATACAACGTATGGCCCGTCTGAAAATTCCACAGATCCTTACCCGTCTTCGCGTCGTACGCCACCAGGTTTCCATCATCATCCCCGGCGAACACCACACCACCCGCCGTCGCCGCCGTCCCCGCCCAGGTCTTCGCGGGCCCTGGCATCGGCTGGCTCCAGCGAATCTCGCCGGTCGCCGCGTCCAGCGCGCGCATATAGAACTCGCCCGGCTCCGACGGCACACCCTCACTCCCCGTCCCCCGGAATCCACTACTCGGCACCGGCTCCTTCGACGAAGTTATATAAACATCGCACTGCTCCAACACCACCAGATACAACATCCCGGTAACCGGGTTATACGAAGGCGAGTTCCAATTCGTCGCCCCGCGCACCGATGGACATATCTTCGTCCCACCCGTGGTCGGCACCTTGCCGGGATTCAGGATCGGCCGCCCCTTCGCATCGAAGCCCTTCGCCCAATCCAATCTCTTGATAAACGGCTGCGCATGCAGAAACTCGCCCGTGGTGCGGTCCAGAATGTAGTGAAATCCATTGCGATTCGCCTGCACCACCAGTTTCCGCGGCTTACCCTTCCAGTTCGCGTTGATCAGCACCGGTACTTCATTCGCATCCCAATCCCACACATCGTGCGGAACGAATTGGTAGTACCACTTCAACTTACCCGTCGTCCCATCCAACGCCAGCAGCGAATCGGAATACAAGTTATCCCCAGGCCGGTCATCGCCATGAAAGTCGGGCCAGGGATTGCCCGTCGGCCAATACACCGTGTTCGTCTCCGGATCGTAAGTGCCAGTGGTCCAGGTTGGCGCGCCGCCCCAATCGAGATTGAAGTTGCCCCACGTCTCCGAACCGGGCTCCCCCTTCGCGGGCACCGTCCAGAAACGCCATGCCTCGCGCCCGTCATCCGGCGACAGCGCCGCCACAAACCCGCGCTGCCCCGAGCCGCCGCCCGTCACACCTACCAGAATGCCGCCGGGAATCGCCAATGGCGCAACGGTGGCGTTATAGCCCTTCTTAATGTCGGCGAACTGGCGGTCCCACAGCACGCCGCCGGTGATGCGATCCATCGCCACCAGGTGCGCATCCGCCGTTACGACAAACACCTTGTTGCCGAGAATCGCCACGCCGCGGTTCACCCTCGATGTCACGGCGCCTGGCGACTTGTACTGCCAGATGCGCCTCCCCGTGCGGGCATCCAACGCATGCACTTCATTGGTGTTCGTCACATACATCACGCCGTCGTACACCACCGGCACGCACGACAGCCGCCGCGCGCCTTCGAAGTTATACACCCACTTCGCCACCAGGTTGCCCGCATTCGCCGGCGTTATCTGCTGGAGGGAACTATACCGCTGTCCGGAGTAATCGCCGTTGTAAGTCAGCCAGTTCTGACCCGGGCTCTTGCGGATATCCTCGATCGTCACCTGCGCACTGGCCACCGCCAACGCCCCCATCATCAGTAACACCCGCATGGTTAGCGATCCTCCCCGGCTTCGTACGGCCGAATCGACTGCCGGCTTAGAAACGCCAGCAAATCCGCCGCTTCGGCCTTCGACAGCTTCTGGTCATAGCCCGCCGGCATCAGGGATGCATCCCGCGGCTTCCACTGCTTCACATCGCGCCGCCACAGCAGATGCAGTTTGCCAGCCTTATCCAATATCTGCACCGAGTAGTTATTCTCGTTGCGAGCCACGCCGTCGATCACCGCGCCGGCGGCGGTCGTCAACGTCACGGCTTCGAAACCCGGCGCAATGCGGGCGTTCGGTTCGAAGAGAGCCTCCCGCATTTGCAGCAGCGTCAGGTTAGCGCCGGCGTTGGTCAGATCCGGCCCGATCGGTCCGCCCTTACCCGCAATGCGATGGCAATTGGAACAGCCGCCCTTGCCGAAGAACACCGCGGCGCCAGCTTCGGCTGAACCCTGCGGCGGCAGAGCGATCGCCGGCCTGCTGAGGCTGCGCAGAAACGTCACCATCTCCCACACCTTGTTATCCGGCAGGTTGAAGGGAGGCATGTCGGTGCCGGGCAGTCCGTTCTTGATGGCCCGATGCGCCTGCCCGTCGTTCAGCCGGTTCATGCGCGCAATCAGGCTGGGACCGGTACCACCCTGCGCCGACGCGCCATGGCACGCGCTACAAGCGCCCAGAAACGTCTGCCGCCCGTTCTCAATGGCGGCCGGATCTCTGGCCAACGGATTCTTTTGAGCGAAACAGGAGCACCCTAGCAGGAGCAGGCAAAGCCAGCGCATATCGCTGGTTATGATATCGCGGTTTGCTCGAAGCTCACGCCGCGGTAGATGCCTGCGAGTGGAACACGAATGCCGGCAGCTTCGATGGGCAACTCGGCATTCAGTCCCCTGTACGTGTCCAGCAGCCACTTCCCGTCATCCTGGCGCACGAAGCGGTCTACCGTGGGCTGATGTTGCGATACTACAAGGTACTCCCGCAATGTTGGAATGATCTGGTAGTGATGCCACTTGCCGCCGCGATCCCAGGCCTCCGAACCCGGCGACAACACCTCGATCAGGACTACCGGATTCGTGATAGCGTCGCCCAGGGCGTCAGCGAATTCCAGCTCACCGCAAACGATCGATGCATCGGGCTTGGTGGTGTGGCCTGTCGCAAGCACCGTAATCCCAAGATCCCCGTTGAAAACCTCACAACTCGTAGCTTCGATCCGGCCCGAAAGTTCGCGCGCCAGGTTCACTTGGATGCGTGCGTGGTTCGCGGCGTTTCCCGGCGTGCATGGAGGCTGTCCAACGGGATACATTCGGCCGTCGATAAACTCACTTCGGAAATGCGCCTTGCGCTCGATCTCTAGGTACTGCTCTTCCGTCAACCTCGGCCGCGGCTCTGACGCCATCCCCCCATTCTACAGTCCCTCAATCCACCCGGATTACAATAGCCCCAATGACGCGGTTCGTCCTATCCCTGTTGCTGGCGGCACCCCTGCTCGCGGCCGACCCCTATAAAGACACCGTCACTCCGTTCCTCCGCGCCCAATGCCAAGGCTGCCACAGCGGCGCCAAACCCGCCGGCGGCCTCGCCATCGACGCCCTCCTCAATAACCCCAACACCCTCCGCCAACGGGAACACTGGGAACGCATCGGCCAGCGCATCGCCGCCGGCGAGATGCCCCCCAAAGGCACTCCGCGCCCTGACCCGCAACAAGCCCGCGCTGTTACTTCTTGGATCGAATCCACCTACGAAGCCCTCGACCGTAATACCCCCATCGACCCCGGCCGCGTCACCGCGCGCCGCCTCAATCGCTTCGAATACGCCAACTCCGTCCGCGACCTGCTCGGCATCGATCTCGACCCGGCCTCGGACCTCCCGCCCGATCCCTACGGCTACGGCTTCGACAACATCGGCGACGTGCTCAGCATCAACGCCGCCATCACCGAGCAGTACCTCAAAGCCGCCGAACGCATCTCGCGCGCGGTCATCCCCATCGCTTCCGATCCCGAAAAACCCGTCATGCAGCGCTACCTTGCCGAACGCATCGGGCAGGATCGCCAACTGCGCATCGTCATGGATCATGCCTTCCCGGCCGATGGCGAGTACACCCTCCGCTCCGCCTTCTATCAGGCCCTGAAAGACGGCACTCGCGTGCGCATGCAGATTTTCATCGACGGCAAACCGGTGGCCGGCGACACCCTCAAGTTCTACTACCAGATCGACCGCGCCGTCGAAGGCCGCGGAATCTCTGTCACCGCCGGCAAGCATCGCGTCGAAGCCACCATCGAAGTCCTGCCGGACCCGCCCTACAAAGGCTCGCCACCGTACCTCGAATACCTGCAAATCTACGGCCCGCTGAAAGTCGCCTCCACCAAGTCCAAGCTGCTCACCTGCGACGGCACGCGGCCCGATTGCGCCCGCGGCATCCTGGCCCCACTCGCCCGCCGCGCGTGGCGGCGCCCCATCACCCCCGCGGAACTCGACACCCTCCTCAGCCTCACCCACAAAGAACAAAAGCGTACCGGCTCCTTCGAGCAAGCCATGCGCACCTCCTTGCAGGCCATCCTCGTCTCGCCGCATTTCCTCTATCGCATCGAACGGGATCGCGGCTCCGGCACACAGCCGCTCAGCGACTTCGAACTCGCCACCCGCCTCGCCTACTTCCTTTGGAGCAGCCTGCCCGACGACGAATTACTGCGCCTGGCCGAACGAAGCCAACTCCGCGCCAACCTCATCGCGCAAGCCCGCCGCATGCTCGCCGACCCGCGCTCGGCCGCCTTCGTCGAAAGCTTCACCGGCCAGTGGCTACAGACGCGCAACCTCACCATCCTGAAGCCGGATCCCACGCTTTTCCCCACCTTCACCGGCGAACTCGCTGCCGACATGAAGACCGAAACGGAGCTGTTCTTTGCCACGCTTCTAAAGGAAGACCGCCCAGTAACCGATTTCCTGGACGCCCCCTTCACGTTCCTCAACGAACGTCTGGCCAAACACTACGGCATCGCAAACGTCACGGGCCAGGAGTTCCGCCGCGTCGAACTCAATGGCGCCCAGCGCGGCGGCGTGCTCACCCACGCCAGTGTGCTCACCGTGTCGTCCTACCCGACGCGCACCAGTCCCGTCATCCGCGGTAAGTGGGTGCTCGATAACCTCCTCAATCAGCCGCCGCCTCCTCCGCCGCCCAATATCCCCGCACTCGCCGACAAGCCCGAATCATCCGCCGGCTCGCTACGCCAGCAACTGGAGAAGCACCGGAACAACGCCGCCTGTGCCGCCTGCCACGCGCGCATGGATCCGCTCGGCTTTGGCCTGGAAAACTACGACGCGATCGGCCGCTGGCGCACGCAGGATAACGGCGTGCCCATCGACCCCTCCGGCACCCTGCCAAACGGCCAAAGCTTCGCCACACCGGCGGGTCTTAAGACCATCCTCAAAGCCGACGCCCAAACCTTCACCCGCGCCCTGGCCGAGAAGATCCTCACCTACGCCACCGGCCGCGGCATGGAACTGCGCGACCGCGCCGCCATCCGCAAGCTGGCCACGCATGTCCAGGACAACGGCTATCGCTTCCAGTCGCTCCTCCTGGGCGCCTTGGAAAGCCATCCCTTCCTGCAGCGCGGCGCCCGCATACAATCAAACGAAGAGGGGAAACCATGAGCAAGGCCCTGTCCCGAAGGCATCTGTTGCGCGGCGTGGGAGCCGCCATTGCCCTACCGCTGCTCGACGCCATGCGTCCCGCGCTCTCGCGTGCCGCCACGCAGACGCCCAAGCGCCTCATGATCGTCTACGCGCCCAGCGGCAAGATCATGCCCTATTGGACGCCTGCCGATGAGGGCGCCAACTTCACCCTGCCCCGCACCCTGAAATCCCTTCAACCCCACCGCGACCGCATCGTGGTTCTCAGCAACCTGGCCGCCAATAACGGCAATGCGCTCGGCGATGGCGCCGGCGATCATGCCCGCGCCGCTTCGTCCTATCTCACCGGCGTTCATCCGCGCAAGACCGAAGGCGCCGACATCCGCTGCGGCATCTCCATGGATCAGATCGCCGCCCGCCACTTCGCCTCCTCCACGCGCCTGCCATCGCTCGAAATCACCTGCGAGGACAGCCGCCAGGTGGGCTCCTGCGATAGCTATAGCTGCGTTTACCAAAGCATCTCCTGGAAGAGCGAAACGCAGCCTATGCCGCCGGAGATGAATCCGCGCAAGGTGTTCGAACGCCTCTTCGGCGACGCCGCGCTTACTCCGTCGCAACGCGAATCGCGGCGCAGCGTACTCGATCTCACACGGACGGAAACGCAGCGCCTGGCGCGCAACCTGGGCCCTACCGACCAGCGTAAGCTCGACGAATACCTGACCTCGATCCGCGAAGTAGAAACGCGCCTGGAACGCGCCGCGCCTGCTCCCGCCGGTATCGAAACGCCCGCCGGCATCCCGCCCAGTTACCAGGAGCACGCGCGCCTGATGTTCGATCTGTCGCTGCTCGCGCTGGCTTCCAACTCTACCCGCGTCATCACCTTCATGCTGGCCCGCGAAGGCGGCCTTCAGACTTATCCCGAAGCTGGCGTGCCAGAAGCCCACCACTCCTGCACACACCATCGCAATCTGCCGGATCTGGTAGAAAAGGTGGCGCGCATCAACGAATTCCATGTCGCGCAATTCGCCTGGTTCCTGGAAAAAATGCAGCAAACGCGCGAGGGCGGTGAATCATTGCTGGACAACACCCTGGTCGTCTACGGCGCCTCCATCGGAGATCCTAACGCGCATGACCACAACAACCTGCCGACCCTTCTGGCGGGCGGCGGCGTTCGTGGCGGGCGGCACATGCGGTTTGCGCCGAATACGCCCGTCACCAACCTCCACCTCTCCTTACTCGATTACGCCGGCGTGCCGCTTGATAAGTTGGGCGATTCCACCGGACGCCTTTCCCAACTCAGCGGCCTGTAACACTTTCGTGGAGACTGCGCTCTAAAGCTATCGAAGCCCCGGGGGACTGTGTCAGCAACCGCATCTACATCCAAAACGGCGCGTATTGTAGTAATGGAAGACAATGACGCCGACGTTTTCCTGGTAGAAGAAGCACTGGCCCAACATGGCTTGCAGGCGCCCGTGCGTGTTCTCCGCGACGGGGCGCTGGCCCAGAACTTCATCGCCGAGATTGACGGGGACTCTGAAATCCCCCTACCCGACCTCTTCCTTCTGGACTTGAATCTGCCCAAGCGCAGCGGTCTGGAAGTGTTGGCGCTGATACGCCAGAGCAGGCGCTGTGCGGCGATTCCTGTGGTGATTATGACCTCCTCCGATTCGCCACTGGACCGCCAGGAGACGCGACGCCTCAACGCCGACCGCTATTTTCGCAAACCCTCCGGCTACGATGCCTTTATGGAGATGGGGCGCGTGGTGCGCGAACTGCTCGAGCGCTCGTAGTCTAGACAAAAGCCGCCTCTAGCGAGCATCCTGGGAAGATGGGTCTCGATCAGGACCACGCCGTTAACCTCATCACCAAAGGACAACACCTCGAAGCGCTCACGCTGCTGCGGGACGCTATCGACGCCGGCGCCCGGGAAGGCTGGATACACTATCACCTCGCGTTTTGCCTCTACGTCACCGGTGGCGACGTGCAACAATCCCTGGCCCACTACGACGCCGCCGAGGCCGCCGGCTTCCACCCATTCCGCATCCTGCTCAACCGCGGAATCCTCTTTGCCGAAGCGGGCGATTTCGGCTCGGCCCGCAATGACTTCCGCCGCGCCGCCGCACGCGAAGACACGCCAGGCATCGCCGCCGAGTTCCTCACCCAGACCGAACGCAATCTCGGAATGGGGGGCGGGTCCCCAGACCCGCGCGGGACCCCCCGGTCCCGCCCTTCCAACGCCCGCGACCGCTACTACCGCCCCCCACACATCCCCCACCTCGACGCCAGTTGGCTCGAAACCTGCTCCATCCCGCAATCCACGCAATTCATGATCGACTGCCTGCCCCTCATCCGCCGCCTCCTCCAGCAGGCCAATCCCAACGAATCCCTGGAAGTCCTGGACGTCGGCACCGCCAGCGCCGGAGGTCCCGGCCTGCTCAGCAGCCTCCACAGCGGCCACTTCTTCGGCCCCAAACTGCAAGTGGACGCCATGGACGTGGTCCGCCGCTATCGTGGCTACGCCCAGATCGCCTTCCCGAACGTCAACTACCTCTGCGCCGATCTCTTCCACTACGACCCGCAGCGGCGCTGGGATCTCGTCCTCTGCAGCCACACCATCGAACACATCCTCGACCCGCTCCCGCTCATCCGCGAATGCCAGCGCCGCGCCCGCCGCTGGGCTCTCTTCTACGCCCCCTTCGACGAGCAAACTCTCATCACCGGCCATCTCCGCTCCATCTCTGAATCCTTCGTGCAAAGCCTCAGCCCGCTGCACTACGAAGTCCTCACCAGCCCCGGCTGGCAGCATCCCATCGACCCCGTTTCCCGCACCGTCCTGTTCGTTCTGGAAGGCCAGGCGTGACCAGCCCCGCACAGTATCGCGAAGCCTGGCGTGCCCTGCAGGCCGATCCCCCGCCGAACCTTCGCCAGGCGAAACTTACGCTACTCGCCACCTTCACCGCCGCGCCAATCGCGCCTTACATCGCCGTAGAAGCGGCGGCCCGCGGCCTGTACGTCACGCCTACCATTGGCCCTTACGATCAGATCGAACAGCAAGCCCTCGACCCCACCAGCGGCCTATACACCTCCGAACCCGATATCGTCCTCCTCGCGGCCAGACTCGAAGACTGGGCCCCACGGCTTTGGCAGCGCTTCGCTTCGCTTTCCCCCATCGAACGAGAGCATGAGTGGCGCACGGCTGTGGATCGCCTGGACAACGCCGTCGCCGCGATCCGCCGCTACTCCAACGCCTCCATTCTGCTTTGCAACTTCACGCCGCCGCTGCGCGAACCGGCCGGCCTCGCCGGTGCGCGCCTGGACCCATCGCCGGCCCACGTCCTACAGGACGCCAACCACGCCATCGCCCAGCTTTGCTTCAAACACCCCGGCGTCTTCCTGTTCGACCTCGCGCGCCTGGCCACCGAATCCGGCCTTCAGAACTGGCACGATCCCAAACTCGCCTACCTCGCCCGCCTGCCCTTCTCCGTCCCCGCCCAGATCGCCATTGGCAAGCGGCTGGCCCGCTACCTCCGCGCCATCTTCTTCCCACCTCGCAAAGTCCTGGTCACCGATCTCGATAACACCCTCTGGGGCGGCATTCTCGGCGAAGCCGGACCCGCCGGCCTGCAACTCGGCGAGGATTACCCCGGCAGCGTCTTCCGCGACTTCCAACGAGCCCTGCTCAGCCTCCGCGATCGCGGCATCCTGCTCGCCATCGCCAGCCGCAATAACCTCGACGAAGTCCGCGACGCCTGGCCCACGCTCGGCTGCCCGCTTGCCTGGGACGACTTCGCCGCCATCGAAATCCATTGGGACGATAAAGCCAGCAGCCTGCGCAACATCGCCAGGAAGCTCTCCCTAGGCATCGACGCCCTCGCCTTTTACGACGACGATCCACTGCAACGCGAATGGGTGCGCACCCAACTCCCGCAGGTCACCGTCATCGACGTCCCGGACGACCTGCTCGCACGTATCCAAGCGCTGGATGAGTCGGCCGCCTTTGATCAACTCCTCCTCTCCGCCGAGGACCAGGCGCGCGCCGGCTCCTATCGCCAAGCCCAGCAGCGCGAGCAGGCACAAGCCGCCGCCACCAGCCTCGAAGACTTCCTCGTCAGCCTCCAACTCCAGATCGACGTCGCCCCCATCACCCCCCACACCCTCCCCCGCGTCACGCAACTGATCAACAAGACCAATCAGTTCAACCTCACCGCCCTCCGCGAAACCGAGGCCGAACTGCAGGCCCACCTGGATAACGGCGCCATCGCCTGCACCGCCACCGT
>CAYLPH010000017.1:0-130184 GCA_964385495.1 uncultured Candidatus Solibacter sp.
AAGCATGGCACAAGTCGGCGGTTTATACAATCTATTTCGATTACACTACACTAGAGGGCGGCCTCCAGATCTTCGCGGACCTGGCGGAACCCGGCGGCGAAGCGCGGTATCCGGATTGGGAAGCCGCGTATCTTCGCCAGGTGGAGGCGCACAACAACCCGCAGGTGGAATGTGTTTACAAGATCCTGCGCGCCTGTTCCTTGTTGCTAACCGGGGAGTGCGAAGAGGCGCTGCAGTGGTCCGATGCCGCCCAGAAACTGTTGTACACGGTGGGTACGCAAGGGCTGCTGCCGTGGCCGGAACACGTCTTCGCGCGATTCCTCATTCTCACGGGACTGCCGGGTCCGTTGCCGGTGGACCGGCGCGGGGAGTTGGAGGCGATGTTGGGCCAGCTTCAGATTTGGGCGAAAACTTGTCCGGCGAATTTCGAGCATAAGTACGCGCTGGCGGCGGGCGAACTGGCGCGTCTGGACGGACGCGCGGCCGAGGCGGTTGAGTTCTACCGGCAAGCGATCGACGCAGCGGTCGATAGCGGGTATGTCCAATGGGAGGGTTTGGCTCGTCTAAGAAAGGCTCGTTTGTGGAGCGAGACCGGGTACGACTCGCTTGCCGCGATCCATTGGCAGGAGGCGTATGCGTGCTATCACCGTTGGGGCGCGGTGCGCAAGCTTGCGGTTATGGAAGGGGAATTCCTCCAGTGGATGCAGCGCGGCGCCACGGCCATCTTCGACACGGAGAAGGGAAGCGGGGAGTTAAGGGAGCAATATAGGGAGTCGCTGCTGCGCGTGTTGCGGCAGAAGGTAGTCAATCGGGACCAAGCCCAATTCGAACAGGAAGCGTTGGTCAGGGCGGAGGAATTGGCGCAAGCGACAAGCCGGCTGCGCGTGCAGGCCGCCGAGCGAAAGCGCGTTGAGGAAGAGCTGCGGCAGCATCGCGAGAAGCTGGAAGTGATGGTTCGGCGGCGGACGGTGGAGTTGGAGGCCGTTGCGCAGTCGCTGAAGCCGGCCGAACCCGATTGAAGAAAGCCGGGCGGTTCGCCGGGAAACCTGACATAAGGCCATCCCGTTTGCGCAAAGGCAAGGGGCGCGCGTCGGCATTGTGGGGCCGGAACGGGCAGTCAGGCTTGTATCGCCAGGAGTTGCATCCCGCCGGTTAATTAAGCGCCGGCGGGAAAGGCGGTCGTGCGAGAGGACGCCCCCGCGTGCTTGGCCGAATGCGCCAATGCAGCGCGCCGCACCGCGCCCATCATGCGCTTCTGGTGTTCCCGTACCAGCTTCCTAACGCGCGCTGCCTTATCCCGCGCCGCCGGCGTGTTGGCATGAACGGCTAACATCGTGTCCGCGATGGCTTCCGCGCTGCTCTCGTCCTGATCGATCAGCCATTCCGGGATGCCGAGGTCGCGGAGCATCCACTGTTTCAGCCCGGCTTCCTTAAAGTAGGGGTGGATGGCTGGCGTACCCGACGCCAAAGCGAGGATGATGGAGTGCATCTCCATGCTGATGACCATTCGCGCCGCGGCGTACACCGAGTAGGCGGCGTCGGGCATCCAGAAGTCCGGCTCATACCGCACGTACCGCCTGGCTTGCTCGGAGAGGCGGTCGTAGATCATCGTCCGGACAGGCTCGAGCATGCGGGTGACCTCATGCACCAGCACCACTGGCTCCTGGGCCTTTTCAACATACCGCTCCAGGATGGCCACGGTCTGTCTGGCGTGCTGGTGCTCCCGGCCATCCTGGCGGAAGCGGTTCACGTCCAGGCGCGGCACGAAGGCCGTGAACTTTCCCGGCTCGACGCGATGGCGGCGGAAGAACGCGGCCGCCGAGGCATCGTCGCGGAGGTCGAATCCGAAGGTACTGTCGGGTCCAAAGGCCATATCCTTCGCGGAGACGCCCACGCTTTGCAGAACTTTGAGCGATTCGGAATCGCGGGTATACAAGAAGGAGGCGCGAGTGAGCACGTCCCGATAGAGGATCTCCGCGGGCGGCTTGATCATGTCGAACGAATGCCCGAATATACCGAAGGGAATCCCGGCTTGGCCGGCCTTGAGGAAGGCGAGCAGGCGCGGAATGTACCGCTCCCAATCATTGCCGTAGTAGCCATAGGAGAGCGTCATTCCCGAGTTCAGCACCAGCAGATCCGCGCCGCGGAAGGCTTCCTCCATCGGCGGTGTCAGCTTCTCGCCCGCCTTGAATTCGTTCGGAAGGCAGCGCACTTCCGGAAAACGCTCCTTGAGATATTTGCCCAACTCTTCGGGAAAGGACTGCAGCAGGACCGTCACCAAAGCTTCGGGGAAATGCGTCTGCACCAGCCGCAGGAATCCAGGCGTAATGGCGACATCGCCGATATTGTGGAGGTTCCAGCCGGAAATGAGAAGGATGGATGGGCGCCGGGTCTTCGTTTGTGCGCCGGCCAGCAGCGGGGCGGCAAGCGCTCCGAAGTACGATCTTCGCGTCATATTCATAGGGCGCCTCCGGCTTTAATAAGTGAGCCGCAGTCCAAGCTGCACGGAACGGGCGTTGAGAGCGCTGGTGATACGGCCAAGCGAGGCATTCTGATTCATTCCCGCGGCATTGGGAGCGAACGTAGTGCCCGGATTGTCGTAGTTGACGCGGTTGAGCGCGTTGAAGAGTTCGCCGCGGAACTCCAGGCGGAACTTCTCGGTAAGGCTGAACGTCTTGAACGCGGAGAAGGCGACATCGGATAGCCCGGGGCCGCGGGTTCTTGGCAACTGGCGCGGTGCGTTGCCGATGGTGAAGTTGGCAGGGTTGCGGAAAGCCGCCGTATCGAACCAGCGCACGGGCGTCCGTTCCGAGGAGGGCAGCGTGGGGTCGTAGATCACGTCGGGCCATGCGATGCCCGAAAGATTATTGCCTCCGCGCACGCCGAGCGGCGTTCCGGTCTGCGCAGTCCAGATGGCGTTCGTCTTCCAGCCGCCGGCGATATGGCTTACCACCGGGTGAGCCTTCGCCAGCAGCGGCTTCTTGGGCCCGAAGGGCAATTCATAGACTCCGCTGACCACCAGCCGGCGCGAAACGTCGTCTGGGTCGATACTGCGGTCCAGGCGGCGGTTGTAGAGGCCGATGCGGAAGTCACGGGACACCGCGGCCAGCGCGCCCCCGGCACTTCCAGCGGAAGCGAACGAGTCGTTGATCAGTTTGCCGCCGGTGAACGAGACCAGGGCCGTCAGCCCGTTCGAGTAGCGCTTCTCCGCCGTGAGTTGTACGGAATGGTAGGTGCTGGAGGCCCCGTGATTCGCCATGGTCATCACGTCCAAGTAGTCCGGGAGCGGCCGCAGCAGTTGCGAGCGCGCGATGGTGGCGCCGGAGAGCGGGCCGGATAGAATCTGGCCGCGAAACGGGTTCGGGACCTGATCCTGCAGAGCAAGGCCAAGCGAAAGATAGGCCGGGTCGAGCTGGTTGAGGTTGTAATTCGCTCCGAACAGCCGGACGCCGCGATTGCCCGCATAGGAGGCGGTGGTGACCCAACCTCCGGGCAGCGCGTGCTGGATGGTGAGATTCCACTGCTGCAGGTAGGGCGGGGGCGCTTTTTCGGCCTGTACGCGGGCGCTCTGTCCGCGGGCGATGCCCGCACCGCCCCTGGAGCCAAGTGGAAGGTTCAGGCGGTCGGGACCCGTGCTGAACTGAAACGCCTTGAACGGACCGTTGGTGGCGAAGGTGGTCTCGGCGGAGAAGCCGAGGGAATTGGACGTGTCCGCTTCCGTGTCGCCGTACACGGCCTGTAGGTACACGATTCCATAACCACCGCGGATAACCGTCTTTCCCGCGCCCCTGAGGTCATAAGCGAAGCCGAAGCGCGGGCCGATCATGAAGCGATTGGGATTGACGAAGCGCTGCTGGCGCGTCGCGCCCGCATACGTGATCACGCCGTTCCGGCCGGTGTCGGGGTTGAGGGTATAGGGCTCGAAATTGGAGTAGCGGTTATGACGTTCCACGGGACCCGAATTGATATCCCAGCGGAGGCCTACATTGAGGGTCAACCGCGGCGTGAGTTTCCAGTCGTCCTGGACGAAAATCGCCGAGGTCCAGTTGTGGAATGAGAAGAAGGGATTGAAGGCTTGCAAGCCGCCGCCGACCTCGCCGAGCAGAAACGAAGCCATTCCGAAGCCGGTTCCCGCGGGTGAGTTGGGGTTGTTGGTCTGGCCGGCCGTGAAGTTGAATGACCCGGATGGCGCTCGGCGGTTGGCCCAGTTCTGCTGGTACCAATTGTGATCGAAACCCGCCTTAATGCTGTGTTTACCTTGTACCCAGGTGAGTGTGTCGGCGACCTGGGTGATGAGAGTCGCCCGCGTACCGCCCGCGAACGTTCCCGCCGGCGAGTCTCTCGCCTCCAGGCTGCACTCGACCTGCCGAAGCGATCTTCTGACGAACGCCCGCTTCCCCTTCCTGTCGCTGCAACTGCTGGACGCAAGTCCCGCCTGCAGTGCCAGCTTCGAGGCCGTACGGCTGAAGACCGGAGACTGGATTGTAGAAACGCGCCTGGACGCGATTGTGGTTCCCGGCGCGATGGCGGGGATGTATCTTGCGGGATCGAAAGGCCGCGTGCGTCTGATCCGGCATGGGGGAGACCGGCCCTCGATTACGTTGATGCACGATGCGAAATCGGTGCAGATGATGGGCGACTTCAACGGCGCCCCGCCTTTGACGTTGCGTCTGATCAGCGCGGGCGGCAAGGTCTATGGGTACGGCAGCCGCGATGGGAAGGAGTTCCGCGCGTTTGCCAGGGGGATCGACGTGGCTGAACTTGGTTCCGATTTGCGGGCGGGGCTGATCCTGGCCGTGAGTGCAAAAGGGAGGCCGCAGGTGGCGCCTTCCATGGCGGTGCACTACTGGCGGGAGGGCGCGGGGGAATTGCGGCCATACCGGTGAAGGGGTAAAGGACGGCGGTCGCGGCTTCCGTAACGGAATCAACGGTTTACGCTAACCGAAGTTTACGCTCAGCGAGCCGCGCGCGCCAAGGGACCAGCTAGGGCAGGACTACGATAGGGGCGGGGTTTTGCGTGTCGCGGGGCGCCCCGTTTAGAACCTGGTCGAGATAGGCCGCGACGAAATTCGAGATGATCTGGAGCGAGTAGGAAGGCTCCAGAGCGCCAACTTCACCAATCGAAGCGAGACGAACCAGCGGAGCGCGCAGGTAGGCGAGGAGGTTGACGTCGTTGACGGCCAAATGGCCGGCGCCGGGCAGCATGGCGAGCCGCGCGCTGGGGAGCGGGCGAAAGGCGCGGAGCGAATCGTCCTCCTCCGGATTGCGCCCGAATAACAGGAAGAGTGAGGGCTTGGGAGATCCGGTGGAGGTGGCCGGTCCGAACTGGGTGCCGTCGAGGTTGATACCGGCGGCGAGGCGGCGGTCGGCGGCGGCGGCATTGATGGCGAGGGCGCCGCCCATGGAATGACCGAAGGCGGCGGCACGGGTCCAGTCCACTTGAGCCGCCCAGGGGCTGGAAGGCAGCCAATCGAGGACCGAGCGAACATCGGCTATGAGCACGTTCATGCCTTTCTCGAGCTCGTCCAGCGAGGCAAGCCTGCTGTCGTCGGCGCGGGCGGTGCGGCCATCGGCGAAGGCGCTGAAGCCCGAGGAGAAGTAGGGGTGATTGATCGCAACGATAAGGTGCCCGCGGCTGGCGAGGTCTTCGAGCAGACTGCTGTAGAGTTCGGGTACGGAACCGTAGCCTGGGGAGAATACGAGGAGCGGCCAGGGTCCGCCGGGGGCGGCCTGCGCGCCGGCGGTGCCATGGGGTACGACACCGGAAGCGATTTGGCCGACTTCGCCAAAGACAGCTTCGGCGGCTTCGGGAGCGATATAGCCGGCTGGGCGGCCGGGTTCATCGGCGGCGGGGTAGAAGATGCGCAACGGCAGTTCGCGCACGTCGGAAGGCGTTGGGGTGTATTCTTCAGGCCGCGTGGTGCGCAAGTGAAACGTGCTTACGCCGACGCGGTGGACACCCTTAGGCGTTTCGAGCAACGAGCGGGGGTAGACGGTGGCGCGAGCGGAAGAGGGATCGGCGATAAGCCGTTCGCCATCGGTGAGGCCTGCCGCCCATTCCAGGCGTGCCGGGGCAGTGACCTCCGGCGCATCAAAGCCGCTCAAAGCCACCACTTGATCGGTTTGGGGGGGAATCTGCACCGGGAACGGGGCCTGGAGTTCCCAATCGTCGCCGTTGACGCGGGAGGTGAGCAGGGCGAAGGCTTCCACGGGTTCGGCGCCGTGGTTCCAGATACGGACTTGGAGAGAGCCCCGCGAGCCGGAGACCAGCCCCTTTTGCGGCAGCGAGAGCTCAAGGCCGAACGGCGCCCCGGCGGTAGGAGAGGCAGGTTGCCGGGTGAGTTGGACCTGAAGGCGGGAGGCTTGGGCGAGGGAAAGAGCGCGCCGCGGTTCGGCGTCCATTTGAACGCCGGCGGCGAGGATCAGAAGCAGAAGTTGTTGTTTCATGTTTTGTTTTCTCCGTTGGGAGCCAAAGCCAGTTTGCCCGGCGTGGCGGCCGCGGCGCATCGGGCGGAGGGAGGGTTTCGAATCCGTCTGGAGACCGATGCGGGGGGAGGCGCAACGTGAGAAGGTAGAGGGGCGTGGAAAACAGAGGGTTCCGCAAGTTGCGCTGGCGCCTGGCGCTCTCGTATACGCTTCTGACACTGGCGGCGCTATGGGTGGTGTTGCTCGGACTGTTTGCGTGGTCCACATTCCTTGCGCTCGAACCGCTCCTCAGCCCGGATACGTTTCTGAAGGAGGCGCGCGTATTCCTGGAGCTTCCGGAGACCCGGAAAGCGCTGGCAGCGGGCGACTATGCGGGGGTCTACGCGGCGCTGGAGCGATCCGAGATGGGGTTGACGGACAACCCGCGGGAACTATCGATCCGCATGCGATTGAGCCCACCCTTGTGGCACGCGGCGCTGATCGATAGACAGGGCGCCATTCTGTGGCATTACCCGCGGGGCGTCTTCGATAGCGGGAAGACCCTCGACCGGCAGGTTGCCGCGCGGGATTGGATTGCCGCTCTGTCCGCGCTGCGCGGGCAGGAGGGCTGGGACCGGCAGCTTGGCGGCGCGAGGCCCCGTGCGTCGGCGGCTATGCCGTTGCGTGTGAACGGGGAGCCGCTCGCGGTCTATGCGCGGATGCAAGTGGGCTTTCCGCTATTCGGTCTGGCGGGCGTGCTGTTCCTGTCGACCTTGCCCGTGGCGCTGTTGTTGTCGCTGTTTGCCCTGGTCCTTGGTTCGCTATTCGGATACTGGAATGCGCGCCTGGTGACACGGAAGTTTCAAGCAATCGCCAGAGCGGCAACCGATTGGAGCGCGGGGCGCTTCGCGACACGAGTGCCGGAAGCAGGGAAGGACGAGATCGATCAATTGGCGGCACGGCTGAACGGGATGGCGGCGGAATTGGAAGAGACGTTAACGCTGCGCCAGCAGGTAGCCGCGTCGGAGGAACGCAACCGGCTGGCGCACGACTTGCACGATACCGTGAAGCAACATCTGTTTGCCGCGACGATGCAGGCGGGCGTTCTGCGAGCTAAGTGGCCGGGAACGCCACCGCCGGCGCTGGAACATATCGAGGAGTTGTTGCGCGATGTGCAGGATGGGTTGCGGGTGATCATCTACAACCTCAAGCCGCCGGAGACAAACGACCTCAGCGCGACGGTACGAAAGATGGCGCTGGAGTGGAAGGATCGGTCGGGCGTGGCGGTGGAACTCGCGGTGGAAAGCGGCATTCGCTGCGGGGAGGTGGCATACCTGGCGTACTGCCGGGTGCTGCAAGAGGGTCTGGCGAACGTACTCCGGCATGCGGCGGCGCAGCGCGTCCTGGTAGTGCTGCGGCGCACCAATGGCCGGCTGGAGTTGCGCCTGGAAGACGACGGCAAGGGCTTCGCGGAGGATCTGGCCTGGCAAAGTATGGGATTGCCGGGTATGCGCCGGCGCATGGCGGCGCTCCCGAAAGGGAGGCTGGAACTCCGCAGCGGGCCGGGCCAAGGTACGACGGTGCGCGCCGAATGCGCGTTCGAAGGAGAAAGACTTTGATACGGGTTCTGATTGTGGACGACCATGCCGTGGTGCGCCGCGGATTGCGGGCCCTGCTGGAGACGAGGGACAACATCGAAGTCGTGGGCGAAGCGGCGTCCGGCGCCGAAGCGTTGCGAATGTGCGCCGAGGCGGCGCCGGGATTGGTTTTGATGGACCTACTGATGCCTGGACTCAGCGGAGCGGAGGCAACGCTGCATATCAAGGCGAAGCATCCGGAGATCCGCGTTGCCATTCTCACCTCTTATGCGCAGGACGAGTTTCTGCTGCCCGCGATTCAGGCCGGCGCGGAGAGTTACTTGTTGAAGGATATCGAGGCCAACGATTTGATCGACGCCGTTGAGCGGACCGCGCGAGGAGAGGCGGTGCTCCAACCGGCGGTGGCCCAGCGTGTGATGAAAGCTTTGCGGCAGGGCGCCAGCGAGATGCCCCCCGCGGAAAAGCTGACGGAGCGCGAGACCGGGGTTTTGGATTTGGTCGCCGAGGGGCTGACGAACATCGAGATCGCCGACCGGCTGTTCATCAGCGAAAAGACGGTAAAGACGCATGTCAGCAGTATTCTGGGTAAGTTAGGGGTGGAGGACCGGACAAAGGCGGCGGTTGCGGCGTGGCGCGAGCGGATGAAGCGCGCGCAGTGGACCCCTTAGGCTTAGTTGGCAAAACCCGCCCCCGATAGATTGGCGGTTTGGCGCGCCCCGGCTTGCGCGTGCGCCGCCGAGCGAGAAGATTCTGCACCTCATGAGAAACTGCCCTCTCAACCATGCTCTGGCGACAGCCATCACGAAACATCCGTCGAGGACCAAGCCGGTGTAGACGTAGTTTGTAAGCGTGAAGAGCACCTGGTGCGCCGTCCATCGGCTGTTACTCCTCGTACGCCCTCCTGCGCAAAGTCGCGATAGTGGCCGTGGGCATTTCGCCAATGCCCACGGCAAGTGCAATCTTCGTATTGCTTCTGAGCCACGCAGGGCTCCCGAGCAGATCGGGCCAGTCCGAGTGTCGTAAGTACGGCTCGACTCGAAGGTGACGACAGCACGCGCTTCGAACCTTCGTGTTTGGCCCGCCGGCCCAGATAGGACTGGCATTCTGGCAGGTCCGTGAACTGGTGTCAGATTAGCCCGACGAAGGCGGGCTCGAGTCCTCTCTGGGACTGCCGAGCCAGGATCCGCATCCTGTTGAAACAACAGAACCGAAAAAGACAATATTGTGGCTCCCCACCTTGGACACGTTTCGAACTTTTGCGGCCTGAAAAGGGTCCACTCGAACCACCATAAATCCTTTGGTCGGAATCAGTTCCGCCACAGCGGTGCCTGTTCGTCCGAACTGGGTACCCGCCAGGGACATGTCTAGAACCGCATCGTGAGCGCTGCGTAAAATCCGCAGATTGGTAAACTGTGAAGGAATGGCAACTCTGGACTCATTAACCGACTTCCCTACGAATCTGGAATTGTCGATTCCGCTGTTCAACGCCGAAGGCTGCCTACCCCCTGGCGATTTCCTCCCAGCGCGGCTCGAGTTCGAAGCGAGGTTCGTTTCGAGCGGTGATCAAGCGCAGCGCACTTCGATCTACAGCGGGTGGACGCGACATCGCGATGATCTCATGAGAGCCGGCGTGCCCGGCGCAGCGCATCAACTGCTGAACGGAAGCTACACTACAGCCAAGGAGTCTCCGGGCGATATTGACATCGCCGTTGAGGTCCCTGTTCCGAACAGTCGAGAACTTGCAAATTTCGCACCGGACCACCCCATTGCGAGGCTCCTCCTCGGACCCAGCATGAAGTCGGCGTATCATTGTGACGCCTATCCGATTTACTCGCTCCCTAGGAGCGACCCTAATTACGCAGCGGTCACAACTCGGGCGATCGAATACTGGTCGAAGTGGTTCGGGCGGACACGAAATGGGACATCGAAGGGACGACTGTGGGCTACGACAGGAGGGTTACGGTGACAGCGGGCGTTGATGTCAGAGACCCGGCTGTCGTCAGAGAGGAACTCTCCGATCTCGTAGCGTATCTAAACGGCCTTCCAGAAGAGATTCGCCAAGCTGGCGCGTTCCTATCCTATGAGCAACGAGCAGCCGAACTCAGTCGAGAACTTGTCCTGACTGACATGCTACTGAAGTTGAAGCTGCCCGGCGCGGGCTTGGCCCGGCCTGCTAATTATGGCCAGATTTATGACAGCCTGTCGAGAATGACAACCCTCTACAGAGATAGCGCGGAGCGAGGCAAGAGGCTGGGCCGGGGGGTTCAGTGGGCATTCGTTGCAGCGTCTGCCGCCAGCTTGGTTTCCGCTTTAGCGTCTGCAACCGATCTTGTTGCGCCATTCAGTGGTGTGGCCCTCGCTTTGGGAAGTGTTTACGCGACTTGGTTGGCGGATCGAACACGACGGCAGGAGCAAGCCGCCATGCGTCTTTGGGCTTTGCGAGAGGAGATGACCCAGTCATTTGGTCTTGTTGGTCAAGTGTTGAGACCGTCCGAATACTACTCCACAAGCGCAAGAGCGATTGAAACCCTACTCGATGAGATCAGTGCGGAAATTGCACCTTCGCGCTCAGGCCCGCCAAGATCAGATTCAAAACGGTTCAAGGTTCTATTCGAGCTGCGATACCACCCACAATCCGGTTCTTACCCAAACAAGGACGTAAGGGCTCGACTATTCGAGGAGTTGTGGCCGGAAGTATCCCACGGCAGTATCGATGCGTTCGAACTGTTTCATAGGCTAAGGAACCTCGATCGTTTGTTACCGGAAGAACGGGACGAAGCCCTTAGGGACGCACTCTGGACTTGGCGAATCAATCCCAACGCGGAAAATCAATCGCGTCCCGAAACTGACATCAACCGTCCGTAACCCCGGGGGGCTGTGAATAGTGTAAGCCAACCTGCTGATTCTATTGGAGCGGTTCCAGTGGCAAACCGGGTTCGCCTGCAAGGCCCACATTTGAAAGGCCGATTTTGAGTGGCTCCTCAGGTAGGATAGACCGAGCGGCTGTTCCAGCGTGAACGAGTCAAGGATAAGGATTTCGAGAGCATAGCTGCCGTTGAGAGCATCTGTCGCGAAACATGTCCGGCGATCTCCATGATCGTCTCATCGCCGGCACCGGACTCGGCGAGCCCGGTGGCAAGCCTATGCCGGTTATCATGCCATCCGCCGGAAACCCCAGCCTTCTCCCGGACGCCTGTCCACGCCGTCTTCAACCACGTGATCGCGTTGGGCGCTGCCTATTGCAGGGCCTGGTAGACGGATGCCAGGAACTTGGCCTGCACATCGGTGGCGTTCGGCATCAGTTGTTCCATGAAGACGACCACCAGGTGGCTTTCGGGGTCGACCTGGTAGCTGGTGCCGTAGGCGCCGCCCCAGCCGAAGGCTCCCACGCCCGCGAGTCCCTTGGCGCCGGGCCGTTCGGCGACATCGAAGCCGTAGCCGAAGCCGACGCCGTTGGACGAGTGTAGGGTGCCGGATTGGTTGGTGCGCATCAACGCGACGGTGCGCGGGGATAGGAGGCGTACGCCGTCGATCTCGCCCCCGCGGCGAAGGCATTCCAGGAAGCGCGCGTAGTCGGCCGCGGTGGACGTAAGCCCGGCGCCGCCGGCGAAGCTCTTTCTTGGGCCATCGACGTAGGAGCCCTGCCCTTTGGAGCCATCGGCGGCGCGTTTGTAGTTCATCGGGCCATCGCTGGCGTAGACGGCGGCGAAGCGATTTTTGTCCTCGGGCTTGAGGAAGAAGCGTGTGTCTTTCATGCCGAGCGGGCCGGTGATGCGGGTCTCGACGAACTTGTCGAGCGGCAGGCCGGAGGCCTTCTCGACGACGCAGCCGAGGATGTCCGTGTTGTAGCCGTAGACATACTTCTCACCTGGCTGGGCGACGAAGGGGAGCGTGCCCAGGCGCTCCATGGTGACGCAGATGGGCTCGTCCTTATCGGCGGTGTACCAGCCATTACCGGCCGCCGGTCCGAGGCCTTTTTCGCGATAGGCGGCGGCGATGTACGGCTCGTTTCCATAGGAAATGCCCGCGGTGTGGGTGAGCAGATCATGGATGGTGATGGGGCGCCTGGCGGGGGTGAGGTTGCCGCCGGCGTCGGCCACTGTAGTTTTCTTGAAGGTGGGAATGAAGTTGCCCACGGGTTCGGCCAGTCCAATGCGGCCTTCTTCGACGAGCATCAGGATGGCGGTGCTGGTGATGGCCTTGGTCTGCGAGGCGATGCGGAAGATGGTGTGCGGCGTCATCTTGCGCCCGGCCTCTTTGTCGGCCCAGCCGATGGCCTTTTGGTAGACGGGAGAGCCGTCGCGGAGGACCAGGGCAACGGCGCCGGGGATGCGGTTCTCCTGGACGTAGCGTTCGAGGAGGGCGTCGATGCGGGCCAGCCGCTGGGGGGCGACGGTGAGGGTGGCGGGTTGCGCCGGCAGCAGTGTGGAAGTGAGGGCGAGGAGAAGGAGGGTTTTACGGGTCACGTCAGGGGAAGATTTTATCATGCGAAATGCAAAAGCCGCGGCGAGACACCTCCGGTGAGATGTCCTGGCCGCGGCGAATGCTGGCGAATCGCAAGCGCGCGATCGAGAGAAACTACTTCACTTCGACGGTTGCGCCGGCGTCGGCAAACTTCTTCTTGATGGACTCGGCTTCGTCCTTGTTCACGCCTTCCTTGATCGGCTTGGGCGCGCCGTCGACGAGGTCCTTGGCTTCTTTGAGGCCGAGGCTGGTCACTTCGCGAACGACCTTGATGACGTTGATCTTGTTGGCGCCAACCGCGGTGAGCACGACCGTGAACTCGGTCTTCTCTTCCACGGCCGGAGCAGCGGCAGCGGCGCCACCGCCAGCAGCCGGAGCGGCCACGGCAACCGCAGCCGCGGCCGCCGACACGCCCAGACGCTCTTCGAGCAACTTAACGAGCTGCGACGCTTCGAGCAGCGACAGCCCTTGAATCTGATCAGCAATAACGTTGATATCCGCCATTTTCGATTACTCCCTTAAAGTCTTTCTGTTGAAAACCGTTTTGCAGAACTTGCAGCCAGCCGGGCGGCGTTTGGCGCGCGCCGGATTTTGCAAGCGGCTGCCGCTTAGCTCTGGAACTTACCTTCCTTCACGCCCTGATCGACGACGACCGCGAGGTTACGGCCGGTGCCGTTCAACGCCGTTACGAGGCGCGTGGCCGGGGCGTTGATCAGGTACAACAACTTGGCGTAGATAGCCTCCTTGGGAGGCATGTTGGCCAAATCCTGGATGGCGGCCACGTTGACGGCGCGGCCTTCCACAACACCCGATTTAAACGTGAAGTTGGGATGGGCCTTGGCGTAGGCAAGCAGCGCTTTCGCCAGGGCCACGGGGTCGTCCTTGGTGAAGGCGACCGAGGTCATGCCACGCAGCCCCTTCATGACGTCTTCCGCCGGGGTGCCCGCCGAGGACTTTTCGGCGATGGTGTTTTTCACCACCTGGTAGTCGCCGCCAGCACCACGGATGGTCTTGCGGAGCTCGTAATCCTGGGCGACGGTTTGCTTTTCGAATCCGGCCACGAACAGGTGAGGAGATTGCATGATCTCCTCGCGCATCTTCGCGCCGTCTTTGATCTTGTCGGCTTTCTTCTTCATCGCGGTTCTCCGTCCGGCTTAAACTTGCTTGGCGTTGTACCTGGTGGTGTCGATGCGAACGCCGGGGCCCATGGTGGAGCACAACGTCACGCTCTTCACGTACTTGCCCTTGGCGGCGGCGGGTTTGGCACGGACGACCGCGCCGATCAGCGTAGCCGCGTTCTCCAGCAGGCTGGGGGTAGCGAAACTGACCTTGCCGACCGGAGCGTGGATGACGCCGGTCTTGTCGACACGGAACTCCACCTTACCGGCCTTCACTTCCTGAACGGCTTTCGTGATGTCGGTGGTGACGGTCCCGGTCTTGGGGTTGGGCATGAGGCCGCGGGGGCCGAGAATTTTACCCAAGCGGCCGACTGAGCGCATCATGTCCGGCGTGGCGACGACGGCGTCGTAATCCATCCAGTTTTCGGACTGGATTTTGTTCACCATTTCTTCGCCGCCAAAGAAGTCGGCGCCCGCAGCTTCGGCTTCCTTGATTTTGTCACCGGAGGCGATGACCAGAACTTTCTTGGACCTGCCCAAGCCGTTCGGCAGCACGATGGTGCCGCGAACCATCTGGTCGGCGTGTTTCGGATCAACGCCAAGGCGCATGTGCACCTCGACGGTCTCGTCAAATTTCGTGAACTTGATTTTCTGGACGAGAGGAACGGCGTCTTCGAGGTTATATTCCCGCGGCTCGATCTTAGCGACCGCGGCAAGATACTTCTTACCCTGTTTTGCCATGATGTGATTGGTCCAAACGGCCCGGCACGGAACAAGTATTCCGGCCAAGCCTCCCAAGAGATAGCGCCGTGTGCACGGCGCAATTTCTGAGTATACAGGGTGGTGGCGGGGTTTGCAACCGCGGCTTTACAGTGCGGTTTCGAAGGCCCGGTGAGAGGATGGGCGAACCCTCGCCCCAGGTGTGTGCATCGGAGACAGCATGGAGCAGAAACTCAAAGGGCAGCGGGCGTTGGTTACCGGGGCCTCCAGCGGCATCGGGAAGGCGATCGCCCTCGAACTTGGCCGGGCGGGCGCCGATGTCCTGGTCAATTATCTACGCGGAGACGACGAAGCCGAAGCCGTGGCCGCCGCGATCCGGGAAGGGGGCAGCCGTGCCATCGCCCACCAAACGGACGTCTCGCGGGAAGAACAGGTCGCGGCCATGTTCGAGCGGACGACGGCGGAGTGGGGCGGCATCGATATCCTGGTCAATAACGCCGGGCTGCAGAAGGATGCCCCGTTCGACGAGATGACCCTCCAGCAGTGGAACACCGTGATCGGCGTGAACCTGACGGGCCAGTTCCTATGTGCGCGGGAAGCCGTGCGTGCGTTTAAGAGGCAGGGGAAGCGGCCGGAGGTCAGCCGGGCGCTGGGCAAGATCCTCTGCATCAGTTCCGTGCACGAAGTGATCCCGTGGGCCGGGCATGTGAACTACGCCGCCTCGAAGGGTGGCGTGATGCTGATGATGAAGAGCCTGGCGCAGGAAGTGGCGCCGCTGCATATCCGGGTGAACAGCATCTGCCCGGGCGCGATTCGAACGCCCATCAATAAAGAGGCGTGGGAGACGCCAGGCGCTCTGAACAGCCTGATGTCGCTGATTCCGTACAAGCGCATCGGCGAACCGGAAGACGTGGCGAAGACCGCCGTGTGGCTCGCCAGCGACGATTCGGATTACATCACCGGCGCCAGCATCTTTGTCGACGGGGGCATGCTGCTGTATCCCGGTTTCGAAGATAACGGCTGATCCGGGCGCGGGGTGGCCCGCCTGAGCCGGCGGATTACAATAAGGGATTCCGCATGGCTCGTCCCGTTGTCTCATCCCGTCCCCGCCTGGATTGGCGTGTGCTGCTGGCACTGGTTGCTATCACGCTGCTTCTCTATCTGCCCACGATGAAGCATGGTTTTCTGTTGCTGGACGACGACTACTACGTCTGGAACAACGGCAAGGTGCTGCAGGGCTTGACGCTCGATTCGCTCCAGTGGGCGTTTCAAACGTACAACTATTTCTACTGGCAGCCGCTTACGTGGATCAGCCACATGATCGATGCCGATCTCTATGGGCGGGAGGCGGGCGGGCATCACGTTAGCAATGCCATTCTGCATGCGCTGAACGCCGGGCTGCTGCTGATCGTGCTTTGGAAGATGACCGGCCGGCTGGCGCTGAGCGCGATGACGGCCGCGCTGTTCGCCTGGCATCCGTTGCGCATTGAATCGGTGGCGTGGGTGGCGGAGCGCAAGGATCTGCTGAGCGCCACCTTCTGGCTTTTGGCGATGTGGGCGTATACCAACTATGCCCGCACGGAGAGCAAAAAGGCTTATTGGTGGACGGTGGCCGCGATGCTCGGCGGGCTTGCCTCGAAACCCACCGTCGTCACGCTGCCCTTCGCCCTTTTGCTGTTGGACTATTGGCCTTTGGAACGAAAGCAGAGCCTGGGCGCGCTGCTCAAGGAGAAGGCGCCCTTCTTCCTGATCACCCTGGTGGGCAGTTGGCTGACGTATATCGGGCAGAGCGAAATGGGGGCGGTCGCCATGCCGGGAGATATCGCCATGAGTGTGCGATTGCAGAACGCGCTGGCCTCGTACGCCCACTACCTGGCTGGCACGCTCCTGCCCGTGAATCTGGCGATCTTTTATCCCTACCGGATTCCCGTTCCGATGATCTGGGTAGCCGCCGGCGCCATGCTGCTGCTTGGGTTGTCGGCGCTGGCGATCTGGCAGCGGCGGGAGCGGCCCTACCTTTTTGTGGGGTGGTTCTGGTTCGCCGGGGTGCTGGTTCCGACCATTGGCATCGTGCAGGCCGGGCAGCAGGCCTACGCCGACCGGTTCACGTACCTCCCCTCGATTGGCCTTCTCGTCGCCATCGTATGGGGCGGCGCGCGCTTCTTCGAATGGCGCGAGGCCGCCGTTGTCCCGCTTGCCTTAGCCGCCGCCACCTGGTTCCTGCTACCGACCTGGAAGGACACCGAGACCCTCTTCAAGCACACCATGAACGTTACGGGTCCGAACCCGGTTATCGCCGCCAACCTGGCGTACGAGTACATTGCCCAGAACCGAAATAAAGAGGCCATCGCGCTGTTGGAGACGGCGGCGCGGCAGAGTCCAAACTATCTTCGTGTGTGGACGAATCTGGGGACCGCGCTGGAACGCGACGGCCGCATCGGCGAGGCGTCCGAGGCATTCGATAAAGCGCTCGCCTTACAGCCGAAGTCCGGTACGGTGCTGCTCAATGCCGGCATCATGCGCTTCCATAAGGGGAAGGATCAGGAAGCGCTGGACTTCTTCCAGCGCTCGCTGCAATACAGCCTGAACCCGGTCGAGGCGGCCCGCGCTCACGTCATGATCGGCGCCGTTTACGGCCGTCAGAAGATGCCCAAGGAGGCCGAACCGCACTTCCGGGCCGCCATCGAGGCGATGCCGACCGACGTCTCCGCCCATCGCAACCTGGTGCAGTCGCTTTTGGATCAGGGCCGCCGTAAGGAAGCCATGCGGCACCTGAGCTACGCCGTCGCGGTGACCAAGAACGACGAGACGCTGCAGCGCATGCAGTTCGAACTGAACCTGGGTAGGTGATGCGTGACCCGCTGGGAGCGCGTGCAGCAGATCTTCGAGGTGGCGGCCGACCTGCCCGAATCTGCCCGCGCGGCGCGCCTGAGCGAGTTATGCGGGGATGACGCGGAACTGCGGAAGGAAGTAGAGAGCCTGCTGTCCTTCGACACCGGCACCGCGCCGTTTCAGCGAGCCGTGGAAGAGACCGCGGCTTCTCTGGATGGGCCGGAGTTGACCCATGCGGGTCCCTACCGCCTGGTCCGCGAGATTGGAAGAGGCGGGATGGGCGCGGTGTACCTGGCCGTGCGCGACGACGATGAGTTCCAGCGGGAAGTGGCGGTGAAGCTGGTGAAGCGCGGGATGGACACCGATGCCATCGTGCAGCGCTTTCGGACGGAACGCCAGATTCTGGCGCTATTGGAGCATCCGCGCATTGCCAGGCTGTACGATGGGGGCTCGACGCGCGATGGCCGGCCGTTTCTGGTGATGGAGTATGTGCCGGGGGAGCCTATCGGCGCTTACTGCCAGCAACGGAGCCTGCCGCTACAGGATCGGCTGCAATTGTTCCGGCAGGTTTGTGAAGGGGTGGAGCACGCGCACCGGCGGCTGGTTATTCATCGTGACTTGAAGCCGTCGAATATTCTGGTGGCCGATGGCCAGGTGAAGCTGCTGGACTTTGGTATCGCGAAGCTGCTGGATGCCGATGCACAGCACACGATGGCGATGACGGGTGTGCGCATGCTGACGCCGGAGTATGCGAGTCCCGAGCAGGTGCGGGGGGATCCGGTGACCACGGCCACGGACATCTATGCCCTGGGCGCGGTGCTGTTCGAGCTGTTGACCGGGATGCCCGCGCATCCGCTGCAAACCGGGTCGATGGAGGAACTGGAGCGGGTGGTGTGCGGCGGGGTGGCGCCTGTTGCGGGCGCGGGCGACGAATTGGATCACATCGTGCAGATGGCGATGCGGTTGGAGCCGGAGCGCCGCTATGCTTCGGTGGCGCATCTTTCCGACGACGTTGCGCGGTATTTGGACCACCGGCCCGTGCTGGCGAGGCCGGATTCCGTCAGCTACCGGGCGGCGAAGTTCGTGAGGCGTCATCGCGGCGGTGTGGCGGCGGCGGCGCTGGTGCTGGTGTCGCTGGTCGGCGGCATTCTGGGAACGGCCTGGCAGGCGCACCGCGCCAATGAGAACGCCCGCCGCGCGGAAGAGCGGTTCAACCAGGTACGGCGGTTGGCGAATGTTTTTCTGTTCGATGTGGAAGCGAAGATCAGCACGTTGCCGGGGGCGACGGAAGCGCGGGAGTTGCTGACACGCACGGCGACCGAATATCTGGACAGCTTGGTGAAGGAGGCGTCGGGGGATACCGGCCTACAGTTAGAGCTGGCCAACGCGTATTTGCGGGTGGGCGATGTGCAGGGCAACTCCGGGCAGCCGAATCTGGGGCGGCCGAAGGATGCCGTGGTGAGCTATGCGAAGGGTGCGGCGCTGATGGAGCAACTGCGGGCCAATGGTGATGCGCCACCGGAGTCGCTGCTGCTGCTGGCGCGGTTGGAGTCGGCTTTGAGCGGCGCCAGCGCCCGCACCTCGCAGTCGATCCAATCCGCGGAACACAGGCAGAGGGCGCTGGAACTGGTGCGGGAGTATCGCCGCGCGCGGCCGAACGATGACGCGGCGATTGCGCTGGAGGTGGAATCCCTGGCGCAACTGTCCGCCGACCTTACGCATCGCGGGGACTACCAGCGCGCTCTTCAATACATCGAGCAGGCG
This sequence comes from uncultured Candidatus Solibacter sp., assembly GCA_964385495.1. Classification (GTDB taxonomy): domain Bacteria; phylum Acidobacteriota; class Terriglobia; order Bryobacterales; family Bryobacteraceae; genus CADEFT01. The sequence continues at coordinate 18,902 of CAYLPH010000017.1, forward strand.
CATCCGCTATTGCAGCTACGCTCTCCCGGCAAGGAGTCCAAAGGATTGCGGGCGCTGCTCTACTATCGCAAGGCAAACACATTCGCGGTGATGGGGCGGCTGGAGGATGCCGTGGAGCAGATGCGCACGTCGGTTGGGTTACGGGAACAGTTGGGGCGTGAGTATCCGATGGATGCCCGGCTCCAGGCGCAGCTCTTGCGGGCGTATAACGAACTGGGGGGCATGCTGGGCGATCCGGATGAGAACAACCTGGGGCGGTATGGGGAAGCGATCACGTTTTTTGAGAAAGCGAACGGGATCGCGGAGGCGCAGTATCGCAACGATCCGAACAGCAGCTTTGCTCCTACCAATCTCGGCTATGGTCTGACGGGGATCGGGCGCATTTATTGTGAACTGGGAAAGCCGCGCGAGGCGCTGCCGTATTTTGATCGCGCGATTCAGATCAAGGAGCGGGTGGCGGCGCGGGATCCTGGCAATCACGGAGCGCGGATTGATCTGGCGTCGTTTCTGATTGACCGCTCGGTGGCGCACCGGCTGAATGGGGCGCCGGCGCAGGAGATGGCCGACTTGCGGGCATCGGTGGCGCTTCACCGGAAGGTGGCGGCTGAGCGGGCGGGCAACCGGTCGATGCTGCTGAATCTGGTCCTGCCCATGCAATACCTGGGTGCGGCATTGGCGCGGGCGGGAGATCGAAAGGAGGCCGAGGCGGTTTTCTCGGAGGCGCTCTCGATCGCGGCTATCACAACCACGGGCTCCCGTACCGATTTCCACCTCTATCATAAGACCGGGCTTCTGATGGAGGCCGCGCGATTCCATGGCGGGGCGCGGCGCTGTGAACTGCTGGGGGAAGCCGTCCCCTATTTGCAGGAGATGAAGAAGCGGGGTGTGCCGGAGCGCCGCTGGAAGGCTGATCTCGAAGTGGCCAGCCGTCCCTGTCCCTAGCTTTCGCCGCGTGCGAATATGAAGGCGTTAATACCTTCTTATTCTTGGGAGAGTTTCTTATGGACGTTGTCTGGCTTTCCCGCCTGCAGTTCGCACTCACTATCATGTTTCATTACCTGTTCCCGCCCCTGACTATTGGGATGGGCGTGGTGCTGGTATATCTCGAGGCCAATTATCTCCGGACGCGCGAGCCGATCTACGAAACAGCCGCGCGGTTCTGGACGCAACTTTACGCCGCGACGTTCGCCATGGGCGTCGCCACCGGCATTGTGATGGAGTTTCAGTTCGGCACCAACTGGGCCAACTACTCGCGCTTTGTCGGCGATGTCTTCGGCTCCGCGCTTGCCGCCGAGGGCATCTTCGCCTTCTTCCTGGAATCCGGATTCCTGGCGGTGCTGGTTTTCGGATGGGAGAAGGTGGGTCCGCGGTTTCACCTGTTCGCAACGATCATGGTGGCGCTCGGCTCTATCTTCTCGTCGGTCTGGATCATTGTGGCCAATAGCTGGCAGCAGACGCCCGCCGGTCATCGGATCGCCACGATGATGCGCGATGGACAGCCCTGGCTGATGGATGGCCAGCCGGTGATGCGCGCCGAGACTGCCGATTTCTGGGCTGTTGTCTGGAATCCTTCGACGCTGCACCGGCTCAGTCATACGCTGTTTGGCGCGTTCATCCTGGGCGCGTTTTTCATCATGAGCATTTCGGCGTGGTACCTGCTGCAGCGCAAGCACGAGGACTTCGCGCGCCGCTCCTTCACCGGTGGGCTGCTCTTCGCCACGTTTTTCAGCACCATTATGTGGATCTCCGGCGACCTCAATGCGCGCATGGTGGGCCGGGAGCAGCCCGCCAAGCTGGCGGCCTTTGAGGGCCATTTCGAAACCGGCCGGGGCGATCTCACGCTGGTTGGGCTGCCGTTGGAGAAGGAGGGCCGCATGGCGTTTACCGTCGCGCTGCCCGGCCTGCTTAGCCTGCTGGTGCATCACGACAGCGGAAAGCCCGTGCTGGGGCTGGATAAGGTGCCGCGGGAGTATTGGCCGCCGGTGCTGCCTGCGTTTCTGTCGTTCCACGTTATGGTTGGCGTGGGCCTGTTCTGCTTTGCCGCCACGGCCTTTGCGTCGTTCCTGCGCTGGCGCGGCACACTCTTTCAAACACGCTGGCTGCTGTGGATTTTCGTGTTTGCCGTCCTGGCGCCGTTCGTTGGCAACGAAGCCGGTTGGGCTGCCGCGGAGATTGGGCGTCAGCCCTGGATTGTCCATCCGCGCGTGGTCCGCGATGGGGCCGGCGAGCCGTTGCTGAACGCCGCCGGCATGCTGCAGTACCGTTTGGAGGAAGGACTGCTCACGCGGCATGGTGTTTCGGCGACCGTGCAGGCCGACCATGTGCTCATCTCGATCATCCTTTTCAGCCTGATCTACGCGTTGCTGTTCCTGGTGTGGGTGTCGGTGCTGCATCACAAGATCCAGGTTGGTCCGAAGCCTGTTATGTTGGGCTCGGAGCCGATTCGCCAGGGGTGGACGGAGTCCTCGGCGGCCCGCACACTGCATCAATCCACTATGTCCGAAGCGAAACAGGAACCGCGTCCGGGGGAGGCCTAAGCCATGGATCTGCATATTGTCTGGTTCGCGCTGCTCACGATCCTGTTGGGCGGTTACGCCGTATTGGACGGCTTCGACCTTGGTGTGGGCATCCTGCATCCGCTGGCCCGCACGGATCGCGAACGCCGGCTGTTTCTGAATGCCATCGGTCCTCTGTGGGACGGGAACGAAGTGTGGCTGGTGACGTTCGTCGGCGCGCTGTTCGCGGCGTTCCCGCTTGCTTACGCCACCGTGCTTTCCACTTTCTATCTGCCTGCTATCTTCCTGCTGTTCATGCTGATCTTTCGGGCGGTGTCCATCGAGTTTCGGAGCAAGCAGCCGTGGCCGATGTGGCGCGCCTGGTGGGATGGCAGTTTCTTCGCGGCCAGTCTTGGGGCGTCGATGCTGTTCGGCCTGCTGCTGGGGAATGCCCTGTTGGGGATCCCGCTGGATAGCGCTTATCGGTACCAGGGCGGCCTAATGGGGCTGTTCTCGCCCTTCGCGTTGCTGGTGGGGGTCGCGGTGGCGGTTACGTTCGCCATGCATGGGGCGATTTACCTGCACTTGAAGATTCCGGATGAAGACCTGCGCGCGCGTTTACGGCATTGGATGTGGCATGCGTGGGGACTGTTCCTGGTGTTCTACCTGCTGGGTACTGTCTATACGCTGCTCTACATCCCGCGAGCGGCGGGCAATGCGCGCAGCCTGCCTTGGGCCGGAGTCATTGTTGTGGTGAGCGTGCTGGCGATCGCGAATATCCCGCGGGCGCTGTATGGCAACCGGTCGTTTCAGGCGATGCTGTCGTCCACGGTGGCGATCTTCTCGCTGGTGGTGCTGTTCAGCCTGGTCTTATGGCCGAACCTGATCACCTCCAGCGTGCAGCCGGACAATAGCCTGACGATTTACCGAGCCGCATCGAGCGAAGGTACGCTGCGCCTGATGCTGATCATCGCGTTGTTGGGAATGCCGTTCGTGCTGTTGTACACCGCGGTGGTTTATTGGACGTTCCGCGGGCGGGTAGAGATCACGGATGTGAGTTATTAAGCTGTTTGCAGCTTCTGCTGGAACTCTTCGTACGGGCCCTGGAAGTCCTCGATCTGGCCTTCGGAGAAGTTCCAGATACGCGTGGCCACTTCGTCAATGACGTCGTGGTCATGCGTAACCAGCAGCACGGTGCCTTCGAACTTTTGCAGGGCGATGTTCAAGGCGTTGATGGACTCGAGATCGAGGTGGTTGGTCGGCTCGTCCAAGACGAGGAAGTTCGGCTTCTCCAGCATCATCCGGCAGAAGATCAACCGCGCCTGCTCGCCGCCGGACAGCACGTCGGTCCTCTTGGTGGCATCTTCGCCGCTGAACAGCATCTGGCCGAGCACGCCGCGCAGATCGATCTGGGACGATTGCGGACTGAAGCCGTGCAGCCATTCGAGCAGCGTCTTGCCGGGCTCGATGGTGCCGCTGTGGTCCTGCGCGAAGTAGCCGATCTGCACTTCGTGGCCCCAGGTAACCGTACCCGCGTCGGGCGCAATGCCGAGCGGCTTGCCGTCATAGCCCGGCCAATTGCCCAGAATAGACTGGAGCATGGTGGTCTTACCGGCGCCGTTGCGGCCCAGTAGCGCGACCTTCTCCCCGCGGCTGATGCTGGCGGTGAAGTTCTTAATCACGTCGTTGCCGTCATAGCCGCGGCTGAGGCCCTTGATCTCGAGCGGATGGCGCCCGCTGGGCCGGTTCAACTGGAATCGAATGAACGGGCGCTGGATGTTCGACTTCGCCAAGTCCGCCGTCTGCAGCCGCTCCACTTCCTTCTTACGCGAGGTGGTCTGGGCGGAACGCGTACCGGCCGAGAAGCGGGCGATGAACTCGTTCAACTGGGCGATTTTCTTCTCACGCTGGGCGTTCTCCGCCTCGACGCGCGAGCGAATCTTCGTCTTCGCCAGCACCATGTCGTCATAGCCGCCGGTGTAGAGAATCACCGATTCGTAGTCGATATCCGCGGCGTGCGTGCAGACTTCGTTGAGGAAGTGGCGGTCGTGCGAGATCACGATCAGGCAGCCGTCGTATTTCAACAGATAGCTCTGCAGCCAGTGCACGGACTCCAAGTCGAGGTGGTTGGTCGGCTCGTCCAGCAGCAGGACATCGGGCGATCCGAAGAGCGCCTGCGCCAGTAGGACGCGCACTTTCTGCCCGCCCTGCAGTTCGCCCATCTTGCGCTCATGCAGCGGTTCTGGAATGTCCAGGCCGTCGAGCAGGACCGCGGCGTCGGTTTCGGCCGTGTAGCCGCCCTCATCGCCGACCACGCCTTCCAACTCACCCAGGCGCATGCCGTCTTCGTCGGTGAGTTCGCTGTAATCCTTGGCGTACAACTCTTCACGCTGCTGCAATGCCGTCCAGAGGCGCGCATTGCCCATGATGACCGTGTCGATCACGCGGAACTCGTCGAACGCGAACTGGTCCTGGCGCAGAACGCCCATGCGTTTCGGACGTGTAATGGATCCCTGGTCGGGTTCCAACTCGCCCGTGAGGATCTTCATGAGGGTGGATTTTCCGGCGCCATTCGGGCCGGTAATGGCGTAACGCCGTCCCTGTTGGAACGTTACGTTCACGTCATCGAACAGAATTCGCGCGCCGAAGCGCTTGGAAACATGGTGTACTGCAAGCACAGGTAGAGTCCGAAGTCCTTATTGGGGTTTGCCGCCAAGGGCTGGCAGGGCGGGAACTCCCAGTATAGCGTGAGGCGTTACTGCGCCGCTGTGGAACTCGGCGGCAGCTCCAGAAGGCGGATATTGCGGAAGTGAATCTCGCCGCCTTCGCTTTCCAGGCACAAGTAGCCTTTGCGCTTCGTCGATCCGCGAATGCCGTTCACGAACTTGCCGTTTATCGAGAGTTTGATCACGCCGTCGACGGCTACCACGTCGTAGGTGTTCCACTCGCCTTTGCCCTTTACGCGGTACTCAATGGAGGAACTGCGCGGGCCTCGGGGGTAGTCCGGTATGGTGTTCACTCCGCCGACGCCGAATAACTCTCCGCTGACGTAGGCAAACGTCGGCATCACGCCGTCCTTCTTGTGAAGGCGTGGGTATTCGGGGTCGAGCATTTGGATCTCGACGCCGTCCGGCAGATGATTGCGCTCGCCCGGTACCGCGCTCGACCAGGCGAACACGCCCGAGTTGCCGCCCGCTTCCTTGTGGCTCCATTCGATGTGCAGGACGAAGTTTTCATACTTGCGGTCGCTGCGCATGACGCCGATGGGACGCCCGCTGCACACCAGCAGGCCATCGCGCACGGTCCAGGTGGTGGGATCCGTGTTGACGTTGACCCAGCCCGTGAGGTCCTTGCCGTTAAACAGATCGCGAAACTGCAGTGGGGACGGAGCCTGGTCCTCAGCGGTTAGGAATAGCCCTCCGGCGGCGGCGATCAGTGCGATAACGAGTACGCGAAGCATTGCCGTCAATCGTAACTCAGAGACGGGGGCGCGGTGGCAGGCTGGGTAGCCACGGGTGGACTCCCTTGCGCCGCACCTGGCGTTTGAACACCTTGTCGCCCGCCGTGACGTATAGCGTCTGCAAGTCCGGACCGGCGAACAGGACGTTCGACAGCGGCCCCTGCTGCGGCTTATTCAAGATGCCCACGGTACGCCCGGCCGGATCGGCAATCTGCACGCCCAGCAGCGTGGCCACATAGAGGAAGCCTTCCGTATCTACCGTGAAACCATCGGCGCCGCTGCGCAGAGTGCCGGATTCCACCTCATCGGGGAGCTCCAAGCGATGGAAGGGGTGCCCATGCGCCAGGGATCCATCGGCCTGTACGGCGAAGGACCAGATCCAGCGGCTATACGAATCGGCCACCTGCAGCCACGCATGATCGGGCGACAGCCGGATCCCGTTCGGCCGTTCGATGCCCTCATGCACCACGCGCTTGTTGCCCTTCGTATCCACGAACCAGACCCGCTTGTTGGCCGGATCCGTGAACCAGATCTCGCCCTTCGGATTTACGGCCAGGTCATTCGATGTCACCCCCTCGGCAATCACGGATTCCGTGCCGTCCTTGGCATAGGCCACGATCCGCTTGCGTCCGTTCTGGCAGGCATACAGACGCCCATCGGCGCCGAACATCAGCCCGTTCGCCGCTCCCGTGTCTTCCTTGAAGACGCTCACCTTGCCGTCCAGGCCGATCACGTGAATGCGATTGTTCGGAATATCGGTGAAGAAGACGCGGCCTTCGGCATCCACGGCCGGACCTTCGGTGAACTTGTGACCGGTGCTGACCACCTCCCAATCCTTGCCCTCGACGACGACGTTCTGCGTGAGGAAGTGGCGAACGCCGGCATTCGGTTTGGCGATGGGCGTTTTCCAATCGCGCCACAGCCAGCGCATGGCATCGGGGAAGATGGCACCGCCGTGTTTGCTGTTGTGGCCTTCGGTCCCGATCACCACCTTATGGTCATAGCCGGCATGCTTCAGCGCCAGTCCCAGTTCGTAGTTGCTATAAACGTTCACGTCTTCCAGCCCATCCTGCAGGAAGACGCGGATGGGCTTGGTCTCCTGCTTGCGGACGAGGGACGGCAGGATGTGATCGCCGCGCAGATTGGTGAAGCCGCCGATGAAGCTGGCTACACGGTGGAAGCCGTTGGGATAGCTCCACGCCGCGTTGAACGAGGCATTCCCGCCGGAACTGTTGCCGCTGATGCCGCGGTCATCCGGATTCGCCGACAGCTTGTAGCTCTTCCCCACCTCCGCGAGCAGTTCTTCGATGACGAACCTGGCAAAGCGCGGGCCGACGGCATCGTACTCATAGCTGCGGTTGAAGCGCGACTGCGTCTTTTCGTTGGGGCCCGGCACCACTCCGGGCGCGGCGAAGACCGCGATGATTACCGGCAGTTCGCCCTTGTGGATGAGGTTGTCCAGCACGATTGGCACGCGGTATTCGCGCTCTTCGCTGGCGTACAGCAGGCCGTCCTGGAACACCATCACGCGGGCCGGTTCGTCGCCTTTGTACTGCGCGGGCACGTACACCCAGTAGTCGCGGACGGTGCCCGGGTAGATCTGGCTGTTCTTGAACTCGTGCTTGGTGACCTTACCCACGGGGACGCCGGGCTGGCGTTTCGAATCGGGTCCCAGGACGTACTCTTCGGCGAAAAGGCTGCTGCAAAGGGCGAGAAGAAGGCTTAACCGGAGCATCTCCAGATCATACGACGCCGAGAGACTACACTAGAAGGAACTATGCGCCCGCGTCCAATAGCCGCGCTATTCCTATGCCTGCATGCTGTTTATGGCCAGCAGGCCATGGATGACGACTTCGCCGCCTCGGTGAAGCAGTGGACCACGCGTCCGGAATTTTCCAGCCCGCTGGTCGATCATTTGCCGAAGGCGACGGGCATTCCTACGCCGAAGGATGTGCTTGGCTATCATGCCGGCGCGCCCCAGAAGCTGACTTACGTCGCCGATATCTACAAGTACTATCGGGCCCTGGCGGCCGCCTCGCCGCGGGTGAAGATCCTCGAAGCCGGCAAGACAGATGAAGGGCGCGATTGCCTGGTGATCTTTATCGCGAACGAGGAGACCATCCGCGACCTGGACCGCTACAAGGGCTACCTCGGGCGGCTGGCCGACCCGCGTTCCCTCACCGCGGGACAAGCCCAGGAGACCATCGCCGCCGCTAAGCCGATCTATCACTTCATGGCCGGCCTGCACAGCATGGAGACCGGCCCGCCGGAGATGCTGATGGAACTGGCCTACCGCCTGGTGGTGGAGGACACGCCGCTCATTCGCAAGATCCGCGATAACGTGATTGTCAGCCTTACGCCAGTGGCCGAACCGGACGGCCGCGACCGCGTTGTCGATTGGTACTACGCCTACAAGATCAACGAGAAGACGGAAGACGATCGGATGCCCGGTGTGCCTTACTGGGGCAAGTACATCTTCCACGACAACAACCGCGACATCAACTATTCGCAGATGTCGATGCGCAATCTGCTGACGTGGTATCTGCAATGGCATCCGCCGATCCTGCATGACCTGCATGAGTCCGTTCCGTTCCTGTATACCTTCAGCGGGCAGGCGCCGCAGAACCCTACGCTCGATCCTATTCTTTACGGCGAGCTGCCCTGGTTTTCGAACTACGAGATGCAGGCCGCGGCCCGCTATGGCATGCCGGGTGTGTGGACGCATGGCTTCGTGGATATGTGGTCGCCGGGCTATCTGGGCTTTATGTCTTCGAATCACAACGGCCTGCTGCGGATGTATGAGACGTTCGGTAACGGCGGGGCCAATACGATGAAGCGCAAGGTGGAGCCGGCCAATCGTACGACGCGCGAATGGTATCGCCCGCTGCCTCCTTATAAGGAGGTGGAGTGGTCGATGCGTAACAACACGAATTACATGCAGACGATGGTGTTGACCGCGTTGGATCTGGCCAGTTCCTTTCCGAAAGTGATCCTTGAGAATTTTTACCAGAAGAGCCGTAACTCGATCGAAGCGGGACGTAAGGAAGGCCCGCACGGCTATGTGATTCCGGCGGGCCAGAAGGACATGACGCGCGTTGCGTTCCTGGTGAATACGCTGCGGCTGCAGGGCATCGAAGTGGGCCGGGCTACCGCGCCGTTCGCCATCAAGGATGCGAAGTTTAACGAAGGCGCGTTCGTCGTGAAGCGCGACCAGCCGTACGGGCGTCTGGCCAAGATCCTGCTGGAGAAGCAGGTCTTTCCCGATCCTAACCTGCGCACCTATGACGACACCGGCTGGACGATGGGCCTGATGACCGGCGTCGATGTGCGTGAGATCGACGATGCTTCCGTGTTGGGGGTTCCGGTGCAACCCGTCGATAAGTTCGAATGGAAGGGTGTGCTCAGCGGCTTCCCGGCGCGCGCCGCTTATGTGATTCCCAATCATGGGTCCAACAATCTGATCACCCTTCGCGCGCGGCTGCGTGATTTAAAGTTTGAAGCCGCCCGCCAAAGCTTCAGCGCGAACAATGTGACGTACCCGGCCGGTTCGCTTCTGATTCTCACCGATGGGCCTAACGAGAACCTGCACCAGCGGGTGCGGTTGGCGGTGGAAGAACTTGGGTTGGAAGCTACGGCGCTGGAAGCAGTGCCGGCGGTGCCTCGGCACGACGTCGATATGCCGCGAATCGCGGTGTTCACCACCTGGGGCAGCACGCAGGAAGTCGGCTGGGTGCGCCATGCGCTGGATCGGTTTGAAGTCCCTTATGAACTGATTTACAAGGAACGCATCAAGGCCGGCGGGCTGCGTTCGGCGTATGACGTCATCCTGATCCCATCGCAAAGCTATAGCGGCAAGCAATTAGTGCATGATGTCGACAGCCGCGGCAAGGTGCTCGCGTATCAGAAGTCCGATAAGTTCCAGTTCCTGGGCATGTACGGCGAGTCGGCGGATATCAGCGGCGGCATGGGGCTGAGCGGGGTTGTGGAGTTTGAGAAGTTCGTACAGGGCGGCGGCACGCTGATCACGTTAGGGGGCGCCAGTTACTTCGCGCCGGATTTCGGCCTTGCTCTGCGCGTGCAGGCGGCACGTCCATCGCCTGCCTTCTACGCTCCCGGGCCGATTGTCGAAACGCAGGTTCTGCGTGCCGATCATCCGCTTTTCTACGGCTATGGCGACGCGAAGACGCTGCCTGTACGTTACGCCAACGGCCCGATCCTCAACCTTCCCGACATCGATAAAGGGCAGGTGCTGCTGCGCTACACGGGCACCGACCGCGCCCTGCTGAGCGGCCATATCCGCGGCATGGCGGAACTCAAGGACAAGGCCGCGATCGTGGATGTGCCGGCGGGCAGCGGGCGCATCCTGATCTTCGCTACCAACCCCTGCTACCGGTGGCAGAACCACGGGGAGTTCCCGATGCTGTTCAACGCGCTGCTGCATTACAATGACCGACCGGGCGCGGCCAGCGCGGCGACAGGGGCAGCCAGCGGCGGGCGGTAGATGCTGGATTGGACCATCATTGCCGATGACCTCACCGGCGCTGGCGACTGCGCCGCTGCGTTTGCGCAACGCGGGTATTCGTCGATCATCTGGCTGTATCCCAACGCCGCGGCGGAAGCTTGTGATGTGCCGGTGATGGAGACGGCCAGCCGTCATGTGTCCCCCGAAGAGGCTTACCGCCGCGTCTATAACGTTGCCAGCAAGGCGAAAGGCCATCTGTTCAAGAAGCTCGACTCCACGCTGCATGGCAACTTGGGCGCGGAGCTGAAAGCCATCCGCGATGCAGCGGGGGGCAGGGAAGTGCTGATTGTTGCGTCGCACCCGGTGATGGGCCGTACGATGCGCGATGGCGTTCTCTACGTGGACGGCCAGCCGACGGCGAAACACCTGCCTACGCTGCTGCGTGAGCAAGGCCTGATCGACGGGTATCAAGTAGCAGACTGCAGTTCGGTGGAGGATGTTGATAGGATCGCAGCCGAGTTGCTGAAGCGCGACGGCCGCCACATTATAGCCGGAGCCGGGGCACTAGCCGAAGCCCTAGCTTTGCGTGTTGGAGGGCGGGTCCCCCGACCTGCGGGCGATCCCCAGATCGCCCCTAATCTCCTAGTCGTCGCCGGCTCCAACAACCCCACCACCAAATCCCAAATCACCCGTCTAAAACAATCGCCGGCTCCCCCCGAAATCCTCCCGCTAGACCGCAACGACCAATCCAACCGGGCGCTCCTCTCCGCCATCCTCCCCTACGACGCCCACGTCATCTGCGGAGGCGACACCGCGCGCGCCGTGGCCAAATTCCTCGGTGCCAAAGGTATAAGAATTATCGGCGAGGCCGCCAGAGGAGTCCCTTACGGTACCTGGGTAGGCGGCGCCGCCCACGGCAAGCCCGTAGCTACTAAAGCCGGAGGCTTCGGCCAACCGGATACTCTAATAGAAGCAGTCCAATTTCTGAGGAGGCCCGTTTGACCCCCCGATCGCGCATCGCATTGACCATGGGAGACCCCGCCGGTATCGGCCCGGAAGTCGTTTTGAAAGCTCTCGCCGATCCGGAAGTCCGCGCCCTTGGGGAGTGGATTGTCGTCGGCGACAAACTGCCGCTTGAACGTTCCGACGCGCCGCTGCTTGCCACCCTCATCAAGGACCCGAGCATTACCTGGCACGATCCTCAGGCCCTCGACCCTGGCGCCTTCCGATTTGGCGCCCTCAGCGCGCAGTGCGGTAAGGCCGGCCTGGAGTATGTCCGCCTGGCGACCCTCATGTGCCTTGACAACCAAGCCGATGCGATGGTCACCGCGCCCTTGAATAAAGAAGCCGTCGCCATGTCCGGCATCCATTTCAGCGGTCATACGGAATATATCGCCGAACTCTGTGGCAACTCCGATTCGCGCATGCTGCTGGTGAACGATCGCCTGCGCGTGGCCCACGTCACCACGCATGTCTCCCTGCGCACGGCCTGCGACCTTAATCCGGATCGCATTCTGCAGACTATCCTGCTGGCGGAAGAAGCCACGCGCTGGATTGGCTATGACAAGCCGCGCGTTGCCGTTTGCGGGCTGAACCCGCATGCCGGGGAACACGGCCTGTTCGGTACGGATGATGAGGAGTTCATCGCGCCGGCGGTCAAGCGCGCCCGTGCCCAGGGTATTAATGTGGAAGGCCCCATTCCCGGCGATACTGTCTTTCTGAAGGCCGTGCGCGGCGGCTACGACGTTGTCATTGCGATGTACCATGACCAGGGCCATATTCCGGCTAAGCTCGTCGACTTCGAGCATACTGTTAACGTGTCTATCGGTATCCCCATTATCCGTACGTCCGTCGACCATGGCACTGCTTTCGACATCGCAGGGAAAGGGATCGCCGATGCCGAGAGTATGAAGGCCGCTATGCGCCTGGCCGCAAAGATGGCGACCAACCGCCTGGCCTCCACTCTTATCGCGCGGACGTAACCAAATCGCGCCTCGTTCGTCCATCGCGACATGCTGCTGCCCGTCGTGTGTCTACTGTTCGCGTGGGATGCCGCACGGGTAGCCGTCGTCGGCAAGCTGTTTCCCGCGGCATGGCGGGCCATGGTAGGTACGGAGGCCGCCGAACCTACCTTTATCGCGATTGAGAAATCGCAGAACACGCTCTGCGGCCGTGCTAAGTCGGGCAACGCCGCTTATTGCATCAAGGACCACGGCATTTATTACGATCCGGAGTTTCTGGATCACCTGCGCCAGACGATAGGCGAATACGCGCCGATTGTGGTGCTGGCTCATGAATGGGGCCATGCCATCTTCGCCAAGCTGCCCGCCGCCCGCGCGTCCGGTTACGCCGAGGAACGGATGGCGGATTGCCTGGCTGGAGCCATTACCCGCACTGCGATTGGCACCGGGCTGGCCACGAAAGCCGATCTGCAAGTCGCCGAGAAGACGCTGATGTCCGTGGGCGAACCGCATGGTAAGGCTGCCGGCTCGCACCCGTCGTGGCAAACGCGGCGGGATGCTTTTCGGTCTGGGTTCCAGCGCGGGGCGGACGCTTGTACGGCGGTGGCTTTGGAGAAGTTGAGGCAGTAGCTACTTGGGAAAGACATCCTTGGGAGTGATCCGAAGCGGTGGCTGTTGCATCTCCCAGGTCGCCACTTGGCGGAACTCCGATTCCATCACGTAGAGCCTGCGGTTTAGCGGATCGGCTAGCCAAATATGCGGTGTTCCGAAGTCACGATATTCCGCGAGTTTGCTCAATACGGCACTCATGCGGTCCTCGCGGGCGAGCACCTCGATCACAAGGAATGGCGGAATGGTTGGGTAATCCTCGACCGGCTCATCGGGATAATACACGGCCAGGTCCGCCACTACCCAGCGTCCGGGCCGCAGCCGGATGCTCTGGCTGGTTGACGCGAAGCCCGGCAGCGGCAATGCACCCAGCCTGGCCTTCGTGTGGCCGTGCACGAAGTCATCTCCGAAGCGTTCCAGCAACTCCCCATCCTGATACTCCGGCGCGAGGCCGTTGTATTGGAGACTCAGGTATTCCTGTTCGGTCAATGCCATCTTCGACTTCCTTGTAAACCCCGGCGTAGCGTACCGGCGTCCCGCCGCGTCTACAATAATCGTATGCGAAAACGCTGGCTGGGAAGCGCAGTGGCCTTCCTGTTCACCTGCGCGACACTGGGCGCACAAAACCTCCAGGACTTCGAAAAGAAAGTAACCGAGTTCACCCTCGGCAACGGCCTGCACTTCATCGTGCTGCAGCGTCCGAACGCCCCGGTCGTTTCCATGGTCACCCTGGTCAACGTCGGTGCCGCTAACGACCAGGCGGGCCGCACGGGCCTCGCGCACATGCTCGAACATATGGCCTTCAAGGGCACCGATACCCTTGGCACCAAGAACTGGCCCGAAGAGAGCAAGACGCTCGCGCAGATCGAAGCCATCTACGACAAGATCGATTCGGAGAAGAACAAAGGTCCGCGCGGCGACAAAGCTGTCATCGAAAAGCTGACCGCCGAACTGAAAGCCGCCATCGAGAAAGCCAACAGCTATGTCGAAAAAGAGGCCTACTCGAAGATCATCGACCAGAATGGCGGCGTCGGCATGAACGCCAGCACCAGCATCGACTACACCAACTACTTCTATTCGCTGCCCGCCAATCGCGTCGAACTCTGGTTCCTGCTCACCTCGCAGGTTTTCAAGGAGCCCATCATGCGCGAGTTCTATAAGGAACGCGATGTCGTGCGCGAAGAGCGCCGCATGCGCTTGGAATCGAGCGTCCAGGGCAAGATGATGGAGACTATGCTCGGGCTCGCGTTCCCCGCGCACCCCATGCACACCATTATTGGCTGGGCCAGCGATATCGAAAACCTGCGCGCCAAGGATAGCACCGCCTTCTTCCGCCAATACTATGTGCCTTCCAACATGGTGATGGTGCTCTCCGGGGACATCGATCCCAAAGAGGTCAAGCGCCTGGCCGACCAATACTTTTCCGGGCTCAAGTCCGGCCCCACCCCGCCGCGCGTCATCACGCAGGAAACCGCGCAGTATGGTGAACGGCGCGGCACTGTCGAGACCGAGAACCAGCCGATGGTCTACATCGGCTATAAGCGGCCGGAGACCAACCATCCTGACGACGCGGCGCTCTCGGTGCTCGCGGGCGCGCTCTCCAGCGGCCGGACCGGCGTCCTTTATAAGAAGATGGTGGAAGAGAAGCGGCTCGCCTTGTTCACGCAGGCCGGCGCCAACTTCCCCAGCGATAAGTATCCAGGCGTGTTTCTCCTGATCTCGGTGCCGAGCCCCGGCAAAACCATCGAGGAGAATGAGAAGGCCATCTACGAAATTCTGGAAGACATGAAGAATAAGCCGCTGGATGCCGCGGTTCTCCAACGCCAGAAGACGCAACTCCGGGCCTCGCTCATCCGTGGTCTCGACAGCAACATGGGCATGGCCCAGAACCTGGCCGTCAATCACGTGCTGCGCGGCAGTTGGCGCAATCTGTTCACGGACCTCCAGGACATCGATAAAGTTACCGCTGAGGACGTGCAGCGGGTCGCGAAGCAGTACTTCGTGGAAGCCGGGCGCACTGTCGTCACCACCAAGACCGCCGCCAAAAAGGAGAGCAAATGAGACTCATCCCGATGTTCGTACTGGCCGCCGCCACGGCGCTGGCCCAACCGGCGGCGGCTCCCAAAAAGGCTGCCACGCCTGCCGCGCCCGTATCGATGGCGAGGTCTGCGAAAGACCTGAAGTATCCCCCGCTCAAGCAACTCAAGCTCCCCGATATCGCCGAATTCAAGCTCTCCAACGGCATGCGGGTGTTCCTGGTCGAGAATCACGAGTTGCCGCTCGTCCGCGGCTATACGCTCATTCGTACCGGCAACATCTTCGATCCGGCCGATAAGGTCGGCTTGTCCGACATCTACAGCGACACGATGCGCAGCGGCGGCACTGCGCAGCGCACTCCGGACCAGGTAAACGAATTGCTGGAAAGCATCGCCGCGTCCGTCGAATCTAGTATCGGGGAGACCAGCGGGTCGGTCAGCTTTAACACGCTCGCCGAGCATACGGATACGGTCCTGGCCGTCTTCCGCGACTTCCTGGTCGAACCGGCCTTCCGGCAGGATAAAGTCGATCTGTCGCTGGAACGTATGCGCGGCGCGCTGCTTCGCCGTAACGATCAGCCGGGCGCCGTCGCCAGCCGCGAGTTCAGCCGCCTGCTCTACGGTCCGCAAACTCCGTGGGGCCGCCAGACCGAGATCGAGCACCTGGACCGCATCAAGCGGGACGACCTGGTCGCTTTCCACAAGCGCTACTTCTTCCAGGAGAACATTCTTCTCGCCATCCAGGGCGACTTCAAGACTGACGAAATGAAGGCGAAACTGGAGAAGCTGTTCGCCAACTGGACGCCTAAACAGCCGCCCGTGCCGGCGCTGCCACCGGTGGACGCGCAGCCCAAGCCAGGGATCTACGTCGCGGAGCGGCCCGAGGTCAATCAGACTACGTTCCGTATCGGCCACCTTGGCGGGCTGATGAAAGATAAGGATTATCCCGCCCTGGACGTCATGTCCGATATCCTCGGCGGCGGCGGCTTTTCCAGCCGCCTCATGCAGAAGGTGCGCAGCGACCTTGGCCTCGCCTATGGCGTCTCCGCCAATTGGAGCGCGGACTTTGATCATCCCGGCACCTTTACGATCGGCGGCAGCACCAAGGTGGAATCCACCGTCGACGCCATCAAGGTGATCCTGGACGAGGTGAACCGCATCCGTACGACCGAAGTCACCGACGAGGAACTGCGCATCGCCAAGGACACCATCCTCAACAGCTTCGTCTTCCGTTTTGATACGCCGGGCAAAGTCCTGAACCAGATGGTTCTCTACGATTACTACGGTTATCCGCGCGACTTCATCTACCAGTATCAGAAGGCCGTGGCGGCCGTGACCAAGGCCGATGTCCTGCGCGTCGCCAAGCAATACATCCAGCCGGACAAGTTCGTCTTCGTCGCGGCTACCAAGAGTTCCGACCTGAAGACGCCGCTCACCGCGTTGAACCTGCCGATGTCGAAGATTGACCTGACCATTCCCCAGCCGAAGGCGGCGGAAGTGAAGGCCGATGCCCAGTCGCTGGCTCGCGGGAAGCAGATGATCCAGGCGATGCAGAAAGCCGTCGGCGGCGCTGATAAACTTGCCGCCGTCCAGGATTACACCATCAGCGGGCAGGTCACGGTGGCCGCTATGCAGGGGGCCAAAATCACCCAGACCTCGCAGTATGTGGGCAACCATGTCCGTTTGGAGCAGGTGCTGCCCTTCGGCAAGATCATCGTCTATTCGGATGGCCAGGGCGGCGGTTGGCTGTCCAGCCCGCAAGGCATGGTGCCGCTTCCGCCGCAGTTCGCCAAGCAGGCCCAGGACGAGATCTTCCGCCAGCATACCTCGCTGTGGCTGAGCGATCGAAATCCGGATCGTACGGTGAACGCCACCGGCCCCAATTCCTTTGAAATCCGTGACAAGAATGGTAGCCAAATTCAATTGACCCTCGGCTCAGATGGGCTCCCCGCTAAGGCCAGTTACCGCTCGGCCGACGGCCAGGCGGTGGAAGCCACCTATAGCGACTTCAAGGAAGCCGGTGGATTAAAGCTTCCGCATGCCGTGAAAATCGTGCAGAATGGCAAGCCTGCCGCAGAAGTTGTTGTCAGCGAATATAAACTGAGTTCCGGCCTGAAAGCGGAGGATCTCGCAAAGAAACCATGACACGCCGCAGTCTCATCCTTACCCTGGCACCCGTCGTCCTGGTCGCGCAGGACCGCCGCGCCCGGGCTCAGAAAGTCCTCGACGACGCCGTGGCGGCCCTGGGCGGCCCGAAGTTCATGGCAATGAAGGACCGCACCGAAGCCGGGCGCGTCTATTCCTTCTACCGCGACCGCCTTTCCGGCGCCTCCCACGCCCGTATCTTCACACGCTATCTCACCCGCCCCGAGCCGCCGCGCATCGATTTCTTCGGCCAGCGCGAGCGGCAGTCCTTTGGAAAGGATAATAAGGAGGAATCCGCCGTCCTGTTCACCGAAACGGAAGGCTGGCAGATTACTTTCCGGGGCGCCCGGCCGGTCGCTAAGGATGTCGAGGAGCGCTACCGGCTTTCCACCCTCCACAACATCTTTTATATACTGCGCCAGCGGCTGGGCGAACCGGGAATGATTTTGGAGCATGAGGGGACCGATGTGGTGGAGAATATGCCGGTGGATATCGTGACGATCACCGATTCGGAGAACCGCTCGGTGAAGGCCTTTTTCCATTCGTCAACCAAGCTTCCGGTCCGGCAGGAGTATGTCCGGCGCGACGAGAAAACTCGTGATCGCTTCGTTGAGCTTTCGCGATTTTCGAAGTATCGGGACGTTTCTGGAATCCAGTGGCCCTTTCAAATTCAAAGGGAACGGGATGGTGAAAAAATATACGAAATTTTCGCCGAATCCGTGACGGTTAATAATGACCTGTTAGATACGTTATTTACGCTGAATACTAAGATCAAGGTGCTGCCTCCGCCCCGTTAGCGGCGGGAGGCGATTCGCGTCTCTTCCTCTAACTCCTCGGCATGGTGATGGCGCCGCCGCCGCTCCGTTCCCCCGAACAGCAACCTTGCCCCGAGCACCGTTAGCAGCAGCCACTTGCCGGCCTCCAGCACGCCCAACGCGGTCTGGAAGCTCGACAGCCGCTGCCGCACCGCCAGGTTGCCGTCCGGCCTCTCGAAATCCAGCATTCGCCCGAGGTAGTCCATTTCCGGAAACAGCAAGAACCGCTCCGCGAGGGTGACTACCAGGATTCCCCCCACCAGCGCCATCATCCAGCTCCTGCCATTGGTCGCAAACAGCAGCACGGTACCCAAGCTCACGGCGAGGCCAATCTGGGCGTAGCCGTACAGATCCGCGAAATGGCGGTTCATCTCCGCCGCATGGTGCTGTAGCAGTGCCTGCGTGTTCTCCGGCGTAAGCTGCTTCACGGCCGCCGCTACCTGCGGAGTCTTGCTCTCCACGATCAAGTGAAGATTCCTCGTGTTGAGGATCGAGATCGCCATCACCGAAAGCGAAATCCCGATCCACGCCCCGATCAGGAGCATAGAGAGTCGTCTGGTGCTCATTCCAAGTGAACTCACGAAATTGTATCGCAACGCCAGGGGGTGTGGGATTTTGTGCAGTGCTTTTTCCGGTTCCAAGGCGCAATAAAAACTTAAGTTTAACAAAATAAATCACTTATTCGTGAAGCTCGGCTGCGAGACACGCTCCCCTTTCTAGTCTGGAGGCACGAAACGGCCTGCGGGCCGGGAAAGGAGAACGGCAATGGAAGACTTTCCGAACTGGCCGACGTTTCCGCCTCCGGGTTTCTAAGCCACCGGGCTTGGACGTGGCGGGGTGAATAGATTTGCGGGGTGGCCGGCGCTTGACTTTGCCGGCCGCCCCGATCAGATTAGTCCTTGAGGGTACCGGTTTCCACTAACAGTATTGCCGCCGACAGAGGTCTCGTAGCAGACTTCGCCCTGGGAGTCTGTGTGCTGCTTCCCTTCCTTCTACTCTTATCCTCCCTGGCGATCGCCGCCGATCCTGGCGCGGCCACGAAACACCTTAACGAACTGAATCGGCAAGCGCGCTGGATGGAACTGGAGCGCGCCGGAACCACTTACGTTCGCGAAGCACTGGCGCGAAAGGATGCCAAAGAGGCAGGCCGTATGCAGTACTACGTCTGTCGCGCCCTGTTCGAGCGCGGGCAGTACGGCCGCGCCCTCCAAGCCGCCCTCACCGGCCGCGATTACAGCCTGCAATCCCAAGACTATGCCGGCGCCGCCTTTAACAACTTCGGTATCGCGATGATCCATCTCGCCACCAACAGCTTCGAACTGGGCGCCGAAGCGGGCCGCCAGATGCTCGCCTATGCCGCCCGTTCCGGCATTGACCCCGCTATGTTCGCCATCTTACAGGCGGCGCTGCTCCAAGGTAGCGGACAACCGAACGAAGCCATCCGCCTGTTGCGGGAGACCCTCGCCCAAGCCGAAGCCAAGGGCAATGTCATGAATCAGGTGGAGGCCCTGGGCCGCATCGGTGCCCTCCTGCAGGCACAATCCCCTGACTTGGCCGAGCCGTATCTGGTCGAAGCCTTTCGCATCGCTAAACTGCTGTATCCCAAAGGTCTTCCGGCCGTCTACACCAAGCTCGCCCGCCTCCGCCTGGCGCAGAACCGGCCGCTGGAGTCCATTCGTCTCGCCGAGCAGGCTCTGCTCCGGCCCTCCGAGCAGGTCCGCAGGTCCGACGTGTACGAGACCATCGCCCGTGCCCAGCTCAAACTCGGCCGCAAACCCGAAGCCCTCGAGCAACTCCGTAAAGCGATCGCCACCGAACGTACCCTCTTCGCCAGTCTTCCCTTCGCCGACGATCTCCAGATCAGCCGCGAAAACTCCATCCAGCCCCGCTTCGAACTGTTCGCGCTGACCGCCGCCGCCCTCATCGCCCAGCGCCCCAACTCTTCCCTGGTTACGGAAGCCTTCGAAGTTGTCCAGGAGAACCGCGCCGCCAGTCTCCGTAACCGCGCCTCCGCCGACGAAGCCTGGCGCGAGCGCCTCCCCGACGCCTACTGGCAAACCCTCACCGAGCTTCGCCGCAACGCCGCGCGGCAGTCCGCTCCAGACCCCCACGCCGAAAACGGTATACGCCGCGCCCGCAACCGCCTCGTCGAAATCGAGTCCGCCGCGGGCGTCCCCGGCGACCTCCGCTCCAACTTCCGCGCCACCGTCCCCCAACTGCAGTCCCGCCTTCAGCCCGGAGACATCGCCGTCGGCTTCCTCCTTGCCGAACCCCACTCGCTTCGCTGGGTCATCGACCGCAACTCCATCCGTATGACGCCCATCGCCTCGCGTGCCGTCATCTCCGCCGCCGCCGCCCGATTTTGCCGCCACATCCAACAGTCCGATCCGGCTCATCGCGCCTCCGGCGCCGAACTCGCCAAACTCCTGTTCGATGGCGTCCCAACCCGCGGATCCTGGACCATCATCCCCGACGATGCGCTCTTCACCATCCCATTCGCCGCGCTCTCGACGCCCGATACCGGCGGCCGCTACCTCGTCGAGTCCGTCGCTATTCGCCTGGTCCCCACTGCCGGATTCATCGAGGAGCCCCGCGCGGCCGCCCGCGCCGGCTTCCTCGGCTTTGGCGACCCCGTTGCCAACCGCGCCGATCCGCGTCTCGCCGGCCAACCCGTCGCTCCTGGCGGACCCAATCTCCCCCGCTTGCCCAACAGCGCCGAAGAGGTTCGCCGCTGCAGCCGCCTTTGGCCGGATCATCGCGTCCTCTCCGGCCCGCTGCCCAATCTGGACAGCCTGCGCTCCGCCCTCGCCGCCAAGCCGCGCGTCCTCCACTTCGCCACCCATGTCTACCGTCCCGCCCAGCAGGATTCCCCCGTTATCGCCCTTGGCTATGCCCCGTCCGGCGATTGGAATGTGCTCACGGGCCGCGATATTGTCGCCCTTAGCGCTGCCCCGCAATTGGTTACCTTGAGCGGCTGCGGCTCCGGCAGGGGCCCACTCGCGCCCGGCTCCGGTCTCCTAGGATTAACCCGAGCATGGCTCATGGCGGGTACCGGCGTTGTCATGGCTACGCTATGGGAGGTACCAGATGGGGGAGGCCAGTTAATGGAGGATTACTACCGGACGATACTGGGTATTAAGGATGCGAGTACCTCCCGCGGAGCCGCCTATGCCCTTCAAAAAGCACAACTTGCCGCCCTGCAGCATTCCGCCCCCGCCGTCTGGGCCGCTTACTTCGTCATAGGGGCAATCTGAGGATTCGCTCTAATTGACCCGAGCTTACCCCTGCGTATAATACGCTTAGTACCAGGCACGCCGGTGCCTTCCCCCGACCGGGTTCTCGCCTCTGCCCCGCACTCGTGGATTGAATGACTTACGCCCAAGTAATAGATCGATTCCGGTACTAGTACTAAGAGGAATGTAGTTTCAATTCGCTTCGCATTCCGATTTCCAAATGAGAAAACACTCCCCCATTCCGCACCTACTAAACTTCGGAACCAAGTTCTGACGGGGAGAGCACAGCAGCCCATGCCATGTCAGGGATGGCTGGAAAGGATTCGTGTGCATGCTCGTAACATTTGATGGCACCGCAGCCCGTCCGTCCGCCGATCCCGGCGCGGACGCGGCACCGGCCAGCGGGGAGAGCAGCAGTCCGCCGGAGCCCCAGACAGACGACTTTCATGCGACATCTCCGCCGCAATTGCAAAATCTCGTCGACCGGCTGAAGCATGGCGAAACCGGCGCCATGGAGGATCTCTACCGCATCTTCTCGCGCGGCGTGCGCTTTTACCTCTGCCGCCAACTGGGGCCTCAGGAACTCGAGGACAAAGTGCACGACACCTTTCTGATCGTCGTCCAGGCCATCCAGCGTGGCGACCTTCGTGAACCCGAACGTCTGATGGGCTTTATCCGGACGGTCGTGCGGCGGCAGGTGGCCGCCCATATCGAAACCGCCGTGCAGGCGCGCCGCGAGCAGCTTGATATCGCCGATACCGGAGTCTTCCCCGCTTCCGGCGGCGATCCGGAAGAGGACGCGATTATCCAGCAAAAAGCCGAATTGATGGAGCTGGTTCTTCGCGGCCTCTCTCCCCGCGACCGCGAGATTCTCACCCGCTTCTATCTGGATGAGCAGTCGCAAGAACAGATCTGCGAGGAAATGCAGCTCACCGAGACGCAGTTCCGGCTCCTGAAGTCGCGGGCGAAGACCCGCTTTGGCGAACTCGGCAAAAAAAAGCTTTCCAGACGTCCGATGTCGTCATTTTCCTTGAGAAGTTTTCTGACCGCCTAGCACTACATGAAAAAGGAGATCCAGCCGGGTTGCCGATCCCGGCTGGGGAAAGAAGGTCCCGTTAGGGATGACTTACCAACAACATGTGCTAGACGAACACCTGGAAGCTTACGTCTTGCGCCGGCTCCAGGAGGAGGAAACTGGGATCCTGGAAGATCACCTGCTGCTTTGTCAAAACTGCCAGCGGCGATTGACGGAAACCCAACAACGGATTCAAGCGATTCGAATGGCGGCGCGCGGGATTCGAGAACGGGAGGAACGCCCCGGCTTGCGACAAAGTCCGGTGGCGCGCTTTTTTTCGAGTCTGATTGTCTCGCGGCCTGCTTGGGCGGCTGCAGCCGCGGTGGCGGTGGCCCTGGTTGTGTTCACCCCGCGCTTGCGGCACTCCTCTCTCCCTTATCAGGAGGTAAACCTCACCGTGATGCGTGGTGAGGAGCCGGCGTTCGATGCGGACCATGGCCGGCGGCTGCGCCTGCATCTGGATGTACGGGATCTGGAAGTTTCCGCAATCAACCGGATGACCATTGTTTCCGCTCAAGGCTCGCCTGTCTGGGAATCGCGCATGGATCGTCCCACCGGGGACTCTGTTGCCGTTAGTATTGATCGCAAGCTCGACGCCGGCCAGTACTGGGTGCGCGTGCTCGGCCCGCCGGACCGGATACTGCGCGAGTACTCGCTCCGGCTGCGTTAGAAAATCCGGCGCTTCAACCGGTCGATGTTGAATTTGGCCCGGTCCGACACCGCCATCACGGTCATCACCCCCGCTTGCACCGGATCCGTTACCACTAGATCCGCTGCCTCCGGCACGCTTCCGGCCATATTCAGGCTCACGACCAGCAACCCCTGCTCGCGCACTTCGCGCACGGCTCTTTCTATCTCTCCCCCCATCAGGGATCCGGCCAGTACTAACGCCTTGGCGCGCGGCAGCCGGGCAACGGCGCGCACCGCTTCGGCCAGCGGCTGCTCGCCCACCAGCGGGATCGTGTCCACCGAAATGTGCTCTCCCCGGATGTTATGCCGGTCCGCTTCGGAGATCGCTCCGATCGCTACCTGGCCTACCTGCGCGCCGCCCCCCATGATGATGATCCGCTTGCCAAAGATGCGGTTCATCGTCGCCGTCTGCTCGACCTTCTTTACGATCGGGAGCGCCTGCAGCTCCGCCAGCAACGCCGCCGGGTCCGGCGCCGGCAGACTCACTTCGAAGTACGTCCTTGCTTCATCGGGGGTGTTTGCCAGGATCGCCACCGATCCAATGTCGCCGCCGTGGCGCGCAATCACCCCCGTCAGTTGATGCAGCACGCCCGTTCCGTTGGTCGCCTGCACCTCAATCCCGATCGTTTCGCCGGCCATAGATTTCAGTGTAAAGCAGTGCGCTTTTAGCCTTAGAATGGGCCATGCGGTTCCCCATTGCTGCGATTAGCCTGTCTTTACTCGCCGCCTCAGCCGCCGCGCAAACCACTACCTTTGTCGTTACCGCCGATTTACAGGGCTCCGGACCCGTCTACCAGACTCCAGGCGGCGCCTGGCGCCTTGAATTCCTCCCCGCTGGCCCGCAAACCGTCACTGTCCCCTCGGATCGCTTCGTCTACCTCAATTTCGGAACCCTCCGCGTCACGGGGGCCGTCAGTTCAGCCCCCGAGATCGGCGTCACCTTCCTCATCGCCCAACAAGGCACCAGCCAGATCGGCCGCTATACCGGCCAAATCCTCAGGTCTCCCCACTTCGACCCTCGCCAGAGCACCCGCATCCGCTTCAACAACCTGGCGCCCGCCAGCCTCGACGGAGTCCATTACTCCACCGTCGATAACGAGCTTTCCCTTCTGCCACCCAGCGAAGGCGCCGCCGTCTTCGATATCCCCGTCCGCGCACAACTCACCCGCGGCGGCTTCGTCTGGAACCAGGATCAGGTGACCGTTGACCTCGACAACTCCGCCAATAGCCAGAAGCGCTTCCCCATCACTCTCCCGGCGGGCACCAGCCCCGCCACCACCCAGATCTTCGACTCTGTGTTCACCACCGGCACCGCCACCGAAGGCGCCCTCTGGTTCGGCACCGGCTTCCCGGGCGCTGATTTCACCGCCACCTTCCAGGCCCCCGGCGTCCCTCCCCGCACCATTCCCGTCCTCGTCCGGGTGGTCACCCCCTCAGTGGGGTTCTTCACGACTCCCGACGAACTCACCTTCCGCTACCAGAAAGGCGACCCCAGTCCTCCCACCCAATTCCTAACTCTTCGCACCACCGGAACCGGCCTGGGCTCCTTCGCCATCACCGCCTCTCTCTATGACGGCAACTGGATCACCGTCAATCCCATTCCCGCCCTCGCCCCTGGCGCCGCCGTTCCTGTTCCCGTCGTCCCCAACATGACCAACAAGAACACCGGCTTCCACAACACCACCATCGTCTTTCGCTGGGGAAACCTCACCCGTGACGTCCGCGTGAACTTCGAGGTCTATGACCTGCCCGGCTCCCTGAACGTCACCTCTTCCGGCCTCGGAGCCGTTACCATTAGCCCAGCCCTGCCCGCCTACCCCAACGGCACCCTCGTCCGCCTCACCGCCACCCCCGACCGCTACCACCGCTTCGCCGGCTGGACCGGCAGCATCCCCTCGCTGCGCAACCCCCTTGAGTTCCTGGTCAACG
Source organism: uncultured Candidatus Solibacter sp. (assembly GCA_964385495.1). GTDB lineage: Bacteria > Acidobacteriota > Terriglobia > Bryobacterales > Bryobacteraceae > CADEFT01. The sequence goes on from CAYLPH010000017.1 coordinate 43,812, forward strand.
GCCCCATGAGCTTCGAAGCCCAGTTCCCCTTTGCCGGACAGGATGTCTCCTGCGTGCCCAAGCTCTCGCCCTCGTTCCTCGCCGCCCCTCCCGAAGGCGACGCCGGCCGTATCGACCTTCAGATCGACCGCACCTGCCCCTGGACCGTCGCCAACCTGCCCTCCTGGATGCGCGTGAACACTACCTCCACCTTTACGGACACCGCCCAATTCGTCTCCTACTCCATCGACCCCAACCCCGGCACCGCCGCCCGTACCGCCACCATCCAGGTCGCCGGCGTCCCGGTGCTGGTGGAACAGGCGCCCCCAGCCTGCGCCGCCATCCGCGCCTTCTCTCCGCCCATCCTCCCCTTCACATCCAGCGCCTTCTTCAGCTTCCTGCGCACCCTGCCGGAGGGTTGCCCCGATGCCCCCCGCGCCAGCGGCTCCTGGCTCACTACCAACTCTTTCCAGGCCAATCCCAGTCCCACCCCGCGAACCGCCATGATTTACGCCGGCGGCAGCCGTGTCCCGGTAATCCAGCGCGGCCTCTGGATGCCCACCCCTTACGCCGACGTCCCCTTCAGCCACGACGCCGCCCCGTACGTCGGCCTGCTCAAATCGCTGGACATCGCGGACACCTGCGGCGCCAACCAGTTCTGTCCCGATGCCGCTATCAGCCGCGCCGATACCGCTCGCTACCTCGTGTTGGCGGTCCTCCGCACGTCGGCCTTCGCCGGCTCGCAGACGCCGCTGTTCAGCGACGTGCCTCCCTCCCATGCGCAGTTTCGCTGGATCCAGAAACTCGCCGAACTGGGTTTGACCCAGGGGTGCGGCGGCGGCCGCTATTGCCCGGATCAACTGCTGACCCGCGCCCAACTGGCGGCCTTTTTGGCCCGCGCCAACGCCCGCGTCGGCCCTGGCGCCCATCTCTATCCGCCCGCTATTCCTTACTTCCACGACGTCCCGGCCACGTCGCCCTTCTTCGCGCCCGTGCAGAAGATGCGGCAGTGGGGTGTGAGTCTTGGCTGCACGGATACCGGGTTCTGTCCGAATGTCCCGGCTACCCGCGCCCAACTGGCCACCATGCTGGTTCGTGCCCTCTTCACCCCTTCGGAATGAGCGCATGCGGTGAACTTTCGCCACGCATCTTGCGTATCTACCAGTGACCGCACTTCCTCGCGTGAAGCCTACGCTGCAGAGCAACGCGATTCCTCCCACTCCAGCCTTCGCGATTTATTCCCTCATGAGGTGCTATGAATCCCTTTGACCTGCGTGGTCCGGAGTTCCTCCTCTTCTACTTTGTCCTGAGCGCCGCGGCCGTGGTGGTTGTCCGCCACCTGGTTCGCCGGGCCGAACCGGAAATCGGCGAGCCCGTTCGCCTCACCGACCCTTACCTCATCGCCTACCTTCGCGGAGGCGTCACCGAAGCCGTCAACGTTGCCGTCGTGTCCTTGATTGACCGCAACCTCATCACAGTCGAAGGCGCCACCCTCGTTCCTGTCCCAGGCCGGGGAGCCGCCAACGTCACCCACGACCTCGAAAAGAGGATCCTGGGGGCTCTTCCCCTCGCGCTCACGAAGTTGCTCGGGCAGCTGCGGGGCACACTCGAGGGCTACCAGATCCATCTGGCCGGTCACGGCCTTCTTCCCTCCGATGGACTCAAGGCTTATCGCCGCACGGTCTACCTGGCGTCCCTCTCGCTTCTCTCCGCCATCGCCTTAACGAAGCTCGCCATCGGCGCCTGGCACGACCGCCCGATCTTCTTTCTGGTCACCCTGGCTATCGTGACCGCCATCGCTCTCACCCTGGCTGCCTTCCCCTCACGTACCCGCCGCGGCCAGCAGGCGCTGGAAGAATGCCGCCACCTGTTTAGCGGACTCCACGACGCCAGCGCCAACTGGCAACCGGGCTCGGCGACCCCCGATCTCGTTATGATGGCCGCCGTCTTCGGAGCCGCCGCCCTCCCCATGAACGCCGCCCCCTACCGCCAGCAATTGTTCGGACAGTCCGCCAGCGGTACGGATGGCGGTGGCGGCAGTTCCTGCGGATCCTCCTCGGATGGGGGCGGGGGTGGTGGCGGCTGTGGCGGCTGCGGCGGGGGAGGGGAGTGAGCACGGCGAGTTGGCGCTTCGGCCTCGGCTGGCGCCCGGAACTCGCCGCCGGCATCTTCTCGAACCTCGACCGCATCGACGTGGTGGAGGTCGTTGCCGACGATTACTTCCACGCCGCCCCAAACGCCATCGGTGCCCTCCGTACGCTGGCCTCGCACGTGCCTCTGCAACTCCATGGCGTTTCGATGGGAATGGCTAGCACCGCTCCGGTCGATATCGCCCGCTTGGACGCCATGGCGCGGCTCATGGATGCCGTGCGACCCGAGATATGGAGCGAGCATCTGGCTTTCGTCCGCGGCGGCGGCATCGAAATCGGACACCTCGCCATGCCTCCCCGCAACGCCGCCACCATTGACGGCGCCCTTGCGAACATCCGCCGGGCCACCCGCCACATCGGCATCGCTCCCGCCATGGAGAACATCGCGACACTCCTGGAACCGCCCGGCAGCACGATGGCGGAAGCCGGCTGGCTGGCGGCCATTGTCCGCGAAATGCCAGGCGGCCTGCTGCTTGACCTCCACAACGTCCACGCGAATGCCGTCAATCTCGGCTATCCGGCCGCCGAACTGCTCGCCGGAATCCCGCTTGATCGCGTTACCAACATCCATCTCGCCGGAGGGAAGCCGCTTAAGGGCCGCATCCTCGACGATCATCTGCATGACGTCCCAGACCCGGTTTACGCGCTTCTGGGCATGGTTGCCCAGCGGATCACCCACCCGGTTACGGTCATCCTCGAACGCGATGGCGCTTATCCGCCCATCGCCGAACTGCTCGCCCAGCTCGACCGCGCCCGCGCCGTTGTCACCCAGGCCCGACATGACCACGCCAGCCTTTGAAGCGTTTCTGGCCCGGCTCTATACCGGCGATGCGCTCCGCGACCGGTTCCTGGCCGACCCCGAAGGTGAAGCCCGCGCGGCAGGACTCAACGACGCCGAAGTCACGGCTCTCGCTAGCGTCGACCGTGAAGGTCTGATCATGGCCTCCCGGAGTTTCGCCGCCAAACGCAGAAATCGCCGCCCGCCGCGCGTGCATTTATCCTGGATTGAGCGGCTATTTAACGGGATCGGACGGCTCATTTCCCGCTTACAATAGACTGTGCGTTGGCTCTTGTCTCTCCTTTGCGGCGCTACGTGCCTCTCTGCCCAGGTCACCGTTTCGATCCCTTCCGACCGGCCAGACTTCATCCGGCCTGGTGATCCCGTCTTTCGCAGCGCTGGCCCGATCAGCGTAAGCCCGCCGGCGGATCGACTGGTCAGCTTCACGGTGGGCACACTCACCATTCCCCCGGGCTTCCTTTCCCGCGCCGACAGTTTCCTAAACTGGCAGGTTTTTATCAACGGCCAGAGCCTATCTTCTCTATACGGTGGCGTCGCCTTCATCAGTGGCCAACCAACCGCCCGCATCAGCTTCTTCCTTCAGCCAATCCCGGTGGGCGATGTTACTATTTCCGCGGAACTGTCGAGCGATCCGATTCCCGTCACCTCCACCACCGTCGAGATACCCATCCGTCTTCGTGCCACCCGTGGCCAGATCGTCTTTGGCCAGGACCTTATCAGCGCCGAATTGCCGTACAACCAGCACTTTCAGGCAGACATCCCGCTTGCTCTTCCGGCTGGCAGCGAAGTGGAAGGCAGCAGCATCGGCGAACTTGGAGGGATCAGTCCCGGGCCCCTCGGCGCACGGCTCTACTTTCGCGATGCCGGCTATTATCGCCAAGGCATTACCTTCCCTATAGTCATCCGGGCCAGCGGAGTTCAACCCCGCACCATCGTTGCCTTTCTCCGCTCCGCCCCCGCCCCACTCGACTTCCTCGCCGAACCCGCCGAACTCACCTTCCGCCTGAATCCCGGCGAGGAGCCGCAGCCGTCACAGAACCTCCTGCTCAGGGCTTTCGGAGGACATAAGACTATTGGGGTGTCCAGTCCCGATACCCGCTACCTTACTGTTTCCACTTATACCTCCGTTCACCCTGGGGCGCCGGTTCTACTGCCCGTGCAAGCGAATCCGATTGACCGAACACCCCGCTTCGCGGAGACGATCCTCCCGTTCTCCGTCGACCGCACCGCACAACCCGTCCGCGTGAGCTTCGAAATCTACGATCGGCCCGGCTCCCTCACGCTCTCCAGCAGCCCGGGTGGAAGGATCGTCGCGTCTCCCCTGCGCGACACCTACGCCAACGGGGATCGCGTGCTGCTCACCGCCGTTCCGGACCGCTATTATCGCTTCGCCGGTTGGAGCGGAGACGCGCTCGTCAACCGTAACCCGCTGGATGTCCGCATCAACGGCCCTGTCCGCCACCGCGCCGAGTTCGTCCTCACGGGCGACACTCCCTGCTCCCCTACCGTCACTCCCCCGAGCATCGAGGCCCCGCCCGACGGCGATGTGGGCCGCCTGGAGATAGTCACCCAACCCGCCTGTAACTGGTCGGTGGGCGACTTGCCCTCTTGGGTCCGCATCACGGGAATGATCGAAAACCCCGGTGGCGGCACCACGCTGAGCTACCTCGTCGAAGCGAATCCGGGAAACTCTCCGCGCAGCGCCTCCGCGCGCATTGGCGGCACGTCGTTGCCGGTTCGACAGTCGCCCCCCGCCTGCCGCGGCATCCGCCCCTTCCCGGACAGACCTCTCGCTTCCGTCGCGTTTTCTCTTTGGCAACCCCCCATCACGCAGAGCGGCGAGGCCTGTCCTGAACCCTTGCGCGCCAGCAATCCGTGGCTACAGCCGTCCGGGGTAGGCGAGTTTATCCGCGGCCTACAGGAAGAAAACCCCAATCACTTCCCCCGTACCGCCTATCTTTACATCGGCGGCTACCGTCTCCCCTCCATCCAGCGTGGCACCTTGCCGCTCATGCCCTTCGATGACCTCCCCGTACACCTGGATTCCTCCGTCTACGCCGCCCTCCTCAAACACCACAACATCGTTGAACCCTGTGAAGCCAACCGCTTCTGCCCCGCCACTCCCCTCACCCGAGCCGCCATCGCCCCCTGGATCGTCCGCGCCACCCTGCGTTCCGACACCTTTCCCTCCTCCCAAACGCCCGCCTTCTCCGACGTTCCCAACTCCCACCCGCAATTCCGCTACATCCAGAAACTCGCCGAACTCGGCTTCACCACCGGCTGCGGCAACGGCCGCTATTGCCCGGATCGCCTCATCACCCGCGGCGAACTGGCCGTGTTCCTGATCCGCGCCGGCGCCCGCATTGGACCCGGCGCCGTCATCCCCCATCCCGCGAAACCCTTCTTTCGCGATGTCCCCGAAGGCGCGCCCTTCTTCCCCTTCATCCAGAAGCTGCGCCAGTGGGGCGCTACCTCCGGCTGTAACGCGACCGATTTCTGCCCTTCCGCCAGCGTCACCCGCGAACAGGCCGCCACGCTGATTGTCCGCGCTCTCCTCACGCCATCGCCTTAAGTCCGCAAGAGCCATTCGCCAACCCCTCGCCATGCTAGCCTAGTAAGTTATCTTCATGACCGGTCAGAAACTGCAGGTCATTCCCCTTGGTGGACTAGGCGAATTCGGTATGAATTGCATGGCCATCCGCTATGGGGATGACATTCTCATCGTTGACGCGGGCATGATGTTCCCTGATGCGGAACTGCTGGGTGTGGATGTGGTCGTTCCCGACTTCTCCTACCTCGTCGAGCACAAGGAACTCGTGCGCGCCCTTATCTTGACGCACGGTCACGAGGACCACATCGGTGGGGTCCCCTTCCTGCTGTCGCAGGTCAACGTGCCCATCTATGCCACCAACCTTACCCTCGCCCTCGTCGAGCGCCGCCTCGATGAGCACGAACTCGACGAAGAGGTCGAGCTGAACGAAGTCAAGACCGGCGAGCGCGTCGTTATCGGCCCCTTCGCCATCGAGTTCATCCACGTCACCCACTCCATCGTCGCCAGCGTCGCGGTCGCCATCACCACGCCGCTCGGCGTTATCCTCCATACCGGCGACTTCAAGGTCGATCCCACTCCCCTCGACGACCTCCCCTTCGACCTCCATAAGTTCGCCGAGTACGGCCGCCAAGGCGTCCTCCTGCTCCTGTCCGACTCCACCAACGTCGACCGCCCCGGCTACACCGAGAGCGAGCGCACCGTCCGCCCGCGCCTCGAGGATTGCTTCCATCGCGCCGACGGCCGCCTCGTCTTTTCCACCTTCTCCAGTTCCATCCACCGTCTGCAGCAGATTCTCGATCTGGCCCAGGAGTACGGGCGCAAAGTGGCGTTGCTCGGCCGCAGCATGCTCAGCAACACGGAGATCGCCCATAACCTCCGCCTGCTCGACATCCCCGATTCCATCCTCCTTCGCCCGCAGGACATCATGCAGACGCCCGCCGACAAGGTGGCCGTCATCGTCAGCGGCACCCAAGGCGAGCCAATGTCCGCCCTGGCCCGCGTTGCCGTCGATAATCACAAGAACCTCTCCATACGCCCCGGCGACATGGTCGTCCTCAGTGCCCGCATCATTCCCGGCAATGAGAAGGCAATCTACCGCATGATCAACCACCTTGCCCGCCGCGGCGGCGATGTGGTCTACGGCACCATGAATCCGCCGGTCCACGTCTCCGGCCACGCCAGCGTCGAAGAGTTGAAACTCGTTCTCAGCCTCGTGCGGCCCAAGTACTTCCTGCCGGTACATGGCGAATATCGCCAACTCTCGCGCCACTGCAAGCTCGCCGAAAGCATTCCCGGCCTTGGCCTGCAGGGCTGCTTCGTGCTCGAAACCGGCGAGACTCTCGAAATCGACTCCTACGGCGCGCGCCGCGGTGCCAACGTGTCCGTTGGCCGCGTCTGTATCGACTCCGGCTCCGTCGATGAAGTCGTCGAAGAGCTCGTCATTCGCGACCGCCGCCATCTGTCCGAAGACGGCTTCGTCCTGCCCATCATCGCCATCAATAAACACACCGGCAAGAACGAGACCCTGCCCGAGATCGTCAGCCGCGGCTTTGTCTCCCTGGAGGAAGGCTCCGACCTGATGCAGGAGGCGCGGCGCGTCGTCGCCAAAACGCTGGAAAGCTCCAGCGCCGAAGAGCGTACCGACTGGGGTGTCATGCAGGAGAAGATCCGCGCCGACCTCAAGCGCTTCATCTCCAAGCAAACTTCCCGCCGCCCCCTCATCATGCCGGTAATCTTAGAAGTGTGAGTATCGCAGCAAGCTACTTGGAAGATGCCTCCGGCCATCGCGGCACCGCCGACCGCGTGGTCGTCCCCGCCGATGAGGACGAAATGATCGCCCTACTGCGGCAGGCCACCGCCGAACGCATTCCCGTCACGATCCTCGGCGCGGGTACTGGTGTCGCCGGCGGCCGTTGCGCCGACGGCGGCTGGGCCCTCTCCCTGGAGAAGTTCCGCCGCCTGGAAATCCATCCCGGATACGCCATCGCCGGGGCGGGCATCCTCCTCCGCGAACTCCAGGCCGCCGCCACCCAGGCCGGCCAGTTCTACGCGCCCGACCCGACGGAAAATGCTTCCGCCGTCTCCGGCAACATCGCCTGCAACGCCAGCGGCTCCCGCAGTTTCCTCTATGGCGACACGCGCCGCCACGTGCGCGCCCTCCGCGTTGCCCTGATCGACGGTACCGTCCTCCAACTGCAGCGCGGCCAAAAGCCGCCGTTCGAAGTGCCCGCCATCCCCATGCCGCGGTCGAAGAAACACTCCGCCGGCTACTGGCTCAAGCCGGATATGGACTACCTCGATCTTTTCATCGGATCCGAAGGCACCCTCGGCGTCATCGTCGAAGCCGAAGTTGTCCTCCTGCCCGCACCCGCTGAACTGCTTACCGGCGTGGTCTTCTTCGCCAGCGATGACGATGCTCTGCGCGCCGTTACCGAATGGCGTGGCATCGCCAACCTGCGCATGCTCGAATACGTCGATGCCCCCTCGCTTGCCCTCCTGCGCGCCAAGTTCGACGGCATCCCCACCCGCGCCGCCGCCGCCCTGCTCATCGAACAGGAAGTGGCCAGCCTCGACGGCCCGGAACTCGAAGAGTGGATCGAACGTCTGGACGCCGTGAACGCCTTTGGCGAAGAGAGCTGGTTCGCCGCCAATGCCGCCGACCGCGAGCGTTTCCGCCGCTTCCGCCATGCCCTCCCCGAGGCTGTCAACGACATCGTGCGCCGCCAGGGCTTTACCAAGCTCGGCTCCGACTTCGCCGTTCCTTTCGAACACAACGCAGCCATGCTCGCCTTCTACCGCCAACGCCTGGAAGCCGGGTTTCCGAACCAGTACGTCATCTTTGGCCACATCGGCGATGCCCACGTCCACGTCAATATCCTTCCCTCCACCCAGGAGCAGTTTGATCGCGGCAAGCAACTCATGACCGAGTTCGCCGCCAAAGCCGTCTCCTTTGGCGGAACCGTCGGAGCCGAGCATGGATTGGGGAAACGCAAGGCTCACCTTCTCGCTCTACAATATTCTTCCGGGCAGTTGGAGCAGATGCAGGGCGTCAAGCGCCGCCTCGACCCGCATTGGCTGCTCGGCCGCGGCACTTTGTTTCCGTTCCCCACGCATCAGTAGGCGAGCCGTGCCTGCCAGCGCTCAGCGGCCCGCTCAGATGTTGCCGGCGCGGCAAAGGCTGGCCCAAAATGTCCCACGGATGCGGAACCGGAACCTAACAATTCGCAAATCGTAAGCCACCTCAATCACAAGCCTTGTTTTGAATAGAATCAACACGTTACAAGGACTCCCCCAAACTCCCCATGCTATGGTCGTCTCGTATGACTGACCAACACGACTTCACGGAACGCAATCGCGAGAATGCGCAGCATTCCACCGGCCCGAAAACGCCGGAAGGTAAAGCCACCTCCTCCCAGAACGCCAGAAAGCACGGCTTCACCGCCCGCAGCGCCTGGTCCCCAGCCCACTTCACCGAAGACCTCCGCGAATTCTTCCGCGACTACTACAGCCGTCTCAAACCGGACGGCCCCGTCGAAGCCACCGTCTTCGACCAGATCGTCCACGCCGCCTGGAATCTGCGTATGATCGCCGTCCAACTCGACAAACTCGCCGCCGAGTTCCACTGCGAAGAAGTCCCGGAGTTCCTCAACATCCCGGACCTACCACCAGACGCCGAGCGCCGCTACAACCGGCTCCTCCGCTACCAGAACCGCAACGAGCGAGCCTTCCAGGCCAACATGCGCCTGCTAGCCTCGCTCCAGACGAATCGAGTCGCCGCCGACTACACCGGAACCCCCGGGGAAAAGTCGCTCAATTCCATCTCGGCTCTAATAGACGTCGCCAAGATCGTGCGCCTGACCGATCGAAGCCAGCCGGAGCCCCCCGGCATCGCCCCCAAGGCCCGCCAGCAGCCCACCCGGGCCGCCTGACGGACCCAAACCCGCAACCCTAACCCCGTAGCCCGGCGAAATGCCATCCGCTCTTTGCCAACCGAATACCCCCTCGCCAGACCCAAGCCCGAAGTGTCTCCCGCCTACTAAACAGCCGTTCCGATCTGGGCCCCGCGCAGACGTCCTAGCTTCTCCTCCGCCAACGCCTGCACCTTCGCGATACTCTCTTCCTTGATGCCTTCGTAGCCCCGGATCTGTTCGGGCAGCGACAGGATCTCGCGCGCCAGGTCTACGTTATCGGGCCGCGCCGCCGCCACCACCTGCCCCGTCAGATCGCGATACCAGCCGATCAGCGCCCGCTCCCGGCGCCGGTGCGGCAAGTAGCCAAACACATCCAGTGGCGTGCCCCGCAGCCCCTTTAACCCCGCCAGAGTCCGCAAAACCGGCCGGAACCACGGGCCCAGTTGCAGCTTCTGCTTGTAACCGAGGGCGCGCAACAGCGGCGGATGCAGGTTGTATCCAATCGACTCCGGCGCTTCGAAGGTCTCGCGGATACGCCCCTCCACGTCGGGACGGGTCAGTTGCCGCGCTACCTCGTATTCGTCCTTATAGGCCATCAGCTTGTAGAGATAGCGCTCCACCACCGGAGCCAACTCCGGCTGCCGGGCGCGCACGCCGTCCACGAAGACGCGGAAGTCGCGGGCGTAGGCGGCGTTCTGGTAGGCGCGGAGGTCCGCCTCCCAGTCCAGCGGCGCGGCGGCGGGCGCGGTGGCCGGCCCTCGCAGCACGGCCTCCACCGATTCGGCGTCGTGGTAATACTTCCGCCCCCACAGAAAGATCTGGAGGTTGCGGTCCACCTCCACCCCGTTGAGGCGAATCGCCTGCGTCAGCGCCCCTTCGCTCACCGGCAGCAACCCCGCCTGGAATGCCGCCCCCATCACGAAGGTGTTCACGGCCAGGTGGCTGCCGAACAGCCCCTCGGCCAAACGCGTGGCGTCCAGGTACACGTTGTGCCCGTGGCGTGTGTTATCGCGAATCAGATCGAGCAGCCGCCCGGGCCCGGAGATCACCCGCCGCTTGCGGATATCCTCCCCCGTCGGCACGTGGCTCGTGTTCAACACCGCGACGGTCTTGCCCGCCGCCGCCGTCTTCAGGTTGTCCGGGCTCACGGCCCCCAGAATGTCGAAGCCAAGGATAAGGTCGGCGTTGGCGGTATTGGTCTTGGCCGCCATCACGATGGGCTTTTCGCTGAGAATCAGATGCGAGACAACGGCGCCCCCCTTCTGCGCCAGGCCCGTCTGGTCGAGCGTACCGGCGTGCAGCCCGTCAATCGTGGCGGCGGTGGCCAGCAGAGCGTTGATGGTCACCACGCCGGTGCCGCCAATACCGGGCATAAGAATACGGTAACCGTCCCCGGCGCGCACCATCTCTCGTGGCGCGGGCACCTCCGTCGCGGGCAGTTCGGGCAGCTTACGCTTCTTCATCCCGCTGCCCTCCGCGATCTGCACCGTAAGGAACGACGGGCAATCGCCGAGGGCGCACGAGTAGTCCTTGTTGCAGGAGGTCTGGTGGATCTGCACCTTCTGCCCCTTCTCGGTATCCACCGGATGCAGGCTCATGCAGTTGGACTGCTTTACGCAATCCCCACAACCCTCGCAGACGTCGGGGTGGATATAGAGGCGTTTGGTCGGCTCGCTGAGCTTGCCGCGCGAGCGCTGGCGGCGCTTCTCGGCCGCGCACTGCTGGTCGTAAATGATCGCGGTTACGCCCTCGATCTTCGCCAATTCGGCCAGCGCCGTTTCGATGGTGGTGCGGTCGCGCACTTCGGCGTTCCTCGCCAGCACCACGCCATCGGTGTACCGCGTGGGGTCTTCCGCCAGCACGATGATCCTCTTGACGCCTTCGGCCTCCAGCTTGCGCGTAAGGTCGGGGATCGGGATCGCGCCCGTGGCCTGCTGCCCCCCGGTCATCGCGACGTGGCCGTTGTAGAGGATCTTGAAAGTGATGTTGATACCCGCCGCAATGCAGCTTTGCACCGCCAGCGAGCCGGAATGGAAGTATGTGCCGTCGCCCTGGTTTTGGAAGATGTGCTTGGTCTCGGTGAAGTGGCTCATGCCGATGAACGGCACGCCCTCGCCGCCCATGTGCGTGCAATAGACGTAGTCGCGATTAGCCTCGCCCAGCATCGCCGACATGCCGTGACAGCCGATCCCGCCGCCCGCGATCTGCCCTTCTAACAAAAGTGTCGAGCGGTTATGCGGACAGCCCGAACAGAAGTTCGGCGTACGGTTTGGCACTAGCTCTTTGGGACGCAGTTCGATGGCTTCCAGCCGCGCCAGGCGCTGCCGGATCGAGTCGCTGGGGTCTAGCCGCGCCGCTACCGCGCGGGCGAGGAGATCCGGATCCATCTCCCCCGCCGCGGGCAGAAAGGCCCTGCCATCCTCGTCTTCCTTGCCGACGACCAGCGGGCGCTCGCCCGTATTGTAGAGCGCGTCGCGCAACTGCATCTCGAGGAAGCTGCGCTTCTCTTCGATGACCAGGATCTTCTCCAGGCCGCTGGCAAAGGTGCGCGCGAACTCCGGCTCTATCGGGTAGGTCATGCCGAACTTGGCAATGCGGATGCCGAGCCGCTCAAGCTGCGGCTCGTCGATCCCGAGGTCGCGCAGCGCCTGCATCAGGTCGTAGAAGTACTTGCCCGCGGTGGCGATGCCGAAGCGCGCGTCGCGGGCGCCCAGCACGCGGTTCAAACCGTTGGCGCGCGCGAAGGCCTTCGCCGCTTCCAGGCGGTGGCGATTCGGCTCCGGCTCAATCGCCGAAGTGTAGGGGATCAGCAGCCGCGGTTCGGTGCGCTTGCTATAGCCCTCCGGCCGTGCGTACTGCCAGCGCCGCGGATCAAGCGTCACCGTGCCGCCGCCATCGCAGACGTGCGTCAGTAGTTTAAGTCCGCACCAAGCGCCCGTATAGCGGGAGAGGGCAATGGCGAAGCGGCCGAAATCGAGCACCTCCTGCGTGTTGCCGGGGAACAGTACGGGGATCGCGGCGCTCATCAGGGCGAAGTCGCTCTGGTGCGGAATCGAACTGCTCTTGCACGCGTGGTCGTCCCCCGCCAGCACAATGGCGGCGCACTGGCCCGGCGAGCCGGAGAGGTTGGCGTGCCGGAAGACATCACCCGAGCGGTCGACCCCGGGCCCCTTGCCGTACCAGATGCCGAGCACGCCATCGTACTGCGATGGCCCGGCCACCTGGTAGATCTGACTCCCGAAGATGGCCGTGGCCGCGAGGTCTTCGTTCGTGCCCGGCCAGAAGTGGATGTCGAGATCCCGCAGCAGTTTACCGGTGCGCTGCAGCGCCAGGTCGTAGCCGCCCAGCGGCGAGCCTTCGTAGCCGGAAATGAAGGTGCCGGTTTTGAGCCCGGCCCGGCGGTCCGCGCGCATCTGGTCCATGGGAAGGCGCACGAGGGCCTGGATGCCCGTCATGTAGACGGAGCCGGACTCAGCGGTGTAGCGATCGGTAAGTTTCATGGGGCGGGCTTCCCTGCATTATCCCCTGAATGGAGGTTAGAAGGACGGGGCGGAGAGAGCGCGGAGAAGAAATTCGACGGGAACGGAAGGCATAGTCGAGAAGCTTTTGGCGGTCGACGGCGAAGGTCGCCGCCGGCTCATCGCGGTCATGACCGGTATTGGTCACTGCCGCCACGAAGCCGCGCCGCATCGCGATCCGCCGCAAGAGCAGCCGCTGCGGGGACCAGAATCGCCGGCGAAGCCGCCGCTGCCGGTGAGATGAAAGCGACGGTTCCAGGTGGTTGGCAGCGCGACTTCGAAGCGGACCGCCGGCGGGATCATCCCCATGACGCGGCAGAACTACGGGGACTGCCCTTCGGCAGGCACCAGTTCCGCGCTTTCGATGGTGAAGGAAAAGCCCGTCAGCGCATACAGGTCCTTGCAGGCCATCGCGGGTTTGCCCGCTGGTTGTCCGGCGGGCGGCGGGAGAAAGACGGCTTCGGACTCCGTTGTTTGAGCGAATGCGGCGGAGGCTATCCCGAGGAGAGCCATGTACCCGAAAAACGCATGGTTCTTACTCTATCTCTTTCGCGGGCGGGAACCGATATAGACGGAGGACACTCTCGATGCGTGAAACTCCGGCAACTCTCGCCGCAACGGCCTTCCACGCCGTGTCGCTGCCGGCCGTTGTTGTCACCGCAACTGCCGCTGCTGCCGTGGCGTATGCTCTGCTCCGCGATGGCCGGTACACGTGGAAGAAGCCATCCAGTTCGATCCGCTCCAGTCCGCCCATCTTGCCCCAGTAGCGGTTTGGTGATACGGCCTGCTTCGTATTCTTCCAGCGCAAAGGCTTCGAGAGTGCCGCGCTCGGCTGGTCAGAAATTCAGTATCATACCCTCCAATGAAAAGAGCCCTGATGTTTGCCGTCCTGCTCACTGCCCGCCTGCTCGCTCAAGCCCCGATGAACCTCGCGAACATGGACCTCGCCGCCATTGATTACACCTGCAAGCCGTGCGAGGATTTCTACCAGTTCAGCATGGGCAAATGGCACCAACAAAACCCCATGCCAGCCGACCAAACCATGTGGAGCAAGCGCTGGGCCGGCGCGGATAGCAATTTTCAGATCTCGCGCAGACTTGCCGAAGACCTCGCCTCCGGCAAAACCAAGGGCTCATCCAACATGGCCAAGTTAGGCGAGTTCTATGCCGCCTGTATGGACACCGCCGCCCTGGACCGGCTCGGTGCCGAACCTTTGCAACCAGGCCTGAAGCGCATTGCCGCCATCCGTTCGCCCGCTACACTTCAGCGGGAAATCGCCAACCTGCGGACTGAAGGCATTGCCGTCGGCATCCACCTCAACTCCGCGGCGGATTCAGACGATTCCCGCCAAACTATCGCCGCCATTAGCAACGGCATGCTTGGCCTCCCCGATCGCGACTACTACCTGAAGCAAGACGCCCGCTCCGCCGCCATTCGCGCCCGCTATCTTCAGCACATCGAACGCCTCATGGGCTTGGCGGGACAATCGCCGGCGCGGGCCCAGTCCTCCGCCGCCACCGTCCTGCGCCTCGAAACCGATCTCGCGCGCGCCCAACTGTCCCGCACAGAACGGCGCGACCCGTACAAAGTCAACACCCACGTCGCGACCCGCGAATTGGAACGGCTTGCGCCCCACTTCGATTTCGCCAGCTACTATAAGCGGTTAGGTCTCGCCTTCTCCGGCCCCGTCATCGTTCGCGACCCCGGTGGCCTGAAAGAATTTGACCGGCAGCTTCATCAAACTCCCCTCGCCGATTGGCGCGCCCTCCTTGCCTGGGACCTTGTCCGCAGCCGCGCCCCGCTGCTTTCACAACCTTTCCGCAAGGAAATGTTCGAATTCACCGGCAAGGTGCTCGCCGGCCAAAAAGAAGAGGCACCCCGCTGGCGCCAATGCGTCAACTGGGCTGACTCTGAACTAGGCGACGCCCTCGGTGAGGCCTACGTCAAGGCCGTCTTCCCTCCGGCCGCCAAAGCCAAAATGCAAGAGATGGTCTCAAACATTCTAGCCGCTATGCGCGATAGCATCCTGGGGCTGGAATGGATGACCGACGCCACCAAAACGCGTGCTCTGGCTAAGCTCGCAACTTTCAAGGCCCGCCTGGGCTACCCCGAAAAGTGGATTTCCTATGCGAACGTTCGCATCTCCCGCCACACGTTTGCCGCCAACGTCGCTGCCACTCTTAACTTTGCGGTCTCTCGCAACTTGGCCCGCATCGGCAAGCCGACCGACAGAGACCACTGGACCATGACCGTCCCCACCTCCAACGCCAGCTATACCCCAAGCCTCAACACGATTCAGTTCCCCGCGGGCATTCTCACGCCGCCTATGTTCAGCCTCGATGTGGACGACGCGGCCAACTACGGCGCCATCGGTGTGGTCATCGGCCACGAGATCAGCCACGGCTTTGACGACTCTGGCTCCCAATACGATGCCGATGGCCGCCTCAACAACTGGTGGACCTCGGAAGACCGCAAGCGATTCGTTGACCGCACCGCCTGTGTGGTCGATCAGTTCAACGGCTACTTCATTGAACCTGGCGTTGCCCATAACGGCAAACTCGTTCTCGGGGAAGCCATCGGCGATTTAGCCGGCGCCAAAATCGCCTACATGGCCTACATGAAGTCGTTAGAGGGCTCCCCCCGCCCGCCAGACATCGGCGGCTTCACGCCAGAACAGCGTTTCTTCCTCGCCTGGGGCCAAGCACGGGGTGACGCCATGACCATCGAACGCCAGCGGCTTTACGTTGTGACGGACCCGCACCCCGTTTCCAAGTACCGCGTCATCGGCCCGCTGTCTAACCTGCCCGAGTTCCGCGGGGCGTTCGGCTGCAAAGCCGGTGACCCCATGGTCCGCCCCCCGGAAAAGCTTTGCCGAATCTGGTGATTGCGCAGGTAATGATCGACAGCATGAAACGGTCTATGGCGTTGTAGGAGATTCGTGGCATGGGGGTGCGCACCCCTCACCTCCCCCGCCCAAACTCCCGGTACAACCCCTCCAGCCCCGCCGCCTCCGCGCTCCCCCGATGAATCACCACCCGATACCGGAACCGCAGTTCCTCCCCCGGCTGCAACGTCAGACTCCCATCCTTCGACTTATCATTCTCAAACACCGACACCCCAAACACATTCGCGGCGAACATGCCGTACCCTCGCGTATGCCAATACGTTGGGTGCCGCGGATTCTCCGGATGGTCGAACATCGCAATCCCTAACTTCTCGCCCTTATACTCACCCGAGTAATCCGCCCACAGCGCCCGCTTACTGCGCACTCCCTTTTCCTTCAATCCTCCCGCGGAGTTGCTGATCAGGCCCGTTCGCTTCGGCTCCACTGGCCGCGCATCGCCCTTCTTGGCCACCGGCACATACTCCGGATCCGGCTCCTCCAGCCACGCCGCCACGCGCACGCCGAAGGATCCCTCGTGCGTATCGCCGAACTTCACGGTCTCGATGGGCCGCAGCCGGATGTCCCAATCCATTATCCGCAGCGTCGGGTGCGCGTAGAACGTGATCCGCCGCGTATCGCGCAGCAGCGGCTTGCCCGCGGCGTCCTGCCAAACCACCACCGCCTCCAACACGCCCTTATCCTTGCCGTTCTTCGTGCCCGTAATCTTCTCCAGCACGATGCGCCCCTTCTTACCGCCATTGAACGGCTCATTGGCCCAGTAGTTGAAGCCATTCAAATCGGCGTGCGCGAAGGTCAGCCCGCGATGCTGCGGATGATCGCGGCTATCCCCCGGCTCATCCACCATCGGGAACCGCCGCGTCACCTCCGTCCCGGACGCTGCCCGCAATGGCCACAGATACGGCTTCGCCACGTCCGGCCCATGCCAGAACGTCGTGAACGGCTTGCCGTCGATCGTGACCTCCACGCGGTCCGCCAATCGCGTGAACGCCACCTCGGCGGCCAGCGGCATCGCACTCACCGCCGCCGCCGCCAGCCACATGACTCTACCGATACGTCTTGTCATCGATCTTTTCCAGGTTCACGTCGTCGCCGAACACGCCCATGGTGACGATGGCGAACGTGAACACCGGGTTGCCCGGCTCGATGTGCCCGCCAAAGGCCTTCTCGCCGGTGGTCAGGGTCATGTGGGGGTGCAGCCGCCCATTGATCACATAGCCGTTGATGCTGATGATATCGGCCGGCTCCTGGTCGTTCTTGATGAAGATATTCTTCGACGGGAAGGTGTTGTTGCTGACCGAATGGATATGCCAATTGCGGACGCTGCCCACGCCGCTGAGGATCACCGCGTTTTTGATGTTCTGCTCCTTCACCATCTTCTCCAGACCGGCCAGCAGATCCGTCTGGTACTTGAACCGCAGCACCACCACGCGCTTAAACTGCCCATTGATCGCGTAGACATCCGGCACGCTCGCGCTGTTCGGCTTCGAATCGTCTTTCGGCGTCGTCGCCTTGGTGATCTCGCGCCGCGTCACTTCGGCGGAAAGGAAACCGCCAGCCACGCCGGCGCCAATCATGAGTATCGGGAAAAGGATTTTCTTCATAGGTCTTACATTCTCTAACGAGGTTGAAACTTCTGCACGCGCCAGTTCTTGATCTCGGCGACGTAGATGCTCTTACTTGGCCCGATGGCCATGTGATGGACGAAGTCCAACTGCCCCGGATGCTTGCCCGCTTCGCCCAGCACGCCGAGGATCTCGCCGCTCCTGTTCAGCTTCAGAATGCGATTGTTGTGGCCATCGCACATGTAAATGAAGTCGTCTTCGGTAATGACGATGCCCCATGGCGAACCCACGTGCTTCCACTGCTTCACAAACTTCCCATCGGCATCGAAGATCTGCATGCGGTGATTCTCACGGTCGCCCACATACACCAGCCCGTTCTTATCCACCGCCACCGCATGCGGCAGGTTGAACTCGCCTTCGCCCGCGCCCTTCTTTCCCCAGGCCCGGATGAACTTGCCATCCTTATTGAACTTCACCACCCGCGAGTTCCCGTAGCCGTCGGACACGTAGAAGTCGCCGCCCGGCGTGAAGGCCAGATCCGTCGGGCGATTGAACAGGTTGTCGGCCTCGCCCTTGGTATTCTTGCGCCCCAGCACCATGCGCACGCGCCCCATCGCATCCATCTTCACCACGACATGCCCCTGGTCGTCGGCCGCCCACAGATTGCCCTGCGGGTCGAAGCGTAACCCGTGCGGGCGCACGAACACGCCGTCGCCCCAGGTGCGCACCAGCTTCCCGCCTTTGTCGAACTCCATGATGGAATGCGGCCCGCGGTGGAACACGAAGACATGCTCGTTCTGGTCCACCGCGATCCCCGGCGTCTCTTCAAAGGTCCAACCCGCCGGCAGCCGCGGCCAATCCATATCCACCGCATACGGCAGCTTGGGCCAGTTTGCCTGGCCCAAACCCAGCGCCGCCAGGCACAGCGATACGAACAGCGCCCGCCTCACCAGAGCACCTTCACCGCCAACTGAATCACACGCCCCGGATTCGCACCCGTGATCCGCCCAAAGGCGCCCGACGCCACCTGCATGTTCGGCTCCTGAAAGTTCACCTGGTTGAAGGCGTTGAAGGCCTCGCCGCGCAGTTGCAGCCGTAACTGCTCGCGCAGCGGCACTTCCTTCATCAGCGTGACATCCGTGTTGGCCTGCGCCGGACCGCTGATGATGTTCCGTCCTGAATTGCCATAGAGACCGCGCGGCAGTTGCGCCACGGGTACGAAGGCGGCGGTGTTGAAGAAGCGAGCCACCATGTCCGCGCGGCTGCTATGGTCGCGCCGCACGTCATCGTACGTCACCCCCGGCACCAACTGCGCATGCTGCAGGTTCTGCTGCCCGGTCCCGTCCAGCGCGACGTCCGTCCCCATCACCGGGGTGAGCGGCGCGCCGCTCATCCACGAATGGAAGACGCCCAGGCTCCAGTTCCCTAAGAACCCCTGGGCCGCCTTGTTGTTAAGCCGGACCTCGGGGCTCCACAGCCAACTGAGGGCCACCGCGTGGCGCCGGTCAAAGTCGCCACGGCCCTTCTCCAGTTTCAGATTGAAGGGATTGCCGACACCCGGCGTCAAGCCAGGCTCGGGCGCCACCACGTTATCCACGCCTTTGCCCAATACGTAGCTACCCATAAACGACAGCCCGCGGCTGAAGCGGCGTTCGGCCCGGAACTGCACGCTGTGGAAGCCCGCGCGGTAATCATTGCCCAGAATGCGCGACTGCGGATTGAACAGGCCCCGCGTCTGCGGGAACAGCACGCGATTGTTCACGTTCTGCGCCGAGGGCGGCTGTCCCGTGATGGGATCATTCATAAACACCGCCGGATTCCAGTGCCGGTGCCCTTCCAGCTTCTGCGAGAGCTTACCGGCATAACTCACCGATAGCATCAGGTTCGAGGCAATCTGCCGCTCGATGGAGAGGCTCATCGACTGCGTGTACGGCACCACCAATCGCACCTCGGTGGTCACCAGGTTCGCGGGCAGCGGGAAGTCGCACGCGACGCCGGGAAACGCGGTGATCCCGCGGCAGCCGAAGTTGCCGGGGAGGATCCCCTGCGGCGGCAGGCGCCGGTTCAGCGAACCATACGGATCGTCCATCTGCCCTAAGCGCAGCAGGTCGTTGCCGGAGAACGGCGCCTCCGACGTGTGCACCACGTTCGCGCTGAGTTGATCGAAGAAGATGCCGTAGCCGCCGCGGACGCTGGTCCGCCCATTGCCGAACACATCCCACGCAAAGCCCACGCGTGGGCCCCAGTTGTTCAGATCGTTGTGCGAAAGTTTGCCGTTGGAGGGCAGCGTCGGGTCGCCGGGAAACAGCACCCCCGGCAAGGCATCGGGCCGCACCGTCGACTTGATATTAAAGTCCGGCACGTTCGTCACCGTATGCCGCCCGAACTTCTGGTCCCAGGCGAAGTACGGCTCATAGCGCACGCCCATCGTTAGCGTGAACCGCGGCCGTATCTTGAACTCGTCCTGCACGAAGAAGAAGTGCTTCCAGGCAATCGGATCGCTGCCCGGTTGGCCGAACGTCACTGTCAGGTTGTCGAACCGTCCGAGCAGAAAGTCCGCCATCGCGTTGCCCGTCGCCGTACCACTGAAGGTTGCGCTGCGGCCCTGGGTGAACTTATTGTTCAATGTCCAAGTCACCTTGTGCGCTTCGTAGCCGAACTTAATGGTGTGCCGGCCCTTGATCCAACTCATCGTGTCGCGGAAGAACCAGTTCTTGTAGTCCTGCCCGTTAGGGTTCACCGTGGCCAAATTGAACCGCCCCTGCACATTCAGCGAAATCCCTTCGCCGTTGATGCCCGGCGGCAGCTTGATGCCCAACGCCTCCGGCGCGTATAACTGCCGCGGCTCGTCCAGCGAGGTCATGCCCATGTACGAGAAGGTCGCCATGTTCAACACCGATGGGCTGAACATATAGGTGCTGGTCACCGACCAGTTGTTGTTCACCACATCGCGGTCGCCTTGCGTGTACGGCAGGATGTTCCCCGCCGTGAAGACCTGCTGGTAGGCGTCGCGATGAAAGTGCCCGTAGACGTTATGCTTCAGACTCTGCAGGAAGTCCACCCGTCCCAGGAACGAATAGTTACCCGAGGGGTTCTGCGCCAAAGACACATACGTCCCGGTGGGCGACTGCGGAATGAACTGATTCAGCACGCGCCGCGCGGCTGGGCTGATGCAACCCGCCGCGATGATGTTCCCCGCCACGCACGGCCGCCCGGTCGCATCCATCATCGGCGCATTGGTCAGCGGGTCGGTGATGTTACGCAAGGTACCCGATACGCCCGTGAAGTTACCCGCCCGCTCGGCATCGGTCGGCACCAGCGCCTGCTGCGATCCCACCTGCGGGCGGTTCCACAGCTTCTGGTAGTAGCCGAACGCAAACAGGCGGTCCTTCTTAATCGGGCCACCCGCCGACGCCCCGGCCTGGTTCTGCTTGCTCACCGGACGCACGGGTTGGAAGAAGCTGCGCGCGTTCAGCTTGTTATTGCGCAGAAACTCCCACGCGCTGCCATGGAACTGGTTCGTGCCCGCCTTCGACGTTACGGTCACCTGGCTCCCCGAGTTATTGCCGTACTCCGAGGTGAAGTTATGCGTCTGGATGCGGATCTCCTGCACGGCGTCGGGCGGCGGGAAGTTCACGCCCGTCGTCTGCCCGAAGTGCGTGAAGTTAGCCCCGTTGAAGGTGAAGTTGTTATTCACCGAGCGGCCGCCGTTGACACTCATATTAGGACCCGCACGGGTATTGTTCATCTCCTGCGGCGCGTTCACTTCCAGAATGCCCGGCACGATGCGCGCCAGCGACATCACGTTGCGGCCGTTCAACGGCAGGTCCTGCACCCGCCGGTCGTCTACCAGCCCCGAAAGCGTCTGGCTCTGCGTATTCACTAGCGTGGCCATGCTGGTTACGGTAACTTCGCTTTGTACCGATCCTACTTTTAGCGACACGTCCAGACGCAGATTCTCGCCTAACGTCAGGCGCACCGCTTTCTGTACCTGCTTCTCAAATCCTTCCAGTCCCGTCGACACGTCGTACGTGCCCGACGGCACGGCCAGAAAGTTGTAGTAGCCGGTGGGGTCCGAAGTGGCCGAACGGGTCAACTGCTGTTCGGCGGAGACAATGGTGACCGTGGCGTTGGGGACCGCGGCCCCCGTCTGGTCACGAACATAGCCGCTGATACTCCCAGCCGTTTGAGCCAGGACCAGCGGAGACACACTTACCGCGCATAGCGCGGCGATGGCGGCGCGAAGGAGAGCAGACATGGCGTTCCTTTCCCAATCTGGGAACGTTCTTTGTTTCTATGCGATCAGTTGCGGGATAAGTTCCCCGTGTACGTCCGTAAGCCGCATCTGGCGGCCGTTGAAGTAATACGTCAGCCTCTTGTGATCCAGCCCCAGTAGGTGCAGCAAGGTGGCATGGACATCGTGATACGTAACCGGTTGTTGTACTGCCTTGTAACCAAAATCGTCGGTGGCGCCGATCACCTGCCCGCCCTTGATCCCGGCTCCCGCCATCCAAAAGGACAGCGCTCCGGGATTGTGATCGCGCCCCAGGCCTTTCTGGGAAATTGGCATCCGTCCGAATTCCGAATGCCACATCACCAGCGTCTCATCCAGCAGTCCGCGCATCTTCAGATCGCGAATCAGTCCGGCGATGGGCCGGTCGATCTCCCGCGCATGCGCCCCGTGGTTATCCGCCAAGTTGCTATGCGCGTCCCAATCGTCAACATCCGTGCGGGCCTTCGCTCCATTGAACAACTGCACGAACCGCACCCCGCGCTCCACCAGCCGCCGCGCCAATAAACACTGGCGTCCGAAAGGCTCCGTCACCGGATCGTCAAGCCCATACAGCTTCTTGGTGGCGTCGCTTTCCCTGCTGATGTCGACGGCCTCTGGCGCATGCGACTGCATCTGGTATGCCAACTCGTAGGAAGCAATCCGCGCCGCCAGTTCGCTCGAGCCCGGATACTGCCGCGCATGCTCTTCATTCAACTTCGCCAGTTGGTCCAGCCGCGCCCGCTGCCGCTCGTCCGAGATCCCTTCCGGCGGCCGCAGATCCAGGATCGGATCTCCCGACGGCCGGAACACTGTTCCCTGGTTCGACGCCGGCAGGAACCCGTTATTCCAGTTCGAGACCCCGGCATTGGGCCCACCGCGGGGATCATAGATCACCACATAGGCGGGCAGGTTCTGATTCTCCGTGCCCAATCCATAACTGACCCACGAGCCCACGCTTGGATGGCCCATCAGCAGCGACCCGGTATTCCACTCATAATGCGCCAGCACGTGGTCGTTCGACTTACAAACGCCGGACCGGATGAGCGCCACCTCATCGATTACGGAACCCATGTGGGGGAACAACTCGGACACTTCGGTGCCCGCCTTGCCGTATCTCCGAAACTCGTAAGGACTGCCCATGATCGGCCCCGGATAGCCCTGCCGCACGACAATCTCGCCAAACCCCGACAACGGCTGCCCGTGATACTTGCGCAGGTTGGGCTTCGGGTCAAAAGTGTCGATATGGCTGACGCCGCCCGTCATGAACAGGCTGATCATTGCCTTCGCCTTCGGGGGATGGTGCGGCTTTCGCGCCGCGCTCAGCGATGCCGTGGCCGCGGGCGCGCCCAGCAGGTCCTGCTGCGCCAAGAGGCTGGTCAGGGCCACTCCGCCGATACCGCCGCCCGCGGTGAAGAGTAACTCGCGCCGGGAGATTGTCCTAAGTGCCTTCATACCGCCCTCAGTTGATATACAAAAACTCGTTCAGATTGAGCAGCACATCGCATAGGTCCGCCAACGCTTCCAGGGTTGAGCCGCCGTGCGCCGTCCGCTGCCGGTTGAGGAACGCTACGTTCGCCTCGCGCTCCTGCGCCGACGGTTCGCGGCTCAATGCCAGGCGGTATGCCGCGCGCACCTGCGCCTCCTGCTCCGGGCCCGCCTGCTCCAACACTCTTCCGGCGAAGTAACGCGCCTGCTGCACGATGAACTCGTTGTTCAATAACGTCAGCGCTTGCGTGGGTACCGTGCTGACACTGCGCGATTCGCACGTCAGATTAGGATCAGGTTGATCGAAGACTTCAAACATCGGATACTTCATCCCGCGCTTGAAATACGAGTAAACGCCTCGCCGCCACACCGCCGGCCCTTCCTCATTCACCACCCAGATTCCCTTAGCGACCGACTTCCTGACGCGCTCGGCCACCGGTGGAAAGTACGACGGCCCGCCCGCCTCCCGGTTCAGCTTCCCGCTTACCGCGAGAATGGAATCGCGAATCGCCTCCCCTTCCAACCGCCGTTGCGGGTAGCGCCAGAGGTATAGGTTGTCGGGATCCGCCTCCAACCCCGCGTTCGCCGTATAGCGGGAGTCCATCTGGTAGGCCTCCGACAGCAGAATCAGCCGGTGCATGTGCTTCACGCTCCAGCCCTTGGCTGCAAACTCCGTAGCCAGCCAGTCCAGTAACTCTGGATGGGTCGGCCTTCGCCCGAGCCGTCCAAAGTTACTCGCCGTTAACACCAGACCTTTGCCGAAATGATGCTGCCAGATGCGGTTCACCATCACCCGCGCCGTTAGAGGGTTCTCCGGCGAGGCGATCCATTCCGCCAGCGCCCGCCGCCGGCCCGTCGTGATTCGCCCGTCCTTCGGCACGATCGCCGTGGGGATTCCTAGATCGCCAACAATCTGGGGAAAGCCCGGCTGCATCTCCGGCCCCGGCGACAGGTAGTCGCCTGCCTCCAGGAAATAAGATCGCGGCGCCTTGTACGGCTTGCCCGCGACGGGCACGTACGTCTCGTTGATCTCGTCGCCCTGGTTCCCGCTGCCCGCCTTACCCGGCGCCTCATCGTCTCCCGGACCCATCGGCGCCAGCCGGTAATCGCCGTCGCGTATCCCCATCGCCACAGGCAGCGGCTTCGGCATCTGCTTCTGCAACTCGCGGACCTGCGCCTGTAAACGGTCCACGGCCTGCCGGTCCTCGGCCTTCATCAAAGAACGATGATTGTTGGGCCGGATGCTCAATACCTGCGTGGCCAGCAGTTTCTGACCCTCGGTCCGCTGCGCCTCGGGCGTTCTGACGGCTTCCTGGATGTCCTTCGGGAATGTCGCCAGCTTTTGTTCGAAGGCCAGCTTGCGATAGGGGGCTTCTAACTCACGAATCGTTTCGACGAGTGGGTCAAGTTTTGCCTGAATCGACGCCCGTTTCGCCTCATACGCGGCCACCTCGCTGGGCGGCGCCAGTGGATGGTCGTAGTTGATGTACGGGTTAAACACCGCCATCAGCTTGTAGTAATCCGCCTGCGAAATCGGGTCGAACTTATGATCATGACAACGCGCGCAACTTACCGTCATGCCCAGAAACGCCCGCGTTGTTGTTCCGATCAGATCGTCTAAATAGATGTAGCGGTATTGCGGGTTGTCTTTCTCGCGGAAGCCCACGGTCGAACCCACCCGGTGGAAGCCGGTCGCCGTCGCTGCATCGTAATCGGCATCGTCCAACTCATCGCCCGCGATCTGTTCGCGGATAAAGCGGTCGTACGGCTTATCCTGGTTAAACGCCCGAATGACGTAATCGCGGTACCGCCAGGCGTTGGGATACGTGAAGTCCTGCTCATAGCCGCCGCTGTCCGCATAGCGAGCCACGTCCAGCCAATGCCGTCCCCAACGTTCCCCATAATGCGGCGAATCGAGTACTCTATTGACTAACTTCGCCCAGGCATCCGGCGCGGCGTCACTTACAAAGGCGTCTACTTCCTCGGGTTGCGGCGGCAGGCCGGTGAGATCCAGATAGAGGCGGCGGATCAGCGTTTGCTTGGAGGCCCGCCCCGTCGGCTGTAACTGCTTCTCCCGTAATTTGGCATGTACGAAGCGGTCCACCGGATTCCCATTCCACCGCGCCTCGGGGGATACGGGCGGCTCCCGCCGGACCGGTTTGACGAAGGCCCACCACTTGCGGTCCGCGTCCGTAATTTTGCGTCCCGCCGCGCCACCGCTGGTCTGGGCCTGCGCCGCCAGTGCCGCGCCTTCCCATTTCGCGCCTGCGTCGATCCAGCGCCCGATAATCGCAATCTCCGCCTCGCTCAGCTTCCCACCCACTGGCATCGACGGCTGCAACTTCCCGCTGATGCGCTGGTAGAGCGCGCTGTTGGCGGCATTTCCTGGGATGATGGCCGTCCCATGCGAGCCGCCACGCATCGCCGATTCGCGCGTCGCCAAGCTGAACCCCGCCATGTGTTGCTGTCCGCCATGGCAGCCCGAGCAGGCGCGCTCCAACACCGGCCGCACCTCCTTCGCGAAAGACACGGGCGGCGATTGCCCCGCCGCCGCGGCCACCGCGGCAAGCAGGACGAACGGGACGCGAACAAGGTCCAGGTTACGAAGCATTGGCGGTTTTCGTCTCGTATTCCGTCAGGGCCTCCAGAGCGTGGGCCGAATGCAAACGCCAGCCCTCGATCCTTTCGGCGGTTAACGCAGCCGCGGCTTCCGGCGATTGTTCCATCGCCGCGACAATTTCGGCATGATCCTCAGCCAGTGAGGCGTAGTCGGTTGGCAGCGGCGACACGAGGCCGCAGAGGATGTACGCAAAGGGCGCGGCGGCAATCGCCTGGCACGCCTGGGTTAAAAAACTATTCCCGGAAAGGCGGTAAATCTCCTGGTGGAACTGGTAGTCGGCGAGGCAGAAGCGGGAGAGATCGTTGGTGCGGGCGGCCAGGCGCATCTGGTCCACCTGGTCCATCATGGCCCGCTTGCCCTCGGCTGTGAGATTGCGGGCCGCCTCCGCGGTGGCCGCGGGCTCCAAGACCATACGCACGGAAAACAACTGGTCGATCTCGCGCTGGGTGTAGCGGTTTACGTTCGTGGACCGGTTGAGCAGTTTCGTCACCACGCCCTGGGCATGGAGGTCCTGCAGCGCGGCGTTCACGGTGGCTTGCGAGACTTGCAACTCGGAAGCCAGCTTGGCTTCGAGGAGGCGCTCGCCGGCCACGAGCGAGCGGTCGAAGATCATGCCAAGGATGGCGCGGCGGACCTGCTCGACTTTGGTGACGGCGAGAATGGGCTTCATGGGGACCAGCATAGCGCCAGCACCATACTAATTAATGATAATCATCGCCGCAACCCCCCCTCCCTCCGTTCCCAGGGCGGGTACGATGCACCCAGGCGTGCGGGGCTTCGCAGAATCAACACCTTACCACGCCGCGACCGCCTGCCGCGGGAGCAGCGCGTGGTAAAACCCGCTCCCGCTCATGCCATCTCGATCTGCAAGCTAGGCATCAGCCTCTGCAGGTTCGTCAACGAGCGGGCATGCCATGCGATTGACCCGGAAGCCCTGAACTGCAAGACGATACCACCTTGATCGCGCACCTCTATGACGAAGCGCGAGAGCATGGTGATGCCGGAGCTGTTGAGAAACTCAAGATTCCGGAGATCAACCGTGATCCGGTCCGCGGAACGGGCGTTGATCATGTGCCGGAGCATGTTGAGGACCGGGGTGTAATCTTCGGTTCCGCTTAATCGCAGCGCTCCCTTGAAGGAGGCTGTAGTCGTTTCCTGATCGACGCTCACCTCGAAGGTCTCACCCTGAAGACAAGTCATTCCTCCACCTTCGCTTTCAGCGGCAACACCGCCGTTGTCGTCACCTTCAGCGCCTGAGGCGCGCCATCGCAATCCTCGAAGCACCAACTCAGTGCCACTCCGTAGTCGGTCATCATCGTAAGGAGCCCCAAACAGGAACTTACCCTGCCCGGCTTGGCGTTCTCCTCCAACTGCTTCACGAGTAAGACTTGTGGATCTTCTCCGACCGTGCTATCAAGAAACGTTCTATACACCCTGGCCTGCTCGATACTAACGCTGTTGCTCGCTATTACTTTGATCCACTCTCTGGTCAGAATCAAGTGTATGCCGATTGGCGATTCGTTGGCATGCAAGTGGTACTTCATCGCGTTCTCGAGAAACTCATTGACTATGTAAACCACCGCGTGGCGAATCTGATTGCCCGGCGCGACGTGACCCGCCGGGACATTGCCGGGCAGGAATGTCGTGACGTAATCGCCGAGAAAATCGGCAGACAAGCCGTTGTTTCTCCAGCGGTCCCGCAGGGGAACGCTCAGCGGGGAAAAAACGAGGGTCAAATACTCGCAGTGGTTCGTGCCGTCGTCCGTCGGCCGGCTCATTTCGTTTATCATTCCTCATCTCCCTTCTCGTAAGCTACTCGATCTCGTCCCGCCCGTTTCGCCCGGTATAGCTGCTTATCCGCGGCCTCGATCAGGCCCGCCGGACCCTTGCCCTCAGCGATAGGGACCGTCGCGGCGACGCCGATGCTCATCGTCACGAAATCGCCCACCGGCGAAAAGCGATGGGGTAGCGCCGCGCCGGCCAACGCCGCGCGAACCCGCTCGCCCACGCGCACGGCTGCCGCCAGTTCCGTTTTGGGCAGTACGACCGCGAACTCTTCGCCGCCATACCGGGCGGAGAGATCGTTCCCCCGCAGGCAGGACGCGATCACCTTCGCAACCTGCCGGAGGCACTCGTCGCCCGCGCCGTGCCCGTAATTGTCGTTGTAGAGCTTAAAGTGGTCGACATCGCATACAACCAGAGCGAGCGACTGCCGCAGGGCCGCGTGGTTTGTCCATTCCTGGCCCAGATACTCGTCGAACCCTCGCCGGTTTGCGATCTGGGTCAGCCCGTCCACCCGCGCCTTCTCACTATCCTCTGCCCAATCGTCGCCCTGATCTATGAGTATCTGAACGAGAATCTCGAGGTCCGCTTTTTCCTTGGTTACCGCGTCGAACAGATGGCGCAGTTTTAACTCGGCGGCTTGGCGCTCGCGTACCTCGGACTGCAGGTCCGCGCTCAGCCGGTACAGGTGATCCTGGAGGAAGTCGCCATGTTGCGTTGCCGCGTCGAGAGCGATCTGGAGATCCTCAACCTGGCGGCGAAGCCTCGCGATGTCCCGGCCGTCTTCCAGCGCCGGCGGTTCGCTCCCCGCTTTCGCGCTCCGCATCGAGTTGCTGCCAACGGGCGCGGGCTTTGAAGAGGGCGGCCTCATCCCCGCACCCCCGGAGCGGCGGGTTTCACAACCAGAAGGCTCATGTCGTCAAGGACCGGCTGGCCAGCCAGGTGATCCCGGACGTCGGTGAGGACGCACTCGCGGATCGCCTTCGCCGGTTTTCGATGGTTGCATCGCACCGCCTCGGCGAGGCGCGCGATCCCATAAGTTGTCCCCGCGGCATTGGTGGCCTCGGTGATGCCGTCGGTGTACACCACCATCACGTCGCCGGAATCCAGGGGGAACTCCGCCTCCCCGATCAGATGAGTGATGTCCGGTTGCAGCCCGAGCGGGAATCCCAGATTCAAAGTGTCATGGCGCTCGACCGTTCCGTTGCTGCGGACCACGACAATCTCTTCATGCTGGCCGCTCACTCGAACGGATCCGGAGTGGTACCGCATCATGCTCATCGTAAGATTGCGGTCGCTCTTGATCCGCGACGCCGTCTCATACACAACGCGATTCAACACGCGAAAGAAATCGGCGCTTTCCTTGAGTCCCGCGGCGAGAAGGGTGCGCACCGCCGTATGCACCACAATGCCGATCACCCCGCTTTCCAGGCCGTGGCCGGTCACATCGCCGATGCCGAGGAAGACCCCGTCCGGATCGCGTATTACGTCGAAATAGTCTCCGCCCACCTCGGCCGCGGACTCGACATACGCCGCGATTTCCAGTTCGGGGATTCTTGTGAACGCGTCCCGGCCCGGCAATAACATGCGCTGCAATCGCCGGGTAACGTCCAATTCGGAGCTCATCCGGGAGTTCTCGATGCTCAACTTATCGTTCAGGCGCTTGATCTCGGATAGTAGCTCGCCACGGGCGCGGCTAGCCTCCTCCGCCACCTCCTGTGCCCTCTTTCGTTCGGTAATGTCGGTCATCACCCCTACGAACTCGGCCGACGGACCGCCTTCGTAGACAGGGCGCACGGAAGCCCGCAACCACACCACAAGCCCGCCCCGGCCCACCATACGGTGCTCGGAGATCTGCGGTTCGCCGCTCCGCAAGGCTGTGCTCCACATTGCCTCTACCAGGGAGCGGTCCTCCGGATGGACCAGGTCATGAAACAGTCCTTCGGCCGCCCGCCACTCGTCAAGAGAGTATCCGAAGAGGTCTTCGCCCTCCTGATTGATGTACCGCATCCGCCGCATGTCCTGGGTGGCGCGCCAAAGGACTACCTTGGCGGTATCGACCAGAAGCCGATAGCGCTGTTCGCTCCGTTCCAGTTCCAAGGCTTGGGACGACAGGCGGCGGTCGACGACGGAGGTCACTATGGTCAAGCTCAGTAGCACCAGGGTCACCGCCACAATCCCGGCGACTCCCAGGGAGGATATCTCGACGGCGTAATTGAGGTTTGGCTCGGCTTCGATTGGCGAGAATCGTACGGCGGCCATGCCCGTATAGTGCATAACCGGTATCGCGCATCCCATGAAGACGGCACTGACTGTCTTGCCAATCCCGCGGGAGCGTTCCGCGATCCGGTAACGAAAGGTGAGCAGCAAGGCGACGATCGAGATTGCCACGGCCAGCAGGAACGAGAGGAACACCAGCGAGGGCGAGTAGTGGCACATGCCCCGGAGCCTCATCGCCTCCATTCCGATGTAGTGCATCGACGCGATGCCGCAGCCCATGAGAAGCCCGCCCAGGGCGATCCTGGTCCAAGTTAGCTTATCGCCGCCGACCAGCGTAAGCGCTATCGCCGCGGCAAGCACGGCCGCGGCAAAAGATACCAGGACCGTGGGCCAGTGATAGAGCACGGGAACCGGCAACGTATACGCGAGCATTCCGACATAGTGCATGGACCAGACGCCCGTGCCCATTGCAAACGCCCCTCCGCTCAGCCAGATCAGGCGCAGCCGCCCGCGCGCGGCTGTCACCCTTTCCCCAAGGTCCAAAGCGGCATAAGCAGCCATTATGGCGATGACGACGGAAACACAGACTAACCCGAAGTCATAGGTTCCGGCGAGATAGGTGTGTGCGACGGGATGCATTATGTGTTCCTTGCTTTGTTTCGGCCATGGCCGCCATCAGGGATGGTGGGGCCGCACGGCGGGAGAACCATGAACGATTTCATCGACTAAAGCCCTCACGACCAGGCAAAGGTGCTGGGTCAGCCCTTCTCCATCCGATGCCTCGTTCGCGCGGTAGGCAGTCAATAGTTCCAGCCGCGCTACCTCGACATTGATTGAGTCCGCTTGTTCGCAACTTGCCAGTTCCGCGGCCGCCCGCAAAATCTGCGCGCCAGTGCTAGTTTCGGTATCGTCCACTTTCACCCTCCCTCCGCGCAAAGCGCTGCCTGCTTCTTAACTCCCGTGTTGCCGTATTGAGGGACGGTGAGAGATTAGCCTCGAACGCACTGGCGTGGGTACGGTACGAAGCTTCCAGCCTGATGATGGCAAGCCGCCGCTTCTTGAGCCTTGCGATAAACTGGTCAAGTTGCATGACACTGAGCATGTGAAACCTCCTTGCTCCGTGCTTTAGCGGGCGATGGTGCTGCGATGAACGGGAGCTGCCGAGCCGCCTCTTGAGCTGGATGACACCAGCGAACACGTTAGTCGGGTGGGTCGACCCGAATTCCAAACCTGAATATACAGAGTCAATCGGATTGTTTCCTTGCTCGCGATAGGGCCCGACCCAAAAGATCCACGCGATCCTTAACTAAATTGTATTGATACTGAAAGTGTGTCTTCAGAGGTTCTTACGTGAGAACCGCCAGGACGCCAGGCCCAGGCAGATCACGCAGAACAGCGCCGGGGTCCACAGGTATTGGTAGTGCGTGATCCGTCCCGTCTGCACGTAGACATCGGTCAGCGTCGCCACGTCTACCGGTCTCGGCAGGATCTCCGCCATCGACACCACCACGTCATGGATCCGCCCCGTACCGGCGACCGCCTTCAAGCCCTCGGGCCTGGCCACCGCCCCGTTGAGCGCCGCGACCGCCGCCAGTCCAGTCGCCATCAGCATGGGTGACGACGAAACCAATTGCAGCAACAGCATGGCCGAGGCAAGCGACACATAGAGCAGCAGCGTCGTCGCCACCCCGAAGAAGAAGGGAACGTGCCAGACATTCGTCTTCATCCCAACTACCGCCCAGGCGCCCCCGAACGTGAAGACCGCGCTCAGAGTGGCGATCACCAGGCACCCCAGAAACCGTCCCAGCAGAATCCCGGTGCGCGAGACCGGATGCGAAACCAGCCAGGCATTGCGCGCCGGCTCGAGCAAGGCCGGCACCAGCGACATCGTATGCATCAGGCAGCCGAGCAACTGCAATCCATAAATGAAGGCCGAGGCGTTCCCGGAGAGCCCGCGGCCGACCCATTGTTCATCCAGATAGCGCGGGTCCGCCTGGCCCATGAACGCCACCATGGACGCCGGGCCCGACAGATCCATCGAGCGCGCCATCCAATAGAGCCCCGCGAGGCTGAGTCCGTTGCCGAGCAGCATGCTAAGGAACAGCTTTCGGGCA
This sequence comes from uncultured Candidatus Solibacter sp., assembly GCA_964385495.1. GTDB lineage: Bacteria > Acidobacteriota > Terriglobia > Bryobacterales > Bryobacteraceae > CADEFT01. Next base: position 75,681 of record CAYLPH010000017.1, read on the forward strand.
CGGGCCTCGCGCAGGGTGTCAATGACAATGGCGGCAATTTGGCGGTTCATACAGCCTCCCGGCGCGTAGCGGTAAGGAAGACTTCGGTCAATGTGCGCGCCGCCGGTATCAATGACTCGATGCACCCGCGGCCGTCGTTGCGGATGTGATCGATGGCCCAATCGACATCGGAGCGAAGGGAGAAATGAAAGCGGACCAGGCCTGCCGTCGCGGCGTCCGCCGGAACCAGGCTCGCCCGCTGGCGGAGCGCGGCGATCGCTTCACTGGAGAGCGCGCTCAAGGTGAGCACGAAGCCGCCGGACGCGAGATCGCCAACGGTCTGACGGCCAACCACAGTGCCCCGGTCGAGAATCGCCACGTGGCTGCAAAGCGACTGGATCTCATCGAGATGATGGGAGTTGATGAACAAGGTCAGGCCCTCGCGGTTGAGCGCGCGGAGGACATCGAGAACCAGCGCGCGGGCCGCCGGATCCAGCCCGTCGGTGGGCTCGTCGAGGATGAGCAGGCGCGGCTGGTGGAGCATGGCCTGGGCGAGGCCGGCGCGCTGCATCATCCCTTTTGAATACTTGCCGAGCGGCAGATTGCGCCACTCGGCGATGCCGGCCAGATCGAGCAGCGCCCGGCTGCGCCGGATCGTATAGTCCCGGTCGAGCCCCATCAACGCGCCGTGCAACTCAAGTAGTTGCGTCGCCGTGAGGTGTCCGGGAAACGCGTAGGACTCGGGCAGGTAGCCGATTTGCCGGGCGGCGGCGCGGCTTCCGGCGGCTTCGCCGAAGATGCGGGCGTTTCCGGAAGTGGCAGGAACTGCCCCGGTGAGCGCCTTGAGGACCGTGGTCTTACCCGCTCCGTTCGGACCCACCAGCCCGAAGATGCTGCCCGGTGCGACGGAGAGGTCGATTCCGTTGAGCGCGCGAACCTGGCTTCGGCGCCAGTGCGATTGGCGGTAGGTTTTCGTAAGCGCGGTTATCTCAACGGCGGCCTGCGAGCTCATAAACGCCTCCGGCGCGCCGCGTAAAACGCCGCGAGCGCGGCGCCGGCCACTCCATAGGTGGACGGTTCGGGTATCGGCGCAGCCGTAGTGCCCGCGGTAAAGGGGACGTTCATGAAGTCAGGATCCAGCAGGAACGAGGTACCCGTATCGATGGAAACGAATGTCGTCACCTGACTGGCGTTGAGCGCTGTGAACGGGATGCGCACCACCAATTCAGCCACCGTGAGGCCGGGGCTGCCGGAGGCGGCGTCGCTGATTGCGTTGAGCGAACCAGCGCCGGGCGTCCAGGAGAAGAACACCCCGTTGGCGAGGAAGAAGCCCAACTCCATCGGGGTGCCCGGCGTGAGGTCGGCGCTGTAGTAAAGATCGACGCTGAACGCGGTGATCTCGGCGCCGTCCGGGTCGATCCCGATGTACATGTCGAAGGTGTCTCCGGGATTGATCACGCCCGGCAGCGGCGTGAGGTTGATCACGGCCGCTGGGGCAACCGCTCCGCAGAGCAGCAGGGCGATGGCGAACTGAGCAAGGCGCTTCACGAGTTTGTCCTCCGTCTTTTTACTGGCAGCGCGTGCCGGCGGGCAGCCTCGCCGAGACCTGCGCCAAGTCCCGGACATCGATGTTGCCATCGAGGTTGTAATCGGCGTTCCAGTCGTAGCCGGCTGAACCGCGCCCCTGGCCGTACTTGCTCGTGATGAATCTCACGTCGTTGCAGTCAACGCGGCCGTCGACGGTCACGTCGCCGGGAATCGTGACATTGAGGAAGATCGACTGCGACGCCGCGGGCACGACTCCGTTGTCGGCGTGGATAACGAGCATGGTCGAGCCCGGCGTGGTAGCGGTACCGCGGATGATCACCCGCCCATAGGTGGGACCCGCTTCCGGATCCGTGGTCACAAACTGCAAGCCCGGGGGCATCGTGCCACGATAGGAAATATCCATCGGACCCGGCGCGTTGGGGATTCCTTCGATCGGGCGAATCGGGAAGCCGCCCGCCAGGATCGGAAGGGACCGGCTTTGCCCAATGTAGAAGTTGAGGCTGAACGGCATCGACAGCTTCGGCGGTTCGCCGATGATCATGCGGAACGGATGCCACGCGTAATTGGTGGTGGTGGAGTTGAACGACCGCAGCAGGAAGTTCACGTCGGTACCCCGGTAGCCGCGGCCGAAGATACGGAACGTACGGTCCCCGGTCGGTACAAGCGCGAACCCGGCCGGCAGGCCCACATTTCCGGCAAGGGGGTGTACTTCCACCTGGCCGGGAATACTAAGCGCGCCATTGTATTCGGCGGTTTGGAACGTGTTAAAGATGCCGTACTCGGCGGTGGTGACCACCGGATGCCTGATCACGTTCACGCGCATCAGGTTCGGTCCAAACTCCGGTATTGGATTTGGCTGGCTCCCCCGCGTGTACACGTCCAACTGGACCTGTGTCTGGTCCGGGGCGTTCGGCGGCGGGGTGCCGGAGAGGGTGGCTGTGCCGTTGCCGTGATCGGTGAGTTGAAGCCAGGCAGGCGCCTTGTAGGCATAGTTCGGATCATTGGCGTAGCGCCTGGGATACTCGATAGTCACGGGAATATCCGAAGGCGGCGCGGTTTGGATCAAGAACGAGTTGGCCACTCCGGCGTTGAAGGCGAACTCTCGAGTGCGCAGCAGCGGTTGAGTGGGAAGCTTCATCGGAATCCGAACCAGGACCTCGTGGCTTGTGAGGCCATTGTCGGCCTTCAGGTATCCTTCGCAATACCAGAAATTGGGAATGTGGGCTTCGGCCAAGGGAGTTCCCTCAATCACCGCCTGGCCCTGCGGCGTCCAGGCCGGCCTCATGCGGCAGAAGGGGACCGCGGAGACTATCGGCTGTGGGGTTGTTATGCTCAGGGCCGGGCGTGGGTTGCCCGTGACGGACACCGGTACGCTGGCAAATTTCCCGTACTCGACCTCGGTCGCGGAGGAGAAAGCGATCTTGACGGTAGTACTCATCTGCAATTTGAAAGTTTGAGTCACCGAACCATTCGCGCCGCCGGCGATGAACACGATGTCCTGGTTTGTGGGCAGCCCCGACACGCCGTCATAAATAAGCCGTGCCCGTCCTTCCCCGGCTTGATTGCTATTCTGCACGCTAACCCCTATCGGCAGCGCCGACGAAGTATGAAGGGACGGGGCCGGTACGCCGGTTGCCTGCACGGTAATCGTCTGTGCCCCGCCCTGGAGCGTGAAGGCGCCCTCCGGGGGAGTGATAAACCGCGGCGCCTGGGATATCGAGACCATTCGCTGTCCTTCGGGTAGATCCATCAGCACCGTATCGGCAATGAAGGTCTTGCAGGTCGTTAACAGGGGGTAGGTGGTATACGTCGTATAGCCGTCGCTTCCCACCGGACAATCGACATCGGTCTTCTCCGGCTGTTCCTTGATGATATAGAGATGGCCACCAATGCGGTCCAGAGTATAGAGCTTGTTGTAGATCAGGAAGTGCAGCTTGAACCCGAAGCTGTCGTATGTGCTGCCCTGCAAGCCGATCTGCTGGGTGAACCAGCCGCCGTACATCTGCGCGGTGGAGACCTCGCTGCTCCAGTTTTTGTAGCGAAGGGTGGGGGTGGCCTCTACGCTGTTCGTGGCGGGGTTGCGGATCAGAAATATGGGATCGTGGGCGGCGCGGACGGGTAACGGCGCGGGGGTTGGCCGTGGAACGGATGACGTGCCAGTGGGAAAACTCTGGAGGGCGAATGCCGCGGCCAGCCGGTTGGAGGCCTTTTGATCTCTTGCCACCGAACCAAGGTTCGGCGGATTGACCCTGATCGCCTGCAAGTCGGTGTCCAGCTTGTCCAACGCCGCCAGTTGCGCCTGACTCTCGTAGAAGTCGAGGACCACCAACACGATGACGGCCACCATGATTAGAATCGTAATTCCCACGGTGGCGCCGGCCAAGACAGGGTTGGCCGTAAACGGAATGAAGAATTTTTCAACCTTGCTGATGAAAGCTATCGCCAGTGCAATCGTTAAGCCAATCGCGGCCCCTCCCGGAATGCCGACACCCAGGATAATCTTTCCGTTATTGGAGAGCTCCCGGAAGTTCTCCAGTCCCAGCGGCATCCTGCTGAGAGGCTCGAAGTAAGCCCTTTTCTGCCCAAAGGACTGGAAGTATTCAATGCCCGGTATCTTGGGCGGGTAGGAGCCGGTGAACAATGCATTACGCTGTCCGCAATGAAAGGTGCCGTCGTAGGTGATCGCGAATGCCTTGGCGATCTGCGGGTCGGGTACCCAGGTGCATTGGTTCCTTTTCAGGTCGTTCTTATGATCGACGGCAAATTGCGCCGCCTCGATCTCGCGGGCTTGGTAGTACTGGGTGAAGGAGTTGACGATGTTGTTTTGGGTGGCGGTCCGTTCGGCTGCCGGTAACTGGGCGAGAGCCATCAACTCCACCAGGGCAAACGAGCGCAGGTGGTTGTACAGATCCTCCCGCCCATAAGTGGAGATGAGATAGCTGTCCGTGGTGGGAATGTTATGCACCGCAAGGAAGCTCTCGACCATCTGCTTGTCCCAATCCCTACGCTCCGTCGAGGAGCACTGTTCAAAGGTGAAGATCAGACAACTACCGGCACTCCCAATCTGCGCCTGCGCGGAGCCGCCGAGCGCGCCTCCGGCAAGTAGCAGGAACAGCAACTGGCGCAAATGGACCGCCCAGGCAAATCGAGGCATAAACACTCCCACGGGGTTTGGATTGGTTTCCAATGAGAGAAGCGATCGCGGCCCTCCAAAACCGGAAAGCCGGCAAAAGAAAAATTCACGCTAGTGAAGAATCGTACGGAACGTTGTAAGCTGATGCATAGGCAGGAGCTATGCCGTCCGAATCTGGGGACACCGTCCATCGCAAGGCAACCGCGGACGATTTCTTCGCCATGCTCTATCCGGAGTTGCGGCGGTTGGCGGCCGCCAGGATGCGGCGGGAAGCATGCGGTCATTCCTGGCAGCCGACGCTCCTGGTGAACGAACTCTACCTCGAGTTGCTCAAGAACAACGCGCTTGACCGCTTCCCGCGGGATGCCGCCCAACACCGGCAGTTCATGGGGTTGGCCGCCTTCCTCATGAAACGGCTACTCATCCAGCACAGCCGTCCGTTGCGCAAGCGCGTCGAGCGCACCGGCCCCGAGCCGCTCGACGAATTGCCCTTGGATGCCGGAACCGAGAGCCTCCAATACATCGACGACCTGCTCTGCCGGATCGGGCAGTTGGATCCGCAACTTCGGACGGTCGTCGAGATGAAGGTTTTCGAGGGCAGCACGCATGAGGAGATCGCCGCGCGTTTGGGCTGCTCCAGCCGGTCGGTTGGAACCTATTGGTCGTTCGCCCGCCAATGGCTCGAGACGGAGTTGGACCGGCGGTGACAACGGGAGATTGGGAGCGGGCGTGGTCGCTGCTGCGGTCGGCGAGTGAACTTCCGCGAGAGGAACGGGCCGCTTTTCTCGAGTCCTCGGACGCTCCTGGGCATGTGCTCGCCCAAGTGCGTGCGATGCTCGAAGCCGAAGAAGAGCCGGAGCGCCCCATGCCCGGCCAGAAGCATGGCCGGTACACCCTGGTTGCGCCGCTCGGCAGCGGAGGCTCGGGCGAGGTGTACTCGGCCCGCGACGGGGAACTGGGCCGCACGGTGGCCATCAAGTTCCTGCGGGAGGCGGCGCGCCTTTTGCCCGCTGCGCGCCAACGGCTGGTGCGCGAGGCGCAATCGGCCTCGGCTCTCAATCATCCAAACCTCGTGACCGTCTACGAGGTGCTCGATACGGCGTGCGGTACCGCGCTGGTAACGGAGTGGGTGGATGGGCAGCCGCTCCGGTCCGCGTGCGGGCGGCCCCAGCCCCTGGAGCGCGTAGCCGAGTGGGGATTGCAGATCGCCCGCGGGCTGGCGGCGGCTCATGAGAGCGGCATCGTTCACGGCGATATCAAGCCGGAGAACGTCATGATTCGTAAGGATGGCTACCTGAAGGTTCTCGACTTCGGGCTGGCGCAAGCCGGGTTGGAGGAACACCGGTCGAGGGATGATTTCGACGCAATCCCACTCGGGACGCTCGGCTACATGTCGCCGGAGCATCTATCCGGCAAGGCGCTGATTCCCGCGAGCGATGTGTTCTCGCTGGGCGTGTTGTTGTTCGAACTGGCGGCGGGCAAGCATCCGTTCCGCGCCGAAACCGCCGCGGCCACGACAAGAGCCATCCTAAAAATGGACCTGCACGTGCCCGAGGTGCCGGGACTGCGCGGGAATTCGACTCTGGCGCGGCTGGTAAGCGAGATGACGGCCAAGACGCCGCCGCGACGCCCCTCCGCCGCCGATGTGGCGCGCCGCCTCGAACGGATCATCCAAGCCCGCCCGCCTCTGGAACGGCGGACCTGGCTGGCGTTGGCGGGTCTGGCCGCCGTGCTGATCGCCGGCGCGTGGCTTGGGTTCCGCCAGGGTGGGCCGCGCATCGATACCCCAACGGCCTTGACCGAACTGGAAGGCTCGGTGGGGCAGCCCAGCTTTTCACCCGATGGCTCGAAGATCGTATTCGTGTGGACCGGCCCCCCTGGCGACAATCACGACATCTACGTTCGCGGCGTTGCCCAGGGCGAGATGCAGCGGCTGACAGAGGATCCCCGCGAGGACTACAGCCCGGCGTGGTCGCCCGATGGGAGCAGGATTGCCTTCCTGCGGCGCGCGGCCGAAGGGGCCGATTCCGAACTGCTGGTGATGAATGCCAACGGCGGAGCGCCCCGTTTCGTGGCGCATGTGCTCGACCCGGAGGGCTACCGGGGGCTCGCGTGGTGGCCCGATTCGCAGTCGCTGGTCGTGCGCGATGCCAGTCCGCGGGGAAGGGCGCTGACCCGGATCTTCCTCCCCGATGGACGGAAGCAGACGGTCACGACCTCCATCGAGACGCAGGACTACAATCCGAAGATCTCGCCCGACGGGCGCAGGCTGGCGTATCTGCGGCAATCGCCTCAGACGCGCTACCTGTGCCTGCGGGAGTTGGCGACTGGGGCTGACTCCTGTGTAGCCGTTCTCGGAAGCACGCCTACGATCGCCTGGCTCGGCGATTCAACGACCCTATTGATGGGTCATGGACAAGCGTTGTCTTCGGTCGCGATTGACGCCAATGGAGAGATTGGGCGTCCGGTGATGCGGGCCACGGGGGTGTTTCGGGAGATAGCTGCCGATGCCGCGGGCCGCCGCATCGTATTCAGCCGGCTGTACCTTGATCAGAACCTCTGGCGGTTGCCGACCGCCACCGGAAAGGCCAGTCTGTTCGACGCGACGCCATCGGAGGAGAGCGAGCCCGACTATTCCCCAGACGGAGAGACGATCGTATTTCGGTCGAACCGGACCGGGACCTATCAGTTGTACTTGACCGGCAAGAATGGCGGAGCCCCGCGCCAACTGACGGCACTATCGGGACACCTGGGCAGTCCCCGCTTTTCTCCCGATGGAAAGTGGATCGTCTTCGACGGCGGGAGCATGCCCGTATCGGGTGGCAGGACGACGGCTTTCAACAATATCTTCCTGATCCCCTCCGGGGGCGGGGCCATCCGCCAACTGACGGACGACACGGCGGAACGCATCGTGCCGGCCTGGTCGCGGGATGGAAAGTGGGTCTATTACCTGGAGGAGCGAGGCAGCTTGCGGGACACCTGGAAGCTGCCGGTGCAGGGCGGAAGCCCGGTGCGAGTGAGCGAAACCGAGATGTTCGATCTGCGCGAGGACGGCGAAGGGCAGTGGATCTATTACACGCGCCCAAGAGCGGCGAAGGGAATCTGGCGGCGGCCGGTCGCGGGAGGTAAAGAGATGCTCGTCCCAGGAACCGCGGAGCATCGCTACCGGTGCTGGGACTTGCGGGGCGGCAAGCTCTACTTCTTGAGAGGCGTGGCGGATTTTGGCTTCGTTCAGTTGGACGTGCAGACCGGGGTGGCGCGTACGGTCGGCGAAGCTCCGGCGGGAGTCACCCATGGAGGACGGATCATCAGCGCGTCGCCGGATGGAGGCGATGTGGTGTTCACGCAGTTGGATAAGTCGGTGGGTAGTCTCTGGTTGGCGGGGGTGTTGGGACGATAGCGGAGGCTTCGGCGTATTGCTTGCCGGGGTAGCCAGTTTGCATGCGCCCGCCAAGAACGCCAAGTACGCCGCGAAAAGGAATGGGTTGTTCTTTTGGCCCGCGACACCACCGCGGATTCGGACTCGCGCGGGGAATGGCGTGATTCGATAGCCGCTTAGGTAAGGCGCAAGCGGGGGCCGCTCGCCGCGAGCCCGCCGCCCCACGCCGTCACCGTATCAGAACGCGAACCGCAGCGCCAACTGCATCTGCCGGTTGTCGATCTTGGTCGCCGAGACCACGCCGTAGTTCGGCGCGCCCACCGTTCCGCCGGGAATGTCGAATAGCGGATGGTTGGGCAGATTGAAGACCTCCCAGCGCAGTTCCAGGTTCTTGCTCTCGCTGAAGCGAAATTCCTTCAGCAGCGAGAAGTCCCAGTTGATCACGCCTGGGCCGATAATCGTGTTGCGGCCGGCATTGCCGTAGCGGAAGCCGCTGTTGGGCAGCCGGTTCACGAACACCGACGTATCGAACCACCGCCGCGGGTCCTGCTGGCCGCGCGGCAGTTGCGGGCTCTGGCCGATGTTGTCCGGGTAGCAGGACCCATCCCCATTCTGCACCGCGCCCGACCCGCACACCGGCGACAGGGGGAAGCCCGCCACCAGCGTCACAATCGACCCCATCTGCCAGCCGCCCACCAGGACGTTGCCAGCCCGTCCGATCCCGTTCAGAAACCGCGCTCCCTTACCGAACGGCAGTTGGTACAGCAGCGAGTTGGTGAGGTTGGTGCGGAAGTCGAACGCCGACAGGCCGCGCGAAGCCCGCTTATTGTAAGGATCGGAGATCCCCGCGTCGCCGAATTGGATGCGATACGCGCTGAGGTCGTCAATCGACTTGCCCCACGTGAACGCCGTCAGCAGATTGAAGCCGTACTTGGGCCGGTGCTGGAACTTCGCCTGCAACGCGTGATAACTGCTGTGATAGGCGCCCTCGATCCAGACGCCCGTACCGCCGAACACTGGGAACGGCCGCCGCGGATTGATCGCTCCGGGCCCCGGAGGCGCCACGTTCATGGTTCCCGCGCCCTCCAGGTACATGCCCGAAGAACCCAGGTACGCCACGTCCACCGACATGTTGTCCTTCACTTGCTGCTGCAGGCCGAACGACCACTGCGCCACGTTCGGGCGCCGCACATCGTACTCATGGCCGAAGAACAAAGACGGGACGTTGCTCTGCGTCACCGACAGTTGCTGCCAGGTGAGGTTCGGGATCAGGTTATTGGCGGTCTCATTGCGCCGTACCGTGAACGGCGGGTGGCGGACCACCTCGAAGTTCTTGTTCTGGATCTCCTGCACATAGTAGATGCCGGCCCCGGTACGCAGCACCGTCGTCGGCGTCAACTGGTAGGTGATGCCCAGCCTCGGCGCCCAACTGTCCAGGCGGTTCTTCTGGATTCCGCGCCCGCGGCTTCCATCGCGCAGGTACGGCAGATTCGAGGGCGGGTTGCAGCAGAACGGGCCGCCGGCGAGAACATCGCCGCTTCCGGCCCGCACGAACGTTGGAAACTGGCTGTTATCCCAGCGCATGTTCACGTTGATGATGGCGTCGAACTTATCCACCCACGGCGTGTAGTCTTCCCATCGCAGTCCGGCATTCACGTTCAACTTCCGCGTCACCTTCCAGTTGTCCTGGAAATAGAAGGCGAAGTACCAGTTGCGGTAATTGGCCAAGGGAATCCCCGACTGCGATTCCGACACCGAGAAGTTGCCCATCATCCAATCGGCGATGTTATGCGCCGGCACGATGGGCTGGCCCGGGATGCCGCTCGAGGAGTACTGCCCGTTCACGCTGAACCGCCCGCGGGTGGTCACGCCGCCCAACTGGTTGAAGCGCGTCCGTGTGATCTCGCCGCCGAACTTCATGCTGTGCTTGCCCTTGGTGACCGCGAAGTTGTCGTTCACCTGAATCATCGTGTCGAAGTTGATGAACGGGGCATCGGCGGAGTTGCCCGTCAGCGTAAAGCCGCCGTTGAAGGTCACGTTCGGCACGCCCCAGTAGAGAGGAATGCTGGTGTCGAGCGGAATGCCCAACTCCTGCACCACGTTGCGCGCGCCCGCCTGCAACGGTACGTTCGAGTTCTCGAAGCGGCTCACGCCGGCCCGGAACTCGTTGACCTTGTTCCCGCCAATCACCCAGGTATGCGCCAGCAGGCCCTGGTGTGCCTGCACGTCCACGTTCGTGCCATGGCGCGGCACCGGAATGGGGTTGTATTGCGTCTCGCCCGAGTGCGAGTAGCGGAAAAACATCGTCGAGGCCGGCGTCTGCACCCAATCGAAACGCGCGTTCTGCTGGTTGTTGTCCGTCGGGCGTCCTTCGGTATTGATGAAGTTATTGGCCACCGCCAGCGGCGCATTGACATTCGGCATCCAGTCGCGCATGAAACGCTGCGAAATGGGCTGCAGGCGGCTGGCCGGAATGCGGTTGCCGGGAAACGGCGTGGAGCCGGTTACGGCATTGCCCGCCGCGTTCAAGGTGCGCGTCGCCACATCGTAGATGGGCGTCGTCACCGCCGAAAAATCGCCCTGCACCCACGCGCTTGGCGGGACGGTCGCCGGCTGCACCAGCGCCTTGCGTTCGCGCAACCCTTCGTAGTTCACCATGAAGAACAGCTTGTTGCGCCCGTCCATCACCTTCGGAATCACCACCGGGCCGCCAATCGTGAATCCGAACTGGTTCCGCCGGAACGCCGGCTGCGGCACCGGCTTGGCGTTGAAGTAATTGCGCGCGTCAAAGTACGAATTGCGGACAAACTCCCACAGCGTGCCATGCAGTTGGTTGGTGCCGCCCTTCGTAGTTACGTTGATCTGCGTGGCGTTCTTGCCGTACTCGGCCGGAGTGATGCCGCTCTCCACCTTGAACTCCTGTAGCGCATCGAGCGACGGCAGGAAGATGTAAGATTGCCAGTTCGGGCTGGTGTTTTCGAGACCATCCAGCAGGTAGCGGTTAAAGAGAATGCGCTGGCCGGAAACCGTGAGTGTGAACAGGCTGCGCGTACCGCCCTGCCGCAAGCCCATCACGAACGACGCCGGCGCCGCCGTCGTCGCGCCCGGCGTCAGCGCCGCCAACTGCAGATAGTTGCGGCCGTTCAACGGCAGATCCAGAATCCGCGTGTTCTCGATGACCGTACCGAGCGAGGTGTTGTCGGTTTCAATCAGCGGGGCGCCGCCCTGCACCTCCACTACCTCCGATACACTGCCCACCTGTAGCGTGATGTCGAAGCGGGCCACCTGCGCCACCTGCAATTCAATGCCGGTGCGCACCTGCGAGGAGAAGCCCTCCTTCTCGACGCGTACGGTATACACGCCAGGCGGCAGCGCGGTCAGCGTGTACACCCCCGCGCCCGATGTGGTGGCGACACGCGAAGTGTTCGTCGCCGGATTGAGTGCCGTCACCTTCGCTTCGGCGATGACAGCTCCGGCGCTGTCCGTAATCGTACCCGTGATTTCACCCGACGTGATCTGCGCCAGCGAGCGCGCAGTTGTGAGAGATAAGAGAGCGGATGCAAGTAACAGGCTTGCTCCCCGTGACAAATGAGCCATAGTCCCCCTTCGAATCGATTCCGCACCGGGCTGGAGCCGCTGCCGGGATCGCTGTAGAGCAGAGCCATTATATGGCGGGCATTCCGCCTGTCAAGGGGATTACAGATTCTTCCGTCCAGTTAGATAGAACGTTTCGATGCTACGGCGCGGCCGCGAGCTTCGCCGCCAGCTCCCAATGGAACTTCACGAACTGGTACAACTCCGCTTCCAGCACCCGCTCCTGGTCCGAGTGCGCCCCGAATCCCTTTGGCCCATCCTCGGAATCCGTTGCCACGCCCACCCCGTAGCAGGCCATCCCCTTTGCCCGCAGGTACGCCATATCGGTGGCTCCGGTTTGCATGAAGGGCAGCGTGATGGCGCCCGGGTAGTACTTCTTTGTCATCTCCTCGATCAGGGTGAATGCTTCGGTCTTCAGGGGCGTGGGGGCCGCGCCGGGGCGCGAATCGCGCGAGGTACGAACCACCTCCACCGCCGGATCGTTGATGACCTTGCGGATCTGTTCGGCCAGCGCCGTCAGATCCTCATCCGGCAGCGCGCGGATGTCGAGAGTCGCCTCCACCTCCGACGGAATCACGTTCACCCGGTAGCCGCCCTTAACGATATTGGGCGATATGGAGGTCCGCAGCATCGAGTTATGCCGCGGCTCATTCTCGGCCAGGAACTCCTGGATGGCCGCCGTCCTGGCCGGATTCACCAGGTTGTTGTAGCGGGCGGCCTGTTCGGGCGTGCTGATGGTCGCCAGCCGTTCGAAGTAGGTCCGCGTGGTGTCGTTCAACCGCATCGGCGGCTGCCAGTCTGCCACCTTCGCCACCGCCTTCGAAAGATGCACGATCGCATTGGTGCGCAGCGGGACCGACCCGTGCCCGGCCGGACCCCTTGCCACCAGCCGCATGGCGTACGGAATCTTCTCCGCCGTCGAGATGCCGTTGTAGCGCAGCTTTCCGCCGGTGCGCACCGGGCCGCCCCCCTCGGCAATGCAGTACTCGGCGTCGATGGCACCGTAGTGCTGGTTCACCATGTGCAGAATGCCGTATTTGACGTTGCCCTCCTCGCCGGCCTCGGCCAGGAAGATCACGTCGCGGTCCAGCTTCACGTTGGCCCGCTTCAATAGCAGCATCGTCATCAGACAGGCCACCAGGTTGTCCTTATCGTCCACCGTGCCGCGCCCGTAAATGTAGCCGCCGTTGCGTACCGCCCCAAACGGCGGGAAGGTCCACTTGTTCGGGTCGATATTGACCACGTCGGTGTGCGACATCAGCAACAGCGGCCGCTTCTTCCCCGTACCTTTGAGCCGCGCCACCAGGTTTGGCCGCTTCGGATCGATGCTGAAGATCTCTACCGGAATGCCTTCGGCTTCGAGCACCTTCTTCAGATACTCCACCGCCGGCTGTTCTACCCCCGGCGGATCGCTGGTGTCAATCTGAACTAGCGCCTGGAAGTGGCGTAGCGTTTCCTGGTCAACGGTGCGCCAGTCCGGCGCGGTCTGCCCTGGCAACAGCAGCGCGGCGACGGCGAGACCGAGTGTAAGAAGCATTCAACGGATTGTAGCGCGCAGGATGTCTTCCAGTTGCGCCGCCACACGTTCCGGCGCATGTTCCTGGGCAATGTGCGCGCGCGCCCGCTCGCCGATACGCCGCCCGTAGGAGCCGTTCTCCAGCAGCGCCGCCAGCACATGCGCCAGGTGATCGGCTTCGGCCACGCCCGGCTCGATGGGGCAGAGCGCAGCCTCCGGCATACCGGCATGCTCCTCGCCTTCGGTTACCAGCACCGGCCTGGCCGCCGCCATCGCCCGCAGCGTGATCCCCGATGTTTCTCCAGACGACGGGTAGCGCAGGCTGACCACTGCATCCACCGCATGCAGGGCAAGCGCGAAATCGGCCTCCTCCTGATAGCCGAGCCGGATCACGCCCCCCAACTCCGCCAGGCTCGCCGCATACTCGGGCGACACCGCCTCGCCGGCGAGTACCAGCCGCAGCCGCGGGTAGGCCGCCCGTAGCCATCCCACTGCCCGGATCACCGATGCCACCCGCTTAGTGGGCCGCAAGTGGCCGAACACCGCAACCGCAAAGCAGCCCTCCAGTCCATACCGCGCCCGCCACGCCGACACCGTAGCCCAGGACGGCTCGGGGGGGATCGCCACCAGGTGCGGCAGAACATACACCGGCGCTTGCGGACGCAATGCCTCTACACGCCGCGCCGCCGCGCGATTATGCACAATCACCGCGCGCGCATTTTCCACTACCCGCCCCAGCATCGGATACGCGAAATACGCGGCATCCGCCCCCGACAGCGCCCGCCGCTCCCACAGGGCCGCCGCCGTCGTTTTATGCCACTCCCCGTATTGCCGCGCGAACTCGCCGATGTACTGCTCCCGCGAAAGCGCTCCCAGATAGTAATGATGCAGGTTCGCATCATGCAGCAGGATCACCCCCGGCGTCTCCAGCGACCGGTCGTGCATCGGACGGTGCAGCGGATTGTTCCCCAACTGGTACAGGTGTACATCGGCCCGCGGCGCATCAACTACGACGTTCACCCGCTGCCCGAGCGCTTCGAGCAGAGCCTGCGCGTAGCTGGCCACTCCGCTCCGCGCCGGCGGCAGCGGCGCATGATACCCAACCGTCACGGCGCCGCCGGTTTGCGCCGCTTCCCAAACAGCGCCGTCCCCACCCGGATGACCGTCGCGCCCTCTTCGATAGCCACCTCGAAATCGTGCGACATGCCCATGCTCAGGCCCTCGACGCCGTGTTCGCGGGCAAGCGACGCCAGACGCCGGAAGTACGGCCGCGACAACTCGGCATCCTCCGACCACGGCGGCATTGTCATCAATCCGCGCAGCGTCAGGTGCGGCATTCCGCGAACGGCCGCCACCAGCGTCCCCAACTCCTCCGGCGGGCAGCCCGCCTTCGATTCCTCGTCCGATAGCTTTACTTCGAGGTAAACGTCGAGCGGCACGCCGGCCTCGTTCAGCCGCCGCGCCACCTTTTCCGAATCCACCGTCTGGATGGTGCTAAACAGTTGCGCCGCCCGCCGCGCCTTATTCGATTGCAGGTGCCCGATGAAATGAAACCGCGCGCCCGGCAAATCTTTGACAGCCGGGTACTTGCCCTCAAACTCCTGCACATAGTTCTCGCCGAACTCGCGCAACCCCAGCCCGTAGGCCTCCTCTATCGCGTTGGCAGGGAAGACTTTACTGACCGCAAGCAGGGTAATCGACCCCCTCTGGCGTCCCGTCCGCGCGCACACCAGCCCCATTCGCTCCTCGATGGCCGCCAACCGCTCTTCCAATTGCAAACTCACTTCGTCCTAAACCCCCCACACCTTTCTCCCGATTAAGGTAACAGATGGCCGCCCCCGCTTTCGCGGCTCCGGGCCCAGTGGATCTGGCTGCCCGGTCCATCGAGACTCTTCTCGCCTCCGCCCGCCAACCTGTTGTCGTCGAACCCGGCGAACCGGCCTTCGCCCTCGACCCCGGGCACTTCCATCTCGAGCGCACGCCGCGCTGGCTGCGCCTGGAAGTCTGGGACGAGCACCGTGTCCTCAACCGGCGCATCACCGCTCTTCGCACCGCTGGGCCGGGCAAAGTCACTCTCGAAACCGAAACCCTCGGCGGCCGTCGCGGCCAACTGCTGCTGTACGACGAGGCGGGGCCGCAGAATCAGGCTCTCAACCGCAAAGCCACCCAATGGACCGGCGCCACGCTTCTCGAAAGCCTGCTCGCCCGCCACTTTCCAGGCTACACCCGGCAGCGTCTCTCCACCGGCGCCGACCTTGAACATAGCCTCTCCCCGGCTTACCCGCGGGCCTTCGTCCGCCGGGGCAGGGAAGCCTGGGCCGCCATGCTCGCCCCCGGAGAACCCGAAGCCGCGCGCCTGCTCACCTTCGCTCTGATCTGGCACCACTACCTCCGTACGCAACTCCCGAACCTGCACTGGAAGGGCATCGCCCTGTTCCTGCCCGAAGGTAGTGAACGCCAAACCGCGCTCCGCCTCCGCCACCTGAATCCGCGGCTTGCCAAGTACCGCCTGTTCGCCTTTAGCGAACAACAGGGCGCCCACGAGATAGACCCCGCCGACGGCGGCAATGTCCTGACTACGCTCGGCGCCGCCTCCACGGCTCCCAAGCCGCGTCTTGACCCCGAAGCTCTGCTCGAATGGAGCGTCCAGCGGCACATCCAGAATCTCGACGCCTGCCTGCATGCCGCCCCGGTCTATTCCCAGGTCCAAGGCCTGACGGGCAGCCAGGAAGGTCTCTTCGATCTGCTGGCCGCCGATCTCGACGGCCGCCTTACCATCCTGGAACTGAAGGCCAGCG
The DNA here is from genome assembly GCA_964385495.1 of uncultured Candidatus Solibacter sp. GTDB lineage: Bacteria > Acidobacteriota > Terriglobia > Bryobacterales > Bryobacteraceae > CADEFT01. Next base: position 91,628 of record CAYLPH010000017.1, read on the forward strand.
AAAACCTCCACCTGCCGGTGCAGGCGCTGGATTACTACATCCGTACCCGCTGGCACCTCGATCGCCAGGAGTTCACCCGCCAGGGCTACTTCCCCGGTATCACGCTGTCGCCAAGGCCGCCGCGGATCCTGCTGGCCGCGCCGGCCCACCGCTTCCACTCCACCACGGAGATCATCGCCGGTTACTTCCATCCCGATATCGAGATAGAGATGATCGGCCTTGGCCGGGACCTCGCCGCCCCGCCAAAGGTTCTATTCCGCCACCGCTTGTTCGCCCCGCAGACCTAAGATTTCCGCGCAAAGTTCGCGCGCCCAATTACAGGGTGGAAGCGAGTTGGACTCGGACCACGTGATGGTCGGAAAGTTGGAGCGGGTCGACGGTGGTACCTTTGACTGCGAAGCCCTTCACGAACACCCAATCGAGTTGGAAGCCCGGGAGGTCATGGGTCACGGTGCCCAGCGGCAGCGCGCTGCTGTAGCCCAGGCGGCTCATGTATTCGTAGGTGCCTTTCGCTTGCGTCGTACCGGGCAAGGGAACAACGTTGCCCAGCCAGTGGAGGGGGTTGGTATTGAAATCGCCACCAATGAGGACGGGGGTGCGGGTGGACTGCGCGTCGGTGAGGACAGGCTGCAGTTGGTTCAAACGCTCGGCCAGGTTGACGCGGGTATCGAGATGCAGATTGTAGAGGGTGACCGGGCCATTCGGCGTTTGCGCGACGGCTTTCTGAGCCACACGGGTGCGGCTGCGGAAGCGCAGGTCGCAGCGGGGTAGGTCGAGGACGCGCGCGTCCTGGAGGGGGTAGCGGCTGAGGATGGCGATGCCGGTCTGCGAGCCCAGCGGGCCGGGGTTGGAGGGGGTGAAGAAGGCATGCATGCCGAGGTCGCGGGCTATGGTGTCCGCGAGGCTGGGACCGCCCGCGGGCTTATAGACTTCCTGCAGCAGGTACACATCGGCACCGGCGGCTTTGCCTCCAGGCCGTAGCTCCCTCGCGACGGCGGCGGCATCGGGTTGAGAAGCAATGTTCAGAGAGATGACGGACAATACAGCGACGGGCAAGGACGGCACGCCTACTTGGATGTTGAGGGGAGCGCTGGGGTTTCGGATTCGTCCTTGAGAGCGATGCCGGTAAGCTGGCGCTCCAGGGCTTGCTCAATGAGGTAGGCGACACGGCGGGCGGCGGCTTCGTAGCGGAGGCCTTCGTGCCGGATGTTGGAGATGCAGTTGCGTTCGGCATCGCTGCGGCCGGGTCGCGGGGAGTAGGTAATGTATACACCCAAAGAGTCAGGGGAACTGAGGCCGGGGCGTTCGCCGATAAGGATCGCCGAGAGGCAGGCCTGCATGTGGAAGCCGATCTCGTCGCCCAGGGCGACTCTGGCTTGCCTGGCAAGGATGACAGGGCCGATCTTGGACTGAACGAGGGGTAGCAGGGCTTTGAGAAGCGGGACCGCGTGCCGGTTCACGGCAAGCGGCGATAGGCCGTCGGCGATGATCATGGCGATCCCGGCCTTGGGCAGCGGCGTACAAAGCAAACCTAATTTGCGGCCCAGATCCGGGCGTTTGAGATAGGTATCGCGATCTGGGGCGGCGCTCTCGACAGTGACACTGGGGATGCCGAGCAGGGCCAGTTCGGCTTGGATCGACGCGTCCTCGAATGGGGTGTAAAGAGCGTCCTTGGCTTCGGCGTGGGCCTGTTGCAGGTCGAGGAGATGCGCCGTCGGCAGCGCGTGGCCGGCGGTACCTAACGCAATCCGGGCGGCGGTGAAGCGGCGAAGTTGAAACCAGCGGTCCTGCGCGGGCACTTAGGCGTTGGCCTCCAGCAGCGCGGGCATGCCGCCAGGAAGGACCCGCTGCGGATTCAGGCGGCCATGGACATCGACGATGCCGGTGCGTTCCAGCCACGCCTCGAACTCCGGGGCGGGGCGTTTCCCCAGGATGTCGCGGATATAGAGGGCGTCGTGGAAGCTGGTGCTCTGGTAGGCGAGCATGATGTCGTCACTCCCCGGAACGCCCATGATGTAGGTGCAGCCGGCGGCGGCCAGCAGGGTGAGCAGCGCGTCCATGTCGTCCGCATCGGCTTCGGCATGGTTCGTATAGCAGATATCGCAGCCCATCGGGAGGCCCAGCAGCTTGCCGCAGAAGTGATCCTCTAATCCGGCGCGGAGGATCTGCTTGCCGTCGTACAGGTACTCGGGGCCGATGAAGCCGGCGACCGTGTTGACAAGCAGGGGGGAGAACTCACGGGCCACGGCGTAGGCGCGGGCTTCGCAGGTCTGCTGGTCGACGCCGTGATGGGCGTTCGCGGACAGTGCGCTGCCCTGGCCGGTTTCAAAGTACATCACATTGTCGCCAATGGAGCCGCGATGCAGCCCGCGCCCGGCGTGCAGGGCTTCTCCCAGCAGGGCGAGGTTGACGCCGAAACTCGCGTTGGCGGCTTCGGTCCCGGCGATCGATTGGAACAGGAGGTCCACCGGTGCCCCCTGTTCAAGCGCCCGCAGTTGCGTGGTCAGGTGGGCGAGGACGCAGCTTTGCACCGGCGCGTCGTAGCGGAGACGGATGGCTTCGATGAGTTCCAACAGGGTACGAACCGCACTGGGGCTGTCCGAGGCGGGGTTGATGCCGATGACGGCGTCGCCACTGCCGTAAAGCAGGCCGTCGACGATGGAGGCGGCAATGCCTGCCGGGTCGTCGGTGGGGTGATTGGGTTGAAGCCGGGTGGAGAAGCGGTGGGCCAAGCCGATGGTGTTGCGGAAGCGGGTGACCACGCGGCAGCGGGCGGCAACGCTGACCAGATCCTGGACACGCATCAGTTTGGAAACGGCGGCGGCCATTTCCGGGGTGACACCCGGAGCGATGGCGGTGAGTTCGGCCTCCGGCGACAGAAGCCATTCGCGGAACTCGCCGACGGTGAGCGAGGCGATGGAGGCGAAGGCTTTGGGGTCGTGGCGGTCGGCAATCAGGCGGGTGACTTCGTCGGCTTCGTAGGGAATAACGGCTTCCTTAAGAAAGTGGCGAAGGGGCAGGCCGGCCAGGGCGCGCTGGGCGGCGACGCGTTCCACGCGGCTGGTGGCCGCGATGCCCGCCAGTTGGTCGCCGGAGCGCTCGGGGGTGGCTTTGGCGAGCAGTTCGCGCAGGGTCTCGAACCGGTAGCTGACGCCGTGGATGGTATGGGACCAGCTCAAACGTTACTCCACGCGGAAGGGGAACTTGGCTTCGAATTCCTGGTCACCAATGGTGTCCTTCACTTTGACCGTAATGGGGTACTCGCCAGGGGGCAGGCCCTGCAGGCGCAGGTTCAGCACGCCGGGCACATAGCGTTTCGGGTAAAAGGAGGACTCTTCGGCGGAGGCGGCCTTCGGCTCCTCGTAGAGCAGTTTGCCGGAGGGACGAAACACCTGAAGGCCGTATTCGACGGCGATGCGGTTCTCCGGACCGTATTGGAAGCCAACGATCTCGAAGCGGGCCCAAAGGTCGTCGCCGGGGCGGTAGGCGGGCGGGTCGAGCGGTTTGGTGTCGTCCTCGTTGCGCAGGAAGCGGAAGTTGCGAATCACGAGGGTGGGGCTGGGCTCGACGGTCGCGCCGCGGACGGAGAAGCGAAAGAGATGTTCGGCCTTCTGCTTGGAGTTGCCGTCCGTGGCGGTGACGCGGATCTGGCAGGCGTGGCATAGGGCAGTGCCGGGGATTTCGAACTCGTAGCGGAGGATGGGCTTCCAATCCTTATCCTCGGTGGTGAGTTCGGCGGTCACCGATTGCGAGCCAGGCTTGGCGAGCGGGATGCCCTTGTCGTCCACGGCTTCGACAATCCAGTTTAGGGAGATGTGGTCTTTCAGGGGCTGGTAGCCGGAGAGTTGGGCGCGGAAGAAGAGGCGTTCGCCGCCGGTGAAGTCGATGGCGCCGCGTATGGGGGTGCCGTCTTCCATCTGCGAGAACGAGGGATTGACGATTTCGAGTTTCGGTTGGGCCTGCGCGGGCAGGGCCAACGCCGCCGCCGCGCAGAACACCAGGAGTTCAGTTGGATTTCGGAAGGGCGGGCGGTTCGGCCAGGACCGGGTCGGCTTCCATGTGGAGCGGGATTTCGACATAGGAAATGGCCTCGTTCTCCAGGTCGCCACCATCGGTAATTTGTAGTCGATAGGCGGCAGGCGGTACATCAAACAGCATAGCGCCCTGGAGGGTTTCGGCGGGGGAGACACGGCGTAACAGGCCGAGCCAGCCGGAGACATGTTCTCCATTGTCGAGTTCCCGAGACTCTTTCCCGGCTTCGTTATAAAGGGCGAGGAGGGGAATGTTGACCACGTCGGCGCCGGAATTGGTAATGTTGACGCGGAGGAGGAGGAAGCGATGTTCGGGGATGCGGGCGGAGGCGCCGTCTCCGAGAGTGGGCTTCCATTCAGTTTCGGTAACGGTATAGATCAGTTTACCTACCGAAGCCCGTTCGCCCATTTTGAAGGTCATGACGCCGGCGCCGGCCGTTCGTCCTTTACAGGCGGAGAGGGCGAAGGCTGCTGGCGCCAGCAGGGCCAAACAGCGGCGTCTGGTGAGAGCCGGGGAGGTACACAGCATAGTGGAGTGCTACATTATGGAATGTTTGACTAGCGCAGCGCAACGACGGAAGGCAATTCCGATCCTGCTTCTCCTGTATTTACCGGTATTGGGTCAGCAGAAGCATCCCGTAAGCCAGCGGGAGTATGCCGACGTGATGGGGTTTGGCGGAGCGCCGTGGCTGGAACGCGCCGAACGTGAGCGGGAAGAGGCGCCGTCGAAGGCCTTGCAGGCGATTGGAATAACGCCGGGGATGGTGATCGCGGATGTGGGCGCGGGGACAGGCTATTTCACGAGGCGGATGGCGAAGCTGACGGGTCCCGGTGGGAAGGTGTATGCGGTGGATATCCAGCCGCCCATGATTGAGGCGTTGAAGCGGAATGTAGCGCGCGAGGGCCTGACAAACGTGGTGCCGGTGCTTTCGGGCGAGGACGATCCGCGGTTGCCGGACGGGTCGATCGACCTCATCTTAATGGTGGATGTCTATCACGAGTTTTCGAAGCCGCGGGAGATGCTGCGCAAGATGCGGCAGGCGTTGAAGCCGAACGGGCGGATGGTATTGCTGGAGTTTCGCAAGGAAGACCCGGAGGTGCCGATCCGGCTGGAACACAAGATGACGGTAGAGGAGGCCAAGGTGGAGATCGAGGCCGAGGGGTTCCGGTTGGAAAAGGTGATGGATCCTCTGCCGAGGCAGCATATTCTGGTCTTTGTTCCCGGACCCAAGAAGGTGCAATGAGCGGCGTTGGGAGTGTGTCGCCTTCCGAGCATTCGTCGTATCGGGATGCGGCGACCGGGGTGCTGGTGCACCAGATGACATCCGCGCCTTGCATCAATCATGCGACGTACTTCTTGCAGAGCAGCTTTTCGCCGGATGGACGAGAGTTGCTGTTTACGTCCTACCGGAGCGGGAGCGCGCAGTTATATGAGGCGGGGTTTCCGGATGGGGAGATCCGGCAGTTGACGGATGCGCCAGGAATTCATCCGTTTTCGGCGGCTTACGGTTCGGCTGGGGCGGTGATTTATTATGTCCGGCGGGGCGCGATTGTGGCGCTGGACCGGCCAACGCTGCGGGAGCGAGTGGTGGTGGATTTCGCCGGCGGGCAGTTGGGGGAATGTTCGCTAAGTTGCGACGGCGAGTGGCTGACGGCGGCAGCGAAGCGCGGTGCGGAGAGTGGGTTGGTGGCCGGGCGAGTAGACGGAAGCGACTGGCGGTTCATTAGCTTTCCCCGGACCGTGATCCATCCGCAGTTTCATCCCCTGGAGCCGGAGTGGATCGAGTTTGCCGGGGATCCGGCGCCGCGGATGCACCGGGTGCGGCGGGATGGGACGGGGTTGGAGTGCTTGTACTGGCATGGGAACGACGAGTTCGTGGTGCACGAAACCTTCCTCGGCCGCACGGGGGATATCGTGTTCACCGTTTGGCCCTTCGCGCTGCGGCGGATGAGTTGGGTGACGCGGGAGATTGCCGATATCGCCCGCTTCAATGCCTGGCACATTACGCCGAATCGGGCCGGGACGGCGGTGTTGTGCGATACGAATCATCCGGATATAGGGTTGTGGCTGGTGGATGTGGCCAGTGGGGAGCGGCGGCTGGTGTGTTTATCGGAGTCGAGTAACCAGGGGTCGCAGTGGAAGACTTCGCGGTATGCGTTAGCGGAGGATTTCGCGCGGGCGCGGAGTGAGGCCAAGAGCGGGGCGTTGAGTTGGATGGAAGTGGCGGGGGATACGGTGTATGGACCGCAGTGGACCCATCCGCATCCCTCGTTTTCGGGGGATGAGACGAAGGTGGTGTTTGCCAGCGACCGCAGCGGGTGGACTCAGGTGTATGTGGCGGAGTTGGGGTAGGCTTTACGCGCGCAAAGCCGCCAAGTACACAAAGAACATAGTCATTCGAAGACGGTTTTCACGTCCAGGATTTTGACCTTTTCCGGCTTTAGTCCCAGATCCAGCTTCTCAATGATCTTGTCTTCGGCTACTATCTCCTCCGGCTTGGGAGAGTTGTAAGTCATCGGGCTGGGTGCCCCGCTGAGAAGTTTGTCCTTCAACGCGCTCGCTTTATCGGATACCAGCACGATCTGGATGTCGTCCAGAGTCAAGTGTTTGCGAATCGCCCGGTTTACCTGTTGCAAAGTCACGGTTCGTAGCGCGTTCTTGATGTAAGTGTTATACGCAGTGATGCCGTAGAAGTCGCTATCAATGGCGTAGCCCAACTCGGCGCTCTTCGTCTTGGTGAGCAGGTTGACGTACTTGGAGAGGAAGTTGCGGGTGCGCTCGAAGTCGGCTTCGGTCATCCCCTCCTTGACCAGGCGCTCCCATTCGTAGATCGCCAGCCGCAGCGTGAAGACAGCGGTGTCGGGCTGGACGGGGCGGATCCAGATCTGAAAAATCTGCTGTTGCCGGGCTAAGTTCGGGTCGGGGTCGAACTGGTACATGCCTCTCGGGAAGTATTCGATATAGGCATAGTCACCGTAGTTAAGCCCGCGGATCTCGCGGATACGTTCGAACAGGCGGACGCCGGAACTGCGGTGCTGGCCGAGCCAGCTTTGGGCGATCAGGAGGGGGACGAAGTCGGGGTCGCCGCGTTTGACGGCGATCGGTTTGCCAAGCGACATGGCCACCGAGCGGGTGGGCTTATCGACGATCACCAGGTTGCGGCCGTAGACGGGCTTGGCGGCGGACACCTGCGGCGGGGTAACTTCGGATTTGGGAAGTTTGTCCAGATCGGCTTTGAGCCGGGCGGGAAACTCGGGTGGATAGCCGCCTGCGACCGCGATGGTGTAGTTGTTGGCGGTGAAGAACTGTTTGTGGAAGAGCTTAAGGTCGTCGAGCGTGATGGATTGGATGGCGGAGACGTGGCCGCGGTTAAGGTGGCCGTAGGAGCGGCCGGCGTAGATCTGCTCGTAAAGGACTTCCTTGCCCAATTCCTCGTCGTTGTTGCCGCGCAGGCCGGTGCGGATGGCGTTGATGGCATCGTCTTTGAGGCGGGTGAGATCCTCGGGACGCCAGCCGGGATCGGTGATGATGTCGCGGAAGATGGGGTAGAACTTTTCGAGGTTATCGACGTGGGTCTCGGCGGAGAAGGTAATCATCTCCTTGTCGACCTGGCTGCCGATATCGACGGCCATGGGGAAGAGGGCGTCGATAATCTGCTGGTAGGTGAGCTTGCGGGTGCCGCCATCGGCCATCATGGCGGTGGTGAGGGCGGCGAGGCCTTCCTTGCCCTTCGGGTCGTGCGCGGCGCCGGTTTTGAAGACCACGCGGATGGTAACCAGCGGCGATTTGCCGGGCTGAGTGATCAGAGAATCGCCGAATAACGGGAGCGACATCGCAAGGGCCAGAAGTGCGGGAGTAGGTTTCATGCGGTGTTAGAGGACGGGGAACGGAGTTGCTTCGCGAAGCCCCTGCGCGGTGAGGCCGGCGATAGTGACGGCGGTGAGCACGTTGGCGGGGCGTGGTTGACCAAGGTCGATCTTGAGGTAGTTGCTGCTGAGCGCGGAGCCGTTCCCATCGAGGGTCACGGCCGATAGCGTTCTGCCGATCATGGATTGGCGGAAGGCAAGGTTCTTGGTGGCGGCGAGGTCGCGGAGGACTTTGTTGCGCTGCTTGCGGAGGGCCATGGGCACCTGATTGGCAAGCGCGGCGGCCTCCGTACCTGGCCGCTCGCTGTAAGTGAACACGTGGAGATAGGTGAACGGCAGGCTCTCGATGAACCGGCGGCTCTCTTCGAATTCGGCGTCGGTTTCGCCGGTAAACCCGGTCATGACGTCGGCGCCGATGGCGGCATCGGGCATCCACTCGCGCGCCTTTCGGATGCGGTCTTCGTAGTGGCGTGGGCGATACTTGCGGCGCATGCGGCGAAGGACGGTGTCGGAGCCGGACTGCAGCGGGGCGTGGACATGCTTGGCGATGCGCGGGCTGTCGGCCATGAGCCGGAGCAGGTCGTCGGAGAAGTCCATCGGCTCGACCGAACTCAGGCGCAGACGCTGGACATCGGTTTCGGTAAGGAGCAGCCGGACAAGGTCGGCCAGCCGCAGGCGGTGGTCCAGGTCGCGCCCCCAGCGGCCCAGGTTGATGCCGCTGAGCACGATCTCGCGGTAGCGGCCCGCCAGCGGGCGGAGTTGATTCAGGATGCTTTCCGGTTTAGCGCTGCGGCTGCGGCCGCGCACCGAGGGGATGATACAAAACGAGCAGCGGTTGTTGCAGCCGTCCTGGACTTTCAGGTTGGGTCGGGTGCGGTCCCCGGCGGCGTCCTCGATAGGGGCCGAGAGAAACTCCTGTTGGGCAAAGATGTCGCCGATATGGATCTGGGAGTGGAAGTCCAGGTGGGATGAGGCCACCAAGTCAGGGATTTGGGTTTTGTGGGAGTTGCCTACCACCCAATTCACGCCGGGGAGCGCGGCCAATTCTTCAGGGGCGCGCTGGGCGTAGCAGCCGGTGATGAGGATGCGCGCCTCGGGGTTTTCGCGATGCACGCGGCGAGTGATCTGGCGGACTTCATCGTCGGCGGTGGCGGTGACGGTGCAGGTGTTAAGAATGACGAGATCCGCGGCAGTGTTCTGCTCCACGGAGGTAAGGCCCTGCTCGCGGAGCATGCCTTCCAGCGCGGCGCCGTCGGCCTGCGTGGCACGGCAACCGAAATTGTGAACAAGGAAGGTGCGCATGGCGGTTACTGCTTACTGGATAAGGTGACGGTGACGCGCTCGTTCTCAACGAAGTATTTCCTGGCGATGCGCAGCAGGTCGTCCGGGGTGATCTGGGCGTAGCGTTCATGAAGACGGTTGATGGTCTCCGGCGTGCGCTTCAAAGCCACGTAGTGGGCCAGCGTGCGGGCGATCGCCTCGCTATTGTTCATCTGCAGCGCGAGTTCGTAGCGGAGGCGGCTCTTGACGGCATCGAGTTTATCCTTATCAATGCGCTTGGTTTTAAGGCGCTCGATGGTGGCGAGGACTTCCTTCTCCACGCGCGGCAGGTCAGCGGCCTTTTTCAGCCGCGCGAAAACCTCGAAGTAGTTGGGGTCGACGCGGTCGGAGTTGCCGAACCCGAGCGTATCGGCGATCTGTTCCTGGATGACAAGCTTCTTGTAAAGATCGGAGTTCTGGGAGAAGGCGAGCGTGCCAATCAGGTCCAGGGCGGCGGAGTCAATCTCGGTATCGGTGTAGGCGGCGTTGCGATAGCCGGTGAGCAGGATGGGCAAAGTTTGGGAAGGCCAGTCGACGTGGTTGCGGCGGGGCGCGGTATGCGCCGGTTCGGCGGGGATCTCGGTCTTGTAGGAGCCGCGCTGCCAGCCACCCCAGTATTGCTGGACGAGCTTGCGGGTTTCGCCGGTGTCGATATCGCCCACCACGATAATGGTGGTGTACTCGGGCTTGTAGAAGCGATCGAAGAAGGTCTTGCTGTAGGCGTACTGGTTGGGCATATCCTCAATGTCTTTGAGAAAGCCCATGGTGGTGTGTTTATAGGTGTGCTTGTCGAAGGCGGTTTCCGCGAAAACCTCGAAAAGCTTGGCAAAGGGCTCGGCGCTGTTCTTGTTGTATTCGCCAAGGACCGCGAGAGCTTCGGTGCGGAATACGTTCTCGGGGTAGGAGAGGTTCTGGAAGCGATCGGCTTCCAACTGCAGGATCTTGCCGAGATCCTCTTTGGAGAGCGTGTTGTGGTAAATCGTGCGGTCGTCCGATGTGTTGGCGTTGGAGGCGACGCCCATCTGCTTGAGAGCCTTCTCATACTGGTCCTGGGGCACGGTCTTGGTGCCGCGGAACATGACATGTTCGAAGAAGTGTGCAAAGCCGCTCTTGCCGGGCTCAATCTCGTTGCGCGAGCCGGTTTGCACGACGATATAGAGCGCGACCACGTTGGGATAGTCGGTTTTGACGGAGATCAGGCGGAGTCCGTTGGGGAAGTCGTGCTGGTCGTAAGGGTAAGGGAACATCTTCTGCTGGGCCAATGCCAGGAAGGGGAGCAGGGTGAAGACCAGAATGGAAAGCGCGAGACGAAACATGCCTTATCTCTATTGTGACGTAAACAAGTGGATTTAGGGATTCGTCTATACGGACCGCGGGGACGGGCGGCTCGTATAAGGTTTCATGGAACAGGCAGGACAGGATTTGCGGATGGGTTTACGGGTGTTACGGCGCGCGCCGGGGTATGCGGCGATCGTCGTGGCGGCGCTGGCCCTGGGGATCGGCGCGAATACGGCGGTGTTCAGCGTGGTACGGCACGTGTTGCTGTCGCCGCTGGAGTATGAGCGGCCCGAGCAATTGGTGACGCTGCTGCACGGGGCCGAGGGAAGCCCGGTGGCCCCGGCGAACTATCTTGACCTGCGCGCGCAGACAACGGCCAGCTTTTCGGCGATGGGAGCGGCGAGCGTGGCGGGAGTGACGCTGGCGGCGGGCGAAGCGGAGCGCCTGGTGGCGTTGAGAATGTCGCCGGAGATGTTCCCGCTGCTGGGCGTGAAGCCGCTGTTGGGGCGAACGCCGGTGGAGGAGGAGCATCGCGCGGGGCGGGATAAGGTAGCCGTGCTGAGCCACCGGCTTTGGCAACGGCGGTTTGGTGGAGATAAGACGGTAGTGGGGCGGAGCTACTTGTTGGACGGCCAGCCGCACCAGATTCTTGGCGTCATGCCGGAGCATTTCCAATTCGCGCCGTTTTGGGTGACGGAGGCCGAGGTCTGGCTGCCGCTGGTGCTGGACGGCGAACAGGGCGGGGCCCAGTTCCTGCGAGTGTTTGGGAGGCTGCGGCCGGGCGTGGGGATGGACCAGGCGCGGGCGGAGGCAACCGCGGTTTGGGCACGGCTGGCGGCAGCCTATCCGGAGGCGAATGCGGGGTTGACGCTGGCTGTAGACTCCCTGGAAGAGAAGGTGGTGGGGAGCGTGCGGCGGTCGTTGTGGCTGCTGCTGGGCGCGGTGGGTTTTGTGCTGCTGGTGGCGTGCACGAGTGTCGCGAACCTCGCCTTGGCGCGCGCGGGGTCGCGGCGGAAGGAGATGGCGGTCCGGCTGGCCTTGGGCGCGGGGCAGGGCAGGCTGCTGCGGCAGATGCTGTTGGAGAACGTGCTGTTGTCGGCGGTAGGCGGCGGGCTGGGAGTGCTGCTGGCGAGTTGGGGTGTGGCGTGGCTGAAGACGAGCGCGTCATTGCCGCGGCTACGGGAAATTGAAGTGGATGGCCCGGTGATGTTGGTCAGTGTGGCGCTGGCGTTGCTGACGGGCCTGCTGAGCGGGCTGGTACCGGCATGGCAGGCTTCGCGGCGGGATGTGCATGCAGCCTTGCGCGAGCGGGCGCGCGGCGGGTCGGCCGGTCAGGGACAGGCCCGGATGCGCGCGGCGCTGGTTGTGGCGGAGATTGCGATGTCGTTCCTGCTGCTGGCGGGGGCGGGCCTGCTGCTGCGGACGTTTGTCGCGCTGCGCCAGGTGGATCCGGGCTTTACGGCGCGCGGGTTGCAAACTTTGACGGTGTCGTTGGATGCGCAGCGGGAGGTGTGCGGCGAAGGGCGCACGGCGTTGTATCGCGAGATGCTGGCGCGGGTGCGGGAGGTGCCGGGAGTGGAGTCGGCATCCATGGTGAATCATCTCCCGGTGGGCGGCGATGTGTGGGGTGGGTCGGTGCTAGCCGAAGGGATGGCAATTCCGGAGCCCGGGCAAATGCCTCGCGCCGTGTGGCGGGTCGCGATGCCGGGGTACTTTGCGGCGATGCGGGCGCGGTGGGTAGCGGGGCGCGACTTCACGGACGCGGATCGGGAGAGCACGGCGCCGGTGGTGATCGTGAATGAGAAGCTGGCACGGCGCTTGTGGGCTGGCAGCGAGGCGGTAGGGCGCCGCGTGCGATTGGGGGATCCGCGCCGGGCGTCGCCATGGGTCACGGTGATCGGCGTAGTACGGGATCTGCGGCAGCGCAGTTGGACGGCACCGGTCGAGGAGGAGTATTACCTGCCCGCGACGCAGGCGCCAGAGATGGCGTCGCGGTCCATGACCTTGGTGGTGCGTGGGGAGGCGGCGATGGCGGGGATGCTGCGCAGCGCGGTGCGTGGGGTGAGCGCGGCGGTGCCGGTGTCGGAGGTGAAAACGATGGAGGCGATTGTGGGAAGGGCGATGTGGCGGGAGCAGTTCTACTCGGCCGTGTTGAGCGGGTTTGCCGCGTTTGCCTTGTTGCTGGCGGCGATCGGACTATACGGGGTGGTGGCGCAGGCGGTGATGCAGCGAACCGGGGAGTTCGGAATTCGCATGGCCGTGGGGGCGACGCGAGGGCAGGTCATGGGAATGGTGCTGGGCCAGGCGGCGCGGCTGACAGGGGTGGGGTTGGGGATTGGGCTGGTGGCGGCGCTGGCGGGGGTGCCGGTGATGCGGAGTCTGCTGTTCGGCGTGGAGCCGTATGATGCGGTGACGTTTGGGGGGATTGCGGTGGTGTTGGTGGCCGTGTCGATTGGGGCGGCGATGGTGCCGGCCTGGCGGGCGGGGCGGATGGATCCTTTGGAAGCTTTACGGGGGGAGTGAGGCTACTTCAAATCGAGAACTTGGCCGACCGTTAGGGAGACGCCGGGGATGGAATCGGGGGAGAAGGCGTCATTCTCTTGGAGGATGACTTGGCGGGCAGGCGTCAGGTGGATGGCCTGCCGGGTTTCGCGGAGGAAGATCCAGACCTCGTGGGTGCCGCAGGTCCGATAGCGGTTCGCCTTCTTCATGAGCTTTTCCATGCGGCCGGTGTCGGAGGCGAGTTCGACGGCGAGCTTCGGAACGAAGCGTTGGACGCGTTTGTCGGGGTCTTGCTTGGAGAGGTCTTCAGCGGCGATCAGGCTGAGATCGGGGGCGTGGGCGTTGCCATCGAAATCGAACGCCTGTCTGGTAACGACGATGCCGGCCACACTTACTCTTGCAGCGGCCTGCAAGACTTCCAGTAGCGCATCGAGAATCCGATTGTGGCGGAGCGTGTTACCGGACACTTCGACTAATCTCCCGTCTTCCAGTTCATGGTTGACGGCGAGCGCGGTCGGCAGGGCTTCGTATTCTTCGATAGTGAGGCCGTCAAGTACCATGCTTCATTCTAGTCGAATCGAGAACTTCGCCAACGGTCAGCGACACGCCTGGAACGGACCTGCTCGAAGCCAGACGGCTGTCTTACTTCCGGCAGCAATCCTTCCCCCTCACCTGTTCCAGCGCTGCTATCGTGTTCTTCTAAACCGCCGCCCGTACGCACAGGTTTGTCAGATTCGGGCCACCCGGGCACGGGCTGCCGGTGTACCCAGTCGCCGGCGCGCCTCGTCGCGTGCCAGCGTCTTCTCGCTCCCCGAAAATTCCGCCCGCCTTGTAGGGTATTCCCGCCACTGATGGTACAACCTAACTTGCGTCAGCCCCGCATCGTTGGCCGGGGTGAGAGCGATGGAACGCGAGCAAGCTGTCCAGATTATCGAGTCCCTGTTCGGCTCCTGGGAGCCAAGCCTGACCCGCTTTGTCCTTCGCCGGACACACTCCCGCGAGATGGCCGAAGATCTCGTGCAGGAGGCTTTCCTGGCACTCTATCGGGCACTTCGCAAGGGTGAGCGGATCGAGAATCTCAAAGGATGGACGATGACCGTCGTGCAACATCATCTGGCGAAGCGCTTTCGCGGTCACGAACGTTTCGAGAGCGCCCTCGAAGCGGCCCAGGAAGAAGGCCTTTTAAGCGTGCCACCCTACGATTCCACTACCGGACACGATCTCCATACTCTGATGAAGGACCTAAGCCCACGTGAGGAAGAGGTTCTCCTTCTGCGCATGGAGTCGCTAAGGTACCACGAGATCGCCGCCCAACTTGGCATTAGCGCGAAATCCGTCGGCACTATGCTAGCTCGCGCTCTTCAAAAGCTAAAGTCGGCGGCCGCCGCCACGGGCGATGCAGCCCCTAGCGATTCCCGGAGCAAACGGCATGCGTTTACGCCATTACAGTGACGCCGTCCTGCTCGCCTTCCAGGACGGCGAACTGCCCCCCTGGAAGAGAGTAATGGTCGATTGGCATTTGCAGTCCTGTTGGGAATGCAGATCCCGCACGGCGATGCTCGAAGAGCAGATCCAACGTCTCATGAACATGAGGACGCAGCCGTCTGGGCCTTCGAATGCGCGCCTTCGCCTTCGCGTCATGGCCGCATTGGATGCAGCCGAGCGTGAGTTTGCCTCGGAGAGGCCCATCCGCTTCTCTTGGTTACGCATCGGGGCCGCCACGGCAGTCACTCTCTTCGTCATTGCCTTTTTCGGGTTCCTCGGCTCGCGTCACAGATCCGCCTCCGAACTGGCGGCTCTCCTCGAGATAGCCCGCACGGAAGAGCGAGCCTACGCCTCACATCCCGTCCATCAGTCTTTTCGAGTTGTAGTCGCGCGCACCAGGCCCCAGCGATCTTCCCGCACGGCAACTCTCGATGTTTGGGCTGACCCCCTGCCGGGCCGTCTCGCGGCCCATTGGCGGTCCGATGGAACCCTGAAGTTGGCGCTTGCTAAGGCCGCCCCACGGTCTCTTGGACGGCCCATCCCCTTGCCTGCGGTCTTCGCGGCGGCAATTCGTGTCGAGCATATGGAAGATGCCTTTCTCCGCTGGCTCGAGAGCAGTCCCGCCCGGTTGCTTTCCTTAGGACAAAACATCGCGGAATTTATCCGCGAGGACGGAGTCGGCGTTCGCGTCGAACGTCTTTCGGGTTTTGGGGGGGATCGCTTTCGCGTTATAGCCTCCCGCAACGGCGCGCGCCTCGTCACGGGGGTTATCACCGACATCGACTCGCGCCTCCGCCGCGTTGTCCTCCAGACGATCCGTGTCGAGACTCCCGAGCAAGCCTTTGAGATCTCTTTTTCGCCGGAACTCCTGGAGAGACCGTCCAGAGAGGCCCTTGCGGCGTCGTTTCGCTTCGCCGAAGCTTCTGCGACTCGCCAGCGGCCCTCGCCGGCCCCGCTTTCACGAAGGCCTCGCAACATACCGCCCCCGCCCGCGAGTTTGGAGTACGGAGAGATTTTGCGACGCGAGATTCGTGTCCACGAACTGCTCCATGCACTGAACGCTTGCACACGCGAAGTTCTCGAAACGGAAGCCGGCTCCGCCGGCGCTGTGTACATCCGCGGTCTTGTGGAGTCGCCGGTCAGGAGAGCGGAGATCGAGGCGGCGTTCTCCGGAGAGCCCTATGTGCACCTGCAGACCGCTTCTCCCACGTCTTTCGGTGCAGACATAGCGGCCGAGGTTCCTTCCCGCAAAGTCGTCCGCTCAGGCCCTATACCCCTTGATGCGGAGGTGCGGGCGCACGTAGGCCGTATCGGATCGCCGGGCGAAACCGCGTCCTTGGCCGCCAGATTCACAAGCGACGCTGTCTCCGCCTCGGAAACCGCCCTGGTGGAGGCTTGGGCGGCTCAGCGGCTGATCGCTAAGTTTTCCCCGGAGTCCTGGCGGTCTGATGGCGGCGCTACCTTGCGCTCCATGCGCGATGCTCACCTGGCCAACCTTCGCGCCAGTATCGACCGGTTGCGCTTGCATGTCGAGCCGGTACTTTCCGCTGCGTCTCCTGACTTTGATACCGGGGACGAAACTCCTAGTCCTGACCTGCTCTCCGCGATA
Organism: uncultured Candidatus Solibacter sp.; assembly: GCA_964385495.1. Lineage (GTDB taxonomy): Bacteria > Acidobacteriota > Terriglobia > Bryobacterales > Bryobacteraceae > CADEFT01. The sequence goes on from CAYLPH010000017.1 coordinate 107,720, forward strand.
CGCCAGGTAGGGGTCTTGACGCGAGGACTTTTCGCGGGAGGGAGCTTGACTGGTATGACCGCCAATCAGGCCGCCGCCCGGTTATTGGCCGAACTGGATCGCGCCGCCCAACTTGTCCGCGACGCCGAGTCCAGTCCCTTCCCTGGAGATATTCGATGACACTCGCCGCGCTTCTCGCCCTTTGCATAGTCTCTTTTCCCGGCTACTCGCAGAGTTGGGAAGAGCATGGACCTTTGCGCGTTTCCTCGAATCGCCGTTACATCGAACATACTGACCGAACGCCCTTTCTATGGCTGGGCGATACGGCCTGGAACCTGGCCGCGCGGCTCACTCGCGAGGAGATCGACCTGTACCTGGACGACCGGCGCGCCAAGGGCATCACCGTCATTCAGGCCGTTCTGCATTTCACGCGAAGTCCCGGACCAGGCCTCGGCGTCGACGAACGTAATCCGAGCAATGTTTATGGCCACCGCATTTTCGCTGGCAGCGCCACCGATCCGGAAACCTCAATCCCGCTGGAACAACCGGGAGTTCACAACGACTACTGGGATCACGTAGACTACTTCGTCTCGGCAGCCCGTAAGCGCGGTCTCCATATCGGGCTGGTGCCCTTCTGGGGCAGCAATTTTGTTGACGGCGCCAATCCCAACGCTCGTCAATATACCGCGGGGGAGGCTCGCGCCTATGGCGGATTTCTCGGAAAGCGCTTCCGCCGGGAACCTCACGTCATCTGGATCCCCGGCGCCGACACCATTCCTGGACGAAATGGCGAAGCTCTCAGTATTTACCGGGCCCTCGCGGAAGGGATCGTCGAGGGCGTCAGTGGCAAATCCGTTGCCTGGAACCGTCCCTCGTCCGCCTGGGACCGTGTTCTCCTCACCTTCCATCCGGCTGCCTTTAGCTCCTCCGGGTTCTGGTTTGGCGCCGAAGACCGTTGGATCGACTTCAACATGGCACAGACTGGCCAGTTCAACCCCGAAACGGTCTTCGACCTCATTCACTCCGAATACAACCGTACCGCTCCCGTCCGTCCAATCGTCAACGGAGAATCCGCTTATGAGGCTTGGACCGTCGAGCGAGGAGGCTTTTTCAAGAGCCCGCTCGACGTTCGCCGCGGTATCTACCAAACGTTTCAGGCGGGGGGCGCCGGCTATACCTATGGCCATGAAGCGAGCGCGAAAGGCGGCGCGGATCACATCTGGGCCTTCGGCGTGGAAAGCGGAGGCAAGAGTTGGAAGGATCTGCTCAACTCCGCCGGCATTCGGCAACTGGCGATCGCCGGCAAGTTCTACACTCGCCACCGCTGGTGGACACTGATTCCGGACCAAACCCTCATTGCCGCCGGTCATGGGCGCGGAGTAACCCGCAAGTGTGCATTACGCAGCGCCGACTCCAAGACCGCCTTGGTGTACTTTCCCGAAAGAACTCCGGCGGAAGTGAAGTTCACCCAAGGCGCCCGGCTCTCCTGGTTCGATCCGCGCGACGGGAGCACCCTTCCGGTGTCCGCGACGGACCTGCCGAAATCCGAATTCTTACCTCCTTCCGGATGGGAGGACGGTGTGTTGGTAATTGAACCGGGGCTGTCGTCTGCTTCCGGTAAGGAGACTACCCGATGAAGCGCCTCACCCTGTTGCTGCTGGCCCACGCCGCGGTGCTTTTTGCTCAAACCGCGCAGATCACAGGCCTAATCACCGACGCCTCGAACGCCGTGATTCCCTCCGCCAAGGTTTCCGTGACCAATGAAGGCACGGGTATTGTGAGAAAGGCTGAGACCAATCCGGAGGGCTCTTACGCCGTTCCCCTGCTGCCTCCAGGCGAGTACCGCGTTCTCGTGCAGGCAAACGGATTCCGGCCGAGTAGCCACGATGGCGTCGTCCTGACAGTCAATCAGATCGCCCGCCTGGATTTTCAACTTGAGATAGGCCAAACTACCGAAGCCGTCACCGTGACCGCCTCGCGCGCCGTGCTCGAGACCGGAAACGCGTCCGTCGGCGGTGTCGTCGACAATCGCCAGATGCTCAGCCTCCCCATGAACCGCCGCCAGGGAATGGCCTTCGCCACGCTGCAGCCGAACGTTCTTCCCAGTCCCAACTATGACCCTTCTAATTGGTCCAACTCGGCCCGGATCTCAATCAACGGAGCAAGAGACCGGGCCATCGAAATTCTGTTCGATGGATCGCCCGCCCTCGCCGTAGGTCCAGGGGGCGCCGCAAGTTCGCTGCCCGCTTATCAGGCCAGCCTCGATACGGTTCGCGAGTTCCGGGTTGTCACGAATGCCCTTTCCGCGGAATACGGCAACACCGGGGCGGGCCTGATTAGCATCGTTTCCAAAACCGGCACCAATCAGCTTCACGGCAGCGCCTACGACTTTCTACGCAACAGCAACCTGGATGCCAACAACTTTTTCAACAACGCGGCTGGTATTCCACTCAGCAGTTTCAAGCGAAATCAATTTGGTGGCAGCGTCGGCGGACCTGTGTTTTTGCCCAAGATCTACGATGGGCGTAACCGCACGTTCTTCTTCGTGGCCTATGAGGGTCTTCGCAGCGCAACAGCCCAAAACGTGGTCCGCACGGTGCCAACGCCCGATCAACGGCGCGGGAACTTCTCCAACACCCGCAACGCTTCCGGGCAACTGGTTACAATCTACGATCCGCTTACCACACAAAGCGCCGGTTCAACCTTCCTCCGGTCCCCGTTCCCCGGAAATACAATTCCGGCGGCCCGTTTCGATCCCGTCGCCGTCAAAGTACTTGAACTGTACCCGGACCCCAATGCCCCCGGCCTCCCATTCACCGCAGCCAACAATTTCCTTCTCGGATCCGCGGCCGGTTTCGACTCCGGCCAGTTTGACTACCGCATCGATCACGCCTTGACCGAACGTCACGCCTTCTATGGCCGCTACTCTCATGGAGCCACGACTTCGACTCCGCCCCTTCCCTTCGGTTTCGGCGACGGCGCCATCCAGTTGGTGAAGTCGCGGCACTTGGCTCTCGACTACACCTGGCTCAAGTCCAATGCCACCGTTGTGAACATCCATGGTGGATACAGCCTTTATCAGGATGGCCAGGATCGGCAGGGCTACTTCATCGATAGGTTGCCGTTTAACGCCACCCTGCTCAGCTCGGTTGGCAACATCTACAACGGGCTGCCGCAGTTCAACATCAGCGATGTGGCGGCCTTGAACCGTTTCGAGTCCCAATGGACTTCACCCTTCACGACCCACCAATACTCCGGAAGCGTCACCCACGTCCGCGGTCGCCATACCCTGAAGATAGGCGGAGAGGTGCGGCGCTACTTGTACGCCTTCACCCCCGTTACCCGCGAATCGACGGCCTTCAGCTTCACGCGCGGTTTCACCCAGGGACCGAACCCCTTGCAAGCCGGCAGTGCGGCAGGTTATGGCGTTGCCAGTCTGTTGCTCGGCGCCGGATCCGGTTCCACTTCTCCCCGCGGCCAACTCCTGCGGAACGTCAGCGCTCCGGTGTTCGCCGGTTACATTCAGGACGACTGGAAACTCAGCCGGACGTTGACGCTCAATCTGGGCCTTCGCTGGGACCTCTTCGTGCCACGCACCGAATCCCGCGACCAGCTTAGCTGGTTCGATCCCACTCCACGCAATCCTCTTTCGGACCTCACCGGACTGAACCTTGTTGGAGGCCTTCGCTTCGCCCAACGGGATGGCGGGCGGCGTCAGTATGGCAATGACTTCGACAACTTCGGGCCCCGATTGGGCTTTGCCTATTCCGCCGCTCCGAAAGTCGTGCTTCGCGGGGGCTTCGGCGTGCTCTATCCCAATCCCGTGAGTTCCGGTTCAGGCGCTCCAGGACAGGAAGGGTTCTTTACGCAAACGGACTGGGTATCCGCCAATGATGGGCTCCTTCCGGCGGCCTACCTCACTCAGGCCTTCGCGACCGGCTTTGTAGCGGAAACCAAGGGCGCGCTTGGCTTGGCGGAACTTGCCGGTCAATCGTTCAACCCGAAAGTTCCTGTTAGCTTTGCATCCACGTACAACCTTCAGTGGCATTTCAGCGTGCAGACGGATCTCCCTGGCGAATCCCTTCTCGAAGCTTCCTATTTGGGAAATCGCGGACTACACCTGGCGATGCCCCTCCTCGCGATGAATCAGTTGCGCCCCGAACAACTCGCCGCCGGCGCCGCGCTCCTCCAGCAGGTACCCAATCCATTCTTGGGAATCGTCACCAAGGGTCCGCTTTCGGGCGCTACCACAACGCGCGCGCAGCTACTTCGCCCGTTTCCACACTTCGACAGCATCGCCAGCGAACAGCCGCCGGTCGCCAGTTCCACCTATCATGCCCTCGGCCTGCGCTTCGAGCGGCGCTTCAGCAATGGCCTTTTCCTACAGGCAAGCTACACCACCGCCAAGTTGATTGACGATAGCTCCGCGCAGAACGCTTCCGTCACGCAGTCTTTCCAGAACGCCTACGACCTTCGCTCGGAACGAAGCCTATCGGCGCAGGATATCTCGCAACGTTTCGTCCTGTCGTTTCTCGCCCCGCTCCCCTTCGGCAACGGACAGCCTTTGTTGCCCACATTGCATCCGGTCCTGAACTCCCTCATTGGCGGTTGGCAGATCACCGGCATTTTCACGCGGCAGTCGGGTCTTCCTATCGGCCTCACCGCCCCCAATACGTCTAACTCGTTCGGTGGGGGACAGCGCCCCAACTCTACAGGCAAGTCCGCGGCGTTGTCGGGCGCTCCCCAACAGCGGCTGTCGCGCTTTTTCGATACTGCCCAGTTCACCCAACCCGCTCCCTTCACCTTCGGCAACGTCGCTCGTTCACTCCCGGACGTGCGCGGGCCCGGTCTGAGTTCAGTCGACCTCTCACTGCTGAAGGCCTTCCGCCTATGGGAAACAGGCACGTTGCAACTCCGCGCGGAGGCATTCAACCTTACGAACACTCCGTCGTTCGGCCTGCCCGGTACGGTTCTCAACACACCAACCTTTGGGGTGATCGCATCTCAGGTCAACGCCCCCCGCCAAGTGCAACTGGCGCTGCGGCTTGAGTTTTGATAAGGAGCGCAAGAGCGTTCCGTCTCCGCTTAAGCTCTGGTCGATGATACGCGGGTGATGCGTCACCCGCTCTCCCGCCAAATTTCGTTCACAAAAGAAGCAAACAAAGAGTTTTCCCACGCAATGGACCGCGGGACGGGCGGCTACTTCAAATCGAGAACTTGGCCGACGGTTAGGGAGACGCCGGGGGAGAAGGCGTCATTCTCTTGGAGGATGACTTGGCGGGCAGGCGTCAGGTGGATGGCCTGCCGGGTTTCGCGGAGGAAGATCCAGACCTCGTGGGTGCCGCAGGTCCGATAGCGGTTCGCCTTCTTCATGAGCTTTTCCATGCGGCCGGTGTCGGAGGCGAGTTCGACGGCGAGCTTCGGAACGAAGCGTTGGACGCGTTTGTCGGGGTCTTGCTTGGAGAGGTCTTCAGCGGCGATCAGGCTGAGATCGGGGGCGTGGGCGTTGCCATCGAAATCGAACGCCTGTCCGGTGACGACGATGCCGGCCGCACTTACTCTTGCAGCGGCCTGCAAGACTTCGAGCAGCGCATCGCGAATCCAATTGTGGCGGAGCGTGTTTCCGGACACGTCCACTAATCTCCCGTCTTCCAGTTCGTGGTTGACGGCAAGGGCGGCCGGCAGGGCTTCCTATTCGTCGATAGTGAGGCCGTCAAATACCACGCTTGATTTAGTCGAGATCGAGAACTTCGCCGATGGTCAGCGACACCCCCGGGACTGATTCCGGCTCGAACCTGTCGTCGGCGTTCAGGAGCACCTGGCGGGTGGGCGTCATGTGCAAAGCTTGCCGGGTCTCGGGCAGGAACAGCCAGACTTCCTGGGTTCCGCAAGCCCGATAGCGGACGGCTTTGCGCATCAGGCGATCGACACGGTCATTCTCGGCGGCGATCTCGATGGCGAGTCTGGGGATCAGCCGCTGCACCCGCTTCTTCCGGTCTCGCTTCGGCAGGTCCTCTTGACGGATTAGGCTAATGTCGGGCGCATGGGCGTTGCCGTCGAAGTCGTACTCCTGCTCCGTGACAACCATCCCTAAAGACGAACGTTGTGCGGCAAAATCGAGAAGGCGGGAGAGCAGATCCCGGATACGGTTGTGGCCCAAGGTGTTCCCGGACACGTCGACTAACTTGCCCTCCTCCAGTTCGTGGTTGACGGCAAGTGCCTCAGGCAAGGCCTCGTAATCTTCAATGGTCAGCCCGTCGATCACCATGCTTCATTCTAACGTGCACGGGGAAGCAGACGGGACTGTCGCTGACGACTACTGTTCCAACCTTTCAACATCAACCAGATCCTGAAGCCGGCCCGTGAGGATATCGACGCGTACGGGCGGGCGGCCCATCTGATAGAAGAGGCCCTCTGTTTCGAAGTCAGATCGTGTGATGCCTTGGAGCGGAGCGCCGAAAGCCGCCAGCGCCCGATATACACGCTCGGCGTTGTCGTAACCGCCGGCGATGAGGTACCTAACGCCGAACTCGCCGAACAACTTCAACAGATCTCTGAAGTTCGAGTTCGGAGTCATCTCCACCTTTCCAGCGATGGGCCTCGACCACCATTTCCCAGGCGGCGGCAAAGATCGCGTTGGGTCCTTGCCGCTGCCAGTAGGCTACGTCGAAGCTGCGGTCCATGTCCTTCAGTTTCCCTTTGCGCTCCATGACGAACGGCTCGGATGGGGGGTGTTCTTCGAACATGGCTTCGTTTGGTTTACTTGCGGGCGTCGGCGATCACCTGCAGGTACTGCTTGGCCTTTTCGGTAATGGCGCCGTACTTCTTTTCCTTCAGGCTCTTAGCGTCGACCAGCTCCCCACCCACGGCAACCGCGGCGGCACCGGCCTTCAGAAACTCGCCGGCGGTTTCCAGGTTGACGCCCCCGGTGGGAATCATTTCCACCTGCGGTAGCGGGCCTTTGAGCGCCTTGATGTACTTCGGTCCGCCCATGTTGCCGGCCGGGAACACCTTCACAAAGTCGGCGCCGGCTTCCCATGCGGTCAGGACTTCGGTCGGAGTGAGGGCGCCGGGCATGATGGGCTTGGAGTAGCGGCGCGCCATCTCGATAGTCGACGTGCGCAGCGCCGGGGTGACGATAAACTGCGCGCCCGCCAGGAAGCAGGCGCGGCAGGTCTCCGGATCGAGCACCGTGCCGGCTCCCAGCACGATCTTATCGCCCAGCTTGTCGGCCACCTTTTCCAACGCCTGGATGGCGCCCGGCACGGTCATCGTAATCTCGACGGCGCGGATGCCGCCTTCGTAGACCGCATCGACGGCGGCCACGGCATCTTCCGCGGAATCGCAGCGCACAATCGGAACGATTCCGATCGAAACAATGTTAGTCAGAATTGTTTTTTTGTCCATGTGTGTTCCAAAGCTACCAGTCCACCACGCTGCCGTCGTCGGCGTCGTAGCTTTCCTGGTTGCGCCAGTCATGACCGATCTTGTCGGCCATGGCATTCTCATCGAGTTCGATACCAAGGCCCGGCGCGGTGGGCAGTTCGAGGTATCCTTCCTTCACCTTGAAGGGGTTCTTGATGTAGCCCTCGCCCAGGCTGACCTGCTCCTGGATGAGGAAATTGGGAATCGACGCCGCAATCTGGACGCCGGAGGCCAGCGAGATGGGGCCAAGCGGGTTGTGCGGGGCAATCGAGGCATAATAGGCCTCGGCCATGCCGGCGATGAGGCGGACTTCGGTAATCCCCCCGGCGTGACAAAGGTCGGGCTGCAGGATGGTGGCGGCCTTCTTTTCCAGCACTTCGCGGAAGCCCCACTTGGTAAAGACGCGCTCGCCGGTGGCGATGGGCAGATGGGTGCCACGGGCGATCTCGGCCATGACGTCGTGGTTCTGGGCCTGGCAGGGCTCCTCGATGAACATCGGCGTATAGGGCTCGTAGGCCTTGATCAGCATCTTGGCGTGAGCCGGGCTGATGGCGCCGTGGAAGTCGATGCCAATGTCCGAGTCGGGCCCGGCGGCTTTGCGGAGTTCGGCGAACTTTTCCGCGGCGTAGGCCACTTCCGCGGGGCTTTCGACGTAACGGGCCGGGCGGCGTTTGGCGGGGCCGGTTTTGAACGCCGTGAAGCCGCGCTTGAGGTCGGCTTGGATGGCTTCCGGGGTCCGGGCGTGGGAGTACACGCGGACGCGGTTGCGGGTGGGACCGCCCAGCAGTTCATAGACGGGCACGCCGAGCGCTTTGCCTTTGATGTCCCATAACGCCTGGTCGATCCCGCTGAGGGCGCTGGTCAGGATTGGGCCGCCGCGGTAGAAGGCATGGCGATAGATAGCCTGCCAGTGGTGGCCAACGGCGCGCGGATCCTTACCGACGAGGTACGGCGCCACTTCCTCGACCGCCTGTTTGCAGGTAAGCGCGCGGCCTTCCGTAACCGGCTCGCCCAGGCCGGTGATGCCGGCGTTGGTATGGATCTTCAGAAAGAGCCAGCGCGGCTTCACCAGAAACATCTCGAGTTTCGTGATGCGGAGCTTGTCTTTGGGAGAGATCGGGGCGTCCTTGGCGGAGCGCCCCGGCGCGGTTTGCTGGGCCGCCGCCTCGGCCGTCATGGTGAGTCCAACGCTGGACATCACGGATTGGAGGATCTGTCTTCTGTTCATCGAAAGATGTCTTAAACCTTCTTGGGGACGGCAAAGCCTTCGCGGTAGTTGCGGGTGAACATGGCGTTGGCTTCCTTGTCGCCGGGTACGGAATAGGTGGCGGCGTCGAAGTTCAGGGTGCGGCCCAGGCGATAGCTGATGTTGGCCAGGTGCACCAGCGTAGTGCTGATCGCGCCTTCTTCAATCTCGGCGTTGAGGTCGCCACGCTTGCCGCTGCGCAGGGCGTCGATGAAGTTCTGCCAGTTGTTGCCTGCCTCGTTGCGCGTAGGGCCGGGCTCCATCTTCTTGCCGAGGTAGCTCTTATAGATGTTATAGCCGTCAATCGCAAGCCAGCCCTTGGAGCCGTAGAAGAGATTGCCGACCGTGTTGCCCGCGCCGAAGTTGCCGGTGTCGCCGATACCGCCTTCGTGATTCACCATCCAGTGGCGCACTTCAAAGGTCAGCATCTTCTTCTTACCGCCCACGTTGAACTCGTAGCTGGCGCTGAGGATGTTGGGCGTCTCCTGGTCGTCATCGAACATAAAGTGGCCGCCGATGGCGCTGACCTTGGTGGGGTAAGTCACGCCCAGCCCCCAGCGGGCGATGTCCATTTCATGAATGCCCTGGTTGCCCAGGTCGCCATTGCCGTAATCCCAGAACCAGTGCCAGTTGTAGTGGAAGCGATTCTGGGTGAACTCGCGCTTCGGCGCCGGGCCGAGCCACAGGTCGTAGTTGACGCCGGCGGGCACCGGCTCCACCGGCTTGCGGCCGATGGTGTCGCGGAACTTGAAGCAGAGGCCACGGGCCATGTAGACGTCGCCGATAAGCCCGTCGCGCATGTGCTGCATCGCCTCGCGAATGGCTACCCCCGAGCGTGAGTTGGTGCCGTGTTGGACCAATTGCTTGTCGTACTTGCGGGCGGCGGCGACAATCTGTTTGGCTTCAAACATATTGTGCGCGCACGGTTTTTCGCAGTAGACGTGCTTGCCCGCCTGCAGCGACCAGATGGTTTGCAGAGTGTGCTGGTGGTTCGGTGTGGCGATCGAGATGGCGTCGATGGATTTGTCTTCCAGCAGCTTGCGAAGGTCGGTATAGACGGCCGGCTTCTTCTTGCCCATCTTGTCGAGGTCGGCTAGGCGCTGCTGCATGACGCTGTCGTCGACATCGCAAAGCGCGGCGATTTCGACATTGGCCATCTTCGAGTAGGCGCCAATGTGGGCGCGGCCCTGCCCGCGAATGCCAACACAAGCAACGCGGATGGTGTCGTTGGGGGAAGCCGGCGCTTGCATGGCGCTCGAAGCCAGCGCGGCTGAACCTATCAGGAAATGTCTACGTTCCATGGCGGTGACTGTAGTTTATCAAGTTGGGGTGATGGGCCCAACGGGGAAAGGCCGCTGACGGTTCGTGGCAGGGTCAACCGCGACTTTTTCAGAGCTTCTTCGGCCACTTCTGGCGACCGTGAAAGACGGCCATAAGTTCGAGCCGTTCATTCCGAATGCGATACGGGATGATGTAGGGAGTTCCCGAGATCAGACTACCTTCTTCGTGGAGCTTGCGACTCCCCGCGCTTACCCCAGGACTTCAGCCAAGTGGAGACCTTCTCGTGCGAAACGGTCTTCCCGGAATCGAGCTCTGCGATCGCGGTGTGAATCTCTCCAAGCTTCCACTCCTCCGCCTCGACGTAGGCGGCGATAGCCTCGGCGGCAAGGAAGGACTTTGAGCGTTTTGCCCGCCTTGACAAAGCATCCAGGCGTCGCTTGGTTTCGCAATCAATACGGATTGAGAGGGACTCTGTCATACGATGTGCTCGCTTGCGGACATCTTCGCACAATCACGGATCTTCCCGAAAAGCCAATCCATAGCGGGCGAAAGAAGAAGGGCGCCCGGGGAGGAGACCGGGCGCCCACATACCGAAAACAACCAACTCTCTCGTGGAGCAACGCTGCCGAAGCTTCGATCGGCGCTTCAAGCGGCGTTGCCCTTGAATCTGTATTGAACCCATTGTGGCAAAGGGGCCTGAATGCGCCATCAGATCGATGGTTCCAATATCTACATACTGCCGTCCCGGACGAAGCGGTAGTACGGTTGCTGGTACCGGTTGGGGTAAAAGAAGAGGGCGCCGGCCGGGTGGTGGCTGGCGCCCTTAAAGGATTCTCGAGGGATAACGCCCCCGCGCTCGGAGGATCACGGGGGAATCGGACAGGATACGGTACTTCCGCACTCCCCTTCGATCTGCGTTAGTCCGATTCTCCCAGAGCGCGGCAGGCGTCACAAGAGAGCAAAAGTACCGATGTCGGGGGACTTTCGCTCTACCACTTACCTACCCCAGCAGCGTGGCGGCGCCGCCCCGTCCCTCATGACGCGCCATACGTGTGCGCAACTCAGTACGGGCGCGCAGCAGCCGGGATTTCGCCGCCGCGACCGAAACGCCCAGACGGTCGGCCACATCCTGCATGGGCAGTTGCTCCACGTCGCGCAGCAGGAAGACATTGCGCAGCAGCGGTGGAATGCGGCGGATCTCCTGGGCCAAAACTTTCGACAACTCCTGCTGGCCGAGCTGTTCTTCGGGCGTGCAATCGGGCGACGGCAGGTCCAGCGTGCCGACTTCCTCACCGATCATCGCATCATCTAAATAGAAGAACTTGGCGCGGCGCAGTTGCCGCAGACGCATCAGGCACTGATTCACAACGATACGCGTAAGCCAGGTGGAGAAACGTGCGTCGCGGTTGAACTGGGCGAGGTGTTCGAATGCTTTCCAGCATGCGGTCTGCACTTCGTCTTCGGCGTCAGACCGATCGCGCAGAATGGACATCGCTAGTTTCACGCAGGCCGAATGATGACGGCGCATGAGTTCGGCGAAGGCGGTGTCCTGCCCACCCTGGGCCAGGTCAACCAGTTCTTCGTCGGGCAGTGTGGTAAGCGGTAGCTCCTCTTTTTGCATCGCCCTTTCTCTTTCAGAAGTCTTTGAACGGTAGGCGCCCGGTGTGGCGTCCCAAAGTCAGAGTAACAGGGGGGAGCGGGATGTTTCCAGTAGATACCAAAGATGGTTTCAGTGCTACAGAAAACGAGCACGAAGTCTTGATTGCTGATAAACTCAAGTTTGTGAACACTGAAAATAGCGAGGATACGATCCACCGGGTCCTATCCACCTACGACTTGGGTAACAAGCTTCGTCTGCTACGCCTGCGCAAGAAGATCTCGCTCGTCGATCTGGGTAAGCATACGGGCTTGTCGGCGTCGATGCTGTCGCAACTGGAGAACGGGAAGCTGATCCCAACCTTGCCGACCCTCGCGCGGATTGCCATGGTGTTCGATGTCGGGCTCGACTTCTTCTTCAGCGACCGGCGGCGGCGGAAGCTGTTCTCCGTCGTGCGGGCGAAGGAGCGGATGCGATTCCCGGACCGGGCGGGCAATCCGGATCCGAAGTTTTACTTTGAGGTGCTGGCGTTCTCGGCGCAGGAGAAGGGCTTGCAGGCCTATCTGGCCGAGTTTCCGGAGAGCGCGTCGGCGCCATCGCAGGAGCACTTCCATGATGGGGCGGAGTTTCTATTCGTATTGGAGGGCGACCTGGCGATCTGCTACCAGGGCGAGGAGCATCTGCTGACCGCCGGGGACAGCGTTTATTTCGATTCCTCGGAGCCGCACTCGTACCGGGGGGTGACGGCGACGAAAGCAATCGTGATCTCGACGCCGCCGCGGTTGTAGCCCGCGATCAGTATCCCGGCAGGCCGGAGTAGAGCCAGCGGCCGGGTTGTTCCTTCCACTGTGGGTGGCGTTGGCGCATGACTTTCTGATCGTTGCGGTCGAGCTCGCCCAGTGGGGCCAGGCGCTGGGAGCGGCGGACTCTATCGAGGTTAAGCTCCAAACCAAAGCCCGGTTTGCTGAGATCGGGGATGATGCGGCCGCTACGAAACGCGGGAACGCCGTCCCAGACTTCGTCGGATGGGTTGACCCAGGGGTAGTGGGTGTCCAGAGGCACGCGGTTCCGGAAGTAAAGCCCGGTGACGGCCATAACCATCAGGGAATGGCCCAAATGGCTATTGCTGTGGGTGCCGATCGTGAGTCCATGGGCGGCACCGAAGGCCGCGGCGGAGATCGTAGCTTCCACGCCGCGCCAGTAGTGGGCGTCCATCAAGAGAATAGACACCGGGATGCGGCCCTCGGCGACGGAGGCCTCCAGTTCCAGTCGGGAACGGATGCACATGTTGGTGGCGAGGGGCACGCCGTGCGTCTGGAGAAGCTCGTACATGCCGGGACGCCCTTTGACGGGGTCTTCCAGATACGTGACCACCTTCTTCAGTTCAGGCAAGACCTCGTGCGCCTCCTCCATGGTCCAGCCGGCGTTGGGATCAAGGTCCAAGCGGGCATTGGGGTAGGCCTGCCGCAGCGCTCGCATGATGTCCAGTTCGGCTTGAGGCGAGAAGACGCCGCCTTTCAGCTTGTAGTCGCTGGCGCCGACATGCCGCATCATGGCGCCGGCCTGAGCGACGATTTCCGCGGCAGTGCGTGCCGGGGCCGCGCGCCAGTAATCCCAGGACTCTTGCGAGTTCGAGGTGGGCTCGGGGTAGGGAAGGTTGGTGCCGGCCATATCCTCCACCAGGAAGCCATAGGCGAGGAACTCGGTGCCCTCATGCTGGCGGCCGCCGATCTCCTCATCGAGCAAGGTGACCGCGGAGATGCCGCGGGCGCGGGAGCGCGCTTCGAGGGTGGCGATGCGGAGGGCGGCGATGGCATGGACCACGCCTCCCGTGGCGAAGGAGGAGGTGCCGAGGTTCTCGCGATCGGCTCCCCATTCGGCTTCAATTTGGTCGAGGAGGGCGGGGAGTTCCTCTACGTTGCGGCCGGTGAGCCGCGCGTTCAGATCAGGGCTTTCCAGCAGCGCAAGCGCTTCGGTATGGCAGGGAATCTCGGCGTAGCCGAGGGGCGTGCCGCTCGAATCGAGGAAGGCGAGGATGATGCGCGGGAAGACGCAGTTGTGGGGTCCGTGGATGTTCAGAAGCGGGGCTTCGGGCACCCAGACGATATAGCGCTCGATGCGGTTTAGCAGGGCGGTAGGCATGGGGGATTCTCTATAGCGCGCGGATCACGGCGGCGGTGACTTCCGGGGTAGTGGCGGACCCGCGCTGGCCGTTAACGAACGTGATGTCAGGCGTGGCGATGCCGGCAGCCAGCGTTTGCTCCACCGCGCCGCGTATGCGGGCGGCCGCAGCAGGTTCGCCGAGGTACTCGAACATCATCCCGCCGGTAAGGATCTGCGCCAGCGGATTCGCCGTGTCGCGGCCAACATGCGCGAAGCCGGACCCGTGCGTAGGTTCGAAGATCGGCGGATTGGCCCCAGTCGGATCGAGGTTGGAAGAAGGCGCCAGCCCGAGGCTGCCCATCATAGCAGCGCCGATGTCGGTGAGGATATCGTTGTGGCCGTTCGAGCCAAGAACCACATCAAACTGAGCCGGGTTCATCACCAGTTCGTAAGCCAGGGCATCGGTGAGCATGTGGTAGGAACGCACGCCGGAGTACGCCGCGGCAACCTCTTCGATAGCATTCACCCACATCGCCATCCCGTTGGGCATGGCGTTCTGTTTCGAGCAATAAACAAGCTGGCCGCGGCGCAGGCGGGCCTGTTCGAAAGCGAAGCGGGCAATGCGCAGGACGCTGTCACGCTGGTAGCGGGCGACGTCATAAGCGCCCTCATCAGGAAGACCGCGATGTTCCCACGCGCCCTCCGCGGAGTACTCGCCGCCGACGTTCTGGCGCACAAACAGGATGTCGATGCCGGAGCTATCCCGCAAAGGGCTACGGACGTTGGGCGGCACCCAAACAGGTCTTGTGCAGACTTCGAGATTAAGGCCGCGGCACATGGCGATCCGGAAGCCGTGAAGCGATACCGTATCAGGAACCTCGCGGGAACCGACCGCGCCGAAAAAGGCGGCGTCATGGGCGCGCAGGATCTCCCGCCAGTCCTCGGGCAGGTAGGCGCCCTTCTGCAGGTAGCGCTGGGAACTCCAGTCGACGGGCGTGAACTGGAAGGCAAAGCCATGGAGCCGGGCGGTGGCTTCAAGCACGGCGATGGCGCAGTCGACAACCTGCGGCCCGATGCCATCGCCGCCGATGGTGACGATCCTGTATTGCTTCATTGCTGCTGGGCGGAGAGCTTCTCGACCTTATCTTCGAGTTCGCGGAGGCGTTTCACCATATCCCCAAGTTTAGGCAGCGCCGTGATGGTGCGGAGCCACTGCTTGACGTCATAGGCAGGCGAGCCGGAGATCACCGAGCCGGCGGGGGTCTCATGGCCGACGCCGCTCTGCGCATAGACGACGACGTTGTCGTGAATGGTGAGGTGGCCCGAGACCCCCACCTGTCCGGCGAGCAGAACGTTCTTTTCCAGAATGGTGGAGCCGGCCAAGCCAACCTGGGCGCAGATGATGTTGTCTTCCCCCACCACGCAGCCATGGCCGACCTGGACCAGGCTGTCGACTTTCGCACCCCGTTTGACGCGGGTTTCGCCGATAGAAGCGCGGTCGATGGAAGTATTGGTTTGGATCTCGACATCGTCCTCAAGGATGGTGACGCCGGATTGCACGATCTTATAGTGAGTGCCTTCGCGGGTCTTCGCGAAGCCATAGCCATCGCCGCCAATGATAACGCCGTTCTGCAGTATGACCCGGTGGCCGATGGTGCAGTATTCCCTGACAACGGCATGGGCATGGGCAAGGAAATCATCGCCGATAGTGACGCCGGGATAGATAACGACGTGCGGGTGGATAACGGCGTTGGCGCCGATAGTCACCCCATCGCCGATGACCGCATAGGCGCCGATGGAGGCGTTCGGGCCGATGGTGGCACTCGGCGAAACGACGGCGGTTGGATGGATGGACGCCGGCGGCGCGGGCGGTTGATAGAAAAAGCCCAGCGCCCGGGCGAAGTCGTGGTAGGGGTTCTTCGAGATGAGGAAGGTGAGGTTGAGGTTGGCGATAGGCTCCTGGACAAGCATCGCGCCGGCGCGCGTCTTCTTCGCCTTCACGCCGTACTTGGGATTGGCGAGAAAGGTCAATTGGTCGGGGCCGGCCTGTTCCATGCCCGCAACGCCGGTTATTCCCAGCGCGGGGTCGCCGGCCAATTGGCAGCCCAGTCGATTGGCAAGTTCTTCGGTAGTGAATGTCGGCATTAGCTTGGTTGCGACTTATCGCGCGCCTTCCAACGGTACGCCTTGATCGAATTCTTCCAGAAGTATTTCTCCGCCGATTCGCGGCCGCGGGCATTGACATATTCCTGCATCACGCGAAGGCCGTCCGAGTAGGGATTAGAAGGATCGCTGTTGGGCCAATCCGAGCCGTAGAAAATCCGGTCGTCCCCAAACGTCTTCCACAGCAGATCGAGGCGCGATTTGTGAGCGGCCACCGTATAGGGCACCTTCTGGTTATCCACCATGCGGAGCGTCGCCGAGCCTTTGCAGAAAACCTGCGGGCGTTTGCCCAGTTCGGCCAAGTCGGCGAGCATCTGCTTCTGCCCGGCCGCATCTTTGGGCGGATAAAGAGCCCCCATATGGTCCAGCACGATGCGCAGGTTGGGAACCTTATCGCTCAGCACAACCATGTCCCGAAGCAGTTGCGCGGAGGCGTTCGCGGTATCCAAGGTGAGGTTGGCGGCGGCGAGGTCCTTGCAGCCTGAGATAAAGTTGGCATCGGCCACGGCTTTGGCGGGGTTGCGCCCCCAGAGGTATCCATACCGGATGCCAAGATAGAGCGGATTCTTCGTGAACCGGTCCAGAGACTTCTTGAAGTCAGCCTTCTCCGGCTCCAGGTTGCCAATCATACCGACCATGACCGGCTCCTTGGCCATCACATCAAGCACCCACTGGTTGTCATTGAACCAGGGGCTGCATTCCACTTCAATAGCGCCCACCACGTTCATACCCTTCACGGTCTCGCGGAAGCGCGATGGGTAAGTGGGCTTGTAAATGAGCGTGTTTTCCTTGGGAGGCCACGGGACACCCTCTTTCCGGGCGGTGTCGTAGAGGTGGATGTGCGTGTCGATGATGGGGATGGGCTTGGCTTGGCCCAGCAGGGGCAGCGCAGCCCCGGCGGCAAGGAAGTGTCGGCGATTCACCCCGCGATTGTAACCCGCCGCGAGGCAGGTTTTCTCAGGAGGCCAGGCGCAAGGTGGCCACGTACGCGGCGTTGTGAGTAATCACGGTATGGATGAAGTGGAGCTTGCGGACAGCTTCCTTCGAAAGCACGAACGGATAGAAGTCGGCTAAACCCATGCTACGGGAGAGTTCGTTGAGGGCGGCCGCGAGCATGGCCCAGGAGTTCACCAACCCAAGAAAGTGCTCCGCCTCGGGATCGCCGGAGTCGTGCAGGACATCGCTCGTGAAGGGCTCGAACTCGAGATCCACTTTGGAGGCGTCAAGACCGAAGCTTTGTGCCGAACCCAGCGTATCGACCATATGCAGATAATGCGCCCAGGATTCCGCCCAATCCTCCCACGGATGGGAACTGGCATACGCGCTGACAAAGCGCGACTGCCAATCGGGCGGCGGGCCCTGCTGGTAGTGGAACTGGAGGGCATCGGAGTAGTTTTGCCGGTCGTCGCCGAACAGGTTGCGGAAGGCGGAGAGCCAGCGCGCGTCGTCCCGGATGAGACGGTCCCAATAGTAGTGGCCGGTTTCGTGGCGGAGGTGGCCGAGCAGCGTGCGATAAGGCTCATCAAGATCGTTGCGGATGCGTTCCCGGACCTGGTCGTCGGCTTCCTCAATATTAAGGGTGACCACGCCGTTCGAATGTCCCGTAATAACCCGGGTGCCGCCGGGCAACGGGCTGAGGAGATCAAACGCCAGGCCATTTTGAGGGTCTTCCAACACCTTCGATGCCACCGGAAGCGACAGCGCCAGCAGAGAAGACACCAGCCTCCGTTTCGCGGTCTCCACGCGATGCCAGCGCTCGGCGTTGGCCACCACGCTGAGATTAGGGATGGTGCGATTCAGCCGGCACGAGAGGCAGAACGGCTGGCCGTAATAGGTACGGTCGGCCTGCACCAGCCAGTTGCATCCGGCGGCGGTGGTCAGGTTGGCGCAGCGGTGGTAGCGCGCCCTGGGTTCAGTCGCCCCATGCACGGCTTTCCACAAGCCGGAGCCGCGATTCGGTTCGATAACTACCATGGTGGCCAGGTGCGGATCGTAACCGAGTTCCGACTGGCAGCCAAGGCAGCGAGTATTACGAAAGAAGACGGGCCGGCCACAGCGGCAGGAGTAAACCCGCTTCGCAAAAGGGCCGGCCGCGTCCGTTGCTGTATTGATACCGTTCCTCCCCATCCTGCCTGTGTGACAGTCGAGAGGCCGGAAGCGTTACGCGGGGAACGCTGGTGCTCTCACCTACCAGATTAGCTTCAAGGCGAGCTGAATGTTGCGTGGTTCCCCGAAACCGATGCCCGGCGAGGAGTTGCCGTTGCGGGTGGCGGTGATCAGGCCCAGCGTCGAGGCCGAGTTGACGTTGGCCCCGGGGTTGGCGAAGTTGGCCCGGTCGGTAAGATTGAAAATCTCCAGCCGGAACTGGGTTTTGATGCGCTCGTTGATAGAGGTTTCCTTGAACACCGAGAAGTCCACCGCGCCGAAGCCGGGGCCGTAGAAGGCGTTACGTCCTACGTTGCCGAAGGTGCCTGCGGCGGCGGGACGGAACGCGGCGGGGTTGAAGTACGGGACGGCGCCGAAGGGTGTGGCGCGCGCGGCGACGCCGGAGAACGGATCGGCAACCAGGTCGGCGCGGTCGCGGTTATCCAGGCTGCCGCTGCGGTTCGTGCCGGAGAGCATATCGATGGGTTCCCCGGTATGCGCGGTGATCAGCGCGTTCAACTGCCAGCCGTTGGTGAGGCGCTTCAGCTTGTCGAGTCCCGGGACGTCATAGGTGACAAAGCCAGTGAAGATCTGGCGGATGTCGAAGTTCGCTGGCCCGTACTCGCGGCGCAGGTCGAAGCTATTGGCGGGCAGCGCGTTGCGCACGTTGCTGCCGTTATCGAGCGCCTTCTGCCAGGTATAGTTGCCGGTAAGTGTGAAGTTCTTTACGCGGGTGACGCGAAGCTGCGTTTGCAGCGAGTTGTAATTGGAATTGGCGATCGACTCCAGGATGTTGATCGCGCCCAGGGTCGGGAACTGATCCAGAAGAAGGCGGCGGCCATTGACGGAGGGGTTGATCGAGCGCAGCAGGCTGAGTTTGGTGCCCTTCGAACCGACGTAGCCCACCTGCAGCATGACCTTCGGACTGAACTGCTGCTGGATATTGAGATTGTAGTTCTGCACGTAGGGGGTACGGAAATCGGGGCTGACCCCGAAAGCGCCCACGTTGGTCGGGGTAACGTTCGTGGGGAAAATCAACTCGTTCGGGACGATGTTGACGCTGTTGCGGGTTTGCGTAAAGACCGGGTCGGAGCCCGCGGGATTGGCGTGGACGCCGGCCGAGCCGCCGTTGGGCATACCCGTGTTAGCGACGATAAAGTTGAGTGGCGGAACGTCGAAGAAGAGGCCGTAGCTGCCGCGGATCACGGTTTTCGCCGCCAGGTTGTAAGCGAAGCCAAGACGGGGGGCGAAGTTATTCCAGTCCTTCGGCCACAGGGCCTCCCCATCTTTGCCAACGTTGACGAAGCCTTTGCCGGGCCGGAAAGCGGTAATGCTGGCGCGGGTATCGGAGAGCGGGCCAACGTAGCTCCAGCGGACGCCGAAGTTGAAGTTGAACTTGGGCGTTAGCTGGACGTTGTCGTGGATCCACCAATCGAAGGTGTTCTGGCGGTAGTCGCGCTGCAACTGGCCGCGCACGATAGTCGCGCCGCTATTGCCCGTAACGTAGCCTGCCAGGTAGTCGGAGAGGGAGCGGAGAGGCGCGGAGACCGACGCATCAGTCGCCCAGGGGCCGCGGGTACCATCCCAGGTGAAGCTGCCGCGCTTGTTCGTATCGTAGAAGATATCGAAGTGGGAGCGGCGATATTCGCCACCGAACTTCAACTGGTGGCGGCCCATGGTGTAGCTGAGGTTATCGGTGATGTGGCCCGTGGTGTCGATGCGCCCCAGCGGCTGGGTGGCGGAGGCGCCCGTGAAATTGGTGATGCGCAGCGAGGGGGAACCCTGCAGACTGCCGTCCTGCGGAACGCCGGTATTCAGGCCGGCGGCGATGGGATTAAAGCTGGTGTCGGCATCGTTGAAAACCTGCAGGAAATAGTTAGTGCCCAGCAGAAGCTGGTTGACCAGGCGCGGGCTCAAACTCGACGTCAGGTTAAGCGCCACGTTATGCATGCGGCTCGGCGCCACCTGGAAGTACTCGCGATAAGGGACCCCATCGGCCACCAGGGCCGCCTGTTTCCCGGTGCCGCCAAAATAACGGGCCGAGAGGCTGTGATTGGAGGAGATCGAAAAGTCGAGCTTCACGATGCCGTTGTAGCTGTCATAGTCGTTCTGATCGGCGGCGACGAAGTTGTTCACCGTCGCAGGCAGGTTGTTGTAGCGGGACGGCCAGAAGCTGAGCAGGTTTGTAGCGACGGAGTTCACCGGGACGCCATAGCGGGCCAGCACGCCGCGGGCTTCGTTGACCCAGGCGGTGGAAGGATGCGTGGCGCGCAGGCTGAGATTGGCGATGGCTTTCTGCCCTTCGAAGGTCGTGAAGTAGAAAAGGCGGTTCTTCACCACCGGGCCGCCCAGCGAGAAGCCCCACTGGTCATTCCGCATGACGCGCTTTTTATCGGTGGCGGGGTTCTGGAACGGAGAGAAGGAAGCGAAATATTCGTTGCGGTTGAAGTAGTAGGCCGACCCGTGGATGGAGTTGGTGCCGGACTTGATCACCAGGTTGACGTTGGACCCGCCGTTGCGGCCGAAGTCGGCGCTGGCGTTGGTCACCACCGAGAACTGGTCGATGGCTTCCACCGGCAGCAGCGTGCCCGCGATCCCGGCGACCCCGCCCTGGTTCACGGCGGAGGTGTTATGGAAGGCATCGTTATTGTCGGCGCCATCGATCTGATAGTTGTTGCCGGAGGTGCGCATGCCGTTGACGGAACTGGAGGCCGGGGAAACGCCAGGGTTCAGCTTCAGCATCTGGCGGAAGTCGCGGCCGTTCATGGGGAGGTCCTGGACCATGCGCGGGCCCACCACGCTGGCGAGCGTCGAGGAGGTGGTCTCCAGGCTCACGGCAGCGGCGGTAACCTCGACGGTCTGCGCCTGCTGCGCGACATTCAGTTTGACGGCGAGGTTGGTGACGCGCGAGACGGCCACTTCGACGTTGTCGTACTTAATAACCTGGAAGCCTTCCTTGGCCACCGTGACGGTATACATGCCGAGCGGCAGATCAGGAATCAGGAAGTCGCCGTTGCTGGTGGTCAGGGTTTCCCTGGTAAGCCCCGTCCCGGTGCTAACACTTTTGACGGCGGCTCCGGCGATGGCTGCTCCGGAAGGATCCGCGACGCTACCGGCAATGGTTCCGCGGAAGGTTTGCGCGGGAAGCAGGCTGCAAGTGAAGAGAGAAACGGCTATAAGCGAAAGGCGGTTCATCGCAACTCCTAATGGAATGTCCAGGCGTAGGACGGAGCAGCGACATGGCTTCCCTGGCGGGAAACGGGGGCCTCCTGGAGCAGATTATTTTGCAAGCGTAACATGACACGCAGTTGTAAATCGTTCGAAAAAACTTATAGGGTCTATCGAGAAAGGGCGCAGGGCAGGGAGGGGGCCGCACTTGACAGGGGTCTGCGGCGCGCGGATACTTTAGGTAAATGCAACTCAGTTTCAACAACGGGCCGGTGTCCACGCTGGACTCGCTTCGGGAAGGGCAGCAGGCCGTTCTCGAGCGCCTGGATGTTCCGGCCGACACGGCGCGGCGGCTGATGGAGCTTGGATTCGTACCGGGGCACGTGGTGTCGGCCGCGCGTAGCGCGCCTGGCGGGGATCCGCGCGTGTTTCGCGTGGATGGGTCGGAAGTGGCGCTACGCCGGGAGACGGCGCGGCACCTGCAAGTCCGGCTGACGGAGTAGTCCGATGAGTTCCGCCGGGCATTGCGCGGGACCCGCGGCCGCCGTAGCGGGAAGCGGAGCGCGCAAAGTTGTTGCATTGGTCGGGCCGCCAAACGCGGGCAAGACCACGCTGTTCAACGCGCTGACCGGGTTGCGTCAGAAGATCGCCAATTTCCCAGGAATCACCGTAGAGCATCACACGGGCGTGGCGCGTCTGCCCAATGGGCGCGAGATCGACCTCATCGATCTGCCGGGCGTATATAGCCTGGAGCCGCGCTCCGATGACGAGCGCGTGACGCGGGACGCGCTGGAAGGAACCATCCCCGGCATCCCCAAGCCGGACGCGGTGTTGGTCATCCTCGATTCGACAAATCTCGGGCGGCACCTGATGCTCGCCGCGCAGGTGTTGAGCCAGGGCATACCGGCGCTCGTAGTTCTAAACATGGCCGACGATCTGGCCAATCGCAGCGGCAAGGTGGACCCGGAGAAACTGGCCCAGCAATTGGACGCCCCGGTGGCCCTGGTGAGCGCGGCACGGGGCGAAGGTCTCGATATGGTACGCAACTACCTGGCCGGTCAGTTCGCGGTGCCAAAGCCAGTGGAGTTGCCGATTCTGCAGGATGTGCCGAAGTGCCGGCAATGGTCGGCGAAGGTGGCGTCGCATGCGGGCTACCAGGCGCCCGCCCCGCCGATCTGGACGCGCCGTCTGGACCAAGTCTTTCTGCATCCGCTCGGTGGGCCGCTCGTGTTCCTTACGGTAGTCATTCTGGTCTTCCAACTGATGTTCTCGGCGGCGCAACCGCTGATGGACGGGGTGGAGGCCGGCATCGCTGCGTCGGGGGCGTGGGTGGCGGCGTTTCTCCCGGCCGTCTGGTG